>NZ_NCSS01000006.1:0-714342 GCF_002088935.1 Henriciella litoralis
CCATGGGCAAGGCAAAGTTTGAGCGGAACAAGCCGCACGTAAACATCGGCACGATTGGTCACGTTGACCACGGCAAGACGACGCTGACAGCAGCGATCACGATGACGCTTGCAGAAGTTTATGGCGGCGCGGCGAAGTCCTATGCGGACATCGACAACGCCCCTGAAGAAAAAGCACGCGGCATCACCATCAACACCGCACACGTTGAGTATGAGACGGAAAACCGTCACTACGCTCACGTCGACTGCCCGGGTCACGCTGACTATGTGAAGAACATGATCACCGGTGCGGCTCAGATGGACGGCGCGATCCTGGTTGTGAACGCAGCTGACGGCCCAATGCCGCAGACCCGCGAGCACATCCTGCTGGCCAAGCAGGTCGGTGTGCCTGCGATGGTTGTCTTCATGAACAAGGTCGACCAGGTTGACGACGAGGAGCTTCTTGAGCTCGTCGAGATGGAAGTTCGTGAACTTCTGTCGTCCTACGACTTCCCGGGCGACGAGATTCCGATCATTTCCGGCTCTGCACTCGCTGCTGTTGAAGGCCGCGACGAGAAGATCGGCAAGGAGAAGATCCTCGAGCTGATGAAAGCTGTCGACGAGTACATCCCGACCCCTGAGCGTCCACTGGACAAGCCATTCCTGATGCCGGTTGAGGACGTGTTCTCGATCTCCGGCCGTGGTACGGTTGTGACCGGCCGCGTCGAGACGGGCGTCATCAAGGTTGGTGAAGAAGTCGAGATCGTTGGTATCCGCGACACGCAGAAGACGACCGTTACGGGCGTTGAAATGTTCCGCAAGCTGCTCGACCAGGGCCAGGCTGGCGACAACATCGGCGCGCTGATCCGCGGTATCGACCGTGAGGGTGTTGAGCGCGGCCAGGTTCTCTGTAAGCCAGGCTCGATCACGCCGCACACGACGTTCGAAGCTGAAGCCTACATCCTGACCAAGGAAGAGGGTGGCCGTCACACGCCATTCTTCACCAACTACCGTCCACAGTTCTACTTCCGTACGACGGACGTGACGGGTGTTGTCCAGCTTCCAGCGGACAAGGAAATGGTTCTTCCAGGCGACAACGTCAAAATGGACGTTGAGCTGATCGCGCCAATCGCGATGGACCAGGGCCTGCGCTTCGCCATCCGCGAAGGCGGCCGCACCGTCGGTGCCGGCGTCGTCTCTTCGGTCAAGAAGTAAGACTTTTAACGGTAAGGGGCTGCGGACCTCGCAGCCCTGAACCCGATCCATCGCGATAAGCGGGGATCAAAAACATCAAGGGCCGCTCCTGACGGGGCGGCCCTTTTTCTATGGGGTCAAAAAAAGTCTAGTTTCGGAGGCTATCAAACAGGGTACAGGCATCCGGCCAGCCGAGTTCGCAACCTTTTTTCGAGTATTCCAGCGCGAGAGCAGGGTCTTTCTCCCCGGCGGCCCCACTGGCATAGAGTGTCGCACGGCGATGGCAGCCATAAGCATCCGGATAGGTCGCATCGCAGCCAGCTTTCAGGCCGGAGAGCAGCGCCCGTTTGTCGAATTTGTTGTCATTGAAATCGCCGAGGAAAGTGCAAGCAAATCCGGAGCCGTCGGCGCACAGTTTCATCAGGTCTTCCAGGCTATCGGATTTTTCCGAGAAGCTTCCCATCAGCACGCGGCGACGAGCTGAGATGACCTCGCTCAGCATGTCCTGTTCGCGCGATCCGGCATCGGTGCGCTCGAGCGCCAGGCCGTATGTACGTCTGCAAGCCTCAAGGTTTGGAAAGTCTGCCCGGCAGCCCTCGGAGTAGAGCAGCTCGGCAGTTTCAGGTTCAGGGCTTTCATACACATCGCCAAGCATGAAACAGGCCGTGCCAAGTCCACGGGAAATGCAGGCATCAAAAATGGTGTCGACGCCCATGCTTTGCTGGTTTTCGTCATTCGACTTCAGGAAGCCGTCGAACACGATAAGGGCCGAAACACTCAGCTCTCGTTCCATTGGGGTCGCGAACGGTTCAATTTCAGCCAGGCCAGGCGGGTCATCTGCAGATGCGGAAAACGAGGATGAAAAGCCTATGCAGGTCAGCACGGCCAGTGCCGCGGCTCTGCTGGTAGAGCGGGCTGCTGCCCGCACTGATTGATCCATTCTTTTCAACCCTCTTTGTCTTCTACAATGCCAGATCCCCACCCAGCCTGCAGAAAGCAAATCCAATTTACGCAGTTCAAACGAACCGCACATCACCCCGCGGGGGGATGACGCTTGAAATCTATCACCCTTGGCTAACGTCTTCTGGTGTGGGATTTACAGATCGTGCGATTTGCACGGATTGTTTTTGCTCTTGGCCAGGTGATGTCTCACTCGCAACGTTACTTCGAAATGTTGGGCGCCGCCTATGAGGTTCCATCCGGACCCGACAGGTTCGACGCGTTCCTCGCTGCGGCCATGGCGTATTTCTTTGAAGATGAGGCGGAAGGTCTGCTCGCCGGCGACGTGCCGCGCTATAAGGGCGATGACAAAACGCTCGATACGCATGGCCAGCGGATCGGCGCCCTGATCGAAGAAGCATCCCGGCGGGGCAGCGAAAAATCAGAGCGTTTTCACGCGGTCCTCGATATCTCGGCTCGCTCAGAACTTGTCACCGGCAATACCGCTGCGGCTCACCTGACCGATCGCGACTTCCCCTGTCACCTCTGCGATCTTCCGCTCGACCCGGAGGCGATCTCCGAAATCCGTAAATCCCTGCGCTCTGGTGAGCATCAGCCGCAGGACCGGATCATCCTGGCCAGTGTCGGCGAGCGGCAGGTCCAGGCCTGCCTCGCCCTCATCCAGCGGCCAAAGGACATCGCCGACCGGGTGCAGGTCTCGCTGTCCTATATCGACTGGTCGGATGCCTTGATGACCCGCCTCGGGGAGGCCTTTGGTCTGACGCACAGCGAAACGGAAATCCTTGAGGGTTACCTCGCCAATCTCAGCCAGAAAGAGATCGCGCAGCAGCGCGACAGGTCTCTGGAAACGATCAAGGGCCAGTCCAAGGCGATCCTTCGAAAGACAGGATGTGCGCGCATGTCGGACGTGGTGCAGCTCTGCGCCAGTATCGCTTTCCTGATGCGCCAGCTGCCGGAGCAGGAGACCCCGCCGAGCGCCGAGACCTGGATGACCCCGAAGGAGAATTTGTCGCTCCTGCCACGCCTCAAAGGCCGCAAGCTGGCCTGGTACACGGCCGGTGACGGCGAAAAGCCTGTTCTTTTCATTCATGGCTACCTGCAGGGGCCGTTCTTCACCCCGGCCTTCCGGCGCGCCCTGGCACAAATAAATGTCCGGCTGATCGCCCCCTCAAGGCCGGGCTTTGGCTATACAAGCCCAAGCCCGTCTGACAGTGACTTCAACGAGACGGTGGTCAGGGATGCGCTGGCGCTGGTTGATCATCTTGGCCTGGAGAAAATCAGCCTCTGCGTCCATCAGGGCGGCACGTCGCATGGTTTTCGCATTGCGCGGGCGCTCGGTCGCCGCATGGGCGACATGCTTGTCATCGGGGGCGGCATCCCGATCGATGAGAAGGTGCATCTTTCCCATATGGACCGGCAGACCCGCTTTGCCGCCATGGCAACGCGACATGCGCCCTCGGTGATGAAGATGGTGACGTCGATCGGCTTGCCAGTTTACAGGCGACGCGGCACGCGCGCCTTTCTCGAAAAACAGTTCTCGAAGTCCCCCGCAGATCTCGCAACGCTCTCCAATTCGACCTTGATGAAGGTGCAGGCCGAAGGGCTCTACCATGCCGTAGAGCAGGGGGCTGGCGCCTGGGTGAGGGATGGGGCAGCCGCGATGGCAGACTGGACAGACGATCTGGAGGCGGTCGACTGCCGCCAGATCTGGTTGCAGGCCAATGATGACTCGATCATTTCGGCGCAGGACGTTGCCGCTTGCATTACAAAGCGGACGAATGCCGAGTTTCATATCCTCGACGGGCACGGCACCAATATTCTGCATACCGCTGTTGAAGACATCACGGACGCTTTAGCCCGCCTTCAATGACCCCATCGGTGTGTCGTTCGCTTCGCTGCCAGAGGGGCAGGGACAGGGCTCCAAGCCGCTTGTGAACTGATCTGCAGCGCGATGGCCGGGGACTGTTGCACTTCCCGCCTGTTTCGGGCATTACGGCGCTTCGCCTGAGCGGGTATAGCTCAGTTGGTAGAGCATCGGTCTCCAAAACCGAGGGTCCTGGGTTCAAGTCCTAGTGCCCGTGCCAGGCGGACTTTACCTTCCTCGACATCACGGGCCGCTTTCGCGCCATTGATTGCGCGAGCGAAGCGTCTATTTTCCAGTCCATGATGCAGTCCGTACGCCTTGCTGTTCTCGGCCTTCTGGCGAGCCTGTTCTGTGCGGGACTGATTGGCTGTTCGACAGCGTCTGCGGCAGCATCCGTGCAGCCGGTTCACAAGCCGGCCATGGCGATGGCCGACCATGGCGCGCATTCCGGCCATGCAGGGCATCACGAGCACACGGCGCCCCCGGCGCACCAGCATCATGATGGGCCGTCCAGCTGTGACGCCTGCGCGCAAAGCCTTGTTCAGCGGGTTGCGGCTGCGCCGACGCCTGTTGTCGACCTTGGTCTGGTTGAATACCCGCCCATCCTATCTGTGCAGTCGACGAGCATGTTGCCACTCGCGGAAATTCCGCGTGATGTCGGCTGGCGACGAAGTCCCGGCATCGCCAGGCCTCGCCTGACCCTTACACAGGACCGAATCCGTCTTCTGATCTGATTGATGAGAGCGACTGAAGGTGTTTTCGCGCCAAGCGCGGACACTTTAATTCTGCTTTTAAATCAATTCGATGAGATGGATTATTCATGTTCAATAGACGACATTTTCTCGGCGCGGGTCTTGGCGTGGGCGCGGCATTTGGAGCTGCTGGTTTGCTTCCCGCATGGGCGCGCACCTCAGCCTACGGCAATACAGGCCTTCAGACGCTCACGGGGACGAATTTCGACCTCGATATCACCCAGTTTCCCGTCCGCATTGGTGGCCGGGCGGGCCTCGCGACCGGCGTCAACGGGACGCTGCCCGCGCCGCTGATCCGCTTTCGCGAGGGCGACGAGATCACGATCAATGTCCATAACGGGCTGGAGGTGGATACGTCCATTCACTGGCACGGCCTTCTGGTGCCATTCTACATGGACGGCGTTCCGGGCGTGTCCTTTCCCGGCATTCGCCCAAGAGAGACGTTCCAGTACAAATTCGCCGTCCCGCAGAACGGCACTTATTGGTACCACTCCCATTCAGGGCTGCAGGAGCAGGTCGGACATTACGGGCCGCTGATCATCGATCCGAAGGGCGCCGATCCGGTTAAGGCAGACCGCGAATATGTGCTCGTCCTGTCGGACTGGAGCTTTGAGAACCCGCACCGCATTTTCCAGAAGCTGAAAGCGTCTGCCGAGACGTATAATTTCAATCAGCGCACGCTCGGCGATTTTGCCGACGATGCCGCTGAGCAGGGCCTTGGCGAGGCGTTTGCAGACCGCGCCATGTGGGGGCAGATGCGCATGAGCCCGCGTGATCTGGCGGATGTCACAGGCGCCACCTACACCTACCTCATCAATGGTCACTCCACGGAAGATAACTGGAACGGTCAGTTTGAACCCGGCGAGCGCGTGCGGCTGCGCATCATCAATGCGTCGGCCATGTCGATCTTCAATTTCCGGATTCCCGGTCTGCCGATGACCGTCGTGTCGTCAGATGGTCTGAATGTCAGGCCGATCGAGACCGACGAGTTCCAGATTGGCGTTGCAGAGACCTATGACGTGATTGTTGAGCCGACTGATGCGCGCGCTTATGCGCTGGTCGCTGAATCGATCGATCGGTCGGGGCAGGCGGTCGCAACGCTTGGGCCAAAGCCCGGCATGCGGGCTGTGGCTCCCGAGATGCGCCCAGTGCCCACGCTCAGCATGAAAGACATGGCGATGGACCACAGCGATGCGGATATGGACCATTCCGGGCACGACATGTCCGGCATGGACCACAGCCAGCATGACATGTCCGGCATGGACCATGGCGCCAACAAGCCTGCGCCGGATGGCGGTATGCAGGTGCATGACCACAAACAGGGGCCGGGCGTTGCCAATGTCGCCATGATGCCGGTCAGTCGGCTTGATGAGCCCGGCATCGGCCTTGAGAACGTCGCGCACCGCGTCCTCACCTATGCCGACCTTCGCGCCCTCGAGCCCAATGCCGATACGCGGCCACCCGAACGCGAGCTGCAGATCCACCTGACCTCCAATATGGAGCGGTACATGTGGTCGTTTAACGGCGTGAAGTTTTCCGAGGTCAGGGAAGCCATTCGCCTGAACGAAGGCGAGCGGGTGCGGTTTAACCTCGTCAACGACACGATGATGCCGCATCCGATCCACCTACACGGCATGTTCTTCGAGCTCGAAAATGGCGGCGGCGGTCACCGGCCGCGAAAGCACACCGTAATCGTCAAGCCGGGGGAAAAAGTCGCCTTTGATGTCTCGTCTGAACATGTCGGAGACTGGGCGTTCCACTGCCATCTGCTTTACCACATGCATGCGGGCATGATGAACGTCGTCTCGGTCATCCCGCATGAAGGCAATGTCGAACCCGATCATTCCGGCCACCATGGCATGGACCATAGCGAGAAAGCCGACCCCCATGCCGGGCACGATATGAGCAAGGGAGGGCATCACTGATGAGACACGCATTCAGACTGATCGCGCTCACCGCTGCTATGGCCGGCATCGCAAACGTTTCGCTGGCAGAGCAGGGCGGCGCCCCCTGGTCCATGGCCGACGACTATTACGATGCAACAGAGATGCAGGCGGCCCGAGAGCATCTCCAGCACAGCCATGGCGATATGCGCTCCACCTATTTTCAGGCCGAACGCTTCGAATGGCAGAGCTTCGATGATGAGGAGGTCATCCTGCTCGATGCCAATGCGTGGATCGGCGGCGACATCGACAAGCTCTGGTTCAAGTCCGAGCTGGAATATTTGCCAGATGAAGGTGAGTTTGAGGAGGCTGAGCTTCAGGTCCTCTGGTCGCGCGCCATTTCTCCCTACTTCGATTTCCAGGCCGGGCTGAGACAGGATTTTGAACCCGATGGCCTGACGCATCTCGTCGCCGGGTTTCAGGGGCTCGCGCCCTACCTTTTCGAGCTGGATGCCGCGTCCTTTCTGTCGACGGATGGTGACCTCACTGCGCGGATGGAGGCCGAGTATGAGTTGCTGCTGACGCAGCGCCTTATCCTGCAACCGCGCGCCGAGCTGTCCTTTTCCGCGCAGGACATTCCAGAGCTTGGAAAAGGGGCTGGCCTCACATCACTCAATGCGGGCCTGCGTCTGCGTTACGAGATAGAACGGGAGTTTGCGCCCTATATCGGTGTCGAGTGGCAAAACCGTTTTGGAAAGACGGCCGACTTCGCAGAGGCTGCTGGTGGAGACGCCGGAGAGACCGTCTTTCTGCTCGGAATTCGAGCCTGGTACTAGTCGGTGAGTGAAATCAGACTTTTCTGAGAGCGAACTGTCTTGCGTTTGAGACAGGATGTCATCGATTTGACGATGCGGCCGGGGTTCACAAGGGCCCAAACTGTGCGCATGTTGGCGTCATAGAACGACGTGTGGCCTGCGCGGTCCGCGCCAAAACAGTAAAGGGAGCAATGCCGACCATGAGTCACCACATGTCCAAACATCCGGTCCCCGAGGCTTTTGCGAAGCAAGCCAATCTGACGCCTGAAAAATATCGAGAGATGTACAAGGCTTCAATTGAGGATCCTGAGAGCTTCTGGGCTGAGCACGGCAAGCGCATCAAATGGATGAAGCCATTTACCAAGGTCAAGGACACGTCGTGGGACAAGGATGATGTGCATGTGCGCTGGTTTGCGGATGGCACGCTGAACGTGACCGAAAGCTGCCTCGACCGACAGCTGGAAACACGGGCCGATAAAGCCGCGATCATCTGGGAAGGCGACGAGCCGGAAGACAGCTACACGCTGACCTATCGCCAGCTTTATCACTCGGTCTGCCGCTTCGCGAACGTGCTGAAGGAAATGGGCGTCAAGAAAGGCGACCGCGTCACCATCTACATGCCGATGATCGCCGAAGCTGCGATGGCCATGCTGGCCTGTGCCCGTGTGGGCGCTGTTCACTCGGTGGTATTTGGCGGGTTTTCGCCCGAAGCACTCTCCGGCCGGATCCTCGATTGCGAGTCGGAATTTGTGATTACCGCCGACGAAGGTGTGCGCGGTGGCCGCAAGGTGCCGCTCAAGCAAAATTGCGACCGCGCGTGCGAGCTAGCCAAGGGAATGGTCAAGAAAGTGCTCGTGGTTGAGCGCACGGGCGTTGGCGTGGACATGAAGGAAGGCCGCGACCTGTGGCTGCATGAAGTCGGCGCGGATGTTGCCGACACGTGCCCTGCCGAACCGATGAACGCCGAAGACCCGCTTTTCATCCTCTACACGTCCGGCTCAACCGGCAAACCAAAGGGTGTCCTGCACACCTGCGGCGGCTATCTCGTCTGGGCGTCGATGACGCATGAATACGTCTTCGACCTGAAAGAGGATGATGTTTTCTGGTGCTCGGCCGATGTCGGCTGGGTTACGGGCCATACCTACATTGTCTATGGCCCGCTCGCGAATGGCGCGACGTCCGTCATGTTCGAGGGGGTGCCAACCTATCCAACGGCGTCGCGCTTCTGGGAAGCCTGCGACAAGCATGGCGTGACCATCTTTTATACCGCGCCGACGGCGATTCGCGCGCTGATGCGTGAAGGTGACGGACCGGTGAAATCGACGGACCGGAGCTCAATCCGCCTGCTCGGAACAGTTGGCGAGCCGATCAACCCGGAGGCCTGGGAATGGTATTTCAAAACGGTCGGCGAAGAACGCTGTCCGATCGTGGATACCTGGTGGCAGACAGAGACAGGCGGCACGATGATCGTACCGCTGCCAGGCACGACCGATATGAAGCCGGGCGCAGGCTCCCATCCATTCTTTGGCGTGAAGCCGGAACTGGTCGATGCAGAGGGTGATCTTCTTACCGGTGCGACTGAGGGTAATCTCATTATCACTGATAGCTGGCCGGGCCAGATGCGGACCGTTTATGGAGACCATCAGCGATTCGTAGAGACGTATTTCTCCGCCTATCCCGGCAACTACTTCACCGGCGATGGCTGCCGGCGCGACGAGGACGGCTTCTACTGGATCACCGGCCGCGTGGATGATGTGATCAATGTTTCGGGTCACCGCATGGGCACGGCCGAGGTCGAGAGCGCGCTTGTCTCACACGACGCCGTGGCTGAAGCTGCGGTTGTTGGATATCCTCATGATATCAAGGGGCAGGGCATATATGCTTATGTGACCACCGTTTCGGACGTTGAGCCGAGCGAAGAGCTGAAAGCCGAACTCAAGCTGCATGTGAGGTCCGAAATCGGCCCCATCGCATGCCCGGACCTGGTCCAGTTCGCTCCGGGCCTGCCGAAGACCCGGTCTGGCAAGATCATGCGACGAATTCTGCGCAAGATCGCCGAGGATAGCTTTGATAATCTCGGCGACACCTCGACCCTGGCAGAGCCGGAAGTCGTGGATCAGCTGATTGATGGTCGGCAGAATCGCGCCGACTGATCACGCAAACGCAAAGAAGCGCAGGTTTCGCACCTGCGCTTCTTTCGATAACTTTTGATGATCTTGCCAGCCTGGACGGGGACTAGCGCAGCAGGGCAATCGCCGCAGATTGCGTTGTGGGCGTAGCATCTGTTTGCGCCTGCGTGTCCGTTGGCTCCGAGACAACGCCCAGCCAGCTGATCAATATTGCTACGATAAAATCCCGAAGGGCGACAAGTACGCCAATCATGATCATCCCCTATGCTTACATCTGGCCCCATTTATATGCCGAATTGGGTCTGCGCGCAATCGTCAGAGGTGCGAGAGCCAGCGCGCTGTGTCTTTAACGTCAGCCTAAGCTATGGGCGTGTAGATGATCGGGCGCGCGCCAACTGCGCTTTGCGAAGGATATTACCATGGCGACTGTCGAACTCGATCTTGAGCACCTGCTATCGATGACAGGCGGCGACGTCGATCTGGCCGACGAGGTGATCGGCATATTTCGCCAGCAGGCCGAGATCTGGTCGCGTCTTCTCGATCCCCGCGCGAGTTCGAATCAGTGGGCCGATGCAGCTCATACACTCAAGGGCGCAGCTCTAAGCATTGGCGCTGTGCAATTGGCGGAGACCTGCGCACGGGCAGAGACGGCCGGTCGCGAGAGTCAGCCCAGCCCAGCCGGGGCGGCCCTTATTCTCAATGAAGTGAAAGATGATCTGGCGCAGACGATCGACGCCTGCAGCCGCGCCAGCTATGCCTTGTCGAGACCCGGCTTGAGAGCGTCGAAAGCTTCGAATTCATAAGCGATGCAGCGATCAATCAGCGTGCGCCAGACCGGTTCCGCGATGGAGGGTGACAGACCCTGTTTGCGCGCTTCTGCCAACACTTTGTCCACGACATCTTCAATGCGGGCACGGTCATGCACGACCTTACGCTCACCCTTGATGCGTGCCGCGGCATCCATGAAAGACTGACGTTCTTCCAGAAGTTTGACCAGGGCGCGATCCAGGCGGTCGATCTCATAGCGGACATCCGCCATGGTCTCGGCAGTTTTCCACGTGTGAAGGCGTGTGTCGGGGTCGGCCGTATCGGTCATCAGAGTACCAGTCCTGTTGTCTTGTCTGGCGGATATAGGGCGCCGCTTGGCCGATCAAGTATGTGACGGCTCGACGCACAGCTTGAACTGCACATCGAGCCGCATCTGATTCGTCCTATTTCTCGATAATCATCGGGCCGCGGGCCTGAACCGGCGAGCGGTCGAAGACGCTGCCCTGTTCGATCAGCGCCTGAATACGCTCATCTTCCAGGATCTCTGCGATGCTCGCCAAGCTACCAAGATCGCCGGCAGAGGCTTCGGCAAGCGGGCCAAACCCGGGAATTCCGCCTTGCGGGGCAGGGTAGAATTTCAGGCGCGTGTCTTCATCGGACGCGATGTCTGCAAGTTCACGGGCTTTCGTAATGGCATCCGTCAGTCCGCCAATCTCATCGACCAGACCAACGGCCAGGGCGTCTTCGCCTGACCAGACGCGTCCGCGTGCGATTTCGTTGACTTCCGCTACGGTCTTGCCTCGGCCTTCTGCGACCAGCTCAAGGAAACGGTCATAGCCGCGCTCAAGCCAGGCGTGCAGCAGCTCCTGCTGCTCAGGTGTAAAGCCATCGATTGTAGACAACGCGCCTGCGAAAGGACCGCCGACGGAGATCGCTTCGGCATTGACACCAAACTCACGAAGGCCATCCGCAATGGCGAGCTTGCCGCCAAAAATCCCGATCGAGCCCGTGATGGTTGAGCGGCTGGCCATGATCCAGTCAGCGCCGGTCGAGACATAGTAGCCACCCGAAGCAGCAACAGAGCCCATGGAGACCACGACGGGCTTGTCCAGTTCCTGCACGCGCTTGATGGCGCGCCAGATCTGATCAGAAGCGGTGGGAGACCCGCCGGGGCTGTCGACGCGGAAGACAATGGCTTCCACGTTTTCATCGCGTCCGGCCTCGAGGATCGCGCCTGCTACCATGTCGGACGCAAAGGCGTTCCCGCCATTAAACAGGTCGCCGCCAGGGCCACCGGTCACAATCGGGCCTTCGCCGCCAACGATGGCAATCACCTTGGCGCCGAGCGGGGCCGACTTTGGCTTGTAGGAGAGAATATCCACCAGCTCGCTGCCTTCGCCGGCACGTTCGATGACGGCATCCATGGCATCTTCGGGCCAGCCAAGTTTGTCAGCAAGGCCGGCATCAATCATGACGGCGGGGCTAAGCGGCGCTGTATCAAGCGTGGTACGCACGGCGGACGCGTTCAGGCCGCGGTCTGCCGCAATGTCCTCAATCGATGTCGTCCAGATCGAGTCGGCCAGGACGGTCATCGCTTCTCTGTGCGCGTCTGTGTAGCCGCTTTCCTTGTAGACGTTTGGTGCGTTCTTGTACTCGTAGAACTGGTCAATCTCGGCCCGAACATTGAGTCGGTCCAGCAGATCCTTGAAGAACAATGTCTCGAATGTGATGCCCCCAGGCAGGAAGTCCCCGCCGGGTTGAATCCAGATTTCATCAGCCGCAGCGATTGCCCGAAGGGAGGACGGCCCGCCCGAATAAGTGCCCTGTGAGGAGGCGACAACGAACTTTCCGGAGTCCTTGAGACGATTGATCGCCTCACGCAGCTCTTCGGCGCGTGATGAGCCGACAGACATTTCGCTGGCGCGAATAAAGACGCCTTTGACGCGCTCATCGGTCCGCGCAGCATCAAGCCGCGTCAGGACGTCGATAAAACCTTTCTGGCCGAATATGGCGCCGATCCCGGATGTTGCGGGCTGATCGGCCAGATTCTCGCGCATATCAATCGACAGCACCATGGAGTCTGGATTGGCTTCGCCGCCCGCCAGTGAGGCCGTCGCAGAGTTCACGACGCTGCCGACAATCGCGGAAGCGATGAAGAAAAGCAGGACGGCACCGAGCAGGGTGCCAAGAATTGCGCCGCCGAGCGCTGTGAAAAAGGTTTTCAAGAAAAGACCTCCGAACCGGGAATTTTATCATTAAACGATATGTAGCTTATCGTTTAAAAGTAAAGACCAGATGTGAGTCGATGATCAAATCGAATTTGGAGGGTGCGACATATGGAAGTGGTCGGAACAGGAGGATTCGAACCTCCGACCCCCGCCTCCCGAAGACGGTGCTCTACCAGGCTGAGCTATGTTCCGATCCGAGGGGCGCCGCTATATCGCAATCGCGGTTTGCGTGACAAGCGGGGCCTGAAAAATCAGCTGTAGTCCCCCTCAACTGAAATTGCCTGAGATGGGGAGTTGCATGCCAAGATCGGATTGAGTATGTCCCTGCCTTCGCCAAGAGTTGGGGTGTCGCCAAGTGGTAAGGCATCGGTTTTTGGTATCGACATTCCCAGGTTCGAATCCTGGCACCCCAGCCACTCTTCTCCCGCGCCCGATCGCTGTCAGTGTTACAGTACGTGACTATTGATCGGGCACGAACAGGCTTCGGGATGGCACAATGCGCCCCCGTCACAAAAATTACTTCCAAAAAATACTAAGATTGGCTTGCACTGTGATGCGAGATTGTGCTTGCGGTGCAATTCGGTAAGTTTTTTAAACGGTTAGTGAACACCCATTGATCGCGGGCCTTCGTATTGATAGCGTCCGGCCCGATGGCCTGATCATAAGCTGACGGCTCTTGCCGAAATGGCGAATAAGAGAAGAGTGCAGATAAAAGCACTCCGTACAAAAAGGGGAGATGATGGATGTTTCCAGCATTCACCTCCAAACTGCGGGCTTGTGTGTGTCCGGTTAAGTTAGAGAGTTGCGGCCGCCTGTTCAGGGGGCATGGGCCGCATTGAAGTTTCACCGTGCAGACTGTCTGCACGACCATTCGGAGAGTGAGAGGCAAACCTCATGAAAAAAGTACTGACACCGGCGCGAGGTGCCATTGCGGCGGCACTATTAGTCGGATTGGCATTGCCACCTATGGCGCAGGGCCAGTTGCGCCAGGCGCTGGATACCGGTGAGCAGGCAACGCGCAAGGCTGAGCAGGTACAGGAGCAGATCAACCAGCTGGATGATCAGCGCTCTGATGCGGTAAGCGAATTCCGCACGCTCCTGCAACGCACCCAGGCTGCACAGCTTTATGCGCGCCAGCAGGAAAAAGTCGTTGAGAGCCAGCGCCGCGAACTCGAATCACTGACTGAGCAGCTTGGCCGCGTTGATGAGATCACCGCTCAGACGACGCCAATGCTTCTCGATATGATTTCTGATCTCGAAGCTTTCGTTCAGGCCGACCTTCCATTCCGCATCGACGACCGTACCCAGCGCATTGCTGACCTTCGCGCCGCGATGGAAAATGCGCAGGTGCCAATCGTTGAGCAGTATCGCCTGATCATCGAGGCTTATAAGTCCGAGATGGAATATGGCCGCACGATCGACACATGGCCGGAAGATATCGATGTGGACGGCAAGACCGTCACTGTCGACATGTTCCTCTTTGGTCGCGTCGCACTCGTCTATATGTCGCCAGACCGCAAATACGCTGCCCGTTGGGACCGCGAACAAGCTCAGTGGGTTCCTGTCGAGAGCAAGTTCAAGGAAGATATCGCCCAGGCCATCAAGGTGGCCAAGGGTACGACGACGCCAAGCGTGCTTTACGCACCGGCTACCCGTCTTGATGTCGAGCTTTAAGCAGCGCCAGAGAATCAGAGGATCGAATTAGATGAAAACCATCAATAAAACTCTGCAGACCCTTGGCGCAGCCGCGCTTGTCATGGGATCTGCTATCACTTTCACCGCGCCGGCTGTCGCGCAGAATAATGTGTCGCTGAGCGACATTCTGAACCGCGTTCAGCAGGACTCTCAGCAAATGTCTGCTGAAGATTCGCGCCGCCTGCAGGAGTTCCGTCAGGAAGCTGCCGAGCAGGAGCGTCTGATGGCTGGAGCACGTTCGGATCTGAACGCAGCCGAGGCCCGTGGCCGCGCCCTGTCTTCAGAATTTGACGCGAATGAGCGTCAACTTGGTGAGCTTCAGGCAGAGCTTGAAACCCAGGCCGGCGATTTCGGCGAACTTCTTGGCCAGTTCCGCACCGCGGCTGGTGAGACGATGCCGATCATTCGCGAGTCGCTTGCGAACTTCGAATATGGTGGCCGTGCCGAAAAGCTGGCTGAAGTGTCCGAAGCCCGTTCGCTTCCAAGCCGCGAAGACCTTGATGCACTGCCAAAAGCGATGCTTCAGGAAATGATCGCACAATCCGAGGTGAAAGCCTTCACGACGCCAGTTTCTGGTGCAGGTCCGGAAGGCGAAGTCGTTGATACTGAGCTTATGCGCGTTGGTGTCTTTACCGCAGCGACGACAGATGATGTTCGCTTCGTTGAGGTCATGACCGACGGCGACTCCCCATATCTGCGCGTTCTGAAAGCCCAGCCAGGCGGCAGCTTCCGCTCTGCCATGCAGAAACTGATCAATGCTGATGAGGGCGAAGTCGTCATCACGCCGGTTGACCCGACCAAAGGTCAGCTGTTTGCTGTTGAAGGCGAAATGCCAGGTATTGGCGAACGCATCAATCAGGGCGGTACGGTCGGTTATGTGATCCTTGTCCTGCTTGCGATCGGTATTGCTTTCGCTCTGTTCAAGATCGTTACGCTGTTCCTCATGGGCGCTTCCATGCGCAAGACGGCCAAAACGCGTCAAGCCGGAACCGGCAACCCGCTGGCTCGCGTCTTCGAAGCTTATGAGAACAACAAGCATCAGGATCTGGAATCGCTCGAACTCAAGCTGGACGAACAAATCCTGCGCGAGTCGCCGAAGATCGAACGCTTCAACGATGTGGTCAAAGTGCTTGCAGCTGTTGCACCACTTCTCGGCCTGCTCGGTACGGTTATCGGTATGATCATCACCTTTACCGCCATCACCAACTTCGGTGCCGGCGATCCAAAGCTGATGGCTGGCGGTATCTCGGTGGCCCTGATGACGACCGTTCTTGGTCTCGTCGCTGCCATCCCGCTGCTTCTGCTCCACGCTATCGCGTCGTCCATGGCACGTGGCAACCAGCAGATCCTCGATGAGCAAGCCGCCGGCCTCGTTGCCGAGCGTGCAGAGTCCAACACGGTGACGGCATAATTGCCGTCACCTCCTTCGGGAGGTACCCTTATGGGACTAGGACTGAATGAACTCGAAGACTTCCTGGCGCGTGGCGGACCCGTCCTGCTCGTGATCATGGTGGCCACATTTGTGATGTGGGCGCTGATCCTGGAACGTCTTTTCTACTTTCGATTCGCTCACAAGGCTGTTGCTGAGGAAGCGGTGTCGGAGTGGAATGCCAGATCAGACCGCAAGTCGGTTCTGGCACACTGGGTCCGTGACAAGCTGGTATCGGAAGTGCGTCTCAAAGCTGAGGCAAACGTCCAGATGACCAAGGCCATGGTGGCGCTCGCGCCACTGCTCGGCCTGCTTGGTACGGTGACCGGCATGGTCGCAGTGTTTGACGTCATGGCGATTACGGATGGTGCCGATGCCAAGGCCATGTCAGGGGGCGTGTCGCAAGCCACAATCCCGACCATGGCAGGCATGGTGGCCTCCATTTCTGGGATCCTCTTCACCTCCGGTATGGACCGTAAGGTCAACCGTCTGGTGCAGGGTGTCGAAGACGAAATGGAGATCAGCTAATGCGCGGAAGACAAACCAAAGCTGCCGATGAGGCGAGTGTTGACCTGACGCCGATGCTGGATGTTGTTTTCATCCTGCTCATCTTCTTCATCGTCACCTCGACCTTTATCCAGGAGCGGGCGCTTGGCCTTGAGCCACCGCCACCTCCAAGCCCGGATACTGATCAGCAGCAGAACCAGGCGATCCTTATCTATGTCGGTGAGGATAACCTGATCCAGGTCAACGGTCGTTTCACCGATATTTCGGGTGTTCGTGCGAACATGGAGCGTCTGCGGGCCGAGAACCCTGAAAGTGCCCTGATTATTCAGGCGCACCCACGGGCCCGGACCGGGACAATCGTGAAAATCCGCGACGAGGCATATAATGCCAAAATGGACCGGGTGAACATCGTGCAGAGCGAGGAGTAGGAGACACATATGGCGCGTAGAAAACGAATAAGTGCCGCCGACGCTTCTGGTGATGATGATGTAAACCTCACGCCAATGCTGGATGTCGTGTTTATCCTGCTTATTTTCTTCATCGTGACGGCACAGTTCATCAAGGAACCTGGCGTCACGATCGACAGAACAGAAGTGGATAACCTCGAACGTCAGAACCCTCTTGGTATCCTGATCGCTATCGATGAAAACAGTGACATCTATATCGATAAGGAGAAGGTCCCGCTGCCGGAAGTCAGCTTCCGCGTGAAGGAGCTTCGGGAAGATAACAAGAAGGGCAAGCTGGTCGTCCAGGCTGATCGGGACTCTGAGGCTGGAACGCTGATCTCGCTGATGGAAATCATCAATGAGACGGATGGATCCACCGCCATTCAGGTTTCGGTCGAGGAGGAGTAGGAGAGAAATATGTTTTCAAATCCAATTATCCGGCTGCTCATAGGCATTCCGCTCGCTGTTATCGTCGTCTTCGGTCTGTTCACCTTCATGTACAAGATGATCAACCGTGACTACAAACAGCCGAATGCTGAAGAGCAGCGTGTCCTGGAGCGGATCACGCCTTCGGAAGACGATACAGAGGTGCGCACGCGTAGCCGCAGCAAACCCAAGCGTATCGACTCCGCTGACAAGCCACCGCCACCGCCGAAAATGTCGGCATCGCGGTCGGACATTGATCTGCCAACGCCGAGCATTCAGGGGTCAGCACCAACAGAGCTGAACATTGAGCGTCTGGATTCGCTTGCAATCGATCCGGTTGCAATCTCGGACCGCGACGCCCAGCCAATCCGCCCGCCTGTGCCGACTTATCCGAGCCGCGCTGCTGAGCGGGGCACGGAAGGAAGCTGCGATGTTCGCTTTGACGTGGACACACGTGGTCGCCCTTACAACGTCCAGGCAAATTGCACCGACAGCGTCTTCAAACGTGAAGCTGAACGTGCCGTGAGCCGTGTGGAATTCGCGCCGAAGATCGTTCGTGGTCAACCGGCGGAGCGCCGCAACGTGGTGTACCCATTGGAATTCAGGCTCGACGACTAGGTCGTTTACCAGAGCATATTTGTTGAAAGAGGCCTCATTCGAGGCCTCTTTTTTTTGTCTTCATTGACGTTACGTAATCTAAAGTGTAATGTTGTCACATAACACAAGGGAGAAACGTAATGTTTGAGAATTCTGTCATCCGGCCGATGGTCGGCCTGCCGCTTGCGGCGGTTATCGTATTCGGCCTTTTCACATTCATGTACCGGATGGTTGAAACGGACTTCGTGCCCCCTGAAGAAAGTCCGGTTCGCGTTCTCGAAGCGTTTGTCTATGAAGAGCCGCCAACCGTGCCAGAGCCCACGTCGGAGCCAGGATTTGTGGACGACGCGGTCCAGCCTCCGCCGCCTCCGCCCAAATATGCGGTGTCAGCAACAGACATCGTCTTGCCTGCCCCCACCATCGAAGGCACAGCGCCAAGCACGCTCCCGCTCAACCCTCTAAAGGGGCTCAAGCTCGACGTGGTTGTGATCAGCAACAAGGATGTACAACCCATTCGTCCACCGAGCGTCGTCTATCCAGATGCGATGATGCGCCGTGGGATCGAGGGCGATTGCAACGTCTATCTGGATGTTGACCCGCGTGGCCGGCCTTACAACGTCAAGGCAGAGTGTACTGATCCCGGTTTTCGTAAGGAGGCTGAACGCGCCATCAGCAAGGTGGAATTTGCCCCGCGCGTGCACAGAGGACAGGCTGTTGTGCGTGAAGGTGTCGTTTATCCGATCGAATTCCGGATCAGTCGTTGAGTCCTGCACAAGCTGTTGCGCAAAACGTTGACGTGGCCGCGCTAACCAATCATATCTTAATCAAACCGAAATTTCAGAATGCGCCGACGATAAACATAATAAATCGCCCGACGGATCGTTCAGAGTATCGCGAACGTATTTACAGCTTAGCGTTCGCATCAGAAAATCCGCCTGCAAAGGCGCAAAGGAGTGAGACACCATGAATTTCAGGCATATTCTCAAAGGCGCAGTCATCGCTGGTGCGGTGTCCTGTTTGGGCGCCGGTGCCGCCTTGGCCCAGGCCGGTTGTGAAGCAAATGAGTTCGGCGCCAAGACCGGCGAGATCTATCTCAAGGCTGAGAGCGAACTGCTGCAAAACAAGAACCCGTCTGCAGCACTGACTGAGATCAACAAGCTCAAAAGCCAGGAGCTGAACTGCTACGAGCAGGGCGCCGTTCTGAAGCTTGGCGCAGCCATCAAGATCCAGACGGGCGACTATACGGGCGCTGTTCGCGATCTCGAATCAGCTCTGAACCAAGGCTACATTCCTGCGTCTGAAACCAAGAATACCTATTACAACATCTTCCAGATCTATCTGAACCAGAATGATCTGAACAAGGCGATCGAATATTCTCGCAAGTGGATGAACGCTGGTGGCACGCCAGACCGTGACGGCATGTGGCAGCTGGCCGTGATCAACCAGAAGCTCGAGAACAATCAGGAAGCCCTGAAATGGGCGGAGCGCGTGTTCCAGAAAGACGGCTCGAATGCTGACCGTCAGGTCTACGACTTCCTGATCTATCTCTATGATGCAACGGGCCAGCGCGCGAAGAAAGCTCAACTTCTTGAGCAGCTGCTCGCCAAGAACCCGAACGAGCGCAAACTCTGGGACGCTATCGCGGGTGACTATTTCGCCGGTGATCAGGAGCGCAAGGCGTTCGAGGTCCAGAAAGCCATGTATCTCGGCGGTATCCTCACCAAAGAGGATGAGCTGATGCGGATCGTCAATTTCTACAACCGCTTCAATGCGCCGTATCAGGCGGCCCGCGTCCTTGAAAAAGAGATGAATGCTGGCCGAATCAGCAAAACCTACGAGCACATGGAGCTTCTCGCGAACCTCTATCAGGTTGCTCGCGAGTTCGATAAAGCCATCCCGGTCATTGAAGAAGCTGCCCGCATGAACAATAGCGGCGCGATGTATGAGCGCCTCGGTCGTTCCTATGCCGAGCTTCAGGAGTGGGGCAAAGCTGAAGACGCGCTGACCAAGGCGCTGAACGCTGGTGGCATCAAGGACCGCGGTCTCGCCTGGGTGCTGATTGGCCAGTCCCGCTATGAGCGCGACGACCGGTCCGGTGCACGCGAAGCTTTCAACAACGCAAACAATCGCGCTGGGCGCGGTTGGCTCGACTTCATGCGCTCTGAAGAGCAGACAGAAGTTGCCCTTGTCCGCTTCGAAGCCCAAAGCCTCGTGCAGGACCTGGAAAACGAGCAAAAGCGCTGTAAGCAGCTTGCCGTTCTTGGTGAAGAAAACGCACCAGAAGCTTGCGCGACGGTCGAAGAGCGTCTCGCAGACGCCCAGGCCAAATTTGAAGCGCTTGGCAGCACCTAAGTCCGGCTTCACGATTTGAATTGTTCAACCCCGGTCTCTCGTAGAGGCCGGGGTTTTTCATTGAGGGCCGCCCTGCATGCCTTGAACAGGACGGTTAAACAGTTTCAATTGAAATCAAATGATTGAAAGGCGAATCCATGAGCAAGCCAGAAAAAACCTATCGCAAACGCAAGATTGGCGATCACGTCCTGAAACCGGAATCCCTCGTCATGGGCTACGGCTTCGACCCGTCCATGTCGGAAGGCTCGATCAAGCCGCCAATCTTCATGACGTCGACATTCGCGTTCAAGTCGGCCCGAGACGGCGAGGCTCTCTTCCGCCAGCTCGCTGGCAAGCGTGAGGATGGTGACCCGGAAGAGGCGGACCTCATCTATACCCGCTTCAACAATCCAAACATGGAAGTTCTGGAAGACCGGCTGACGCTTTATGATGCCGGTGATCATGCGCTGGTGTTCTCATCGGGCATGGGCGCGATCACAACCGCGCTGCTGGCCTGCGCTGGCGCCGGGACGACGATCCTTCATTCCAGCCCGCTTTATGGCGGGACGGAAGTCTTCATGCGAACCTTCATGCCGGACTTCGGCGTCACGCCGTTCGAGATGGATGCCTGGGCCACTGAAGATGAAATCCTGGCACGCGCCCGCGAAGCGGCAAAAAAAGGCCCGCTGAGCGTCATCTTCACCGAATCGCCAGCCAATCCAACCTGTGCGCTGGTCGATATCGAAGCTTGCGCCCGTGTTGCAGACAAAATTGAGGAAGAGACAGGCCACCGCCCGATCATCATGTGCGACAACACGATGATGGGCCCGATCGGTCATGTCCCCCTGAAGCATGGCGCCGATGTCGCGCTGTACTCGCTGACCAAATATATTGGCGGCCATTCCGACCTCGTCGCCGGCGCTGCGATCGGGAATGAAGAGGCGATCGCGAAGATCCGCCGTGTGCGGAACTATCTCGGCACGACGCTGGATGCCCACACCTGCTGGCTGGTAACACGCTCGCTTGAAACGGTTCAGCTTCGCATGGAAAAGGCGTTCGCGAATGCGCGCGTTTGTGCGGAGTTCCTGCGCGACCACCCAAAGGTCGGCAAGGTGATGTATCCAGCTTTCCTTGAAGAGGGTGACCCTCAGCGCAAGGTCTATGAAGAGCAATGCGAGGCGGCTGGATCGACCTTCTCATTCGATGTGAACGGCGGCAAGGAAGCGGCCTTCCGTCTGCTCGATTCGCTTCAACTCGTGAAACTTGCCGTGAGCCTTGGCGGGACGGAAAGCCTGATGTGCCATCCCGGCTCGACGACGCATTCTGGTGTGGATGAGGCCATCCGCAAACGTATCGGCTTCACCGATGGCCTGATCCGCTTTTCGGTAGGGATTGAGGCCGCCGACGACTTGATCGCCGACCTCACCCAGGCGCTCGATAAGGTTTAGCCGCCAAACCCGTAGACAAGCGATATCCGTGTCGCCGTATCCGTCGCCTCAAATCCAGGCGGCGGATTGGTGTCGTGGCGCACATCGATTGAGAAGCGGGCCGAGAATTTATCGGTCAGCGCGGCCGTCAGGGCGAGAACATTGCCGATCTGCGTCGATTCCTGCGCATAGATAAAGTCGGTCGTGTTTGTGAGCGAAACCGCGTCATTGAAAGCGTGCGCAAACTCCGATTTGCCGACGAAAGCAAAGGACTCTTCGGTCGTGGCGGGCGTTGTGACGGGCGCGCCATTGACCAGCGTCGTTGTCGCGCGCACTTCATCAATCTTGATGCCGGGGCCACCCTGGACCGACCAGTTCGTCGGCTCACCTTCGAGGATAAGATAGCCAAGCCCGCCGCCCACAAAGAGACGCGAGTCAAAACCGGAAAACTCATCTTTCTCGTAGGAGGTACGGCCGAAGGCGAACAGCTTGTCGCCAATCTGCCGGTCGACCTCACCGGCGAGGAAATATCGGTTCTTGGTCTCGACAGAGTCCGTTTCACCATAATCCGCAGCCGCTTCGCCAGAATAGGTCCAGAAGCCCGACTTGCGGTTTAGCTTGAGGGAGAGGCCGAGATCGGCCGTTTCTGTGTTGCCCGTTGTGTAGCCAGCGCTGAACGCGCCTTCGCCGGTCCAGCCATCCTGCGCGACCGCGATCGGGGCCAGCAGGCAGCTTGCAGCAAGAATTGATGTAATCCGGTATCTCATGGGCTGTCGCTCCTTATTTTTCCGGCCTCCTCCTCTCAAACAGACACGAACAAGGCGTTAACCATGCTGGGGCAGGGCGATGGCGATATGAGGTTCAGCCCCCGGCCGGGCTTGCAGGAATTGATTTCTCATGAAACCAAGGGGCATGACTGATTTGGCAATAAAGACCTCTGACGATGAGGCCGTCTGCGCGCGAATTGCAGACGCTGAAAACGACATCAAGCAGCGTATGCTTGACTGGTCCGCAATCAACACAGGCAGCTGGAACCGCGAAGGTCTGGAGAGGCTCGCGCCGAAGCTTGCAGATGCATTCTCGGCGCTGGATGCCGAGGTCAAACTGCAACCTTCCCTGCCGTTCGAAAAAGTCGACGACAAGGGAAAGGCCGTGGATTTCCAGACCGCGCCAATCCTCCGGGTCAATTCACGCCCCGAGGCGCCGGTTCAGATCATTATGAGCGGGCATTACGACACTGTCTTTCCGCCAGGCACCTTTACTGAGATCACCGAGATGGATGACGGGCGTCTGAACGGGCCGGGTCTGGCCGATATGAAGGGCGGACTGTCCGTCATGCTCGAGGCATTGAAAGCCTTTGAGGCGGGCCCTTTAAAGGACAAGCTTGGCTATCAGATCGTCGTCTCTCCGGATGAGGAGATCGGTAATTTTGCGAGCTCTGGCGCTTTGAAAGAGGCGGCTCAGTCCGGCGCCATGGTCGGGATGACCTATGAGCCATGCATGGAAACGGGCGCGATGTCCGGCGGCCGCAAAGGCTCTGCCGTGTTCGACATCGTCCTGCATGGCCGCTCGGCCCATGCGGGCCGCTCAAAGGAAGATGGCCGTAGCGCCCTCGAGGCCGCTGCCCATATGGTCGTGGACATTGAAGCACTGAACAATCGCCGCGAAGGCGTCTCGTTCAACGTCGGCAGTATCGACGGCGGCAATGCCGTAAATATCGTGCCGGATCTTGCAATTGTCCGCTTCGGGGCCCGCGCGCCCGATGCCGATGCGGCCCAGTGGGCAACATGGGAAGTTGAGCGTCTCTTCAAGGAAGCCACCGTACGCGACGGGATTACCGGACATCTGCATGGCGGGTTCTATCGCCCTCCAAAGCCGCGAAACGAAGCTCAGCAAGCGTTGTTCACTGCTGTCGCCGATACCGGCCGGGCGCTGGATCTTCAGCTTGAGTTCCAGGACACAGGCGGCGTCTGTGAAGGCAACAATATCTTCGCGGCCGGTGTGCCAAATGTCGACACGCTGGGCGTGATGGGCGGACGCATCCACTCGAGTGAAGAATATGTGGTGTTGTCCAGCCTGGTTGAGCGGGCAAGCCTCTCGGCACTCCTTCTGAACCGTTTTGCCGATGGACGTATCGACGCAAACAAGATCAAGGCGCTAATGGAATGAGCTCTTCCTATGTCATGCGGCCGGCCCGGCTGGATGATTTCGACTCCCTAATGACGCTTGCCGAGGAATCCGGGCCAGGCTTCACCAGCTTGCCTGTGCATGAAGGTATTATTCGAGAGCGGCTTGAAAAGTCCGAAAAGGCTTTTTCGGGCAAACTCGATCAGCCGCAATACGGCAAGTATCTCATGATGATGATCGATCATGAGACGGGCGAGGTGGGCGGCTGCAGCGCTGTAAAGGCCGGTGTCGGTATCGAGCAGCCTTTCTTCAATTACCGCGTCATCACGCTGGCTCAGGCCAGCCAGGCAGCTGACCGCCGGTTTGATATGGACGCGCTGGTGCTGACCAATGAATTCGTCGGCTATACGGAAGTCGGTACGCTCTTCCTGCGTCAGTCGCATCGCGGCGGTGGGGCAGGGCGGCTCGCGGCCCAGTCGCGCTATCTGTTGATGGCCTGCGAACCGGAACGCTTCGGCGACATGGTCCTGGCGGAGCTTCGCGGTGTCGTGGACGCCAAGGGCCAGACCCCTTTCTGGGATGCGATAGGACGGCATTTCTTCGGCATGGAATTCGCCGAGGCCGACATCCTGTCTGCCGTCTCAGACAATCAGTTCATCCTGGACCTGATGCCGAAATATCCGATCTATGTGGACCTTCTGCCGCCGGAAGCGCGCGAGGTTATCGGCCGCTGCCATGCAGACGGCGTCGGCGCACTGAAGCTGCTCGAATGGGAAGGTTTCCGTTTCGAGCGGACAGTCGACATTTTTGATGGTGGCCCGCTTGTGGCCGCGCCGCGTGGTCTCATCCGGACGATCCGCGAAAGCCGTCTTGTCAAGCTGGTTGAAGGCGAGGCACGCGGCAGAACGGGCATCGCGTCCAATGATAATTTTGAGGATATCCGCATCTCTCTCCTTGAGGGCGAGCTGCGCGGCGATAGCGAATTCGTCACCTCACAGGCGGTCCTTGATCGCCTCAAGCTGCGATCCGGCAGCGTTGCAAGACTTTGGCTGAGGAGCTGAACAATGTCGAAAGGCGTTTATATCAATGGCAAATGGTCTGCCGGCGACGGCGACTGGTTTGAGAAGACCTGCCCGGCAACTGGCGAAACCAGCTGGGAAGGGCAGGCGGCCAGTGCGTCGCAGGTGAATGCAGCGGTTGAGGCCGCGCAGGCTGCCGGCGTTGCCTGGCGCCACACCCCGCAGCATGACCGCACCCGAATTCTTGAAGCCTATGCCGAAGCTGTGGGCGAGCGCGCTGAACAGATATCTGAGGCGATCAGCCGGGATATGGGCAAGGCGCGCTGGGAATCGATGGGCGAAGCCGGCGCCATGCGCGGCAAGATTGCCGTCTCGATCCAGGCGCAGGTAGAGCGCGCAGGCGGACGACAGGATGAGACGGCCTTCGGCTCCGCGCATCTGACGCACCGCGCGCATGGCGTAATGGCCGTGTTCGGCCCATTCAACTTCCCCGGCCATCTGCCGAACGGGCATATCGTGCCGGCGCTGTTGGCGGGCAATACGGTGGTCTTCAAGCCATCTGAACTGGCCCCGGCCGTCGCTAAGATCATGGTTGAGTGTTTCGAAGCGGCTGGACTTCCGGCAGGCGTGCTGAACGTCATTCATGGCGGGCGCCACACGGGCGCAGCCTTGCTGGATGCCGAGATCAACGGTCTGCTGTTCACCGGGTCTGCAAATACAGGCACGGCATTTCACCGCCACTTTGCCGGTCGCCCGGAAGTGATTCTCGCGCTCGAAATGGGCGGTAACAATCCACTGATCGTATGGGACCCGGCCGATATTGAGGCGGCGGGTGACATCGCAGCTCAGTCGGCCTTTCTGACGACAGGCCAGCGGTGCAGCTGTGCCCGCCGCGTCTACGTCCCGCAAGGCAAGTTCGGCGACAGCGTGATCGAAGCCATTGTCGAGCGCGCCCGTAGCCTCAAGATCGGGGCGTGGGATGAGGATGACGTCTTCATGGGGCCGCTGGTCTCAGAGCAGGCTGCGCAGGCCGCTGTGGACTTTCAGACCATGCTTTCCAAGGCGGGCGGCAAACCGCTACGCCGTCTCAAGCGCATGGATCGCGGCGGCGGTTTCGTCACCGCGGGCGTCATCGATATGACGGACGCCGGGAATGTGCCCGACGAAGAGCTGTTCGGCCCGCTCATGCAGGTGTTCCGCGTGAAAGACTTCGATGCTGCGATCCTGAAGGCAAACGACACGCGCTTTGGTCTCTCAGGTGGCCTCGTCAGCGATGATGATGCGCTGTGGCTGCGGGCTCATAATGAGATGCGGGCAGGTATCCTCAACCGGAACCGGCCAACCGCTGGCGCAGCTGGCAACATGCCGTTCGGCGGACCAGGCCTGTCAGGCAATTTCCGACCCGGCGCCTACTATGCAGCAGACTATTGCGCCTGGCCGCAAGCCAGCCAGGTGGCGGACACCGCAGAGCGTATGTCCGCGCAGGGCTTCGGCAAGAAAGCCTAGAACGGATTGAGCGTATAACCGTCCCGCGCCAGAAGCGCGTGGGCGGTCATCGCCGATAGCGACATCTGCACGCCGGGTAGAAGGTCTTCCTTGGTGATCCCGCGCGCTGCAGCGGTCTGTCCGCACAGATAGATCGGCACACCATTGGCGATCAGCGCTTCGACCAGCTTGGTGGTGTCAGATGCCTCTGCATCTTCAGCAGGCTTTGTCAGATGCGTTGCAGCGCCGCCATGAACGACAATTGCTGGCTTGATGTCCTCCAGCGGAATACCGGCTCGGGCATGCATGTTGATGAAACGTGCCACACTCTCGAACCGCTTGTTCAGCACGTCGTCTTCACTGGCCTCAGCGATATCAAAGACGACCTTGAACTCCGTCCCCTCCGGGATCGCCTGATCCGATTCCACCTGTGCGGTCGGGCCAAACGCCTCAAAAACCGGCCCGGTTGAGAAGCCGTTTTTTGCCGATTGCGCACTTGCCGTGAACGTCAGGGCTGCGCCAAGCAGGGCGCTCATCATCAATCGTTTCATCATGCTCGGTCCTCTGTTCTGCGCAGTCCAGCCTACTACCCGTCTGCACAGAGTCGATAGCGCGTCTTTCCATGCTGGCGCGGCGGGTGTAACCCGCTGAGATGAGCACAGCGTACGAAGTCAATTTCGACGGCCTGATCGGCCCCAGTCACAATTATGGCGGCATGTCGCACGGCAATCTCGCCAGTTCGAAGAACGAGGGCGACGTCTCCAACCCGCGCGAGGCCGCGCTGCAGGGGCTGGAGAAAATGCGCCTGCTTCACCGCGCCGGGCTAAAGCAGGGCATCCTGCCGCCTCTGCCGCGCCCGAATTTTGACCTCCTCGCCAGCGCAGGCTTCGGTGGCTCCGATGCCGCCATGATTGAAGCGGCCGCACAGCAGGCGCCAGCGCTTCTGAAAGCCGCCTATAGCGCCAGCGCGATGTGGGCCGCCAATGCCGCGACCGTCTCGCCCTCGGCGGACGCTGCAGATGGCCGCCTGCACCTCACATCGGCAAATCTGTCGACCATGCTGCACCGCTCTATCGAGCATCCCGACACCACCGCCGCGCTGCTGTCGATCTTTGAGCGTGAGGACATGTTCGCGGTCCATGGCGCGCTGCCGCCGCATGCTGATTTTTCAGACGAAGGCGCCGCCAACCATGTCCGTCTTTGCGCCGAGCATGGCGCGCCCGGCGTCGAGCTCTTCGTCTATGGCCGCGAGCCCGGCGAGAGCACCGTCGGCTTCCCGGCCCGTCAGAGCCTTCTCGCCAGCCAGTCCATCGCCCGAGCCCACGCCCTCAGCCATGACCGGACCGTCTTCGCGCGCCAGTCGACGGCGGCCATTGATGCCGGCGCATTCCACAATGACGTTGTCTGCGTCGGCGCGCTGGAAACGCTCTTCTTCCATGAGCTCGCTTTCGAAGACACCGATGGCATGCTGGAGCAGCTACGCCGGGCCGCGGATGGCTTGTTTGAGCTAAAGCCCGTCATGGTGCCGGAAGCTGAAGTGCCAATTGGCGACGCGATCACGTCTTACCTGTTTAACTCGCAGCTCCTGCAGATGCCCGGCGAAGACCGGCTCGTTCTGCTCGCGCCGCTGGAGACGCAGGAAACCGACAGCACACGTAACTTCTGTGAGCGCATGGTCGCCGGCAATGGCCCGATCGGGCGCGTCCAGTATGTTGATGTGCGCCAGTCCATGCGCAATGGCGGCGGCCCGGCCTGCCTGCGCCTGCGGGTCGTGATGACCGAGGTGGAGCTTGCAAGTTGTCACCAGGACGTACTGGTCAGCGATGAGAAAATCGATGCACTGCAGGCGATTGTTAGCGAAACCTATCGGGACCGCGTCGTCTCCGCTGATCTTGCAGATCCAGCTTTTGCCGATGAGTGCCGTACCGCGCGCGAGCAATTGCTTGAGGAGTTGGGGCTTTCCAGTCTTGCTTAAGGCAGGCCCGGAAACGAGTTCACCATCTTGATCTTGATGTCTGGGAAGCTCTCGACAAACTGAATTTTGAAATCGGGGAAACTCTCGACAAACTGCCACTCGCCGCAATTGCTGGGAAAGCTCTGCACGATTTTGACCTTTAGGTCTGGAAAGCTGTCGACCGTTTTGACTTTGATATCTGGAAAGCTCTCGACAACTTGAACCTTTCCGTTCAGCGCGATGCCGTTGAAGAAGCATGCCTCGTCAATCGTGTCCTCACCGGAGGCTGGCAGCACAGTGAGCGCTGCGACCACCAGAAAGCTGAGGACCTTCACTTCGCGTCCGCATTGGCAAGGCGCCCACCAGACTTTGCGTAGGCCTGCGTACCATGAGTGATGACGGTGTCTTCGCGCTTTATCACATCTTCCGGCGCCTTCGAGAACTTGCCCTGCATACGCTCATAGAGCGGCGCGAAGTCGGTATCGACCGTCGCGCGGAACAGCTGGTCATAGGACTCAATGATGAAATAGGTCTGCTGGAAATCGTCGATGCGGTAGTCGGTCGTCATAAGGCGTTCGAGGTCAAACCCGATACGATTCGGCGAGGCGTCCTCCAGCGCGAAGATGCTTTCGGTCTTGGATGAGACGATCCCGGCGCCATAGATTCGCAGGCCGTCATCGGTCTGGATCAGGCCGAACTCGACCGTGTACCAGTACAGCGCGGCAAGGTTTTTCAGCGCGGCAAAGTTCAGGCTGCGAAGGCCACCCTTGCCATAGGCTTCCATATAGTCGGCGAACACGGGATTGGTCAGCATCGGCACATGGCCAAAGACGTCGTGGAATACGTCCGGCTCCTGCAGGTAGTCGAGCTCATTGCGTTTGCGGATAAACTGGCCTGCCGGAAAGCGCCGGTTCGCCAAATGGTCGAAGAACACCTCATCAGGCACGAGGCCCGGCACAGCGACGACGCGCCAGCCGGTCAGCGCTTCCAGCTCGTCCGATATGATCTCGAAATTCGGAATACCGCCCTTGCCAAGGTCGAGTGCTTTCAGACCGTGCATGAACTCATCAGCGGCGCGTCCGGGCAGGATTTCCATCTGCCTCTTGTACAGCAGATCCCAGACAGCATGTTCTTCTGCAGTGTATTTTTCCCAGCCCTGATCGATGGTCCAGTCAGCGCGGGCATGTGCGGGTTTGTGCAATTGGTTGCTCATGCAACCAATATACATCAAAACACGCTGAATAGAATGGAGCGCCATCATCGCGGATACGCCGCGACGGATTGGTCGCCATTATTGGAAACATCAGGAAGGAAACGGTTTTATGAAACTTGCCAGCCTAAAAGAGGGCCGTGACGGCCGTCTCGTCGTGGTCTCCCGCGATCTCACCAAATGTGCGGATGCCAGCCACATTGCGCCAACCCTTCAGGCCGCGCTGGACGATTGGGCGCAGCTTTCCCCGAAGCTGGAAGCGCTTGCCAGCGACGTAGAGCTTGGCTCTGTCCCGACCGAACGGTTTCACGAGCATGATTGCGCATCGCCGCTTCCGCGCGCCTTCCAGTGGGCTGACGGCTCGGCCTATATCAATCACGTTGAACTGGTGCGCAAAGCCCGCGGCGCGGAAGTGCCGGAAAGCTTCTATTCTGACCCGCTGATGTATCAGGGCGGCTCTGACAGCTTCCTCGGGCCTCGCGACGACATTCCGCTGAAGGACAAAGCCTGGGGGCTCGATTTCGAAGCGGAGGTCTGTGTCGTGACCGATGACGTGCCTATGGGCGTCAGCCCAGAAGACGCGCTATCGAAAGTCCGCCTGGTCATGATCTGTAATGATGTCAGCTTGCGCGGCCTGATCCCGAATGAGCTCGGCAAGGGCTTTGGTTTCTTCCAGTCCAAACCGTCGAGCGCTTTTTCCCCGGTCGCTGTCACCCCGGATGAGCTCGGCGACGCGTGGAGCGACGGAAAACTGCATCTGCCAATGCTGTCCACCTATAATGGCAAGGCGTTCGGCAAGCCGGTCTGCGATGTCGATATGACCTTTGACTTCGGCACGCTGGTGGCCCACGCCGCGAAGACCCGCCCGCTTTGCGCTGGCACGATCATCGGATCAGGCACAATTTCAAACCGTGACGCTGATGGCGGCGCTGGCAAGCCGGTCGCCGATGGCGGCCTTGGCTATTCCTGCATCGCCGAAATCCGCATGATCGAGACGATCCGCGATGGAAAGCCGGAAACCCGCTTCATGGATGTCGGCGATTCGATCCGGATCGAAGTGAAGGACAAGGACGGGCACACGGTCTTCGGCGCCATCGAACAGGATGTGGTCAGCGCATGAGTGAGCTGGTTCTCTACGACTATTGGCGCTCATCCGCGGCCTATCGGCTGCGGATTGCGCTGAACCTCAAAGGCGTCGCCTTTGAGCGGAAGGTGATCAACATTGCGCCGGGCGCGGACGAGCAGTTCGCCGAGAGCTACAAGCTTGTGAACCCTCAGATGCGTGTTCCGTCCATTGAAATCGATGGACGGATCGGCACGCAATCCATGGCGATCCTTGAATGGCTTGAGGAGACGTTTGACGGGCCAGCGCTCTTGCCGGCCGATCCTTGGACGCGGCTACAGGTACGCTCATTTGCCGACACGATTGCCTGCGACATTCATCCGCTCAACAATCTGTCGGTGCTGGCGCGTCTGCGTGAGCACCATGGCGCGGATGCAGATGCCATAGGCGACTGGTACAGGGACTGGATCATCAGAGGCTTCACGGCGCTGGAGGCGACCGTGTCGGCCCACACCGACACCGAATACCTCTTTGGAGACAGCCCGACGCTGGCCGAAATCTGCCTTGTGCCACAGGTCGCGAATGCGCGCCGTTTCGAAACCGAGCTGTCGGCGTTTCCGAGGCTGGTGGAAATAGACGAAAAATGCCGCGCGCTCGACGCGTTTGCCCGGGCGGCGCCGCAGGCGGTCAAACCTGAATAGGTCCTAGTGCGCCTGATTGGGTTTCAGCGTGTAACCGTCATCTGTGCGGTCAAAGAACTGCGCGATGTCGGGATGCCCGACAGGAGTCTCACCTTCGTCAGGGACAAGGTTTCCCTCTGAAACATATGCCACGTAATGTGTGCGGTCGTTCTCAGCGAAGAGGTGGTAGTAGGGCTGGTCCTTGGACGGGCGCAGGTCTTCAGGAATGGCCTCATACCATTCGTCCGAATTGGCAAAGACAGGGTCAACGTCGAAAATAACGCCGCGAAACTCGAAGAGGCGGTGCTTGACGACCTGGCCGATCTGAAATTTTGCCTGACGACGGTCGATGGCAAAATGAGGATAGCCATCCTCGCCATAGGCCTCAGACACCTTTTCCATATTTTCCGGGGGCGCCGGAGCGGGCTCAGGCGCCGATACGTGCGCATGGGTTTGCTCGGACTTCGTCAGTCCGAGAAATTCCGCTATGCGCTTTGTTATGCTGCGTCGATGGCTCATCGCTCGTCAATGTGATAGTGAATGAGCTAACCGACAAGATTTGGGCCTCAGATGGCTGAAAAAAAATCGCGTGGTGGAGCTCGGCCCAACGGCCGCTCATCGCGCAACAACAAGAGGCCTCCGCTCTACGCAGCGGTAGACCTCGGCACGAACAATTGCCGCCTTTTGGTGGCCGCCCCTCACAAGGGCGGTTTTAACGTGGTCGATTCTCATTCCCAGATTGCGCGGCTTGGTGAAGGCCTGGCCCAATCAGGCCGCCTGTCCGAAGCGGCCATGGACCGCGCCTTCAGCGCGCTGGAAGCGATCGCCAAAAAACTGAAAGCAAAACGCGTAGGCCGAATTCGCTGCATTGCGACCGAAGCCTGCCGCAAGGCGGAAAACGGTACTGAGTTCATTGAGCAGATTCGGGAACGCACCGGTCTCACTTTCAAGATCATTGGCGCGCAGGAAGAAGCTCGCCTCGCGCTGATCGGCTGCCACAATCTCATTGAAGAGTCGGCTAAGAACGTCCTGGTGCTGGACATCGGTGGCGGCTCGACCGAACTCTCGCTCGTCGATGCCAAACGAGCGCGCGATAACGGCCTGAACGGCATGCTGCAGCGCGCACCGATCAAGGCCTGGACGAGTGTGCCACTTGGTGTGGTGACGCTGACCGAGGCTTTCGCTCATCTTGATGAGGCGGACGCCTATCCGGCCATGCTGGCCAAGGCGAAAGACTATGTCGAGACATGGGCCAAAGCCCATAATGTCCGCGAGGCACTGGCCGACGGCAGTTCGCACATCATCGGCACATCCGGCACGGTGACCTGCGTGGCGGGGGTCCATTTCGGGCTGGAGAAATACCGGCGGGACATGGTCGATGGCAAATGGATGGATCATGATGGCGGCTATCAGACGATGCAGGCCCTGATTGATGCAGGCCTTGAAGGCCGCGCGCACTTCCCCACAATCGGTGAGGACAGGGCCGGGCTCATGCTGGCAGGTTGCGCGCTCGTCGATGCGGTCTGGTCGCTTGCCCCGCAAGCGCCGATGCGCGTCGCAGATCGCGGCCTTCGCGAAGGATTGCTCCTTTCCATGATGAAGGGGCCAAAGAAAAAGCGTCGCCGTCGTGGTGGCCGCAAAAAGTCCGGCGGTGCCGGCCAGACAGCTGAGGCAAGCTCATGAGCGAAGACGAAAAGCGCCGCTGGAAGGGCCCGCCCAAGAACGAGAAAGCCTCGTCTGGCAGGCGTATGTCCGAGCGGAAGATCATCGCCTACAATGCGAAGGATGAGAGTTCCAAGCGCTGGATCGAGCGCCAGCTCTCCGACCCCTATGTGCAGCGGGCGAAGGCCGACAATTACAGGGCCCGCGCGGCCTACAAGCTTCTCGAAATCGACGAGAAGACACGCATCCTGTCTGGCGCTAAACGCGTCGTCGATCTCGGGAGTGCCCCTGGCGGCTGGCTGCAGGTGTGCCTGCGGCGGGGAACCAAGGAAATCGTCGGGATTGACCTTCTGCCGATCGACCCGGTCCCCGGCGCGCACTTCGTTCAGGGCGATGTGAATGAGCCTGAAGACGTCGAAGCCATGATGAAAGGCCTTTCCGGCCCACCTGATCTGGTGCTGTCGGACATGGCGGCTAATACGACCGGCCATAAGCAGACCGACAGCCTTCGCACGGCGGCGCTCGCCGAGATGGCGCTCTATTTCGCCAGCGAGCATCTGGCGCCCGGCGGAAGTTTTTGCAGCAAAGTTTTCCAGGGCGGCGCGACACCGGATATGCTCAAGCAGATGAAGTCCATGTTCAAAACCGTGAAGCATATCAAACCACCAGCCAGCCGCGCCGGCTCGCCTGAACTCTTCGTTGTCGCACAGGGGTTCAAAGCCAAGTCATGACGGCGCGACGGTCTATCCTGGTTCATCACGCGCCGGGAGAGACGCGCGCGGCCGCTTTTGACGGTGAAGAGCGGCCTTTCCGTCTCTTTGTGCAGCGCTGGGGCGGCGTCGGCGAGGCAGCGCGCCGCGGCGATGTCATCACCGGTCGCCTCCGCCAGCATGCCCCCGAACAGGGCGGCAGCTTTGTCGAGCTCACCGGCGGCGAGAACGTCTTCGTTCGGCTCGCCCCCCGCCAGAAGCCAAGCGAAGGCGCTGAAGTCCACGTAAATATACAAGCAGAGGCGAGGGCGGGGAAACTCGCGCGCGGAAAACTTGTCGCCTCACCCAAGAAGGATGAGCAGACCGCCTTTGAGCGCTGGCGCACCTCGACCGATATTTCTGCTGATAAAGTCGAGATCGTGCGCGACGTCGCCGGACGGGACCAGATCGCGCAGGCCTTCGATGAGGCGCTGGCGGAGGTTTGTGGGCTACCGGGCGGCGGGAATATCCATATCGCGGAGACGCGGGCGCTGATTGCGGTGGATATTGATGCGGCGGGACGGATATCAAAAGGCAGCGCCGGGGCGCGGGCGCTATCGATCAACCGGGAAGCGGCGAGTGAGGCCGCGCGGCAGATGTCGCTTCGAAATCTTGGTGGCCTGATGGCGCTTGATTGCGTGGCGCCGCTTAATGTTTCGGCGGGCGCGAAAGTGACCGATAGCTTCCTTGCCACCTTCAAATCCTGCTCGACCCGGCCGGTTGAGGCGCTGAAACCGTCGCCTTTCGGGTTGATGGAAGCGAAGTTGTCCTGGGGCGAGGCGCCGATTTCGCATTTGATGTTTGATGAAAGCGGGCAGATGCGGCCGGATGCGGAATTGCTCAATCTGTTTCGGGCGGCCGAGCGGGAAACGGTGGCCAATCGCACCGGATTCTACAGGCTGACCCTGTCGAAGCGGGCGCTTTCTGCCTATATCGCGCGTCGGAAACGGTGTGACGATATTCTTCGGGAAACCTTTTCGGGGCGGGTTTCGATCTCGAGCGGGACCGGGGAAACGAGTGTTGTGAGGCGAGAATGAGCAAAGCGAAATGCCCGGTTTGTGAGACCCGCGCGGTGAGCCCGGAATTCAGGCCGTTCTGTTCCAAAAGATGCGCCGATGTGGATCTCTCGCGCTGGCTGAAAGGCGGTTATGCCATTCCGGGGCGCCCGGCAGAGCAGGCCGATGAAACGCCGAGCTACAAGGAAGAGCGCGACGAATAAGCCCGCGCCAGCGGCCGCAGACGCCCAAAGGCGCGCGGCAAAAAAAGACCAATTAAAACAAAAGATAATTAGCTGGAGTTATACCAGCCCGCCAGCACCTCATTGAGGTGGTAGGGAAGCTCTGCTGCGACGCTTGCAAGATCCCGGCTGAGGCCGGAGAGCTGCCTGTGCGGGGGATAGGCCGGGCGGGCCTCGCGGTCTGCCTTCATTCTGGCGAGATAGCGCGCCATGCGCCTTGCGGCCTTTTCTGGCGACTTCAAGGCCGCGAGCAGGGCGGCATGACGGTGTCGTAGCGGTGTTATTTCAGGCAACTTTTCATGTCTGGGCATCGCGCCAAGCCGGGCAAGCCCCTCAAGGCTCGTCTGCGACGGTTCAAGCATCAGCTGAAAAGGGCGCACGCGGCGGCGATGGAGCGCATCATGGCGCGCCTCAGGTGCTTCGTCGGGCGCACACGCCCCCTCATCTGCGCAAACAGGGCCGGGCCGCGAAGGCTCGATCTTGAGAGAGGCCGCCATCAACACAAGGAGGCGGCGCAGAATGGATTCCAGGAGAGCAAGGCGCGCCTTCATCCGGCGATAGCGACCGGGCGAGAGCTGATAGCCGGTATCGAACCCGGCGCGGCAGGCAAGCTCATCGGCGGCACCTTTCAGCGCGTCGAGCCCCCGCCGGACAATATCTGCAAACCGATCCATGGCGGCAAGACTAGGCCGGCGCGCTATCCGGTCGGAAACTTTAAGGCTTGGGGCCGGCAAATCGCATGCTAGGCTGACGCGAACATCACCTGCCCATAGACAAAGGCCAAGCCCCATGCGCGCCCTCATCCTGCCTGCCAGCTTTCTGTTCCTCATCGCCGCCTGCGCCGTGCCCACACCAACCGGGGAGGGGCCGACCGGGGAGGGACCGGTGACGGGTGAGACTGGCTATGCGCCGATCCGGTTTGAGGGCGAGAAAGCGACCCCAGCGGAACGCGCGCGCTGTGAGGCGGCGGGCGGGTCGGTTCAGCGGGCGGGAATGCTCGGCTGGGAAAATTGCATCCAGATGATGCCGGATGCGGGCGAGATGTGCCGCGATAGCTCTGACTGTTTCAGCGAGTGCCGGGTCAGTTCAGAGGCCCCCGCAGACCCCGGCACCCCCACCACCGGCCAATGCGCCCCCACCGACAGCCCGTTCGGCTGCTATCAAAGGGTCAAAGACGGTGTGGCCGATGGGATGATCTGTGTGGATTAGGGGGAGATCAAGCGGCAAATTCAACCGCTGGCGTTCCAATTCGTTCGGCAATTATCTTGAACAAAAAATGCGAGAATGGCGGAGGAACACTGTTCCCAATCATCCGATGGCTATGCCACTTGGTCGGATGAAAGCTAAACCAATCAGGAAAACCTTGGATCCTGGCGGCTTCTCGCACAGTGATGACTCTTGGTTGGTCTGGGTGTATCGGTCGAGCGGATTGAAAAGAACCTTTGTCGGCGCCTGTTCCCGCACGAAGTACATTCGCCGGCTTGTTCCAAGCAAGTCTCTTAAATCGGCTTACTGATTCCTTCTCTCCTTGCTTGGTGTTTGAAAACCTTGAGACTACCAGACTAGAGTGGCGAGTACTCGAGAAACCGCTTACTAGGCCTATCTTCTGTCGTTCGACAAAGCTTCTGTCGCCCAATCCGCTCGGGGCGCGAGACCGAAGTGATTGAGCGTAAGAACTGATTTCAGAATTTTCAGCATAAGACTGCCAGTCGGACTCGTTGGAAGGTTCGCCCAAATCGTATATGGCGTCTTTAGTCGTATGAGGAGCTGAAGCGGCGGCAGCAATCAGAACGTGCGTGTCTAACGGGTTCATGTATTCCGATTTGTAACCGATTATGATAATTCTTTTGCGATCAGTCGCTGCACCGTAGTTAGATGCATTAAGGGTGATTGGGCCGACTATAGAGTACGCATCCGCCACTAGGTTTAGGCCGGTGTCGAGAAAATGCCGGGAGTTTGGCAAAAGCAGCCCAGGAACATTTTCCATGACAAAAAACTTCGGCTGGAGTTCCTGCACCACTTCGAAATATTTGATCAGCAGACTGTTCCGAGGGTCAGAATTGTCGCGCTTTCCAATAGAACTGAAGCCCTGACATGGGGGGCCTCCGATCACTCCGATTGGGCCTTCCTTGCCGAAGAAATGCCGGAAGTCTCTAGGTGATATGCTTGCAAGGTCGCCTGTAAGGACGTTAGTTCTGGGGAAATTGGCTCTATAAGCAGACGAAAGTGTGCTATCTACGTCGATGGCCACGTGTGAGGCGAAGCCCGCATAATGCGCGCCCAATGAGAGTCCGCCGCATCCGCAGAAAAGGTCTAATATTTTTCCAGTCACTGTCGGGACCCTTCTAAGCCTACATCGAGATTTCCGCGTAAGCTGGGTAGTACCTATAAAATCTTTGGAACGCTTCAATCTGTTCGTCGGAAAGGTCAAACCCCAAGCGCTGAACAGCGGCACGCGTCAATTTTCTCGTTCGTGGCAAAGTCGACTGGAGGACTGCTGTTTCGCGCAGTGTCAAAATTGGAGTTACTATCGGGTTGGATATCAAGCCAGGCCAGCGCTTGCTTTTCACTTTTTGTTCAAAGGATTGCCGTTTTTCCTTCGACGGAAGGACGCCACCAAACGTAGTCATCCAGGGCCCGTCGCTATATCTGGCGGAGAATGCAGGTATGAATCCACCCGGCCGGGAAACCTTGATCGCAGCTGAAGACATGTATTTCAGAGCAAGATCGGCAATAGTACTGGACATGGCAACAGATTTTACATCGGATTTGTTTAAATCTGACGGGACTACATCACCAAATGTAAATTTCAGAGTTTTGATTGCGTCCGCAGGTTTGTGGTAGCTTCTACTGTCAGCATTTACGGTGCACAAGATCAGGGAGTTTGAGGGCGCATTCTCTGTTAGCAGCTGCAAGTCCTCAATCATCGTCTCGCCGATAATACCATCATAATCTAACCAAACTATCCAAGGCAGCTTCGATAATTCGGGGTCTCCAGCGAGTTTCTTTAGAATTTCGGTTGATAAGCCATGTTCAACATCAACCGTCTTGAAAGGGCGGTTGAACAGCGCTCTTTTGTAGCCCAGTTCATCGCTCTCGATGGACGTCATTCTGTTAATGCCAAGCTTTTTATGAGCCGCGCTAAAGTCAGTGAACCAAATCGACCCTAGACCGATATAGAACGGATCTTGGATCATCTCTGGGACAAGTTGAGCAATTGCTTCGAAGATGATCGAACGTTGAATGCTTTTGTTGGGTCGAAGACTGTAGTTTATTTTGTTGAAAGAAGAAGACACGTTAGTCACCGACGAAGTCGTCGTAAGCATATGAGAAAGACGTTAGCCCAACGTCTTTTAGCGACATATTTGGATCACCGAATTCAGCTGCAAGCTTGCGATATTTTTTTGTGGGCACACTGTAGGCAATATTAGACATTCGAACCGTTTTTTTATCTGCGGAAAGCTCGGGGAGCTCTACACGTGGCTGTCTTTGAATTGCAAAAACCTCCACAGACTTAGTGCTCCTCTCGTAACCTCGTGCTGCTTCCATCGCTTGTTTTCTGATATTGGTATAATCGATCCAAGTACGAGCTGCTGTTCGCATCTCCGGCAACGACTTCCGAAAGACACTTGATGAATTGTCGATGCTCCTCTTGGTAGTTGTCAGCGGAAGCAGCTCTGCTTGTTGTGCGGAGAAAATAACAAAACCCATAAATCCAGAATATTGGCGATGCCATTTCGGATATCCGGATGTGCCCCAACCTGACAGTGAAGTTTTGTCCGCAGCCAATACTATCCTGCCGTTGCAGACGACATACCAACCCGACCGCGATTCCTCGCCCTCAGATTCCGACGGACCAACGTCCTCGGGCGGTGAGGCTATCATCCCTGCAATAATTTCAACAAATACTTCTCCACCTTGTTCTTTGTAGGTGTGAGATTGGCGCATTGGACTGAAATCTTCGCTTTGCCGGAACTCAATCCGCCACGGCTCCAACTTTTTGCCATTTATGATGATCTGCAATCCGCGATGAAGATGTAGACTATAGTCGCGAGCAATAGTCTTTCTGAGTTGCTCGAGAAAGGCCGGGTCGGCGAACTCGGCTTCGGCTGCTGAAGTGAATTCTTTTACTTCAATTCGGACACCTGGCTCGGGCAGATTATCAGCCTCGAATATATCAAAGTCCCAAGGCGAATGTTCAGGTTGCCTCAGCCATTTGGTAACATTGATCGGCACTTCGAAGGAGTCCACATCTCCGTTCTCAATTGTCGTGCTTCTTATCGAAATTTTTCGACCGAGTTTAAATACTGCGCGTTTCATCCCTATGCCATAAACACCAATGTTATAGCCATCTTGGGGATCATCATCTCTACGTCCGAATGTGAAAGCATAGCTTTCAGCGTCTTCGAGAGTAATGCCGCCACAGTTGTCACTGATCGTAAAGCTGTCAGTATTGATCGATATGTTTATCGTGAAATGATCCAGCCTAGTTTGGTTGTCTAGGGTCAGCGGGCCACCATCCACGCATGCCCAGGCACCATCGACGCTATTGTCTACAAGATCCAGGATACAGTCTTCGAGCGTAATATCGCGCGTGATCATCCGAACAAAAAAGGCTTTCGTCGGATTTGCGTTCGCAGCGCCTCGTTTTGACATCAGTCACCTCCCCAATAGATTCTGAGACACTAAACCATAAATGGGATTGGCACTATCTTGATTTTAGAAGGCCGGTTTGGGTCTGATTTTTGTAGCTTTGGATACGAAATAAGAAATCAATCGATGGGTTTTGAGTAGGACCGCATTAGGTCAAACAAAACAACGTGGTTTGAAAGAAATCCACCCCCGCTACCGCCCCTCAAACGCAGGCGCGCGTTTCTCCACGAAACTTGCAACGCCTTCCTTGAAGTCGAAGCTGGCGAAGCTGTTTTCCATTTCGGTGTCGGCGATGGCGAGGGACTGGGCGAAGGTCTGGGCGTAGGTTTCGCGGATCTGGCGCTTCATGATGGCGAGCGAGCGGGGCGAGACCTGGGTCGCGAGGTGGCTGGCGAGCCCTGTTACATGGTCCATCAGCTCAGCGCCCGGTAGCGCGCGGTTGACGAGGCCGAGCCTCGCCGCCTCGTCGCCCTTGAAGACGCGGGCGGTGAACAGAAGGTCGAGCGCGTGGGCCTCTCCGATGAGGCGCGGCAGGAGCCAGGCGATGCCATGCTCTGCGATCAGGCCGCGCTGAGCAAAAGCGGTGGTGAATTTCGCGTCCTCGGCAGCAAAGCGCATATCGGCATAGAGCGCGAAGATGAGGCCGATGCCGGCGCAGGGGCCGTTGATCGCGGCGATAATGGGCTTTGGGCAGGCATACATATAGCCAAAGCGGCCGGGATAGAGGGCGTCGATGCTGCGCCCCGTGCTGTCTGTGGCGGGGGCGGGCGTAGGCCCCGTCTCGGCCGGGGCGGTGCTCGCCTGGCCTGTATTGCTCGTCTGCTGGAGGCCCGACATGTCGGCGCCTGCGCAGAAGCCGCGGCCAGCGCCGGTGATGACGATGACGCGCACGGCGTCGTCGCTGCCGGCCCTGGTGATCGCGTCCTCGACCTCTGAATGCATCTGGCCGGTCCAGGCGTTGAGCCGGTCTGGCCGGTTCAGCGTGATGGTGAGGACGGCGTCTTTTGTGGCGGTCTCGATCTGTTCATAGGCTGGCATGGGGGCTCCTCCGGGGGTGTTTTGGTTTTGTTGGCGTGAGTGTAGGGGCAATCGCCGTGTTGCCGAAGGGCGCGGGCGCCTTGACGTTGCGCGAGGGCGGGGCGTGCTTGCCGCAGCCGATGTGCGCGGTAATCTGCCGCCTGCATGAGAGGCGATGTGTAGAGGAGGGCGCGGCATGGCAGGTGAGCGCGATAAGGATGTGCTTCTGGAAGAGTATGGCCATATGTGGCGCTACTATAACCAGATCCACGATAACAATCAGAAACTATACGATAATTTCTTCCGGGCGGTATCTGTCTTTGGCGCGGTCGTGGCGATCTCGGCGGCGGTGCTGAATGTTGAGACGATCGATATTGATGTGCCGTTCCAGATGTTGCTCGTCAGCGTGGCAGCGATCGGGATTCTGGGGCTTGGCTTTGTCGGCCACAATTCGATCCTGACCTTCTCGCGCGATGTCGGCAACAGCCAGATCTACCTCGTCAACATGACGCGCATCCGGACGTATCTGTATGAGTCGACGCCGGAGATTGTCGCGGCGGAGTTGCCACGGATCGATGATTTGCGGCGGCCGAAAGTGGAGACCGGGCGGACGACCGTGTCGGATGCGCGCATCCTGATCTTTGTGGCGCTGAACGCGCTGGTCTTTGCGGTCGGGCTGTTCGTGCTGCTCTATTCGGCCTCATATGGGGTTATGCTGGTGCTGGGCGGCGAAGCGGCGGACATGCAGCTTGTCGGGATGGTGTCGATTGGCGCGCTTGTGGTGACGGCGCTGCTGGTGCCGGTGATCTATCTTATTGAGCGCCGGGCAGCGTTTTCGGCGCGCGACAGCTATTTCCAGCAGCGCATCGGCTCACAGCCGACGATTGAGGCGAAAGAGTAGGGGCGCGCTTTGGAGGCGAGTAGGACGGGCGCAGCGTTCATGCTAGATATGAGGCCATGTCCTATGACGTGAATGATGGCGATCTGGTCCTGTGCGTCAATGCGGCGCCCAATCATGTGACGGGTGAGCCTGTGCCGCTGGTCGCAGGGGAGACCTACCGCGTGTGGATGGTGATGCCATTCCTCTGCCCCTGCGGGCGCTCTGACGCCTTGCTGGATGTCGGCGTTGGGTTTGCCTGGTGCCAGACGCGCTTTCGCCTGCTGCCGAAGCCGAAGTCACGCAAGAAGGTGACGCGCAAGGTCTCTGCGCCCACCGAGCTGGAGCCGGTCGAGTAGGGGCCAGCAACAGCGCTTCTTGCCTGCAGGATGGTCTTGAAGTGAGAATGAATTGCATTTACAGGGCGAGCCTTAGGATTGTCTGAAGGGGCTCGTTTGTAATGGCTTTTGGTTTGAGACTGGCGCTGGCTGCCAGCGTTTCGGGTGTGGTGCTTGGTCCGGCCGCGATGGCGCAGGCGGATGATGAGGCGGAGGCCCGCCTCGATACGGTGATCGTGACCGGCGAGGCGTCACAGGTGGAGCTGACCGAGGAATTTGCGGGCGGACAGGTTGCGCGCGGCGGACGAGCCGGCCTGCTTGGCAATCTCGATTTTCTCGACGCGCCGTTTTCAGGGACGGCTTACACGTCTGATCTCGTCAGCGCGCAGCAGGCCGATAGTGTCGGCGACGTGCTGCAGAATGATCCGGTTGTGCGCGTCGCCAAGGGCTTCGGCAACTTCCAGGAAGTCTATGTGATCCGCGGCTTTCCGGTCTATTCCGATGATGTGACGCTGAACGGTGTGTACGGCATCCTGCCGCGCCAGTTCGTGGCGGCAGAATTGCTGGAACGGGTCGAGGTATTTCGCGGGGCGAATGCTTTCATCAATGGCGCTGCGCCCGGCGGCAGCGGGGTTGGCGGCTCGATCAACCTTGTGCCGAAGCGTGCACCGGATGGCGGCATCCGGCGGGTGAGCGTTGGCTATGAGAATGAAGGCCAGGCCTTTGGCGCAGTCGATTTCGGGACACGCTTCGGCGCGTCCGGTGAATGGGGCGTGCGGGTCAATGGCGTCGTGCGCGACGGCGAGACCTCGATTGACGGGCAGGACCGCTCACTTCTGGCGACCTCTATCGGCACCGATTATGATGGCGAGCGCTTCCGCTTTACCGCTGATCTTGGCTATCAGGACAACCGGATCGACGCGCCGCGCCCGCAGGTTACCCCGCTCGGGGATGTGCCGCGCGAGCCCGATGCCGATGTGAACTACGCCCAGCCCTGGACCTATACCGATGAGAAGCAGCTCTTCGGCGTGGTGCGTGGCGAGTACGACATCAGCGATATGGTGACGGTGTGGCTCGGCGCTGGCGCGCGCAATGGCGAAGAGGCCAATGTGCTGGCCAATCCGAGCGCGGCGGCAGACGGCACGACCAGCGCCTACCGCTTCGACAATACGCGTGAGGACAATGTGGTCTCCGCTGACGCAGGGCTGCGGGCCGAGTTCCGGACCGGACCGGTCGGTCACAGGCTGGTTGTTTCAGCCTCCAGCCTCTCGTCTGAATCAAAGAATGCCTATGCGTTCTCGAACTTCGCAGGCTTTGCGGGCGACCTTTACGATCCGTTTGCGGTGACGCCGCCCGTGCCGAACTTCTTTATCGGCGGTGATCTCGATGATCCGTTGGTGACCGAAGAGGTGGACAACCAGTCTTTCGCGATTGCCGACACGCTGTCGCTGTTCGATGACCGGCTGCTCGCCACGATCGGCCTTCGCCAGCAGACCATCGAGACGGCAACCTTTGACTATAACTCCGGCGCGCGCTTGTCTGGCTATGAAGATGACAAGGTGACCCCGGCGCTCGGCCTTGTCTGGAAGGCGACTGAAGCGGTCTCCATCTATGGCAACTATGCCGAGAGCCTCCAGCCTGGCCAGATTGCGCCCGCAACAAGCGGCGGCACGCCGATCGCCAATGCGGGTGAGGTGCTGGATCCATTTACGGGCGAGCAGGTCGAGATTGGCGCGAAATATGATGCCGGTAATTTCGGCGCGACCGTGTCTGTGTTCCAGCTGACGCGTCCGAATGCGATCGTTGAAAACCAGCGGTTCACGGCCTCTGGCGAGCAGGAGAATACAGGCTTCGAGGTGAGCGTGTTCGGCGAGCCGGTGGAGGGCGTGCGCCTGATTGGCGGGGCGACCTTTATCGATGCAGAGCTGTCGCGGACCGAGGGCGGCGTCAATGAGGGCAATGAGCCAATCGGCGTTCCGGATGTGCAGGCCAATCTCAATGCCGAGTGGGATATTGCCGGTGTGCCGGGCCTCACGCTGGACGGGCGGATCGTGCATACGGGCGAGCAGTTCGTGAACGCTGCCAATACGGTTGAGCTCGATGGCTGGACCCGGCTCGATATCGGCGCGCGCTATACGCTGGATGTGGCCGAACGGCCGGTGACGTTGCGCGCACGGATCGAGAATGTCACTGATGAAGCCTACTGGGCCTCGACGGGCGGTTATCCGGGGGCGAACTATCTGATCCTTGGCAATCCGCGCACGCTGATGCTGTCAGCTTCGGTGGACTTCTAGGCAGGAGACGACAGGCGCGATGCAGGCAGGCACGATCAGGGCGTGGGGGTGGATCCATAAATGGACGAGCCTTGTCTGCACCCTGTTCCTGCTGATGCTGTGCCTCACGGGCCTGCCGCTGATCTTCCATGACGAGATCGACGGCGCCCTCAATCCGGATGTCTGGCAGCCAGCCAATCTGGCGGGCGTGCACCTGACGCTGGATGAGGTGCTCGACACCGCGCTGGAGAACCGGCCGGGTGAAGTCCCGATCTTCATGAGCTTCGACATCGACCGGCCCGTGGTGAACGTGACGAGCGGGCCGAGCGCCGATGCGCCCGGCAGCGCAATGCATTTTGCGTCCTTTGATCTGACCAGCGGCAATCTCGTTCCGCCCGCCAATACGGGTGAGAGCGTGATGGAATTCCTGTTACAGCTGCATACCGACATGTTCCTTGGCCTGCCGGGCATGCTGTTTCTTGGGCTGATGGGATTTCTGTTCGTTCTGTCGGTGATTTCGGGCGTCGTTCTCTATGCGCCCTTCATGCGCAAGCTCGATTTCGGCACCGTTCGGCGTGAACAGTCGAAGCGTCTGAAGTGGCTGGATTATCACAATCTTCTCGGTATCGTGGCCGTGGCATGGCTGCTCGTGGTTGGGCTAACCGGCGTGATCAACACGCTGGAGGAGCCGATCATCGAGACGTGGAAGTCCGCAGAGCTGGCCGATCTTATCGCCGAGAATGAAGGGGAGGGAACGGTCACCGCGCGGGCCTCCCTCGATGCAGCGGTGGAGGAGGCTGTTGCGGCGGCGCCGGGCATGGAGCTGCAGTTCGTCGCCTTTCCTGGCAGCGACTTTTCGACAGATGCTCATTATGCCGTCTTCCTGCATGGCCGCTCGCCCGTGACCGAACATGTCATCGCGCCGGTCCTTATCCACGCCTCCACCGGCGATGTGGCGGGGCTTCGTGAGATGCCCTGGTATGCCAAGGCGTTGTCGCTCTCGCGGCCCCTGCATTTCGGGGACTATGGCGGGCTGACGCTGAAGCTTGTCTGGGCTGTGCTGGACCTTCTCACCATCTTCCTGCTGGTCAGCGGCGTCTATCTCTGGCTGGCGCGGGGGCGCCGGTCGCTGCGTCTGGCGCGTGAGGCGGCTTTCAGCGCTGGAGTTCAGTCTTGAGCGGTGCCAGCAGGATACGCCGCAAGTCGGGAAAGCGCCTCAGCGCGATCTTTGCCGTGCCGGGGCTTCTCTTTATCGTCGGCCTGGCTGGACTGGTCGCGGCCCTGCTTGTCGAGGGTGCTGGCGATCTTCCAGCCGCGCTTGCGGCGGGAAGTGGGCTCGCTGTTCTTGTTCTTGTGATCTGCAGGCGGCGCTAAGCGTCTCAGCAAGCGATTTGCGTCAAGCCGGACGGGCGTTCGACGAGGGTTGGTCGCCCAATCCAGAACCCCTGAATTTCATCCGCGCCAAGCCGGGCCATCTGTGCCGCAATCTCTTCAGAGCTGACGCCCTCGACGCAGGATCTGAGGCCAAGCTCCCTCGCGAGCCGGATGGCCCCCTTGAGGATAGCACTGTCCCCCTGACTGCTATCGGCGTGTACGAGGCTCTGATCGATCTTGAGTTTGTCGAGCGGTAGCAGGTCCAGCATTGAAAGTGAGGAGTAGCCGGTGCCGAAATCATCAAGCGCAATGGAGAAGCCGGCCGTGCGGGCATGCGCGAGCACGGCGATGTTTTCCCCCGTATTCCGAAGGGCAACCTTTTCGGTGATTTCGAGGGTGATCTCTTCCGGCTTGACGCCGCGCGTGGTGACGACGCGGAGCAGGGTGTCGATGAAGTCAGGGCTCTGCAGCTGGCCAGGTGAGACATTGATTGCGAGCGAATGCATCTCCTCTGTCCAGCCAGCAAGGGTTTCATCGAGGGTCAGCCAGAGGACGTTGTCGAGCAGGCCGAGCTTTTCCGCGATGGGTATAAAGGCGTCGGGCCCGGGCTGGCGGGCAAGCGAGGGGTCGTCCCAGCGAGAAAGCAGTTCGTAGCCGACAATGGCGTGCGATTTTGCGTCGGCGATGGGTTGCAAGGCCGGGCGTATACGACCGCTGGACAGCGCACGCGGAAAGGAGACCTGAAGCATGTCGGTTTCGATGGTTTCGCCGTCGAGATCTGGCTGGAAACGGGAATGACCAGCGCCATTGGCCTTGGCGCGGCGCATGGCCGCGTCGGCTTCGCTGAGGCAAGTGGACAGGCTTTTGTCACCGCGTGCCAGGCTTGCATAGCCGATCGACGTACCGACCGTGATCGCACGGCCCTGCCAGAAGACATCGCGGGCAAGATCACTGTGAAGGTTGGCCACAGCAGATTCGATGGATAGGGCCTGCAGTGATGGATCAAGGGCGACAGCGAACTCGTCGCCGCCCGGGCGGGCTGCAAAGAGCACGTGGGGCGAGGCATCGAGCCGGGTCGCCACTGCCTTGAGAACCGCGTCGCCCGCCGCATGACCATATTGGTCATTGAGGGGCTTGAAGCCGTTGAGATCAAGAAAGGCAAGCGTGATTGTGTCAACCTCTAGAGCCGCAGCCTCGACACGTTCGAGAAAGGCGCGCCGGTTCAGAAGGCCTGTCAGCGGGTCTGTCGATGCGAGGTGGTCCTTCTCTGCGATGACACGCGACAAGCGGGCATCGGTGGCCTGGCGGGCGATCTGTACGAGCGCGATCAGGACTGGCAGGGCGCCGGAAAGGATGGTGATGGTAATCCCGAGAAGGGTGAGGTCACTGGAGGTGAGAGCAGGCGATAAATACATGCCCGCATAGACGTTAAAGCTCATCCAGATGAGCGCGGCGTGCACGGGTGCGAGGGCGAACTGTAGTCTGAAGTCGAGGCCGATGATGATGAAGACCGGGACGAAGAGAACGAAGAACAGGCTGTCAGCGTCGATCGTGCCACGAAGGAAATCGGTGAAGGTGAAGGCCCAATAGGCGATAAAAAGAAGAAGCAGCCCGCCATGCACCACTCTTTGGGTATGCCAGTCCCGCCGCGAGGCAACCGCGATGGTGCCCAGGATCACCGCATAGGAGCCAGCTTCGAAGAACGAGTTCAGTGTCAGCTGGCCCGTCAGGACCGACTGCATAAATGCCGCCATTACGAGGCATAGCCCCACCACGCCTATACGTAATGCAATCCGTCGGAAACGGTCGTCAAAGTCGCGGCGGCCCGCATTCCCGTCCAGAGATAATTTCACCATAGCCTCTTGTCGCACAAGACGGGCAAAAACCCGGTCAATGTCGACGCGAAGATATGAAAGATACTTGTAAGAAGCTGTTAACGGGCCGCGTTGTGCTTCACATTTAGAAGATGAGCTTCGGCTTCGTCGCGGTGCTTTTTTAGATACTTCATGAAAGGCGTGCCGCCGGTGCCGACATCGGTGTCGTTGCCGGGGGAGTTGCCGGCCTGCTTGTTGATATAGGTCGCGGCGTATTCCAGATGGCGCGTGCGGAAACGGGCGAGTTTCATCACATTGTCATTGTAGAGCTGGCGCGCGGTTGCATCGCCCGAGGTGCTGACCCAGTCGCGAAGCTGGCTGGCGGCGCGGACATCCTCAATGAAGGCGCGGTGGCCAACCGGACGATAGGCGTGCAGCTCATCGAGGTATTGGCGAAGCGGGTCGTTGGCGTGGCTGATCTGGAGCAGGGCGTCCATGGTCGGCACGATGGAGGATTGCGAGCCGGTCTGCCCGCGGAAGGTTTGCGGTGTGTCGCCTGCAGCGGGAACGCCTTCATAGATGAGGCCCGGCCCGAGTGCTGGATTGTCCTTCCAGCCGTGGATGTAGGGGCGCACGCGGTTAAAATAGATGTAGGGGTCGCAGCGCTCCGGCATCCGGTCAAAGATGGCGTTAACCGCGTCCCAACCGTCGCTGAGGCGCTGGAGCGCGGCTTTGACGCCCGCAGCATCATTCGCCTCGCAGGCGGCAATCAGCTCGGGGATGGTGGCCAGCATGTCGCCAGCGCGTGCCTCGATCGCTACGTGGACGAGCACGAACCAGGCTTCATCCTCGCCCGACAGAAAGGGCTGGATCATGTAGACGTTCGAGAGGTCAATCGGGCCGTCGGCGTCGATCTTGGCCCAATTGTCGAGGACGTAGGTCGAGTAGGTCAGGAGCGGCTTGGAATCGAGCGCCTCGGCAAGCTGCCAGCAAGGACGGGCCAGGCATTCAGGCAGCGACGCAGGGGCGTCGCGCTCGCCCCAGACATAGGACTGGACCATGAAGGTGTAGTGGACGAAGGCCTTGCGGATCTGCTGCTCAGTGGCGGTGTTGCAGAAGTCTGCAAGATCAATGACGGGCAGGCGTGACAGGATCTCGCGGACGCGCCCGGTGACGATGGACCGGGGCAGGTGCATCGCGGCTTTGACGGCCGGGTCGAGCAAGGGCGGAAGGTCAACAGCATCGGCATCATGCCGACAGAGAAAGCCGCGCTCACGCGACATGTCATAGGCTTCGAGCGGTTTAAGACTGGCCATGTTTCTTCCCCGATTAGTTTCTTTTGAAACCATTTTCCATCTAGCGGCGGATTCGTAAAGGCTGCAATTCAGCCAAATCTTACGAGAAAAAGGGGTTTTCGAAGCCTTGCGACTCCCTTATTAGGCCGAAAAGGGAGCTCCCCACATGAAAATCCGACAAGCAATTACTTTCGATGACGTGCTTCTGCAGCCCGGCCCGAGCGAGGTCATGCCTGCGAATGTGGACGTCTCGACGTTTCTCACAAAATCCATTCCTCTCAATATCCCGCTACTGTCTGCGGCGATGGACACGGTGACCGAGGCGCGCCTCGCCATTGCCATGGCGCAGGCTGGCGGCATTGGTGTCGTTCACCGCAACCTCACCGTTGAGGAGCAGGCCGGACAGGTCATGCAGGTCAAGAAATATGAGAGCGGCGTGGTGATGAACCCGATCACCATCGCACCGACCGCCAGCCTCAAAGAGCTGAACGACATCAAGGCACGCACGCGCTTCTCCGGTGTGCCGGTGGTTGAGGCCGACGGCACGGTGGTGGGCATCATCACCAATCGCGACACACGCTTCCTCGATGACCCGAATGCGAAGGTCGCTGAGTTGATGACGCGCAATGTCGTCTCGGTGACGATGGACACCCCGATCGAAGAGGCGCGCCAGTTGCTGCACAAGCACCGGATTGAGCGCCTCGTCATCGTTGATGAGGCTGGCAAATGCGTTGGCCTGCTCACCGTGAAGGATATGGAGAAGGCGCAACTCAACCCGAATGCGGCCAAGGATGCGCAAGGGCGGCTTCGCGTTGCGGCGGCGTCCACAGTCGGCGATGCTGGCTATGAGCGCACCCAGGCGCTGATCGATGCGGGCGTCGATGCGGTTGTGATCGATACCGCGCATGGCCATTCGCAATCTGTGCTCGACGCGGTGACGCGGGCGAAGAAGCTTTCCAATTCGGTGCAGATTATTGCTGGCAATGTCGCGACAGGCGACGCCACCAAGGCGCTGATTGATGCGGGCGCGGACTGTGTGAAAGTTGGCATTGGCCCCGGGTCAATCTGTACGACGCGGATTGTCGCCGGTGTGGGCGTGCCGCAGCTGACCGCGATCGAGGATTGTGCGAATGCGGCGTCAAAGACGGGCACGCCGATCATCGCCGACGGCGGCATCAAGTTCTCGGGCGACTTTGCGAAAGCGCTGGCCGCCGGGGCATCGACCGCGATGATGGGCTCTGCCTTTGCCGGGACCGAAGAGGCGCCGGGCGAGGTGTTCCTGTTCCAGGGGCGCAGCTACAAGGCATATCGCGGCATGGGATCGCTTGGTGCGATGTCACGCGGCTCGGCTGACCGGTATTTCCAAAAGGATATCGAGGGCGACAAGCTGGTGCCGGAAGGCATTGAAGGCCAGGTGCCGTTCAAGGGCCCGATTGGCAACATCGTCCACCAGATGGTCGGCGGTCTTCGAGCCGCGATGGGCTATGTCGGCGCCAAAACGATCGACGAGCTGCATGAGAAGGCCGAATTCGTCCAGATCACGGGTGCCGGGCTGTCGGAAAGCCATGTCCACGATGTGATGATGACGCGCGAGGCGCCGAATTATTCGATCGGGCGGTAGGCTCGCATCAGCTGAGGGGACACTGAAATGAAAAGCGCATACGCCGGCCTTTGTCTGGCCGTCATCACGTCAACCATGTTCGCGGGAGCGGCGGTCGCGCAGGGCGATGGTGATTTCTGGACGGGCAAGTGGACTGACCAGACGTTCGAAACGCGGACGATGCCGGACGGATCTGAGACCGAGCGGGAAACGAATGTCGGTTCTGTCTGCATCGATGCAGGCAATGATACGGTCTCGTCGATGGAGGATACATTCCTCAAAGTGTATTCCGACCGTCAGTGCACGATCTCCGATCCGACATTCGAAACGGCAGCGGAAAATATCACCGCTATGAACGGGCAACTGACCTGTGGGCCACTCACCGGAACGCTCATGATCAAATATTCCAATGTGCTGGTCAATGTATCGAGCCTCTTCACGATCAATACCGGCAATGGCGACATGACAGTGCACACGCGGTCCAGATGGGTGCGGACGGGAGACCCTTGCTGAACCGGCTTTGATGCCTGTCTGACCCGATTTGACCTTTCGCTGCGCCTCTTCTGATAGGCAGCGACAAGGCGCAAGTCATGGACCATCACGTTTTTGCCCGTTCACAAATCGGTCCGAAAATGAAGGTTGGTCTGGAGGGCGACCACCTCAGTGTAAGGGTTGGCAAGTCGGCGAAGACGATCTCGCTGACGGATGTGACGGGCGTGCGATGGTATCGCACGACGTCGTTGAACCGGACCGATTTTGGCCTGGTGGTGCAGGGCAGACGGCGCAAACTCGTTATCAACTCATCTGACGTCGTTCCGGATGAGGACCAGACCCAATTTCGTGCGGCAGCGTCAGGCGTCCTGTGGGCTCTGGCCGAAGTACGACCCGGGCTGCAAGTGCGCTATGGGACCAGCGTCGCGACCAGTCTGGCGATGTTTCTGATCATGGGCGTTCCAGCATTTTTCGTTTTGCTATTCGGCATACTGGTGCTGCCTGAACCGGGTGGACCGTTCTACGCGATCGGCGCTCTGGTGATTGGCGCGCCGGCAGCCCTGTTAGCCTGGGGGTGTCGTCCCTGGCAAACACCGGAGCGGTACGGATTGGTGGAACTGGCTGATGCAATCTGGCGGGCACGACCGAGTCGAAGCCCAAGAACTTCGCTTGCGCGCGAAATCGGCCCCCTTTCGAACGCGCCGGGCACCAGATGACTGATTTGCTGACGCACCGAAAGGCTGGTTGTCATTGTGTCGGAGGGGGCGGTGAAGCGCTGGGGCTCGCGCTGGCGCGCCGCCCCATAATCAGCGCGACGAACATCAGGCACGCCACGCCGGTGGCGGCGGGGAAGAGGGCTGTTGTCCAGGAATAGTGCTCCAGGGCGAGGATGACGAAGCCGTTGCGGATGGCGCCAATGGTGAAGAAGAGGGCGTTTTCTTCGTGTGGAAGCGCCCACGCCTTGCGGATCGACGGGCCGAAGCCGAGGAGGTCGACGCTGGTCAGGATGAGCACGGCGGCGAGCGGATCCGAAGTTAGCCACCAGAGGGGCAGGGCCGTCGCGGCGAGGATCAGGAATACCCAGTCCAGACGCATGATCGAGGTGTCGGCCGCCTTCGACAGGGCGAGCAGGGCAACGCCGCCGGTGATGAGCCCAGAGAGCGCGATCGGCCAGGCGCCGACGCCGGCGCCGCCCGCCAGCTGTGCGATGGCGACAGTGAACGTAACCGCCGCCCAGATGAACCACGAGAAGACGTGCGGGCGCGTTCTGCCTTTCAGAATGGCGCGTATATAGGGATAGAAAGCGACAAAGGTCAGCGCCGCAGCAATGGCGCTGAACACTCTCTCATCGATGAGAAAGGTCATGCGGCAGGCTGCGGCGCCCGCCACATCGGGGCCATGGGTGGCCCGTCGGGGCCGACGGCGAATTCGTTGATCTTTTCAAAGCCATGGGCGGCGTAGAAGCCGTGATTGGCGGGGTTGGAGTTCTCCAGATAGGCGGGAATGCCGTCGCGGTCGCAGGCCTCCAGCATGGGGCGCATCAAGGACTTGCCGACGCCCTTGCCGCGGGCCGCGGCCGTCGTGCCGATGGAGAAGAGGTACATGTGCGGCTCTGTCGGGTGGTTCTTTTCCATAAGGTCTGCCAGGTGCAGCGCCCGCTTCATCGCGCCTTTTGAGCCGTGACGCAGCTGGCCAATGGCGAAGACGATTTGCGGCCACAGGCCAAATTTCGGCGCGGCGCCGGGCGGCAGCCACATGGTCGCGCCCTTGTCTTCAAAGAGGTAGCTCTCGCCAACCGGGACATAGACATGGTGGGCAAGTGCCATCATGGCGGCGCGCACGCCTTCAGGTGTGCCAAAGAGGTAGCGGTTCACCGGATCGTCCCGGAACGCCTCGGCGGTGATCTCGCCAACGGCGCGCCAGTCGTGTTTGTCGGCGCGGCGGATGTTGGTCGGCAGATCGATGTTCATGGCGTGCTCCGGCGGAAGGGCGCTCGTGCTTCGACTTCGCTCAGCATGAGCGCGGGATGGATTGCGCGGTTCATGAAGACAGGCCTGCCAGAAGGGCGATGCGGCCGGTGGAGGCGGCGAGCCGGTGCTGCATCAGGGCCTGATAGGCGTCTGATTTGTACCAGGCGAGGGCGGCGTCCCTGTCTGGAAACTCGGCGATGATGGTGCGGGTGCAATCCCACTCGCCTTCGAGGACTGAGGGCGCTTCATCGACTGCGAGGAGCTTTCCGCCATAGGGCGCGAAAATATCCATGAACCCGGCTTCGTATTTGCCGTAGGTTTCACGATCATGGATGGTGATCTGCGCAGTAATATAGGCGCTCATGGCGCGTCCTCCCTCAAGGCTTACATGCATATAAAGCGGTGCTGGCTGGCAAGTAAATTGAAGGCGGGGGATGGGAGGCTGATGGCTAGTCGGCGCAAGTCCATACTTCGCTGTCGATTGAGCGCTTGCAGGTTGTGAACAGAGTTGAAGAGAACCGGACGTCGCAGTCGTGCAGATAGAATTCCGACAAAATTAGTGCGGGGGACGGCGCATCCCGAGGGTCTGGGTAGATATCGGTCAATGCCTCGGGACATATGCCATTCAGTTTGTGGTAAGCCCGTACATTGTCCACGACTTGGTCGCCTCGAACCATGGTTCGCGAGATGGCGATGTCGTCAATTGAAAATGACGCAACGAAGGCGAGCAGGAAGCATCCAGCGCTGCTGGCGTTGGCAAGGGCGTTGTTGAGCTTCGGCCATCGTTGCCGAAAGACAAAATAGATTGAGGAGAACGCCGCAAACAAAAGGTGGCAGGCCGCGATCGGTAGTGCGAGTCCGACCAGTATGCGTGGTGAGCCAAGGCCCTCTGCCCAGCCGGAAAAGACAAGGTAAAGGGCTGCGCAAATCAGGTAGAATGCAACGACTGGCTTGATGCGCATCGTGTCTTCCTTACAGAACGCAATGACACTGCAGAACAATAACGGCGGAAACAAGAATGCGCGACGGCGGACGAATAGCAGCAGCGATTGAAGTCATCGGCGATGTGCTGAACCGGCATCAGCCGGTGAAGTCGGCGGCGCGCGACTGGGGCAAGCGGGCGCGGTATGCCGGGTCAAAGGACCGGGCCTTCGTGTCGGGCCTGGTGCTCGACGCGCTGCGCAAGAAAAACTCGATCGCGCATGCGATGGGCTCTGATGAGCCGCGCGCGCTGATCCTCGGCGCGCTGGCGCATGCCTGGGGCTGGGACATTCGCCGGATCGATGATGCGATGGATGAAGAGCACGCGCCGTCCAAGCTGACGCTGGAAGAGCGCGAGGCGCTGGTCATGGCGCCGGATGTGACGGCCGAGGCGCATGTCTCTGGTGATTATCCTGACTGGATGGAGCCGCACATGGCGCGCGTCTTTGGCGAAGCGCGCACGATTGAAGGCCAGGCCATGGCGGTGCGCGCGGATGTGGATTTGCGGGTCAACACGCTGAAAGTAACCGCTGAGAAGGCCGCGGCGCCGCTGGCCTCAGCCAAGGCCGAACCGTCGACGCTGCTCAAGAACGCGTTTCATATCCCGGCGCGTGACCCGTCTGAGCGCGAAGCCTCGCTGGAGAGCATTCCGGCTTATTCCAAGGGCTGGGTCGAGGTGCAGGATGCGGGCTCTCAGATTGCGGCAGCGGCGGCGAATGCGCAGCCCGGCGATCAGGTGCTCGACTATTGTTCCGGCGGTGGCGGCAAGACGCTGGCGCTTGCGGCGATGATGGGCGGTAAGGGGCAGATCCATGCATATGATGTGGATGGCCGTCGGCTGTCGGCGATCATTCCGCGGCTGAAGCGGTCCGGCGCGCATAATGTGCAACTGGTCCATCCGCGTGAGCCAGAAGCGCTGGAGGCGCTGAAAGGTCAGATGGATGTCGTCTTCGTTGATGCGCCATGTACCGGCACGGGCACGTGGCGGCGCCGGCCTGATGCGAAGTGGCGGCTAAAGCCGAAGCAGCTCGAAAAGCGTATGGAAGAGCAGGCGGACATCCTTCAGAAGGCGAGCGAATTCGTGAAGCCCGGCGGGCGGCTCGTCTATGCGACCTGCTCATTCCTGATTGAGGAAGATGAGGATCAGGTCGCGGCATTTCTGGCGTCAAACGATGCGTTTGAGGAGCTGGATGCGGCAGATGCAGTCGCAGCCTCGGGGCTGCTCACGGAAGATGGCGAAGCAGCGGTGCGCGCCGGCGCGAAGGGCGGCAAGTCTGTTCGTCTGACGCCGCATAGCGCCGGAACGGACGGCTTCTTCTTTTCGGTGATGAAGAAAGAAGCCTAGCACGGCTATCGCGATTGGCTTTGCGGGAACCCGAAGGGTTGGCTAAAGACTTGATCCATGTTGATCCCCGTCTTTGTCATTCTAGTCTTTCCGGTCATTTTCATTGCGATGTGGCTTTTCATCATCGGCGTCTTTGCCTGGCTGGGCGGATGGCAGACGCTCGCATCGACATATCGCGCCCCTGAAAAAGACGGGCGCACTGGCCGCACGATGTTCACAGTGACGATGGGCCGGTTCTCATTCCCGCGTGTGCATTATCGCGGTGTGCTGCAGGTGGCCTATTCAAACGATGTGATGACGCTGTGGCCGAACGTCTTGTTCCGGTTTCGCCATCCGGCGCTGAGCCTGCCAAAGTCTGAGATGATCGTGAGGGACCGCAAGGGCTGGCTTCGCCGCTATGCCGAGGTGCGCATGAAGGCGCATCCCAAAATCCGTATCCATATGCCGATCCATCATTTCCACTGGAGCGACATGATCGCGCCGGAGGCCTGATGTGAGGCCGACGGTGCTGGCTGCGCTAGGCCACTGTTCCGGCGGCCTGCTGGCTGGATTCGGCATTCCGCAGCAATTCGACCTGTCTGTCGTTCAGGCGACGGCGAAGTTTGGCGCCGACATAGGATGAATTGCGCCAGCGAACCTTCAATCTGAGCCATTGCCCGTCAAGCAGAAGGCGGATGTTACGCGCTTTGCCGAGTTCGCCATCATGTTTCAGCTTGATGCCGGCCTCCGTGAAGTCGACGATGATCCCGGCAAACTCGACTTTGCCCCTGCGGACGCGAACAGGCTTATAGCAGGTCTGGCGTTCCTGGCGCCGTCTTGGCCGATGACGACGGCGTCTGGCCCAGAGGCCGAGGCTGAGGCCGAGCAGGGCGAGCAAGGCGAGCACAATCTGGGCGATCCAGCCCCCGGAGATATCCAGGCCTTGAGCGGATTGGACGGGGGCCTGGCTATGGCCAGATGTCCGGCCTCCAGAGGGAGGCGCATCGCCGATTGGCCCGAGGGACTGGGAGGTGGGAGGGTCGTTAGCAGCTGGCTGAGGGGCGGGCGAGGACAATCGCGCTTCAAGTAGCGGCGCCTCAATATAAGCGCGCAAATCCTTGTCCGGGGCACAGGCGTGACGCGCCTGCAGCTGGACGAGCGCCGGGCCGAGGTCTGGAGAGGTCGATGTCTGGACAAGACCTGCGGCCTCGTCCGCGGCGCCGCTCCGATAAGATGTCACGGCGCTCTGAAGTTTCCCGATATAGGCCTGCACCGCGGCGTGTTCCTGATCGAACACTTCAAGGTCTATTCCGCTATAGAGCGGGTCCAGGGAGACCTGCGCGAGATCTGTTTCGAGCGCTGACATCTGATCCGCGTAGAGGCCTTGTTCAGCTTCCGGGGCGGCCTGCAGGGTGCGAACGGTTGAGACGGTGCGCAGCAAATGATCGAAGGCCACACAGGGAGTTTCTGCGACTGCCAGTTCGGCAAGCGCCAGATGAAACCCTCCAAAAATTGCGACATGTCTTCCCGTCATACCAGCAGCAGGCGCTGAAAACCTTGCTGGCTGGTTAATTTGGCCGAAACTGTGTCAGTTAATGAGCTGTTATTAAACGTAAAAAATTAAAAACTCGGGCGTCGGCTACGGCATTGAGCGGCTCAGCCTGTTGTGGATATTACTTCCGCCTGACTCTTGCCTGTTTCAGCCCTTCCAGCCAAACCGATAAACGGGTAGGAGGCTCGCATGGCCAGTTCACACGATTCCGTCGCTGACAAGCACGAGCACGTCCTGATTGTCGATTTCGGCTCTCAGGTCACCCAGCTGATCGCAAGACGTCTGCGCGAGAGCGGCGTCTATTGCGAAATCCATCCCTTCAACAAGGTCGACAAGGCGTTCATTGATGCCTTCGAACCAAAGGCGATCATCCTGTCGGGCGGACCGGCAAGCGTCTACGCCGATGATGCGCCGATGGCCGATCAGGCGATCTTTGAGGCGGGCGCGCCGGTGCTCGGTATTTGTTATGGCCAGCAGGTGATGATGCACCAGCTGGGCGGGCGTGTTGAAGGCGGCACCAGCCGTGAGTTTGGCCGCGCCTTTATCGAGAAGGTGGTGGACGATCCGTTCCTCAATGGCCTGCTGGAAAGCGGCGAGCATGAGCAGGTCTGGATGAGCCATGGTGACCATGTCGCCGAAATGGCCCCTGGCTTTGGCGTCATCGCAAAGTCGCCCGGTGCGCCCTATGCGATTATCGCGGACCCGGAGCGGCGCTTTTACGGCACGCAGTTCCATCCCGAAGTGGTCCACACGACCAACGGCACCCGGCTCTTGCGCAACTTCACCCATGATGTCGCCGGGCTGACCGGGGACTGGACGATGGCCGCTTACCGGGCTGAGGCGATCGAGAAGATCCGCGCGCAGGTCGGCAAGGGCCGTGTGATCTGCGGGCTGTCTGGCGGCGTTGATTCATCGGTTGCGGCTGTGTTGATCCATGAAGCGATTGGTGACCAGTTGACCTGCGTCTATGTCGATCACGGCCTGATGCGAATGAATGAAAGCGAGCAGGTCGTCGGCCTCTTCCGCGACCATTACAATATCCCGTTGGTGCATGTGGACGCGTCCGATCTGTTCCTCGGTGAACTTGAAGGCGTCAGCGACCCGGAGACGAAGCGCAAGACAATCGGACGCCTGTTCATCGATGTGTTCGAGGCTGAAGCCAAGAAGATTGGCGGGGCTGATTTCCTCGCGCAGGGCACGCTCTATCCGGATGTGATCGAAAGCGTGTCGCCGACGGGCGGGCCAAGCGTCACGATCAAGAGCCACCACAATGTTGGCGGCCTGCCTGAGCGCATGAACATGAAACTGGTCGAGCCGCTGCGTGAGCTGTTCAAGGATGAGGTCCGCGCGCTGGGCCGAGAGCTTGGCCTGCCGGAAGCCTTCGTCGGACGCCATCCCTTCCCTGGGCCAGGCCTCGCGATCCGTATTCCGGGCGAGATCACCCGCGAGAAAGCCGACACGCTGCGCAAGGCCGACGCGATCTATATCGAAGAGATCAAGAATGCCGGGCTCTATGATGAGATCTGGCAGGCGTTCTCTGTGCTGCTGCCGGTCAACACGGTCGGCGTGATGGGCGATGTGCGCACCTATGAAGCGGTGCTGGCGCTGCGCGCCGTAACGTCCACCGATGGTATGACGGCAGACTATTATCCGTTCGAGCACGCTTTCCTTGGCCGCGTCGCGACGCGCATCATCAACGAAGTGAGCGGCGTGAACCGGGTCGTCTATGACGTGACCAGCAAGCCGCCCGGCACGATTGAGTGGGAATGATCCGAGGTCTCTCGCGACTTATCGGGTCCGATTGCCGTCCAGCGTTTGCATGTGACGGTATCGGCTGACGGTATCCACCCGGCCTCGCTCATTCCATTTTGGGCTGGGGAAAGGTGGAATCGCTGGCGACCGCCCGCGAAAGGCTCAGGGATGCAAACTGCTGATAGAGCAGGGCGAGTCTTCCGCCACGGAAAAGAAGCGGGAAAAGCAACGCCGCTTCAAAGGCGGGACGTTTGAGGAGATGGCGACGGCCGGGCTCGCGCGGGAGGCAATCGCTGACAGTCCGCGGGACATGCGCCGAGCTATCCTCGAGCGCGACTCGATCGCGGTGATCGGGAACTCGCCCATCCTTTCGAGAGATCGTTGCTTTCAACCGGATCCGGCGTCTCAAGCCCCGCTCTTCGCCATCGGCAATGATGAGGAAGACCCGGCCTGCCTCCTTGCGCGGGCGGCGAATGTCGCAACAACAGGAGCGCTCGAGGCGGCCCGGTGCCAGTTCGAAGAGTCGCTCGCAAGCGTCTCGGTCGCCGATTTGACTGCCGACTGGCGCCCGGAAATGGCGGATTGCGGCTCGAATTCTGACGAAAGGAAATAATGATCTGACTCAATTGACGGGCATCCAATTGAAATCGATTTTCTCTGGCATGTCATGGGCGTCGATGACGCCAAGCTCAAGAATCAGGCCATGTCGATAAGAATGAGTGTCAGGATGCCTGAGGAAACGGCTGAGCTCCCTGTCCCGATATTGCCCCTTGCATTGCCTGCAAAGCGGCTCCGTTGTCTCGTGTTTTCGTAACGTAGCTTTCGAGGGCCGGACAAAGATAGTGGGTCTCACCGTTGATCCACACAGAGCCTCACGCTTTCGTGGCAAACGTCGTCGCCGCGTTCATGGAGCATGTGTTCGACATTGCGAAGCGAAAGCGGAAAGCGCACGTACATCATGACTGCAGGCTGGATGGTTTCGGGCGACGTCTTGAAGTAGCGGAATGGATTTCGAGGTATGCAGCGATGAAAAACGGTATGGGTTAGCCGCTCAATCGCCCCATTCCCCTGACGATCTCAGTGAGTTCAAGATCAGCTCCTCTGGCCGCAAGTGCCTTGCCTTGAGGCGCTATGGCGACCCTGGGTTTTCATGCCGCTTTTGTCTGATCTATCCGGCGATGCATAAACCAGGCGAAAATCATGGCCATGATGGTCGCTCCAATCGCCGTGAGTGCCATTGCATTGGGTAAGGATTGTGCCCCGCCAATCTGATCGCTGAGGCGCGCAACGACGACAGGGCCGAGCCCTTGCCCGAGCAATCCGAGAGAAAGCAGATGCGTCGCCATCAATCTCGCGCGCATTGCGGGTGGCGAAGCCTCCTGAATGACGATGGCAGGCATCACCATCGCCGCGGACAGGAACATATAGGTGACCCCCAGACTGATGAGGAACACCACCGTCTGACCTGACATCAATCCGAAGGTCAGCGAAGCGCCTGCAAGCAACGCAGCAATCCCAATCACAAAGGGTGTATTGCTGCCGCCAAGACCGGCAGCCAGTCGCCGGACGATCAGAGGACCGCACACTGTGCCCACAATGCCAGCTGGGACGCCGACTGAACCGAGTACGATACCAGCTTCTGATAATCCAAAGGAATAGGTTCGAACCAGAAGAGTCGGGGCCCAGGACAGCAAGCCCATAGCAAGCGCGGCAAGTGTGCCGACGCTCAGGAACATCAGGACAAAGAAGCGCCCTTCGTGGAGAAGGTACGACAGGACTTGCTGTGCAGTCGCAATGGGTACCGCCCCTTCATTCTGGACGGCACGGCTTGGCGGGCCAATCAGCAATCCGGCGATAAGCGCGAGAAATAAACCCGGCGTTCCGACGATAATCAGGGTTGTGCGCCAGACATCCATACTTATAGCGGCAGAGAGATGTGTCGCGGCGTCTACGGCAAGGCCTCCGATAAAGAATGAACCCGACCCCATGAGTATGCCGACCGCCATATATATACTGGTCGGCAATGCTCGCTGCGCTTTGGGAAACATGTCGGCAATCACAGCAATAGCGACAGGCGTCAGTGCGGCCTCTCCGACCGCCACGCCAAGACGACCAATGGCGAGATGTAAAAAGCTATCGGCAAAGCCGGATCCAATTGTGGAGACACTCCACAATGTGACCCCGCCAACCAATACCAACCGTCTTGCGCCTGCATCAACGAAATGGGCAAGCGGCAAACCGATCAGCACATAGACAAGCGCAAATCCGATCCCGATGAGCAGCCCGATTTGCGTGTCGCTGATGCCGAGGTCCTGGGTGACGGGGTCGACAAGGAGCGCAAGGATCATCCGGTCAACAAAGGAGATGACATAGAGCGCACACAGCACTGCCACGGCGCTCCACGCCAAAGCTGCTGATTGCGGTTTTCCGAGGCTGACCGGACCGGAAATACTAGCCGGCATTTTCGGATTTCCACTTTTCGTAGATTTCCGAAATTTTCATGGGCCAGCCTATCGGGTTCTCTTCAAATGGAGGATCCATTTCTGGAATCGTGGCAATTCCCTCCGCATAGGAAGGATAGGTTTCAGACCACAGCTCGATGAGATTCTGATCCGGGTCGCGGACATAGATGCCTTTGCCCAGCCTGTGGTCTATGGCCTTTTCAGCTGATGCACCTGCGGCGAGCGCGCGGTCGTAGATCCTCATGGAGTTGTCAAAAGAGCCCGTGTCAATTGCAAAGTGATAGAGGCCGACTTTCTTGACTTGCGGCGGGCCGAAGTCCTTGGCGGCCTGGGCCAAAGCCAGGTCGTGATGTTTTTCCCCGAAGCTCAAGGCGAAAAAGCGCCCCGGTGAACTCGCGAGCACGCGCATGCCAAATACGTTGACATACCAGTCGGCAGTCTTCTGAACATCGGCACAATATAAAGCTACATGGGTGATGAATGGCGTCATTCTGGCTTCCTCCTATTCGTTAATCTTTATGAAGCGGGGCGGCGGTGATGCTTTGCAGGCCCTCGAAATCCGTGCCGAAAATCCTTCGGACGATGAGCCGGTCATCGATGACATCGATGACGGCGTGATCGGTGTAGATGCGATGCACCGCGCCTCGCGCTGTCAGCGGCAATGTGCACTCGGTTACGATTTTTGGTCTCCCGTTTCGAGTGACGTGCTCCATCATCACAAACACCCGGCGAGCGCCTGCTGCGAGGTCCATTGCGCCGCCGACTCCCGGAACGCCCTGTTTGTCTCCGAGCGACCAGTTGGCGAGATCGCCGGCCTCGGAGACCTGGAAGGCGCCAAGTACAGCTGCATCCAGGTGGCCTCCGCGTACGATGGCGAACGAGGTTGCGTGATCGAAATAGGAGCCCCCTTCGAGGAGGGTCACCGGCTGTTTGCCGGCATTGATGAGAAAGTCGGGCTGCGCCTTGCCCGGCGCTGGCCGAGGGCCCATACCGAGAATGCCGTTCTCGCTGTGCAGTATGACTTCACGGCCTGCGGGAATCGCATCGGCGACACTTGTGGGAAGGCCGATGCCGAGGTTGACATGCCAACCCTCCAAAAGATCGTCGGCGACGACTTTCGCCAGTTCCGCGTGTGTCAGAGGCGTCATGACCGGGCCTCCATCAGAAGACGGGCTTCACTCACAGGCGCCGGTATGTGGACGAGCGAATGGACGAATATGCCGGGGGTGACGATTGCCTCCGGGTCAAGGTCACCCAGTTCCGCACGATCGGTGACTTGAGCGATGGTCCGGTCGGCTGCCATCGCCATGACCGGATTGAAATTGCGTGCGGCTGCCCGATAGGTGAGGTTTCCCCACCGGTCCGCAGACTGAGCCTTGATGAGGGCGACATGACCGCGAATGGGGGCTTCGAGAACGTAATCGATCCCGTTGATGCGCCGGGTTTCCTTTCCCTCCGCGAGCAGGGTTCCGACGCCTGTTCTCGTAAAGAAGCCGCCAAGGCCCGCACCGCCTGCGCGGATGGCTTCGGCTAGTGTGCCCTGTGGAAAAAGCTCCAGTTCAATCTTTCCGCTCTCATATAGATCCCGGAATATGTGCGAGGCTGATCCTTTGGGGAAAGAGCACGTGATCCTCCGGACCCGGCCAGTGGACAGCAGCCGGGCGATGCCGATTTCACCATTTCCAGCATTGTTGAGCACAAGTTTGAGATCGCCAGCACCGGACTCGATCAGGGCGTCGACCAGCTCGCTCGGAATGCCCGCTTCGCCGAACCCGCCAATCAGGATGGTGGACCCGTCGGCGACGGGGCCGAGGGCTTCGGCGGGGGTTGCGCAAAACTTGTCGATCATGGCGTCGCCCTGGCAGAGGATCTGGCGCTCCGGGCCCGTTCAAGCTCGTCGTCCTGCTTTCGCCAGTCCTCGTAATTCTGGGCCTTCACATGACCATAGCCCCGAACGTGCTGGACCGCTTCAATCCGCCCCGTCCAGTGGTGCAGGGAGGTGTCGTCCAGGGACGAGATGGCGCGGTCTGCGAGCGCCTCGAATTCAGGGATGAGCTGGCGTTCCAGCTTGCGGTCTTCGGTCCAGCCGAAGGGGTCGAAAGGTGTGCCACGCAGAAAGCTGAACTTCGCAAGGACTTTGAGGCAAGGCCTCATCCACGGTCCGAACTTGATCTTCTGAGGGTGGCCCGAGGGACCGGACTTCCGCGCGATGACAGGCGGCGCCATATGGTAGGAGACCTTCGCCTTGGCACCGTACTTTTCGCGCAGCCGTTGTTCGAACTCCGGTGAGGTCAGGAGGCGGGCGACTTCATACTCATCCTTGTAGGTGAGCAATTTGGCATAGCTGCTCGCAACGGCGTCCGCAAAGCCGTTCGACGTTCCATTAACTTCAGCTTCGGCGGCTTCGGCGCGCTTTACCAGTCGTTCGAAACGCGCGGCCAACTTTGAGCCGCCATAGGACCGCACCTTCTCTGTCAGGAACTGGCGGGACGGAGACAAGGTCTGGGCCGGTTCGCCTGAGCCGACCTTGCTGCCAGCGGCATTTATCTCGCTTCGGCCAAGCTGGAGCGCTGCAAGGTTCTTTCGGACCGAAACGCCAAGCTCCTGGATCGCGGCCTCAATCGATTCGATTTTTACCGGCAAGTATCCGGACTGTGCGGCGGCGCCGAGCAGGATGAGATTGGCCGCATGTGGACCGCCGATCTTTTCACGTGCCAGATCGTGTGCCGACAGGACCGCCAACGCTCGCACGCCGCCTGCCAGATAGGCCTGCACATCGCTTTCGGAGAACTGGAAATCCGGGTCCAGCTGAAAGTGTGCAGTCGGTTCGGCATGTTCGTCAGCGATCGCAATGGTGTGATCCGGATTCAGCATTGGAAAGGCGAGATCCTGCGTTGCCGCGATCGGGTCGCAGGCGATCAGGACATCGGCTTCTCCTGCCTGAATTTGCGGGCTTTCGATCGGCTCGTCATTTCCGATCCGGACATGGGTGACCACTGCTCCGTTCTTCTGGGCAAGACCGGTCATGTCGAAGGTTTGAGCCGTTCGACCTTCAATCTTTGCGGCGCGGGCGATGATCTGACCAAGGGTGACAATGCCCGTACCACCGATGCCTGTAAGCAGGACATTCCAGGTTCTGGTGCTGTCACCGATAAAAGCCGCTGGGGCCTTAATGTCGCCCGTCATTGAAGGCGGGCTTTCAACCTGCTTGCCCTCGATGGATACGAAGGAGGGGCAGAAGCCCTCGAGACAGGAAAAATCCTGATTGCAGCTTGCATGGTCAATGCGGCGCTTCACGCCGAGTGGCGTCTTTAGTGGCGCGATCGAGACGCAGTTCGATTTCTTCGAACAGTCTCCGCATCCCTCGCACACAGCTTCGTTGATCTCGACCTGTTCGGCGGGTGTTTCGAGCTGTCCCCGCTTACGCATGCGGCGCTTCTCCGCGGCGCAAACCTGATCGAAAATCAGAACCGTGACGCCGGGGATGCGGGCGAGTTTCTTCTGGACGGTTTCAAATTCGGTTCGGGGGTAGACCTTTACCTTACCGGGCAGGGGCGTGCGGTAGCGCTTCGGGAATTCCGCAACAATGGCGACTTCGGCAACGCCCTCTGCCAGACACTGACTGGCAATGATCTCAGGCGACAACGCGCCGTCATGTTCCTGGCCGCCCGTCATCGCCACAGCATCATTGAACAGGACCTTGTAGGTGATGTTCACCTTACCCGCCACCGCTTGCCGGATGGCGAGGGTGCCAGAGTGGAAATAGGTCCCATCACCGAGATTCTGAAAGATATGCTGGCGATTTGAGAACGGGGCCATGCCAACCCAGTTCGCCCCTTCGCCGCCCATCTGGGTAGGCGGCAGGGTTTTGCGGTCCATCCACATCGCCATGGTGTGACACCCAATTCCGGAGAGGGCGATCTCGCCCTCTTCGACCTTGGTCGACCGGTTATGGGGGCAGCCCGAACAGAAATAGGGCAGGCGAGAAATTGGGGCAGGCGCATTAAGGCGCGCCGCAACTCCCTGCTCATCAAGGGCTGACGCTCGAGGGGCTTCGATATCCCGGGCGCGCAAGCTGGGAAGAATGGCGCCTGCAACTGTCCTGGCGTCCAGCGATTTTGCTGATGGCAGCTGGTACTGGCCGCTGGACGTCATTTTTCCGCTTATCGCCGGACGCGGTTCGGGCAGATCGTAGAGGGCGGCGCGGATCTGGTCTTCGATGAGGTTCCGCTTCTCCTCCACAATGATCAGTTCATCGTAACCTTCGGCAAAACGCCTCGCCGCATCGGGATCGATAGGCCAGACCAGACCGATCTTGTAGATGCCAATTCCAAGGTCCGCGGCGCTTTTGGGATTGAGGCCGAGCAGATCAAGCGCGTCCAGGACATCACCATAGGCTTTGCCTGATGTGACGATGCCGATGCGTTTGTGCGCCGGGCGGGTGATGACCCGATCGATCTCGTTCGCGCGGGCAAACTCATGGACACGGGGAAGCCTGAACTCATGAAGACGAGCATCAGCCGCCATGGGCTCGTAGCGCCACTGTACATTGACGCCTTCGGGCGGTGCCGGAGCAGCGGCGTGCGGGCGGTGTATCACGGGTGCCGACGGCAGCGGTGATATCGTCGAGGCCTCCGCAAGCTCGTTCACACATTTCAATCCGATCCACAGCCCCGAATACCGGGACATCGCCCATCCCTTCAGGCCAAACTCGATGATTTCAGGAATGGTCGAAGGGGCCAGGACCGGAATGGCAAAGGAGGCCAGCGTGTGATCGCTCTGATGGGCCGTCGTCGATGACTTGCCCTGATGGTCGTCACCAGCAACAACGAGCACACCGCCATGTTCTGCGGCGCCAGCGAGGTTTCCGTGCCTCAGGGCATCGCCCGCGCGGTCGACACCCGGTCCTTTCCCGTACCACATGGCGAAGACACCATCGAACCGATGTTCCTGGAGAACTTGGCCCTGTTGGGATCCCCAAACTGCCGTGGCGGCGAGTTCTTCGTTCACACCAGGCTGAAAAACGATGCTGCGTTCAGCAAACTCAGCTTGCTTGCGTTTGAGCATCTGATCGAGTCCGCCGAGCGGCGAGCCTCTATAGCCGGAAATAAAGGCCGCCGTGTTGAGGTTTGACGCTCGATCGAGATCGGATTGGAGCAGTGGAAGCAAAGCCAAAGCCTCCAGCCCCGAAAGTAGGGTACCATGCTGCATGTCTACGCGACCTCGACCAGAACTTTGCCTTGCGCACGGCCGGCAATCACATCGGCGAGCGCTTGCGGGGCTTTTTCGAAACCCAGTCGGATATCTTCCCGGGCCGTCAGTTCGCCATCACGCCACCAGGCCGCTAGCTGCGCCCGGGCTTCAGGAACCTTGTCGTCAAAGTCTCGGATGAGGAATCCTCTCAGCATTGCCCGCTTTACGAGGATTGTTCTTAGATGCCTTGGCCCGATGTCCGGGCGATCAGGATTGGCGTAGAAATCCATCGTGCCGAAGATGACGACCCGGGCGTGCAAGGCGAGATGGCTCATGGCAGCGTCGTGAATTGGTCCGCCAACGGAATCGAAGAAGACATTGATGCCGTCCGGCGCAGCCTCACGGATCGCGGAGTCCAGATCATCCGTCTTGTAATTGATGGTCGCGTCGGCGCCGATTGACGTCACGAAGCGACATTTCTCGGGGCTGCCCGCGACGCCGATGACCCTACAGCCAAGCTTCTTTGCGATCTGGACGACAAGTGCGCCGACAGCGCCCGATGCAGCCGTAACAAGAACGGTATCGCCCGGTTGAGGCTGTCCAATCTCAGTCAAGGCGAGATAGGCGGACAGCCCGGATGATCCGAGAACACCCAGATTTGCCGAGATGGGCCATGGACCGGTTTCAACGGCTCTGAGCTCACTGGCGCTGACCACGGCTTGCTCTCGCCAGCCGAGCCAGTGTTCTACGATGTCACCAGGTTTGAATTCCTCAGATCGGGAGTCGACGACTTCGCTGAGCGCCCGGCCCGTCATGATCTCACCCAGCTGGACGCTTGCAGCGTAGCTCGACCTATCCATGAGCCGACCCCGCAGAAGAGGCTCGATAGACAAGAAGCGCGCCCTGACCAGCACCTCGCCTTTCTCAAGTTCGGGCAAGCTCACTTTTGAAAGCTCGAAGTGATCGGCCCGCACATCGGTTGTGGGGCGACTGACCAGCTTCCATGCCAGACAATCGGTTTGGGTGACTGTGTTCATAACCGGCCTTTGTGAGAAAAATGCATGCAACTTGACTAATGCATGCAATAATGCTCTGTCAACTCGAACATCTTGCGGTTGGAAAGGGCGGTCCGGTTTGGCCAGGACGAAAGCAATGATCAGCAATCAGGTGCCTGATGCGAGAGCCAGCTCAGCCCCGGCGGGCTTGCTCCAAGGCCATGATCGCCTTTGCTTTTTTAGGGTCTGAGAGATCGCCGTTCAGCAATCGAGATGTTCAACGCCACCGTGTCCAAGAGTGGTGCGTTCAACGTGAAGGGAAGAGTATAATGGATGAGATGCAGCGCGCTTTGATCGAAAAGCAGTGTGAGGGGCTGTCGATCAGATTTGCAAATTATGTGGACCAAGGGCGAGCTGAGGACGTTGCGAATCTGTTTTCGGACGACGGATCATTTTCCCGGGCTGGGCAGGTCCTCGATGGTCCTGACCAGCTACGCGCCTTTCTGGAAAAACGTCCGTCCGCAAGAGTAACCCGTCACATTTGTACGAATATTGAGGTGAACGTGGTGGGCCCGACTGAGGCGACCGGAGTCACTTACTTTCTGTTGTTTGACGGAAGCCGGGAGGCTGATTCCGAGGGCCCGCTGCCTCTCATGTCGCCAGCTGCTCTCGGGGAGTACCACGACACTTTCGTGCTCACGCCGGAGGGCTGGCGGATCAAGGAGAGATCCGCCCGAGCAGTGTTTCGTAAAGCGGAGGGGTAATCATGAAAATCGTTAAATTCTCTTTCAAGAACCTGTTCGGTGAAGGTGTGGTCGAAGGCGATCAGGTTCGTGTCGCGCATCTGTCTGAGGCGCTAGATGCCCTCCAGGCGCCGTTCACCCTGGCATCCAGAACACAAACTGAAATCGACGATCTACTCGCGGATTCCGGCCGAAGCATCCCTTTGAGCGAGGTCGACTTGCTTCCGCCAATCCATGCTGCGTCGAAGCTGATTTGCCTTGGTTTCAACTACAAGACCCATGTCGAGGAAACGCACGCTGACATCGGTGAGGCGCCCGCCTTGTTTGCCAGATGGCAAGACTCGATTGTCGGGCATGGCTCAAATGTCCTGCTTCCGCCAGAATCGGACACGTTCGATTTCGAGGGAGAAATTGCGGTTGTGATTGGCAGGGCAGGGCGTCGGATATTGCCCGACCAAGCCGCAGGTCATGTGTTTGGCTACACATGCTTTTTTGATGGCAGTATCAGGGCGTTTCAGAAACATTCCCCCACGGCGGGAAAGAACTTTCCCAGCTCTGGCAGTCTCGGCCCCTGGATCATGACCGCTGACGAAGCGGGAGATCCGGACGCGTTCGGTCTTGAGACTTACGTCGCCGGCGAACAGATGCAATCCACGCGTGGAGACCTCATGATATTCGGTGTGGCCGATGTCATTTCCTATGTTTCGCAGTTTACGAACCTGTCGCCGGGCGACGTCATTGCGACAGGAACCCCTGGAGGTGTCGGCGCGAAGCGAACTCCGCCCCGGTGGCTGAAGCCAGGTGAAGACGTGGAGGTCAGGATTTCACCGATTGGAAGCCTGAAGAACACCGTTGTTCTGGAAGCCTGATCCATGAAACGCGACATAAAAGATCTACTCATCGTCGGGGCGGGCCCGGCCGGCATTGCTGCGTCCATGTTCGCCTCCAAGCTTGGCCTCACCCACACGGTTGTTGAGCGCCGAAGCGGATTGCATCGCCACCCTCAGGCGCACGTCATCAAGACCCGGTCCCTGGAGATTCTGCGCCGTTTTGGTGTGGATGCCGCCATACATGCGGCGGGAACGCCTGTTGAGCATCAGCGCTTTACAACCTGGTGCACAACACTGTGCGGTCCCGAGTATGGTCGGATCGATTTGCTGGGTCGAAAGGGGCCTTGTGACCGCTTCTTTTCGGTAAGTCCGAGCTATCCGGCGAACCTGTCACAAAACAAGCTTGAGCCGATTTTGTATGACTGTGCGAAAGCGCTCGGCGGCGGCACTTTTCTATTCGATACGGAATGCTTGTCCGCAACAACGCAGGGCGATCATGCGGTCGCAACGCTTCGGTGTAATGATAAGGTCTATGAAGAGCATGCGCGCTTCATCATCGCGGCTGATGGTGCCGCAAGTGGAGTCCGAGCTGGCCTGGGTATCGATTTTGAGGGGCCGAATGCGCTCGCACAATTCTGTGCCGTTCATTTAGAAGCGGATTTTACGCCGCTTGTACAACACATGCCCGGTGTTCTGTATTGGGTCCTCAATCCGGAAATTTCGGGCGTGTTCATTGTGCACGACATGAAGACAACTCAGGTTTTCATGTTTCCGTACGACCCCAAAAAAACCGACAAGGCGAGCTTCACAACAGCATATTGCGAGACCCTGGTGCGAAGTGCGATCGGTTGCGATCACCCTTTCAGGGTTTCGAACGTCGATACCTGGACCATGTCGGCGCAAGTCGCCGAGGAGTATCGAAGCGACCGGGTTCTGCTCGCAGGTGATGCCGCGCACAGATTTCCGCCTACGGGTGGGCTCGGTCTCAATACCGGGCTTCAGGACATCAACAATCTGATGTGGAAGCTGAAGTTTGTTATCGAGGGCCGGGCGCCAATAGAGCTCCTTGACACTTATACGAGGGAGTGCCGCCCGGTTGCTCAGCGAAATTGCCAACGATCCGCGGAAAATCACGAACGAATGGCGCGCGTTGAAGAGATCATCGGCGTGTCTGAAGACCCTGTTGCATTCGAGGCGTCTATTGCCGATCTCTTCAGCGAGAATGGTCGACAGCGCCGACGAGACTTGCAACAGGCGCTTCTCGAACAATTGCCTCATTTTGCCTATCTGGATGTCGAGATGGCCCCGCAGTATGTGGTCGGCGCATTTGGCTCCTCTTTGGCAAGTGAATTGCCGCCGCTGATGACAAAAGAAGGTTACACGCCGGGCTTAAGTCCTGGGTCTGGTTTGCCCCATTTCGAAGTGGAGACTGGGGTGTCGTCGCTCGATGTGCTCGCGTTTGACGCGTTCACACTCTTCGTGTCGAGCACATTTCAGAGAGCTTGGTCGGACGGTCTCCAGGCCGCTCCGGACCTGATGGATATGGTCAGGATTTATCCCGTCAGCGAGCCATTTCGGCATAAATGGGACCGGCTCTGCAACATGGAAGACGTCGCTGTTCTCGTCCGTCCGGATGGGCATATAGGCTGGGTGTTTCCAGCAAGTTGCGAAAAGAAGACTGAACAACTGCGCGTAGCTCTCGATGTGATCCTGCAAAAGCAAGCGGCTGACCTGCATGCGACTGCGCCGGCTTGACAGAGCAGCCCTCTCTGAGCGGCAGAGAGAGGTCGCAGAAAGCATTGCGGCGACCCGGTCGGGTGGTCTTGCGGGTCCGTTCGCGGCCTGGCTCCATGCCCCTGTCGCAGCGAACCTCGCCGAAAAGCTCGGTGCTCACCTTCGTTACGGGACGTCATTGCCTGCGCAGGTGACTGAGTCTGTCATCCTTGCTGTTGCTGCAAGCTGTAATTGCGCGCTTGAGCGCCAAATTCACGAGCCGATCGCAAGGCGCAGCGGCGTCCCTGAAGACCTCATCAGAACGCTGGTCTCAAAGGATATGCTGGAGTGCGAGGGGCCAATGTCAACGGCGGCCCTGGCCGCAAGGCAGATCGTCGAGGGAAACAAACTGAGCGACGAAACTTATAAGGCCTGCGTCGAAGAATTCGGAGAAGCGGGAACAGTCGAGCTGATCCTTGTTGCAGGTTACTATGTTCTGGTGGCTCTGACGATCAATGCCTTTGAAGTCGGCATTGAGGATACGGTTTGATCTGGTCTCCAGAGGTTGAACGGCCAATGAACTCTCAACGGTGATCCCTGCCTCCGCCAGACTTGGCAGGGCAGGGCGCAATTTCGCCGTGGCCATGGCTCTTCCCTCAAGGACCCCCGCGGCCAATTTCTGAAACGTGCGCAACGGGCAGAAAACAGCGCTATAACTGCAATTGACATGCAATAAAGCAAAATGTATGCAATCCATACTTTGCACGCATACGGATGTCTATTTCCTGCACGGGTTCTCAAGAAAGCCCTCACGAGATGACGTGCTTAGACAAGCAATTGTGCATAGGGAGGAAACAAGTTGCTTAAACTAAAACCTGGATACTGCGCTGCCACTTCACTCGTGTCAGCCTTGGTGGCTCTTGTGCCAGCGTCTGCTTACGCACAAGACGCTAGCGCTGAGGATGCGAACGACCAATCGAAAAGATTGGGGACTGTCACGGTCACAGCCCAGAAAAGAGAAGAATCAAGTCAGGACGTGCCCGTCGCGCTGACGGCTTTCTCTGGCGACATGGCAGAAGAAGCAAACATCGTCGCCGTGGAAGATCTGGCGCGTTTCACGCCCGGCCTGAATATCGTTCAGTCGGATGCCGCAAGGACGCGCATCCGGATCAGGGGCGTAGGCAGCCAGAAATTCGACATCGGATCAGATCCGTCGGTGGGTGTCTTTATTGACGAAGTCTACATACCCCGGTTCAGCGGAGCTGAATTCGCATTGCTTGATGTTGAGCGTATCGAAGTTCTAAAGGGGCCTCAGGGCACGCTTTTTGGCCGGAATACGCCTGGCGGCGCGATAAGCGTCATCACAAAGGATCCGTCAGATACATTCGAGGGATTTGTCGAAGCGGGGATCGGCAACAAGGATAGCTATTCCTTCAAGGGACGAGTTGCGGGACCGCTCAGCGACACAGTCAGCGCCAGTCTGAACTATGGTGAGGAGACGGAGGGCGGCTATGTCAAAAACGACCTCACCGGCAACACCAATGACGAGACATCGCGGGCAGCGATCGCGAAGCTCAAATTCGACCCCGACAGCACCCTCTCGATCACGGCCAGCCTGCAGTACACAGACATCGAAGCTGACGCCATCCTGGCCGGTAGCGAAGCTACGCTTCCGAACTCCCAGGCTTTGCCGCTATTCCTGTTTCCCCCCGGCTCGACAGTCACGGTCAATGACGATCCGTTTCTCGCGACGGCGAACATCGATGGTGGTCTCAACATCAAGTCCTTCATGCCGATACTCAGAATCGAGAAGGACTTCGGCGACCTGACTTTGACTTCGATCTCTGCCTATAGGGACAGCGAATTCGATGCCATTGAGGACTTTGACAGAACATCCGCTGATGTTGGTCGGACCGCAATCTACGAAGAATCAACCACCTTCTCGCAAGAGCTTCGCGTTTCGAACGCAAACTTCATTGCTGGGGTGTTCTATTATAATGACGATGCATACCGCTCAGACAGCTTCAACTGGTACAGTGCGTCGGTCCCATACGCTCTGGCTGGCGGCAACGTTGCAAGGGATTCGGCCATTGTTGACCTCGAGACAGAGAGCTGGGCGATATTCGGCCAGTATGAATTCAATTTTACTGACCGTCTCAGCCTGACACTTGGTGGTCGCTACACTGAGGACAAGAAGAATTATACGCTAGCTGCGGAGTCGAATGCTCCGGGTGTTCCGCCCGTGGCCGTGCCTTATGAGACGTCTGGCGATCTGAGCTTTGACAGTTTTGATCCCAAGGCGTCGCTTGAGTTCAATCCGACCGATGATGTGTTGCTGTATGCAAGCTATAATCAAGGCTTCAAGAGCGGCGGCGTGCAGTTCACGGCGTTCCGCGAAGCGCTTGCAGATCTCGTCTTCGAACCGGAAGATATTGATGCCTACGAGATCGGCATGAAGGCGGATCTCCTCAACAACACGCTCCGCGTGAACTCCGCTGCATATCTTTATGATTACGCGAACCTGCAACTACAGCGAGTTGAAGTGGTGGATGGAAGTCCGTCTTCGGTCACCCGCAACGCAGCTGAGGCAGAGATCAAAGGGCTCGAACTGGACGTCACCTGGCTCCCGACGGAGGAGTTGCTGCTGCGCGCTGGCTACAATTACCTCGATGCCACGTTCCAGGATTTTGTTCTGCCTCTGACCGGAGATGATCTGAGCGGAAATACCATGCCTAACAGCCCGGAACATACTTTGTCGGCGACGATCGACTATCAGAAGGAGCTGAGCAATTCGTGGATGCTAGGTCTCGGCGCAGACTGGTTCTGGTCGAGCGAACAGAACCATGACGTTTTTGATGATGATCCTGTCACACAGCAGGATGCCTACAATACCGGACAGCTCAGAATGTCGTTGACGTCGCCAAATGAAGGGATGCGGATTTCGGTCTTTGCCGACAATGTGACGGATGAAACCTATCCCCGAATCCTTCTTCGCCGGCAAACCGAAGTTCTGACGAATTATTCTGATGGTATTCGTTACGGGGCAAAGGTGCGGTTCAGCTTCTAATTCCTCCCGCATCTTGCTGGACTGGCCGCGCTCACGAACCGTGCAGCGCGGCCGCTTTTTTTGGGGGACGCTATCTCTCGCTAGCTGAACTTTGGGCGATAGTCTCATCCGATCCGGCATGACCGCCGGGCCGGCCGCCTTCTGGCGGGATCACTCCGGCCGCAGTATGGCGCGCAATGGCTCACGATAGGCGGCTGCTACAGCGCGCATCGCTTCGTCGGCGGCTTTTGGGGTGCGTGACGTGACGACCGCCTCAAAGGACGGGCGTGATTTGAGGCGTTCCCAGTAGTCGACGGTCTTCGGAACCTCTGGAGACTTCAGGTCAAGGATTCCGAGTATGTCACACCGCAGAAGAAATGGCGTCAGCGCCGCATCAGCAAGGGTATAGCTATCACCGCACAGGAAGGCGCTTTCCCGAAGCGCGACGTCGATGTCGGCAAGCATCTCTCCCAGCACCTGGACGCCTCGATGGACGATCGTCGACTCCAGCCCCTTCATCAGGATATCTCGCCGCTGCGAGCGCTTCACCGGGTCGGAAATGGACTGGAGGCTCCTGTCCACCTTCTCCGAATCGATCGGCATGTACTGATGGCGCATGATGGTCGCATAGGTTGCAGCGCCTAATGCAGGCAAATAGACATCATCGGCGCGCTTCATCCACCAGCGAACCTTTGCTCTGTCGATGGGGGCCGATGGCAGAAGTGCAGGCTTTGCTTTGATCTCGTCGAGATAACTCATGATCACGCTGGATTCGCGCAACACGATTTGACCTGCATCTGAATGCACAACCAGAGTTGGGACAACGCCATCCGGATTGAGTTGCCTGTATTCTGGGCCTGCCAGTTGTTCTCGTGTCACGATGACTTCGTCATACGGGATATCTTTTTCGGCCAGCACCAGCCGAACTTTGGTGCCGCAAGTTGCCTCGTTGAAATGATAAAGCGTGAGCATTCCAGTCCTTTCCAAGCCACATCGTAATCGAAGCGCATTATTGCATGCAAATAATGATTTTGCACTCAATAATGGCGCACATATAGTGAGTTGAATGTTGGATGTTTTGCCTTCGGCGAAACGGAAAAGGACAAATACCTGGAAGGAGGAGAAATGTCAGACAGTGAACAGCTGGACCGGGTCAGGATAGCTCATCTTATCCTCCAGGAACGCGTTGCGCGAGATACTGGCAGGTGGGATCAGATGCGGGCCTGCTATTCGGGCGACGCCCGTGTTGATATTTCCTGGTTCAGGGGAAGCGGTTTCGATTTTGTTGACGCCTCCCGTGAGGCGGCGGACAGCGGCAGTGGCTCGTTCCATAAAATGGAGCCCTGCCTTGTTGATGTAAGAGATGATCGTGCAATTGTTGATGTGGGCGTCGCCATTCACCTGCGGACCTTGATGGATAAGGTTGAGGTGCTGCTCATCGGCCATGGACGTATGCTGTTTCGCGTAGAGCGAACTGGTTCAAACTGGCTTATCAATCATCTGACGGGCATTTATGTCATGGATACACTGCAGCCAGCGGTCCCGGGAGAGGCGGTGAGTTTCGATCGTGAGCGCCTGGCAGCCTATCGCTCTTCATATCGCTATCTCTCCTACCTGCTCGAAATGTCTGGCCGGCCTGTAAGCCAGGACCTGCCTGGCGTGGACAGGCCCGACAGCGTTGACGCCATTCTGACCGCAAACACTGAGTGGTTAAATCAGCAATCTGAACCGTAAAAAGATATCTACTGGTCTAACATCACTTTAGTGTCGCGGCGGCTTTTAGCGACCAGAAATCGGATTTCAATAAACGTGCATTTGGTTCACGCCCCATCGTCCGGCGGGCTGTCCCTCACAACTCTGAAACCGAGATGCGATGTCGAAAAATGGAGTTCCTGGAACTGGCGGGCTTGTGGTCTATACCGGCGACAGAAATTATCCGCGCAAAGATATGATCCGCCTTTAATGGTGAAATTACCTTTGGATGAGGCTGGGGTTTCGGTCCACTCCCACACATTGCCAATCATGTCGTATAGGCCGACTTTGCTGGCCTCAAAGCAGCCGACTGGAGACGTCCCCGAATAGCCATCGGTCACAGTATCGACGAAGGGGAACACACCTTGCCAGGTGTTTGCGACTGGCGCGCCTTCTCGAGTGTAAGCCCCGGAGATTGTGTTTTCCTGATCGGGAAGGCCCAGCTGGGCTGCGTATTCCCACTCGGTCTCAGTCGGAAGCCTGGCATTAGCCCAGGCTGCATAGGCGCGCGCATCAGACAGGGAAACATGTACGACCGGATGTTTTTCGAGCCCCTGAAGCGTCGTTCCCTCACCGCCTGGAGCCCGCCAGTTTGCATTCCGGTCCAACCGCCAGATTTTCCCGGCAGGCGCACCCGGTTGAAAGACTGCAGATCCATTTGCCAAATTGGTATCGGGATCCAGACGCTCGGCATCAGTTACATACCCTGTATCTGTGACAAACTCGCCGAACTCAGCATTCGTAACCTCATGGGTGAGAAACCAGAGCTCGCTCATGTGAAGTTTAATGCCCGCGCTTTCCTCCGGGTATTGAGGCGATTGGCCAAGCACAAATGCGCCGTCGGGGATCAGAGTATATTCTGCAATCGGATGCGCGGCAGAATGACAGCCGGCTTGTGCGGAAGTGCCTGACGCATCGGAGGTAGCGGCAGGGGGCCGGGAGCAGGCTGAAGCCAATATCAGACAAAGCAAAGTGCCCAGCGACACCTGCCAAACGTCTCGGATTTGGGGATCAGTCTTTGACAAGTCGCAGGAACGGATAGCGCTCGACTTCTACGGAGTTCTCCTGAAGAGAGGTGAGAACTCGCTCGAGGTTTTGACGCGCATTATGAATATGCTGCTTCAGGGCGTTTTCAGCCCGCACAGAGTCGCGCGCAACAATCGCCTCGTATACCCATTTATGGTCCTGCTGGGCGCGTTCGATGACGGCCCGTATCGATTGAAAGTCGCGGGTTGTTGCCGCGATGGATTTGGCAGCGGCAAGCGGAATGGATTCGAATTTCTGCATCATTTCGCAAAGGACTTCATTGTCCGCCGCTTTGACGATGGCATTGTGAAATTTTCCGTTGATGTCTGCGAACATCAGGGCGTCTGAATAGTCGAGCTCTTCCTTTAGCAGGAGGCCATCAACCTGAAGAAGGTATCCCTTCAGGTCCGCGTTCATTTCACGCGAAATGCCATTATGAGCTGCCAGCCGGGCCGCCATGCCTTCGAGTGTTTCGCGGACGTCAACAGCAACCATAATATGCTTGATCGAAAAACGCCGGACCACGAAGCCGCGATTTGGCGTGTATTCGAGCAGGCCCTCATTGGCCAGTTCGGTGAGGGCGAGCTTCACCGGCGTCCGGGATGTGTCGAGCATCTCGGCGATATGCTTTTCCTGCATGCGTTGGCCAGCCTCAAACTCGCCCGTCATGAGCAGTTCGCGCAGTTTGGTGACGATGTATTCGGTTTGAGTGGCCACGGAACGTCCCTGCATTTTACCCTGATGCCAGTTTAGACACGTTTGTCTGAATCGACAAGATTGCATGCACGCAAAGCCTGATCGACTTCAACCTGGCCGGTCTTCCTGTGCGGGCACCAGGCCTGCAAGCCGCTGCAGGCGGCCCAACCATCACAATCTTCCTCCGTCTGTCACGTGCTTAACGATCCGAGATTTTTTCAGGTTCTGCGGCGTTCCGTTCTCAGGCTTCGAATTCATGGGTGCGACAGAAAGGTCCACGCGTATCGACAGTTTTGCGGTTGCCAAAAAGCATGCAATAATTAAGAAAGCATGCATAAGGTCGGTTTGTGCCGAAATAGATGAAATTCACAAGGAGAGGAGCGGCGGCCATGAAGGAATTCCCGGTAACAATCGTAGGGGGCGGGCCTTCCGGGCTTCTGGCGTCTGCATTGCTGACGCGCCATGGTATCAAGCACCTCCTGGTTGAGGCCCGCCAAGAACTCCATAGGGCGCCGCAAGCGCACGTCCTGAACACCCGCTCCCTGGAGATATTTCGGCAAATCGGCGTGGATACACAAATTCTGGAAGCTGCGACGGACGTAGAGAAGCAGCAGTACATCACCTATTTCGATCAGCTCACGGGGTTGAGCTATGGAGCTCTGGACATCGGTGCCCGGCGGAGCGGACAGGGCTTCCTGGAGTCGCTTAGCCCGACGCGCGCAGCAAATCTGCCGCAGGACCAGCTTGAGGAGATTCTCTTTGAGAAAGCCCAACAGAGTGAGGTCGCCACGATCCGCTTTGGCACACGATGCACCGGTCACGCGCAAACGTCCGACGGGGTGATCGTCGACCTGTCAGACGAGGACGGACAGGAGTATCAGGTTCGTTCAGACTACCTCATCAGCGCCGAAGGCGCTGGCAGCGGGACGCGGCGTCGAATGGGAATTGAAATGGAGGGACCTGTCGGGATCGCCCATTTCATTACCGTCTATTTCAAAAGCGATCTTGCCGGGCTGTTGAAGGGGAGAGAAGGGGTGGTGCACTGGTGCCTGAACCTTAAGACCCCTGGCATACTGGTCGTGCACGATGACAAGGAACGCTCGGTTCTAATGATCCAGTACGATCCCGAGACCCAGTCCCCGGAAGATTTCACTGAAGCGGTTTGTGCCGACTATCTGCGCAATGTGATTGGAGACGAGTCCCATCCATTTGAAATCAGAAGCCTGGATACCTGGGTGATGAATGCACAGGTGGCCCGGTCCTATGGCGAAGGACGTGTTTTCCTGGTGGGTGACGCCGCTCACCGTTTCCCGCCAACAGGCGGTCTGGGACTGAATACTGGCGCCCAGGACGTGTACAATTTCATCTGGAAACTGAGGGAGGTGCTGAGCGGCAATGCCAAAGCGGACCTGCTGCAGACCTACGAAACCGAGTGCCGCCCGATCGCCCTTGTAAACTGCCAGCACAGCCTGACGAATATGCTGAGAGGCGTAGAGGTGCCAAAGGCGATTGGCCTTGGCGAAGACGCGGCGTCCTCAGAGGCGAATATCGACATCCTGCGGCAAGGTGGTCCCGCTGCGGTCGAAAGGCAGGCAAGGATCCAGGAGGCAATTGAAGGGCAGTTGCAACACTATGTGTCCTACGGACTGGACCTCGGCGGCGTGTACGAGGCGGGTGCCCTGGTCCGGGATGGCGAGGCGATCGTCAAAGCTGAGGAAGATCCGGTCGAGTACAGACCGAATGCCCAGCCCGGAGCGCGGTTTCCCCACTTCTGGGTGGAACAAGCCGGTCATCGAAAATCAGTGCATGACCTGTTGTCCTATGACGGGTTCACGATGATCCTCGGGTCAGATGGCAGTGCCTGGAAGTCGCTGCTCGCCGAACTCGATGAGTGCTCTTTCAAGATCAACCTCGTGGAAATTGGTCCGCAGCAAGTTGTGCAGGACAAGGAGAATGCGTTGTCCCGCCTCTGCGGAATAGCTGAAAACGGCGCCATATTGGTGCGTCCGGATGGCCATGTCGCCTGGCGTGAAAAGTCACTTCCCGGCAATCCCAGGGCCAGTCTGGAACGGGCAATCGCTGCAGCGTTTCCGGCAAGGCTGCGTTGGCGTCATGATGAGCCGGTCGACGCTCACAGAACGGCCTGACGCAAACAGGCCGCGCCGGCGGAAATTTGCGCCCGGGCCTTGCAGTGACGTCATTAGGGTATAGAAAAGCATGCAAAAAAGAATAAGCATGCATTATTGTGCGGTGTGCGAATGAGTAAGGCGCGCCAGCCAGGAGGAGACATAGGTGTTCGAGATGATTAACGGTCGATTTCTTACCGCAGGCAGACCTGTTTTACTCTCCGGCATCTGCGCGCTTGCTTCGGCTTGCATGCCGGCACATAGCCTTGAGCAAAGTGAGGCTGTCGTCGAGCAGGACAGTCGACAGCCGAACATCATCGTTATTCTCGCGGACGACCTTGGCTACAACGATATCTCCCTGAACGGGAATCCGCTCGTTCGAACCCCGAACATAGACCGGCTCGCGACGTCGGGTATTCGCTTCAGTCATGCCTATTCGGCCAATGCGGTATGTGCCCCGTCCAGGGCGGCGCTACTGACCGGGCGACACCAGCAGGCCTTCGGTTTTGAGTTTAATCCGATCATTCCTCCGTATATTGAATCGCTGCCTGCAACCCAGGCGGACGTCACCGAGAGCGGGCCCGAGCACACCGGCGTGTCCAAGGATCAGATTCCGCCCATGAACGAGATCGGCATACCGGCTTCGGAGCTCACGATCGCTGAGCGCTTGAAGACGGCAGGATATTCCACGGCTCTTGTTGGCAAGTGGCATTTGGGCACTGCGCCGGGCAAGCAGCCTGCGGATAAGGGTTTCGACAAGTTCTACGGTTTCCTCGGTGGAGCAGCGCTTTTTGCGCCGGCTGACGGGGACGGTATCGTCAACGCGCATCTCGAAGACCCCTTCGATGCGATGGTCTGGTCGAAAGTGACGAATGCCGTCAGTGACGATGGCGAAATCATCCATCCTGAAAAGCATCTCACCGATGCCTTCGCAGATGAGGCCGTCGAGTTCATCGGTGAGCATAGGCAAGACCCATTCCTGCTCTATCTCGCCTTCAATGCGCCGCATAATCCGCTGCAGGCGCGGCAGGACTATTACGACCGGCTGTCTTTCATCAAGGACCACAAGACGCGCGTTTACTATGCGATGGTCGAACAGCTAGACGACGCGATCGGACGGGTCTTGGACGCCGTCGATGAGGCCGGTTTGTCCGAGGACACGCTGATCATCTTTGCCAGCGACAATGGTGGCGCGTCCTACACCGGCATTCCCATTCACAATCTGCCTTATCGCGGATGGAAGGCGACCTTCTTCGAGGGCGGTATCGTCGTCCCGATGCATGCTTACTGGCCGGGCCATATTCAGCCAGGACAGCTGGTGACCGATCCTGTCAGCCTGCTCGATATCGCGCCGACCATCATGGAAGCAGCAGGATTGCCGATCCCGGAGAAATTCGACGGCAACAGCCTGATCGGCGCGGAGGCAGTCTCCAGCGACCCTGAGGAGAGCCGGCCATTCTTCTGGCGCGCCGAACACTACAGGGTCGTGCGCCAAGGGAAATACAAGCTCCAGATCTCTGAATTCCCGGAAAAAACATGGCTGTTTGATCTGGAGAAGGATCCGGGCGAGCACGTGAATATTGCAGAAGCCAATCCTGACATTGTCAGCCGCCTGACAGAACAGCTCTTGGCCTGGGAGGCCACGCTGGCCGACCCCCTCTGGCCGACAGTCGAGCGGCGGCGAGAGTTTCTGGATGGGTACCAGGACCCTGAAATGCCGGACCAGGAATACATCTATTATCCGCTATGACCGGCAAAGCCGGACGCGCGCGGGTCATTGAAATGCCGATTAGCGGTGAATCTGAGAGGAGCCAAAATGGATACGAAGCTGCAATATAAGCGCTCGCGCGAAGCCAGCGACCGCATTCGCCCCGCCGCACTGGCGCACATCGTTCTGAGGACGGGGCAGCACCAGAAAATGGTGGGCTGGTATGAGCATGTTCTCAACGCGGAGATCGTCTATTCCAACGATCATCTGACATTCCTGACTTATGATGACGAACACCACCGGATCGCTATCGCTAAGCTTCCTGTGACCGGGCGCCGGGACAAGAGCCGCGCAGGTGTCGATCATATCGCCTTCACCTATGAGTCCCTTCCATTGCTCCTGCAGAACTGGAGTCGGCTGCAAGAGGGCGGAATTGAGCCGATATGGTGCATCAATCATGGGCCGACGACGTCCATGTATTATCAGGACCCTGACGGCAACGTGCTTGAGCTGCAGGTCGAGAATTTCGAGTCAGACACCGAAGTCGATGAGTGGATGAGCTCTTCGGATTTCGACATCAATCCAATTGGCGTTGATTTTGATCCGGCCGAAATGAAGCGCAAGTTCGATTCCGGAGTTTCTGTCGAGGAATTGAAGGTCAGGCCCCGGATCGGAAAACGGAGCGCCAGCACAGTTCCAACACCTTATATCGGCAAGTTCGCTGCCACGATGACGCGTATCGCGAAACTGTTCGGCAAGGACGTCTAGACCCCTTCCTGTCGCTCGGGCTGATCCAGGAGTCCCCTTCAAGCATGCTACCTTCGATTACTGACCCCGCCTGCAATCCATTTGCGGGCTGGGATATCCGCACGCTTCTAAACCGTCAGGCCGCGCGGTTCGCCGACAAGCCCTGTCTCATCTGGGAGCCTCTGGATGGCCAAGAAGAGACCTGGACGTATGGCGAGCTCGTTAGTCGGCTGAAGCAAGTTGGCGCGGGCCTTTATGCGCGTGGCATTCGGGCTGGCGACCGGGTCATCGTGCATCTGGACAACTGCCCGGAGCAGATGTTCGCCTGGCTGGGATGTGCCTGGATCGGGGCCGTTGCTGTGACAACGAATGCAAAGTCCAGCGAAGCTGAAATTTCCTACTTTGCCGAAAAGTCGAAGGCACGCGCCGCCATCACGCAGCCAAGGTTCGCCGATCTGATCGCTGACGCTTTCGGCGGCGCGGAATGGATTGTGGTCACCACGACGGATGCGGGTGAGCCGCCGGCAGACATGGCAAGATCCTACGAGCCATTCGAAAGCCTGTATGGTGGAAAGGTGACGCTGCCGGACCGGGACGCCGACTGTACCGCCCCGTTCGGTGTTCAGTTCACCTCCGGCACGACATCACGTCCAAAAGGCGTTGTGTGGACCCATGCGAACGCCCTGTGGGGCGGAAGGGTGAGCGCCCTGCATGAGGGGCTCGGGCCAGAAGACGTCCATCTGGTCTATCTTCCGATGTTTCACACCAACGCGCAGATATATTCTGTCATGGCGGCGCTATGGGTGGGAGCGAGCATCGTGCTGCAACCACGTTTTTCCGCGTCCCGTTTCTGGCCGGTGGCGCTGAAGCATAAGTGCACCTGGACGTCGATGGTGCCGTTCATGGTCCACGCCCTTCTTGAGTATCCTGTTCCCGACAAGCATTCTTTCCGGTTCTGGGGGAATGCTGCCTGTGACCTGCCGTCAGACTCGCATTTCGGTGTGCGGTCGATCGGCTGGTGGGGCATGACGGAAACGATAACGCATGGGATCGTAGGCTCAGTGCATCATGCTGACCGGCCCGGATCCATGGGGCGGGTCGCTCCCGAATACGAAATCGCCATTGTGTCAGCCGATGGCCGTCCGGCGGGATTGGGAGAAACCGGTGACCTCCTGATCAGAGGGCAGCGCGGCTTGTCGCTCTTTCTTGAATATCTTGATGATCCAGTGGCGACGGAGGCGGCCTTCGATGACGATGGCTGGTTCGTCACGGGAGACCGAGTGACGATCTCGGAAGACGGCTGGTTGATCTTTGCGGATCGGTCGAAGGACATGCTCAAGGTCGGCGGGGAGAATGTCGCCGCTTCGGAAGTCGAGAGCGTCATCTCGGCTTTTCCGGACGTTCAGGAAGTCGCCGTGGTCGCGAAACCTCACAAAATGCTTGATGAGGTCCCTGTGGCGTTTGTGCGGCTCAGCGGCCCCGCCGCGCAGGCGGCAGAAGGAATAGCCGACGCCCTCGCGCGCCACTGCCGGAGTGAGCTTGCGAGCTTCAAGGTGCCGGCGGAATTTCACTTCGTCGACGAGTTGCCAAGATCCACGCTCAACAAGATTGCCAAGGCAGAATTGCGTAAGATGTTAGCGACTGAAGGGGACTGAGCCCGACCGTTCGAACGATCGACCAAGCGACGATATCTTTCGGTGGGACAGGTTTGCCAATTCAATCTGAACACTGAACCTTTGTCCCGCAGGTCGGGGAGGGGGCAAGGTCATCTCTTCTTTTGCAGGCCAAGATCGCAACCGCTGTGTAAACTTCAGCAGCATCGAGATGGCGATCGAGTGATAGCGAGCGATCCTGCTGGCCAGGAAATTCGTGCCGTCGGCCCCTATGGCAGGTCCGCCATCAGGTCTCCGAGGAAGTCGATCATCAGGCGGTTGCGGGTGAGGGCGGCGACGTCCTGATGGACGGCGAGCCAGAAGGAGCGAGTGACGAGGATGTCGTCTGGCAGGACTTCGACGAGATCCGGGGAGCGCTCTGCCATGAAGACGGGCAGGATGCCGAGGCCTGCGCCCGAGGCGACAATCTCAAGCTGGGCGACGATGCTGGAGCTGCAGATTTGCGGCGTTAGGCCGGGGAGCAGCTCGTCGAAATAGCGCAGCTGCGTCGAGTAGATGAGATCATCGACATAGCCAACGAGTGTATGGTCCTGCAGGTCCGCGCGCGTCGAGATCGCCTCTGTCTGATCTAGATAGCTTTGCGTCGCATAGAGCCGGAGCGAATAGTCCGACAGTTTGCGCACTTTCAGGCGCCCGGCCGCGGGGCGCGTCAGCAGAACCGACATGTCGGCCTGCCGTTTCGGGACGCTGACAAAGCCTGAAAGGGCGATGAGGTCCACGTCGATCTTGGTGTGAGCCTGTTTGAATTTGCGCAACGCCGGCGCGATGACGGCTGAGCCGAGGCCTTCTGTCACGCCAAGGCGGATGCGCCCGGCCGCGCTCTGCTCGGCGGCGGTTTCAGCGCGAATGTCGAGCGACACCGATTCCATGGCTTCGACCTGCGAGGCGAGGCGTTCACCGGCGGGCGTCAGCACGTGCCCGCGGCGCGTGCGCTCAAACAGAGTGATGCCGAGCTGTTGTTCGAGACGCTTGATGCGGCGACTGATCGTGGTGGCGTCAATCTGCAGATGCGCGGCGGCGCCTTCGAGCTTTTGCTGGCGCGTTACATCGAGAAAGATCTTCAGGTCATCCCAGTTCATGCATGGCTTTTAGGCTGCAATATCGCAGGTGTCATCTGCATTTGTCTCTGTTTACCCGCATTCTCTCAGCGCCTAGTGTGCCGGAAAGATCAAGTAAATCAGGGAGACTGCAGCGTGCGCAACGTCCATCATTTTATTGCCGGCAAGTCCGTCGAAGGCCAGTCGGGCCGGTTCGGCGACATCTATAATCCCAATACGGGCGAGGTTCAGGCAAAGGTTGCGCTGGCAACCGATGCGGAAGTTGATGCCGCCGTTGAGGCCGCCAAGGCAGCGTTGCCGGAATGGTCAGCCACCAATCCGCAGCGCCGCGCACGCGTCCTCTTCAAGTTCAAGGATCTGCTTGAGCAGAATATCGATGAGCTGGCAGAGCTCCTGTCGTCAGAGCACGGCAAGGTTGTTGCCGACTCCAAGGGCGACGTGCAGCGCGGCATCGACGTGGTCGAGTTCGCTTGCGGCATCCCGCACCTTCAAAAGGGCGAGTACACCGAAGGCGCTGGCCCCGGCATCGACGTCTATTCCATGCGCCAGCCGCTGGGTGTCTGCGCGGGCATCACGCCGTTCAACTTTCCGGCCATGATCCCTTGCTGGATGTTCGCGGTCGCGATCGCCTGTGGGAATACATTCGTGCTGAAGCCGTCGGAGAAAGACCCGTCGGTGCCTGTGCGTCTGGCTGAACTGTTCCTCGAAGCCGGTGCGCCGGAAGGCGTGCTGAACGTCGTGCATGGCGACAAGTCATCGGTCGACGCGATCCTCACGCACCCAGACATCAAGGCTGTCAGCTTCGTCGGTTCGTCCGATATTGCGCAATACGTCTATTCGACGGGCACGGCGCACGGAAAGCGCGTGCAAGCCATGGGCGGCGCGAAGAACCACGGCATCATCATGCCGGACGCAAACCTTGAGCAGGCTGTGAAGGATATTGTTGGCGCGGCGTATGGCTCAGCTGGCGAACGCTGCATGGCGCTGCCAGTGGCTGTCACCGTTGGCAAGAAGACGGGCGACGAGTTCGTTGAGCGCATGCTGGAAGCGGCGCAGAACCTGAAAGTTGGCATCTCGACGGATAAGGACGCGCATTATGGCCCGGTTGTCTCAGCTGCGCACAAGGCGAAGGTCGAAGATTATATCCGCATGGGTGTCGAAGAAGGCGCGGAGCTCAAACTCGATGGCCGCGGCCACACGCTACAGGGCCATGAGAATGGTTTCTTCGTCGGCCCGACCCTGTTCGACTATGTGAAGCCTGAAATGAAATCCTATAAGGAAGAGATCTTCGGCCCCGTTCTACAGGTTGTCCGCGCGGAGACGCTGGAAGAAGCCGCCGCGCTGCCGAGCAATCACCAGTATGGCAATGGCGTTGCGATCTTCACCTCCAATGGCCGCGCCGCGCGCGAGTTTGCCGCGCAGGTCAATGTCGGCATGGTCGGCGTGAACGTGCCGATCCCGGTGCCGGTCAGCTATCACACCTTCGGCGGCTGGAAGCGGTCTGCCTTTGGCGACACCAACCAGCACGGCCCGGAAGGCGTGAAGTTCTGGACCAAGATCAAGACCGTCACCCAGCGTTGGCCGGAAGGCGATATCGGCGACCAGGCTTTCATCATTCCAACGATGCAGTAGTCGCAATGACAGACTTCAAGACAATCAAGGTCGAGCTTAAAGGCCGCGTTGCGGTCGTGACGCTCAATCGTCCAGACAGCCTCAACGCGCTGAACGCAGAGGTGATGGCGGAGGTCGCCGCGGCCTTTGCCGAGATCGATCGCAACAAGGACATCGCCGTCAGCGTGCTGACAGGCGAGGGCCGGGCGTTTGCGGCGGGCGCTGACATCAAGGAAATGCAGCCGCAAAGCTTCTCCGACATGTATGTCGAGGATTACTTTGCCGGGTGGGACCGTTTCGCAGCGTGCCGCAAGCCGGTGATCGCGGCGGTGAACGGGTTTGCGCTCGGCGGTGGGTGTGAGCTTGCCATGATGTGCGACCTCATCATCGCGTCGGAAAAGGCGAAATTTGGTCAGCCTGAAATCAAGCTCGGTGTGACGCCGGGCATGGGCGGTTCGATCCGTCTCACCAAGGCGATCGGCAAGGCGAAGGCCATGGATCTCGTTCTGACAGGACGGATGATCGATGGCGAGGAAGCCGACCGGATCGGTCTGGTCAGCCGTGTCGTATCGCATGATGATCTGATGAGTGTGGCGATGGAAGCTGCCGAAACAATTGCCGGCTTTTCCATCCCTTCCATCATGGCGGCCAAGGAAATGGTTGGCCGTGCGCTGGAGCTTCCAACCACGGAAGGCGTCCGCTTCGAGCGGCGCTTGTTCCAGGGACTGTTCGGAACACATGATCAGAAAGAAGGCATGACCGCCTTCACTGAAAAAAGGGCGCCTGGCTTCAAGGATTCCTGACGTCAGCGCCTGAATGGCGTATGGCGGTTACAAGCAGGTTGGACTGAAGCGAGTACGAAAACATGAGCCTCAATGAAGAACAGATAATGATTTCCGACATGGCGAAGAATTTCGCCATGAACGAGCTGCGGCCCAATGCGGCGCAGTGGGATAAGGAAGGCAATCTTGATCGCTCAAAGCTGGAAGCTCTGGGCGAGCTTGGCTTTGGCGGGATCTATACGCAGGAAGAACATGGCGGCTCGGGCCTCGGACGGCTCGATGCGGCGCTGATCTTCGAGCAACTCTCGCGCGGCGACATCAGCCATGCGGCCTTCCTGTCGATCCACAATATGGCGACCTGGATGATCGACAGTTTCGGGGATGATCAGCTGCGCGCTAAATATGTGCCGCGTCTGACGGCGACTGAGCTGATCGCCTCTTACTGCCTGACGGAACCGGGCGCAGGCTCTGATGCCGCAAGCCTCAAGACGACGGCGAAGCTCGATGGTGACGACTACGTCCTCAATGGCGCCAAGGTGTTTATCTCCGGGGCCGGCTTTTCGGACGTCTATGTCGTGATGGCCCGTACCGCCGATAGCGGGGCCAAGGGCGTCTCGACCTTTGTGGTCGACAAGGACGCGCCGGGCCTCTCTTTCGGCAAGCATGAAGACAAGATGGGCTGGCGCGCGCAGCCCACGGCCATGGTCAATTTCGACGATTGCCGCATCCCGGCGACCAACCGGGTCGGCAATGAAGGCCACGGCTTCAAATTCGCCATGGCGGGGCTTGATGGTGGACGGCTGAACATTGCGGCCTGTGCCCTCGGCGGCGCGCAAGATGCGCTCGACCGGGCTTTTGGCTATGTGCAGGAGCGCAAGCAGTTTGGCCGTGCGATCATCGATTTCCAGGCGACGCAGTTCAAACTCGCCGACATGGAGACCGAGCTCTCTGCCGCACGGGCGCTGCTCTACGACGCGGCGCGCAAGGTCGATGCGGGCGCACCGGACAAAACCAAGTGCTGCGCCATGGCCAAGCGCTTTGTCACCGATACGGCGTTCAAGGTCGCCAATGACGCGCTGCAGCTTCATGGCGGGTACGGCTATCTCGGCGACTATGAGGTTGAGCGGATCGTGCGCGACCTGCGGGTCCACCAGATCCTTGAAGGCACAAATGAGATCATGCGCGTTATCGTCGCGCGTGAAATGATGAAGGGGCAGGTATGACCGAGCCAAGTGTAATCGCACGCAAACAAGGCCGGGCAGGTCGGATCACGCTGAACCGGCCAAAGGCGCTGCATGCGCTGAATCTGGACATGTGCGAGCTGATGACCGAGGCGCTGATCGCCTGGCAGGATGATGCGGACGTTGAGCTGATCGTTGTCGATCATGCAGACGGCACGCGCGGGTTTTGCGCGGGCGGCGACATTCGTATGCTGCAGGAGTCCGGCAAGGCTGATGGGCAGGAAGCGCGCGAGTTCTTTGCGTCCGAATATCGGCTCAACACGCTGATCAAGGAATATAACAAGCCCTATGTCGCCCTTCAGGATGGCGTCACGATGGGCGGCGGTGTCGGCATTTCGGTCCATGGGACGTACCGCGTCGCGACGCCAAATACACTATTTGCCATGCCGGAAAGCGGCATTGGCCTTTTCCCGGATGTCGGCGGCGGCTGGTTTCTGCCGCGCCTTGATGGGGCGACAGGCATGTGGCTGGCGCTGACAGGTGCACGCCTGAAAGGTGAGGATGTGCTGGCGGCGGGTGTCGCAACGCATTTTGCTGAGGACCCAGCCGGGCTGGCTGACAAGCTCTGTGAAGACGGCGTGTCCGCGCTCGACGGTCTGAAGACTGAGGCGAGCCGCAGCTATGCCGAACATCAAGAAGAGATCGATGCCTGTTTCGGCAAGGATAGTGTCGAGGACATTGTCGCTGCCCTGGAGACCGGAAGTGATTGGGCCAAGGCGCAGGCCGAGACGCTGGCCTCGAAGTCGCCGCTGACCTTGAAGGTCGCCCATCGTCAGCTGACCGAAGGCGGCAAGATGAGCGATTTCCGCGAGAATATGAAGATGGAGTACCGAATCGGCGGGCGTCTCGTCTGCACCGAAAACTTCATTGAAGGCGTACGCGCCGTGCTGATCGACAAGGATCACAAACCAAACTGGCAGCCGCCAACGCTTGAAGCTGTGACGCCGGAGCTGGTCGACAGCTTTTTCGCGCCGCTTGGGCGTGACGAGCTGACATTCATTTAGGGAGCAAATGCGATGACGAAGATTGCGTTCATTGGCCTTGGTAATATGGGCTCAGGGATGTGTGCCAACCTCGCCAAGGCGGGAAATGAAGTGCGGGCTTTTGACCTTAGCGCCGATGCTATTCGCAAGGCCGAAGAGGCTGGTGCCAAGGGCGCGCCGTCGGTTGGCGCAGCTGTCGAGGGCGCGGAAGTCGTGGTCACGATGCTCCCGGCGGGAAAGCATGTCCATCAGGTGTATTTCGGCGAAGACGGTGTCACATCAAACGCCGCACCGGGCACGCTTTTCATTGATTGCTCGACAATCGCCGTTGAGGAGGCCCGCGAGGCCGCCAGCAAGGCGAGCGAGGCTGGGTTCACCTATATGGATGCGCCTGTATCAGGCGGCACAGCGGCCGCAGATGCCGGGGCGCTGACCTTCATGGTGGGCGGACCTGACGACGGATTCGCGCGGGCCAAGCCTGTGCTCGACATCATGGGCAAGAATGTCTTCCACGCAGGGGCTGCGGGCAACGGACAGGTCGCCAAGATCGCCAACAATATGCTGCTCGGCATTTCGATGATCGGCACATGCGAAGCGTTCAACCTCGCTGAAAAGCTCGGCCTTGATGCGCAGACTTTCTACGATATTTCGTCCACCGCGTCCGGCCAGTGCTGGTCGATGACGAGCTATTGCCCTGCACCGGGCCCGGTGCCGACAGCGCCGTCCAACCGGGACTATCAGCCGGGCTTTGCGGTCGCGATGATGCTGAAGGATCTGAGGCTGGCGCTTGGCGCGGCTGAAGGCGCAGGCGCAGAGACGCCGCTCGGTGGGCATGCGCGCGACATCTATGCCAAGCTGGATGAGGATGGCCATGCCGGGCTGGATTTCTCAGGTGTGATGAAACGCCTGAAGGGCGAGATCTAGACCAAGGTTTCAAAGCCTCCGCAATAAAAAAGGCCGACGTGCAAATGCGCGTCGGCCTTTTCGTTTGGGCGTTAGCAGAGGATCAGGCCGGTTGAGGCTCAGCCGGATCGGACGCCGCATTCTCCGCCGCTTTCAGGGCGTCGAGCCGATCATCGAACGTCTCAATCGTTGCATCGGACGCAGACGTGCTGAACTTCTGCAGCAGGCGGCTGACAGTGTCATTCATGCCGCTCAGATAGACGGCTTTTCCGGCATCTTTGGCATCCTCAAGGATCGTCTCGATGGCCGTGACCGCCGATACGTCGAGGAAAGGCACGCGAGAGAAATCCAGGATCAGGACTTCAGCGCTGTGGCCGGACCGCTGGCGCACATGGTGACCAAGGTCTGCCGCTGCACCGAAGCTCAGCGGGCCGCCAAAGTCGAACATCATGACCTTGCCGCCAGCACGTTCCAGGATGGACACTTCCTCTTCGCTGGAGTTGCGGGGAGCCATCTGGTGCACCGATGCAATCTGGTCGTCTGCAAGGTTCTTGACGAAAGCCAGTGCTGCCAGAACGACGCCAACGGCGACTGCGGTGATCAGATCGACGAACACCGTCAGGAACAGGACCAGCGCCATCAGGGCAAGATCCCAGCGCGGGCCTTTGTGGGCGCGCTTGACGTAGGAGAAGTCGATCGTGTCGTAACCGACCTTAACAAGGATGCCTGCCAGCACGGCATGAGGAATCTGTGAGGCGAGCGGGCCAAGACTCATGACAACCGTCAGCAGGACGAGGGCATGCGTCATGCCAGAGATGCGGGTCTTGCCGCCGGATCTGATGTTGATGACGGTCCGCATGGTGGCGCCAGCGCCGGGGATGGCGCCGAAGAAACCGGCGACAGAGTTACCGATACCCTGACCAATCAGTTCCTTGTTCGACTGATGACGCGTCCGCGTCATGTTGTCGGCGACAAGAGAGGTCAGAAGGCTGTCGATCGAGCCAAGCACGGCAAGGATGAAGGCTGCCTCAATAACGATGAGGATAGAGTCTGCATCGACGCTCGGAATGATGAAGCTCGGCAATCCTGTCGGAATGTCGCCAAGGATCGGTGCGCCCGGAATGAAGACGCTGATCAGCGTGCCGACAATAAGCGCAGCGAGTGGACCGGGGATCCACGCAGCGAGGCGCTTTGGCCAGGTGAAGACGATGAACAGAGACACCGCGGCGATACCGACGGCGATCCAGTTCGGATTCATCACGGCGTCTGGCACAGCCGTGAAGGCCGGGATGGTGCCGCCGCCATCAGGCTCATGCCCGAACAGGCGTGAGAGCTGAAGGGCGATGATGATCACGCCGATACCGCTCATGAAGCCGGAGATCACCGGATAGGGGACGAGCTTCACATATTGGCCGAAGCGCGTGATGCCGAGCAGGATCTGCATGATACCGGCAAGGATAACAGCTGCGAAGACCAGTGATGGATTGCCGCCAAGCGCGGCATAGAGGCCGGCAAAGACAACGACCATTGGGCCGGTCGGTCCGGAGACCTGAGAGCCGGTTCCGCCAAATAATGAGGCGAAGAGACCAACGAAGATCGCGCCCCAAAGACCGGCGATCGGGCCGGCCCCGGAGGCCTCACCAAAGGCGAGGGCCAGTGGCAACGCAACGATACCAGCCGTCAGGCCGCCAAACAGGTCGCCCTTCAGATTGGACAGGGTGAAGTAGCCGCTGAGACCCAGCGGCTTGTCTGATGTGCTCACAATAAAACCTTTCGGTATGTTCGAGGCCTAGGCCGCGCAGTCGCTAGCGCCTGCCAGCTCAGCGATCTCGCTGGCGTAATGGGCGTCGACGCGCGTGAATTTGCCTGTTTGCGGGTCATAGGCATCAACGCCGCCGGTGCGGATGTCGTAGACCCAGCCGTGCAGGTCGAGATCGCCGCGTGCAAGACGACGGGCGACGCTTGGATGCGTGCGAAGATGCTGAAGCTGGAGAAGCACATTTTGCTCAATCAGCATCTGCATGCGGTCATCGTCGCTGCCGTCCGGCGCCAGCTCGTCAACAATGTCGACAGCCGCCTTTGAGTAGCCAAGCCATTTTGCGACGTGCGGCAGGGAGGAAAGCCCTTCAGGATCCATCGCGCCTTTCATGGCGCCGCATCCGGAGTGGCCGCAGACAACGATATGTGGGACTTCAAGCACTGCTACAGCGTATTCAATCGAGGCGGTCATCGCGCCGGTCTGTTCTGTGTGCGGGGGGACGATGTTGCCTGCATTGCGGCAAATGAATAGTTCGCCAGGCTCAGTCTGCGTGATCATCGCCAGCTCGATGCGCGAGTCCGAACATGTGATGAAGAGCGCTTCGGGTGACTGGCCCTGGCTCAACTTCTCGAAGAGATCCTGTTTGTCAGGATAAACATTGTCCTGGAATTTGAGTACGCCGGCTGCGAATTTTGGCATGTGTCACTCCTTGTGCGAGCCATGTCTTAGTGAACTGCAGAAAAGCGGCCCGGCTGCCCTAAGGGGGAAGTGGCAGCCGGGCTTCAGCTACTGTCCGCCGCCTGATGAGAGGGCCGGGCTGAGCGGAGCTTGCCGATGGGTGGTTTGCGGGGTGGTGTCCGGGAGGAAACGATCCGGCCCATCGGTGAAGTAACTGTGCCTTTCAATGACCGATAGCTATGAAGGCCCAGCTCAGCGCGCAAATCGAAAGAAGCTGATCCTTGAATAGGAAGAAGCTATTGAAACGGAAGATTGGTATCTTTATAGCTTATGTGAAACTGGCTTGCCGCGCCGCAAAACTGCGGAAAAACCTCTTGAAAGTAGTTTTAAAACAGTTGAATGCGACCAACTCTTAGACAATTGCAGTACGTGGTGGCAGTCGCCGAAACCGGTCGGTTCAATGAGGCGGCGCGCCTCATGAATGTGAGCCAGCCCAGCCTTTCAGCCCAGATTGCAGAGGCAGAATCACATCTTGGCGTCCGCCTGATCGAGCGTGGCCGCAAAGGCGCGATTCTTACCCCGATTGGTGAGGAGGTCGTGCGGCGGGCGCGGCGCGTCCTGACAGAAGTGGAAGACATCAAGACGGTCGTACGCCGATCCGCGGGCCAGCTCGAAGGACGTTTCCGTCTTGGCACGCTGCCGACACTCGGGCCCTATCTTTTGCCGACCGCAGCCACACAGCTGCACGCCCGCTTTCCACAGCTGCGCCTCAGCGTGCGTGAGGAGGACACGCGCTCGCTGGATGAAAAGCTGAAAGACGGACGGCTGGATATGCTGATCTCGACGGCTGAAGACCATCTCGACACAGCGTCCATGCATCTCTTCGATGAGCAGCTTTTTGTCTGCGCGGCGAATGATCATGAGCTTTCTGCGGAAGACGGGCCGGTCGGGCTCGAGGCGCTGAAGGGCCGTGAAATCCTGACGCTCGGCAATGGTTTTCGCCTGTCAGTGATTGTGCAGGACGTCGCCAGGATGGCGGGAGCGCATATCAGTACAGAATATGAGGGCACGTCGCTGGATGCGATCCGGCAGATGGCGGTTATGGGGGCGGGCGTTGCGATCCTGCCGAGCCTCTATGCGCTGGTCGAAGCGCGCCGCGACCCGTTTCAGGTGGTCCGGCCGCTGGGCTTTCCGGCGGCCCGGCGGGAGATCAGTCTGGTATGGCGGCAGGATTCGCCGCTCGCCGAGAGTATGGAGAGTATCGGCAAGGTGCTGCGGGACGTCGCCGCGAGCATCCTCTCAACAGATGCACCTGTGTCAGACTAGATGGCCGGCACCAGAAGCGGCCCGGCGAGCCAGCAGATCCAGCCAGAGAGCGCGAGCCATGGCCCGAAGGCGAGCGGGGTGTCGCGCTTCAGGCCTCCGTCGCCAAGCTGCGATGCTACGAGCGCCGCGATGAGGCCTGTGCCCGCTGCCACCAGTAGAATGTCCGGCAGCCGCGTCCATCCCACCCAGAGGCCAAGTGCGCCGAGAAGCTTGGCATCCCCGCGCCCGAGTGCGTCTATTCCGCGGACATGGCGGTAGAACAATTCGACAGCCAGCAGGATGAGGTATCCGGCGACCCCGCCAATGAGGTGATGGAGCCAGTCCTCTCGCGCGACCATCCAGATCATCGCAAGGCCAAGCAAGGCAAGAAGCAGGTTTAGCGGGTCTGGCAGGATGAAGGTCCGCCAGTCGATAATGGCGAGTGCGAGCAAGGTCGCGCCCATCGCTATGGACAGGGCAAGCGTGCCGGGCGGGGCAAACGCCCATGCGCTGAGCCCTATGGCGAGCAGGGAGGCTGTCAGAAAGAGGATGTGTTTCGGTGTCATCGCTGGCGCCGCTCATATCCCAATCGGATGGCTCTGGCGACTGGTCGCCGCGACGTCAGCATGGACAGGCGGTGTTCTTGTCCTGCTAGAACGGTGAGCGAAAGACCCCGAGGAGACAGAGCATGACGGCACCGGCACGAATGAAGGCGCTTCTCGTTGAGGCGCTGGGTGAGAATTATAGCGGCTGCTCCGTGACCGAGGTTGAAACGCCAATGCCGGCAGATGGCGAGCTGTTGCTCAAGATCCGCGCCGGCAGTTTAGGCTTTCCCGATCTGTTGATGACGCAAGGCCGCTATCAGCACAAACCGGACCTGCCATTTATTCCTGGCGGCGACGTTTCCGGCGAGGTGGTTGCCGTGGGCGCGGGTGTCGACGGATTTGAGGTCGGCGACCGGGTTGTGACGGGCGGTCTTGGCGGGGCGTTTGCGGAGTACGGGACGTACGCAGCGAGCCGCGCCCGCAAGATACCGGACCATCTTGATTTTGCGGCTGCTGCCTCTGTCGGGTCCGCCTATGTGACGGCATATGTGTCCCTGGTGCGCCGGGCGAATATCCAGCCTGGCGAGTGGCTGCTGGTGCACGGCGCGGCGGGCGGCGTCGGACTGGCGGCCGTCGATCTCGGCAAGCATCTCGGCGCGAGGGTCATTGCTGCCGCTTCCAGTGATGAAAAGCTGGCCATGATCGAAACGGCCTATGCGCCGGAGGTGTGCCTCAATTCCTCAGATGGCTTCCGGCTGAAGGTCAAGGAGATCACCGGCAGCGGCGCTGACGTCATCTATGATCCGGTTGGCGGGGATGTGTTTGACGAAAGTGTGCGCTGCATCGGGTTTGATGGCCGTTTGCTGGTCGTTGGTTTTGCGTCAGGGCGCATTCCGACCGTCAGCGTGAACATGCCGCTGATCAAAGGGTTCTCGGTGGTTGGTGTGCGGGCCGGCGAGTATGGGCGCCGGTTCCCCGAGAAAGGCCGGGAGAATATGGAGGCGGTCTGGAAGCTGGTCGCGGACAAGGCGGTCACCCCGCATGTGCACGGGGTCTACGGTTTGGCGGACTGGCGTGAAGCCTTCTCCGAGATGGATGAGCGGCGCGTTGTTGGCCGTGTGATCATTGATCCGTCGAGGTGACGTCGTAACCGTATATCCAGTCCTGACGAGACCGGACGAAACCGGGAAGGACCTGGCCGGCCGCCCACATCGGAGCATAGGTCGCCAGACGCGAGAGCGGCGTTCGACGATGGAAGGTCTTCATATTGGCGCGTGAGGCCACCTGCACGCGCGTGGCGCGCGGCAAACGCCGCGTTTCATAGAGCTTTAGCGCTGCTGGTGTTTCGACGTCGCGTGATAGCTCTTCGGCCAGCACCCAGGCGTCCTCGATCCCCATGGCCGCGCCCTGCGCCATGAAAGGCAGCATTGGATGGCAGGCATCGCCGAGCAGCGCCACGCGCCCATCGGTCCAGTGAGACAGGGCAGGCCTATCGAACAGTGCCCAGCGGAAATGGCTGTCAGCCTTATTGATGATCTCGGTGAGCGTGAGGTTCCAGCCAGCGTAGTCGGCAAGCATGTCGCGTCGGCTGCCTTCTTCAACCCAGCTTTCGCCCCGCCAGTCTGATCGTTCGACCACGCCAACGAAATTCACAACATCGCCGCCGCAGAGACGGTAGGTGACGGCATGTCTGCCGCGCCCGGCCCAGACGCATGCGGTCGGTGGCGGTGGATTGTTGAGGCGGTGGATCGGGACCGTGACGCGCCAGGCGAGATTGCCGGTGAAGCGCGGTTTCTCAGGGCCCAGCATCTGCGCGCGAAGCGTTGAGTGGATGCCGTCGGCGCCAATGACGATATCAGCGTTCAGCGTTTCGCCAGATTTTGTCGTGACGCTGACGCCGTCTTCGCGGTTTTCGTAGCGTTCAACCGGGCTGTTCAGACGAAGGTCAACATTGCCCGCGCCTTGCGTGGCATCTGCGAGGACGCGCACCAGATCGGCCCGGTGAATATGGAGATAGGGGGCGCCCCAGCGGGTTTCGGCGGCTGAGCCGACCGGAATACGAAAGATGCGCTGGCCTGAGCGGCCAAGGCAAAGTTCCAGAGCTTCGGGCTCGAATGCATCTTTTCGAAGCGGGGCTTCCAGGCCGAGGGCGAGCAAGACACGCGTCGCATTGGGGCTGAGCTGGAGCCCTGCGCCGACATTCTCCAGCGCGCTGGCGGCTTCCAGCACCGTCACTTGCCAGCCCTGTCGCGTCAGGCAAAGTGCGGCCGTCAGACCGCCGATACCGGCGCCGACAATGATGGCGTGTCGAGGCATGTTTCTCATTCCAACTCTGTTAGCGGCAATCGGTGTGAACCGGCAAGCGGTGAGGTTTTGCTTGCTGCAGCTTCAGCTGCAAGGCAGTCTGCAAGAAATTGTCGGGAGAGAATCGATGTTGATCATGCTTGCCGGTCTGGTGCTGTTTTTCGGGCCGCACCTCTTTACGACTTTCCGCACCCGCCAGCCGGGGCAGGACCTCCGGGCGAAGCTCGGCTATGGGCCGTATATGGGGCTCTTCAGCCTGATCACGATCATTGGTGTCGCCCTGATTGCTTACGGATACGGCGCGATGCGCCCGGCCACCGTGCTCTGGTCTCCGCCGACGGCACTGAAACATATCAACGTTCTCATCCAGCTGTTCGCCTTTATCATCCTGTTCGCCGCCTATACGCCGACTGGATACATCAAGAAGACGCTGAAGCATCCGATGCTGGTCGGCGTAAAGCTCTGGGCGTTTGGGCATTTGCTGGCCAATGGTGAGCTTAACTCCATTCTCCTGTTTGGCAGCTTCCTTGCCTATGCCGTGCTTGACCGGATCGTGCTGAAAAAGCGCGGCGATAATGGGCCGCCCGCAGATGTGAAACCGTCGGTATTGGGGGACATATTGGCGGCAGCGATCGGGATCGGTGTCTGGCTGCTCCTGTTGTTGTGGCTGCATCCTATCCTGTTCGGCATGCCGGCTTTGCCGGGGCGTGGCTGACGCGATCAGCGCCGCCGTGGCCAAGTCCTGAGGCCTCTGCTAGGGATCGCTCCACTTACCGGATTCTGTATGGAGAGCGACGATGTCGGCCCAGTCTCAAATACGTCGAAAGACGGTTCGCGATATTGCAGCAGCCAAAGGCGGCGAGCCGCTGGTTTGCCTCACCGCTTATGATGCGCCATCGGCAACGGTGATGGACCCGTTCTGCGACGTGCTGCTTGTCGGCGATAGCGTTGGCATGGTCGTTCACGGTCTGCCATCGACCGTTGGGGTGACCATGGAGATGATGATCCTGCATGGTCAGGCTGTGATGCGCGGATCAGAGCGCGCCTTCGTCGTCGTGGACATGCCGTTCGGAAGCTATGAGACCAATGCCGATCAGGCCTTCCTGAATGCGGCGCGGCTGATGAAAGAAACCGGATGTCAGGCCGTCAAGATTGAGAGCGGGGCCTATGCGGCCGGTCAGATCGCCCATCTGGTTGAGCGGGGCGTGCCGGTCATGGGGCATGTCGGACTGCGTCCGCAGGCGATCAACGTGGTTGGCGGTTTCAAGGCGCAAGGGCGCGACAATGAAGAGCGCGAGCGGGTTATGGCTGAAGCGAAAGCGGCAGCCGATGCGGGCGCATTTGCAATCGTGATCGAAGGGGTCGCTGAAGACCTCGCCGACGAAATTACAAAGGCCGTCAGCGTGCCGACAATCGGCATTGGCGCGTCGGCCAATTGTGACGGCCAGATTCTGGTGACGCAGGACATGCTGGGCCTGTTTGACTGGACGCCAAAATTTGTCCGTCGATATGGCGATATGCGCGGCGAGATGGCAAAATCGGTGGAAGCCTATGCCGCCGATGTGCGATCGCGCGCCTTCCCGGCAGAAGCGGAAACCTACAAGCTGACGAAAGCCACGCCGAAACGGTTATCACGCGTTGCCGGGCGCAAGTCGCGCGGTTAGGGTGCGCCGAGACAAGATTATGATGAATAAGTGGAGCAGGCCAATTGGCGGATATCTTTGAGGAAGTCGAAGAAGGCCTCCGGCAGGACAAGGCCGCGCGCCTGTGGAAGAAATATGGGGTGTTCGCCTATATTGGTGCCGCGCTCCTGATCGGCGGTGTCGCGCTGAACGAGTACTTGCAGGCGCGCAGCGCGCAGACCGTCGAGGAAAGCGCCATTGCGTTTGAAACAGCGGTCGGTGAACTCTCTGACCAGAACTTCGAAGCAGCAGCGAACGATCTTGAAGCCCTTGCCAATTCCGATGCCCGCATCGCGCCAATGGCGAGCAACTATCTTGCGCAAGCCCGGTTGACCGGAAACGGGGACCGCGCAGCGGCGATCAGTGCCCTTGAAGCGGCGGCAAATGACGAAACACCGATCGGCAAGCTGTCGCTGATCAAGGCGGCATATCTGAAATCTCCGGACACAAGCCGCGCGGACCTCGAAGCCTACCTCGGCAATCTGCTGAACGAGACGTCCCAGTTTGGCGCGCTCTCCCTGGAGCTTGTGGCTGCCAAAGCCGCCGAAGAAGGCGACTATGAGTTCGCCCGCAAGACGTTCAACGATCTGCGCTTTCTGGCCAATGTGCCCCCTGGGGTCGTACAGCGCGCGACTGCGGCGCTGGACACGCTGCCACCAGCGTCTGCGGCGGCGGAGCCAGTTCCGGCCGAAACGCCGAGCGAAACAGATACCCCAGCTACTGATGAATCAGCCGCGCCGGCTGCAGAGGCTACCGAAGCAGGCGCCGTGGATGGAGACCAGCCAGAATGAGTAATTCCTATCTTCGTATCGCAGTCTTTTCCGCTTTGACGGTCTCGCTTGCGGGGTGTTCCTATTTCCGCAATCTGAACGCTGAAAAAGAGCGTCTGTCGGAAGAAGAGAAAGCCGGACGCATCGAAATGGTGCTCGGCGACCAGAGTCTGGAGGCAAGCGCTGATCTCGCCGGAACGGCGATTACGTTGCCGGCAGCTGAAACGCTGGCAAGCTGGCCCCAGGCTGGCTCTGGCCCTACCAAGACGGCTGGTCACGTCGCTGCAGCGGCGGATCTTTCCGTGGCCTGGCGCGTGAACGCAGGCAAAGGCTCCACCCGCAAATCTGCGCTAACCACGCCGCCGGTTGCCAGCGAGCAATACATCTTCGTGGTCGATTCCGAGCAGACGGTACGGGCCTTCGATCTCGAAACCGGCCGCAAGATCTGGCAGCGCGAACTGAAATCCGGCAATCGCCGCGACAAGGTCGGCATCGGCGCTGGCATGGCCTATGAAAATGGCCGGCTCGTCGTCGCCAGCGGCTATGGTTTTGTGACGGCGCTGAATGCTGGAGATGGCAGCGAGATCTGGCGCCGCGACATGGAAGCGCCGATGACCGGCGCGCCGACCATCAAGGATGGCCGGGCGTTCGTGTCGTCGAACAATAATGAGATTTTCGCGCTGGACCTGGATGACGGTCAGATCGATTGGACGGACCAGGCGATTGCGGAGTCGGCGCGTGTGCTGGGTTCATCCAGCCCGGCAGCCGTTGAAGACATCGTCATTGCGCCATACTCGTCGGGTGAGATCATTGCTTACCTCGCTGCAAACGGCCGTCGGCTGTGGACCGAGGCCCTGTCGCGCCCTGGCCGCTTCACGCCGATCTCTTCGATCAACGATATTGCCTCGCGTCCTGTGATCGGGGGCGGACTTGTCTTCGCCGCGAACCAGTCAGGCGTCATGGCAGCCATTGACGGGCGCACGGGCTCGCGTCTCTGGGTACAACCAATTGGCTCGACATCAGCGCCATCACTTGTAGGTCCATACCTCTTTGTGTCTGGAACTGACGGCAAGGTTGCTGCCATCGCGGCAGAATCCGGTAAGGTGTATTGGGTCAAGCAGTTGCGCCAGTACGCGAAGAAGAAAAAGAAAAAGGGCCGTATTGCGTATGCCGGCCCAATCGTCGCGTCGGACCAGGTGCTGGTCGTGTCTTCGCGCGGTGAGCTGATTGCACTGTCACCGCAGACCGGCGAACAAACAGGGTCAATCGACCTGAAAGACCCGGTCTACCTCGAGCCGATCTCGGTGGGTGACAAGGTGTTTGTGCTTACAGATGATGCGCGTCTGATCGCGATCCGCTAGGACGGCCCGCGCGCGCTCCGGACGGCCGGGGCCCAGCTTTAAGAAAAGGGGCGGGTCATGCCGTTGAAGATCGCCATTGTCGGGCGCCCGAATGTGGGCAAGTCCACGCTGTTTAACCGGCTTGCCGGAAAGCAGCTCGCGCTGGTCGATGACCAGCCCGGCGTTACCCGTGACCGCAAGGAAGCCTCAGGGCGCCTTGCGGATTTGCCACTTATCCTGATCGATACGGCCGGGTTCGAGGACGTCCATGATGACTCGCTCGAATCGCGCATGCGTATGCAGACCGAAGTTGCGATCCGTGAGGCTGAGCTTGCGCTCTTCCTGATCGATGCGCGTGAAGGCGTAACGCCGATGGATGAACGCTTTGCGGATGTCCTGCGCCGGGCCGACCTGCCGATTGTGCTGGCCGCCAACAAGGCCGAAGGCAATCAGGGCAATGTCGGCATGGCCGAAGCCTGGGGGCTTGGATTCGGGGAACCTGTGGGCCTTTCAGGCGCACATGGCGAAGGCATGGGCGACCTTTATGGCGCGATCCGCGAAGCCCTCGGCGAAGAAGCCTTTCTCGCAGCCTTCACCGAAGAAGATGCCGCCGAAGGCGAAGGCTTCGATGACGCGATCCTCGACCGTATGGCCGAGATCGATGTCGACAATCCCAATATGACGGAAGATGAGCTGACGGCAGCGCTCGAAGCCGCTGGCATTGACGACGCCGCCGAAGCCGAAGCGCAGCTCAGAGCGCGCGAGGAAGCCCGCAAGAAACCCATCCGCCTTGCAATTGTCGGACGCCCGAATGCGGGCAAATCCACGCTGATCAACCAGCTGCTGGGCGAGCAGCGTGTGCTGACCGGCCCGGAAGCCGGCATTACGCGCGACTCGATCTCAGTCGACTGGATGTATGAAGGCCGGAAGGTCAAACTTGTCGACACGGCGGGCCTGCGCCGCAAATCGCGCGTTCAGGAGAAGCTGGAGCGCATGTCGACCGGTGAAACGGTGCGGACGCTGAAATATGCCGATGTGATTGCGCTTGTGATGGATGCTGACGAGGCATTCGAGAAGCAGGATTTGCAGATTGCCGACCTGGCTGTGCGCGAGGGGCGAGGCCTCGTCTTCGTCATCTCCAAATGGGACCTCGTCGACAATCACGCGCAGAAGATGCGTGAGCTGTCGGATATGGCTAAACGCTTGCTGCCAAACGCCAAGGGTGCGCCGGTCGTGACGCTGTCTGGCCTGACGGGCAAGCGGGTTGAGCGCTTCATGCCGACGGTCGCCAAGGTGCATGAAGACTGGTCCGCGCGCGTGAAGACGGGCGACCTCAATCGCTGGCTTCGCTACACGATCGAGCGCCATCCGCCACCATCGATTAATGGCAAGCGGATCAAGCCGCGTTACATGGCGCAGATGAAGTCCCGTCCGCCAACCTTTGTGCTGATCGCGTCACGTGGCGAGCAGATGCCCGAGCAATATAAACGCTTTCTTGTCAACGGGATACGCGAAGGATTTGATCTTCCTGGCGTGCCGATCCGGCTGTTCGTGCGTCAGGGGGCGAACCCCTATGCCGACAAGTACAAGCCGCAGAACCAGAAGAAGACGAGCGGGCGCGGCAAAGGCAAGACGCGCAGCATCAATAAGCGCAAATAGGGCCAGCTAGACCGGCGCTCTGCCGTGCTGCGTCCCTAGTCCTTGAACGAAACCCGTACACCCGTCCGCGTCTCGCTGGCTTCCAGAAGCGGCGCGAGCTTTTGGACGACCTCTTCAGGCGTTGGCAGTGTTGCCGGGTCTTCGCTGGGCATGGCTTCAGCGCGCATGCCGGTGCGAGTTGCGCCCGGGTCATAGATGTTGACGCGTAGCGCCATGTTTTCGTTCTCATCGGCCCAGGCAAGCGCCAGATGCTCCATGCCTGCCTTGGAGGCTTGGTATGGCCCCCAGAAGGCGCGTGGACGCGGCACAACGCCGGAGCTGATGAAGACGGCGCGCGGGGCTTCAGAACGCTGCAGCAGAGGCGCCATCGCACGGATGAGGCGCCAATTGGCCGTGAGGTTCACTTCAATCGTTTCCTCGAAGCTGCGTGGGCCAACCGCTTGAAGCGGCCCCAGCGTGCCGAGAATGCCGGCATTGGCCAGCAGGCCATCAATGCGGCCGAAACGGGTTGCCAGCGCCTGACCGACGGTCTCGAACGCCGTCTTGTCTTTCAGGTCCATGGGGATGAGCGTTGCGCTGCCGCCCAGTTCCTTGATCTCGTCATCTACTTTCTCAAGCGCGAGCTTTGAGCGCGCAATCGCAATGATGTGGTGGTTGCGGCGGACAAGCTCGAGCGCAGCGGCCTTGCCGATCCCGCGCGAGGCGCCTGTGATCAGGGTGATGCGTTTATCCATGAGGGCGGACTAATTGCCTCCGGCGTCCTAGTCCAGCAGCGAGAGCTGTCTGTCCTTGGCACTTTCCTCGCGCGCATTGTCGACGAGACGGGTTGGGTAGCGGCCCGTGAAGCAATGGTCGGAGAATTGTGGCTGGTCGATGTTCCGCTCGATGCCAATTGCGGCATAGAGGCCCTGGACAGACAGGAAGCCGAGGCTCTCGACGTTCAGGAAGTCCCGCATCTGCTCAAGCGAATTATTGGAAGCGAGCAGTTCGGCCTTGGTGGGCATGTCGATGCCGTAGAAATCCGGGTTCACGATGGGCGGGCTGGCCGAGCGCAGGTGCACTTCCTTGGCGCCAGCTTCGCGGACCATCTGGACAATCTTGCGGGACGTGTTGCCGCGCACGATCGAGTCGTCGACCAGAAGCACGCGCTTGCCTTCAAGCACGGCGCGGTTGGGCGAGTGCTTCTTGGAAACGGATTTCTGACGGCCGGTTTGCGTCGGTTCGATGAAGGTTCGCCCGACATAGTGGCTGCGGATGATGCCCAGCTGGAACGGCACGCCGCTTTGCTCTGAAAAGCCGATCGCGGCTGGCACGCCGGAGTCCGGCACAGGCACGATGACATCGACGTCGGCCGGGTTCTCGCGCGCGAGCTGGTGTCCCATGCGGCGGCGAACCTGATAGACACTACGGCCCTGAACGATGCTGTCGGGCCGGGCGAAATAGACATATTCAAACAGGCACGGGCTTTCCGCGCGTTTTGGGAAGGGGTGGAAGCTCTCAACACCATCCTCGGTGATGATGACGACTTCGCCATTCTCAATCTCGCGGACGAACTCGGCGCCGATAATATCAAGCGCGCAGGTTTCCGACGCGAGCACCCAGCCATCGCCAAGCTTGCCAAGAACAAGCGGGCGGATACCGATTGGGTCGCGCGCACCGATGAGCTTCTTGTTGGTCAGGCCGACAAAGGCATAGCCGCCTTCGACGTGGCGCAGAGCTTCCATGAAACGCTCACGCATCAGCGGCTTTGTGCTGCGCGCGACGAGTTGCAGGAGGACTTCAGTGTCCATTGTGGACTGGAAGATCGCCCCTTTCTCGATCAGTTCCTTGCGCAGCGCGCGGGCATTGGTGAGGTTGCCGTTGTGCGCCAGCGCGAAGCCTGAGGAGGCGAGGTCAGCAAAGATGGGCTGGATATTGCGCATCGCAGGTTTGCCCTGCGTAGAATAGCGATTGTGACCGATGCCGGCAGAGCCGGGAAGGCGGGTGGTTAGGTCGCCACCGAAATTCTCGCCCACGAGGCCCATATGGCGCTCATTGTGGAATTTCTTGCCGTCGAATGTGGCGATGCCACAGGCTTCCTGTCCGCGATGCTGGAGGGCGTGAAGGCCTAGGGCGACGAGAAGAGAGGCTTCGGGGTGGTTGAAGACCCCAACAATGCCGCACTCTTCGCGAGGCTTGTCGTCGTCATGGTCCCAGAACATTGACACCTCGCTGTCACAACTTGACTGCGAGGTATGGCCAGCATCAGGATTCGTCAAGTGGTGAGCGCTGCTGAGCGCGCTGTCCAATCTCAGGCGCATGCGTTTCGACGTACACCGCACCCTCCTCCAGGATAGGATAGGTCTGGGCTGTGCGGATCCATTCCGGGATGCGGTCATGGTCGAGGGCCATGCGCATCAGGAAGACAAAAAAGACCAGAACGATCGCGCCGCGCAGAAAGCCAAAGATAGCTCCGGCAAACCGGTCGAAGATGCTGACGCCGTCAGCGCCTTGAATGGATTTCGACAGGTTCGCGCCAAACCAGGCGACCACGACATAGACGATCAGAAAGGCGCCAACGAACAGGATGAGATCTGGCATCCAGGTGGCCGTGCCTTCTGGTAGCACCTGTGCAAGTGGATCACGCAGATAGAGGCGGGCATAGTAGGCTGCCGCGAGTGCGGCGATAAACGCGCCAAGGGTTGCCAGTTCGCGCATGAAGCCGCGTGCTAAGGCCATCAGCGTCGACAGGATCAAGAGAATGACCACAATCGCGTCAAAGGCTGTAAGGGCATCCATCATGCGTCTGGTTCCAGACCAAGTAATTCTACAAGCTCAGATAGGCGCGACACGCTGGTCACGGTCAACCCTTCCGGGGCCGACGAACTGCCATCTGGCACAAATGCGTGCTGAAAGCCAAGTCGCTGGGCTTCCTTGAGGCGCTGATCCATGCGGGCGACAGGCCGGATTGCGCCGGAAAGGGCGATTTCTCCGAAGAAGACCGACTTTTCGGGGGCAGGCTTGTCCGCAAGTGACGTTAAAAGCGCAGCCGCCGCGGCAAGGTCGCCGGCAGGCTCAGTTATACGGTAGCCGCCCGCCACGGAGAGATAGACGTCCCGGCCGCCGAGGGACACGCCGCAGCGCGCTTCGAGGACTGCCAGCACCATGGCGAGACGGTTGGCGTCCCAGCCGACAATGCTGCGCCGCGGCGTACCATAGGCGGATGCGCTGACCAGGGCCTGAACTTCTGCCAGAACAGGCCGCGAGCCTTCCATGGCGCCAAATACGGCTGCGCCGCCGGTTTCACCTGAATCAGACGACAGGAAGAGGGCGGAAGGTTCGCGCGCCGGGGCGAGGCCAAACTGATGCATCTCGAAGATGCCGATCTCGTCGGTCGGACCGAACCGGTTCTTCACGGCGCGCAGGATGCGGAACTGGTGGCCGCGTTCGCCCTCAAAATAGAAGACGGTGTCGACCATATGTTCGACGACGCGAGGGCCAGCGATCTGGCCTTCTTTCGTGACGTGGCCAACCAGGATGAGGGCGGCCCCGGACTTCTTGGCCCATCGCGTCAGCTCCTGTGCGCACGCCCGGACCTGCGCGACAGAGCCGGGGGCGGCTTCTAGACTGTCGGACCACATGGTCTGGATCGAGTCGATCACGACAAAGTCAGGCTTGGCCGTTTTCAGCGAGGCGAGAACTTTGCGGAGGTCTGTCTCAGTGGCGAGGTCAACCGGGCTTTCGGCGACCTTCAGGCGGCGCGCCCTGTCCTGGATCTGGGCGGCAGCTTCCTCGCCCGAGACGTAGACGGTCTTCAGGCCATTCCGGGCAAGCCGGGCGGCGACCTGTAGAAGGAGGGTCGACTTGCCGATTCCTGGATCGCCGCCGATCAATGTGGCCGAGGAGGGCACGAGACCGCCGCCAAAGACGCGGTCCAGCTCATCCACGCCTATTATATGCCGGGGCGGGGCTTCGGTTGTTTCATTGAGCGCGGTGAACTCGACCTTGGCGCCTGCCTTGCGCGAGAGCGACTTCGGCGCGGCCAGTCCGCCGGGGGCCGCCGAGACGGTTTCCTCAACCAGCGTATTCCATTCCCCGCAGGCCTCACAGCGGCCCGACCATTTGGGGTGAACCGCGCCGCAGGACTGGCAGGTAAAAGCTGTAGATGATCGCGCCATAGCCTCTGGCCTAAACTGATGCGGGAGGGGCGAAAAGCATCAATAAGTGTGCGACAGTTGTAACATTACATAGAATTAATTATCGTAAAACAATAAATATGGTATGTAGATGGGGCTCAGGGAACGGGTCGATAAAAACAAGAAAGAAGGTACTAAAATGTCCCAGAAGAAACTTGCAACCGTCATCACCGCAGCCATCCTCGGTTTCGCTGCCGCCCCCGCATTTGCAGATGCGCCATCGGAAATCCGTTCGGTCAGTGTCGATACGTCCGGCATTGATCTGACCACCGAAGCCGGTACCGATGTCATGCTCGCAAAACTCCGCCGGGCCGCTGAAAAGGCCTGTGATCAAAGGACTGGACCGATGTCCCTGTCTGAGCGTAGCGCCTATCAGTCCTGCTACAACGACGCCATGTCCGCCGCGCTGGACTCGCTCACAACGGCCACAGAGCGCCAGGCTGACCTGAAAGCAAAACAGAACGGCTAGTCGCCATTTTCTGTGTAAGATGAGCCATCCGGACGTGCCTGTCCGGATGGCTTTCTGCTGTCTGGGCTTTCGTCTATCCTGCGGCGTCGCTGGCTCAACAGGAGTAGTTACAATTGTAAATTCATGATGTTCATTTGAACGCATTTCTGCAGTCTTTAGGCGCGCTGCGACAACTCTGCTGAGACGTCGTTGGTGAAGCGTCAGTTGTTTGCCCGAGAGCTCTGGCCTGAGACGCATCGGCCCGTTAGATCAGGCGAATGAAACGGATCGCGATCATAGGTGCCGGGCCAGCCGGGCTCATGGCGGCAGAGGCAGCCCTCGAGGCGGGCGCGTCCGTGACGATCTATGATGCGATGCCGAGCGCGGCCCGCAAATTCCTGATGGCCGGCAAGAGCGGGCTCAATATTACCCATTCAGAAGATCAGGCCGCGTTTCAAAGCCGGTACCCAGCGCCAGACAAGCGTTTGCTGGAGATGGTTCAAGCCTTTGGGCCAACCGAATTGATCGCATGGATGGATGGTTTGGAGACGCGAACCTTCACGGGCAGCTCAGGCCGGGTTTTCCCCGAAGAGATGAAGGCCTCGCCTTTGCTTCGCCGCTGGTTGGGCCGTCTATCCGCAGGCGGCGCAGAGCTACTGTTGCGCCATCGCTGGCAGGGATGGAGCGACACGGGCGCTCTGAAGTTCGAAACGCCGAATGGAGATGTGCAGGTCGAGTCGGATGCGACCATACTCGCGCTTGGTGGGGCGAGCTGGTCTCGGCTTGGCTCTGACGGGCGCTGGGCGGACATTCTCGCGGAGAAGGGCGTGGCGCTAGAGCCTTTTGAGCCGTCCAATTGCGGCTTTGCCGTGGACTGGTCGAAGAGGTTGCTTGAGGCGCAGGAAGGCGAGCCGGTCAAAGGGGTATCGCTCTCTGCGGGCGGGGACAGCCAGCGGGGCGACTTTGTTATCACGCGCTATGGCATCGAGAGCGGCGCCGTTTATCCGCTGTCGGGCGCGCTGAGGGCGCAATTGGCAGCGTGCGGCGAGGCCGATCTTTGCATTGACCTGCTGCCCGATGTCGACACCGATACGCTGGTCCGGCGTCTGGCGGCCACGAAGGCGAAGGACTCGATGACGAATCGTCTGCGCAAGGGCGCGCGGCTCGATGCGAGCAAGATTGCGCTGCTGAATGAAGTCACCAGAGGCCAGCCGCCACGTGAGCCTGAGCCGCTTGCCGCGCTCATAAAGGCGCTGCCATTGCGGCTGAGCGGGACAGCACCGCTTGATGCGGCTATTTCCACCGCAGGCGGGGTATCATGGGACGCCCTTGATGATCAGATGATGCTGAAGGCTGTGCCGGGCACCTATTGTGCAGGCGAAATGGTGGCCTGGGACGCACCAACGGGCGGTTATCTGCTGACGGCGTGCCTGGCGATGGGGCGCGCGGTGGGCCTGGCGGCATCGGGTGGGTGATGGTCACTGCATGGGCCTCGTCCTTCGACAGGCTCAGGATGAGGCCTATGGGGCGTTTTTGGCTTCCGTTGCGGCGATTCCAAACCTCATCCTGAGCTTGTCGAAGGATGAAACGACGTGCGTTTAGCCTTTCTCAGGCGACCGTGACCGTCTCTAAACCTAAAGCGCGGGCTGGATCGGCCCTTCGGCGCGGCCATGCACGAACTGGTCGACATACTCGTTGCCTGAATTGTCGATCTTGTCTGCGCTACCGCGCCAGATGATCTTGCCTTCGAACAGCATGGCGATCTCGTCGGCGACCTTGCGGGCAGAGGCCATGTCGTGCGTGATCGTCACGGCAGCCGCGCCGAGCGCTTTGACCTGTTCGAGAATGAGGTCATTGATCGCATCTGCTGTGATCGGGTCGAGGCCGGTCGTCGGTTCGTCGAAGAAGATAAGATCCGGCTCGGTGATAATGGCGCGAGCGAGGGCGACGCGTTTCTGCATGCCGCCCGAAAGCTCGGCTGGGCGCAGGTCTGCCACGGAGGCGCCGAGACGCACTTTCTTGAGCGAGTCTATGGCGCGTTCCTTGGCATCCGCGCGCTTCACTTTGTCGGCATTGAGCAGACGGAAGGCGATATTTTCCCAGACGGTGAGGCTATCGAACAGCGCGCCGGACTGGAACAGCATGCCGACACGGGCCCGCATGGCATCGCGCTCCTTGCCCTGGTCATAGGTCACGTCTTCCCCGTCAAAGAGGATCGTCCCGGCGTCCGGCGTCATCAGACCGAGGGCGTTCTTCAGCATCACGGACTTGCCGGAACCAGAACCGCCAAGAACAACAAGTGAGTTGCCGGGCGCGACATCGAGATCGACGCCGCGCAGGACGTGATTTTTGCCGAAACTCTTTTCGACGCCTTTCAGCTCAAGGATGGGGCGGGTCTTGGTCATGGCCTTAAATCCCGATGCGCACGAAGAGGGTCGACATCATATAGTTGGCCGCAAGGACCAGAACGGCTGCGCCAACCATTGAGAGCGTGGCAGCCCGTCCGACGCCCGTTGCACCAGCCGATGATTTCGAGCCCTGGTAACAGCCCATCAGCGCGATCACCATGCCGAAGATGACGGCTTTGATGACTCCCACCAGGACGTCCTCAAATGTCAGGAAGTCGAGCGTGTTGCGAAGATAGGTGGTCGAATCGAAGTCGAGTGCGAAGACGCTGACGAGCCAGCCGCCCATAACACCGATGACATCTGCAATGAGGACCAGAATTGGCAGGGTCAGCGCCGCAGCCAGGAAGCGCGGGGCATAGAGATAGCGGAAAGGGTTCGCCGAAAGGGTTTTCAGCGCGTCGATCTGTTCTGTCACTTTCATCGCGCCGATTTCGGCAGCAATGCCCGCCGTCACGCGCCCGGCCAGCATCAGGCCGGTAATCGTGGCACCAAGCTCCCGCGTGATGCCGAGGACAACGATGTTTGGCACGAACTGTTCAGCGCCAAAGCGATTGCCGCCGGTATAGATATTGAGGGCCAGAGCTGCGCCAATGAAGACAGCCGACAGACCAACGACGGGCAGCGAGTAAAAACCGACGGCGATGATCTGCTTCCAGATCTGGACCAGATTCCAGGGCGGCGTGAACGCCATGGCGGCTGTGCGGCCCGAAAAGATCGAAAGACGGCCGATCTCGGCAAACAGGCCAATGGCGCCGCGTCCGATCCAGGCGAGCGGATTGGGAAAACCGCCGGATTTAGTCGTAGATGCGTCTGACACGATCGCCGAGCCCCGTTACAAGTTCATAGCCGACAGTGCCGGCCCGTTTCGCCTGATCCTCTAACGGGACCTCAGGTCCGATGAATTGGGCGAATACGCCCGGCTTTGCAAGGTCTCGTGCAGCAGAGACATCGATTGTGATGAGGTCCATCGAAACCCGGCCAACGATCGGGCAGGGCGTTCCGCCGAGACTGGCATAGCCATTGTTGCTGGCCGAGCGCGGAAAGCCGTCGCCATAGCCAAGCGCCACAGTGGCGAGCGTCGCGGGGACTGTCAGCTTGTGCGTGGCCCCATAGCCGACGCTCTCTCCGGCTTTTGCGTGCTGAACCGTCAGGATCGGCGCTTCGAGCGTCATGCCGGGCAGGGGCCGGTGACCTGCAGGTGCAGGAGGGCCGCCGCCATAAAGGCCGATGCCGGGGCGGATGACATCAAACCCGAAGTCGCCGCAGATATAGCAGCCCCCGGTATTGGAGAGGCTCTTGCGCGCGGTCGGGAAGTGCTGGGCCAGCTCACTGAAGGTCTGGCGCTGGGCTGCGTTGAGCGGGCAGGCCGGATCATCGGAGTCGACCAGATGCGACATGATGTGCGCAGGCGGCGCATCTCTGCTGGCGGTGATGAGGGCGGGCACGTCTTCAGACCGGATGCCGAGCCTGTTCATCCCGGTATCGATGTGAACCGCATAAGGCGACGACCGCGCATATTTGATCCAGGTGTCGAGATCAGTGAGTGAATTGAGCACAGGAATAAGGCGAAGCTTTTCGACTTCGATCCGCTCAATCTCTGAGGCACCGTTAAATACGAGGATGTCGGGCCCGTCTCCGACAACGCCGCGGACTTCCATGCCTTCTTCGACATAGGCGACGAAAAAGGTTTGGCAGCCTGCCGCGTGGAGGGCTTTGGCAACCTGGCCTGCACCATGCCCATAGGCGTTCGCCTTTACGACCGCGCCCGCCTCAGCGCCGGGCTGCATGGCACCGATCGCGCGCCAATTGGCGACGATATTTTCAAGATGCACGAGGGCGCGGGGATGAAGGCTCATACAAATTGGCTTAATCAGCGCCGTCGGCCGCGCCAAGAGGCAGCCAGCTTGATTGACAGTTTGCCTGCCCTCTGACCGGGCAAAATTTGCGGGGTCTTTCCTCAGACTGGTGGGAGCAGCGGTGCAAGATCGCTGGTCCCGGCCAGCGGCTCGGATGGGTTTCGCACGTTGAGAAGCGCCTGATAAACGATGGTTGCAAGCACTGCAGGATCGTAGGGTTTTGAAACGAGATAGGCAGGCTCACCCGGATGGCCCTGGCACAGTGTGGCCGGATGACCGGTCACGAAGACAAAGGCGCACCTCGCCTCTGGCGGCACGCTCTTGGCGAAGTCGAGCCCGGTCGGATTGCCGGCGCCAAGATCGATGTCGCAGATAACGATGTCCGGGGACTCGCTTTTAACGATTTCCAGTGCCTCTTCCGCGGTGGCGCAAACGCCGACGACATCATGTCCATGAGACTTCAGCAGGATTTCCTCATCAGCCGCGATGAGGAACTGATCTTCCAGAATAACAATTCGCGCAGGCTCGAGGCCGGAGGCAGGCAGGCGCGCGGCTTGCAGGAGCATTCTGTAATTGTCGGACGCCAGTTGAAGCGCGCTGCGGGCGTCTTCTTCGGTGAAACCGAACACATCCTGCATGAGGACGGCGCGGCGCCCGGGCGAGTCCGCGCGTTCTGGGTTGAAAGCCAGGAAAGTTCTGGAATCGAGAATAGAGCTGACTAGTCCAAAAAGACGGGGGCGAGAGCAGAAATGTTCGACAAGTTCCTGCGAACGGTTGCTGAGAAGGCGGACCGCTTCACTGACGAGCGCGTCGCCGGCCTCCTGAGTGCCGGTGAGGGCACGCGAGAAGCGGCGAAGATCTGGAAGTTCCCGCTCCAGCGTTGCTTCAATCATATCTTTGTCTCGGACCTGTTTGCTCAACGCATTGTCGGGGAAGGATCATTCGTACGTGATTCGGCCGTTTTTTCTAATGAACGCGCAATAATCTGCCAAATTTGCCGCAAGCAGGGCGCGAAAAGGCCAGATCATGCCCGTCTTGATCCCGGCTTTCTTAGAGCGCGAAGTAAGCCCTTATACTTCGCTTCATTGCATGCTTCGAAGAATATAAAATTTTTTAAATTCTATTACAAAACAAAGATATAGGCCTCTGTATTCATAATTCAGAAATAAATATCTCATTATAGGCGCAGCATTATCTGCGGCCTTCGCAACAAAAGTAAAAAACTATACTTTTCCTGTGAGATGGAATTGGGTGATATGCTAAAACTAAACGAAACTGTCTTTCAATCAGACGTGGACGCACTTGCAATCAGTACGCTCGGCGACCTTTCATCCTCCATGCTCGTTGAGGTCCTTTATGCGAGCCCTGATTGCATCAAGATTATTGATGCGGAAGGGCGGCTGGAGTTCATGAACGTCAATGGCCAGTGCGCCATGGAAGTTGATGATTTTGCAATGATCCAGCGCCAGGCCTGGCATACGCTGTGGCCATTGGAGTCGCAGAGCCTGATCTCTAGCTCAATCGAGCGGGCTTTCGCGGGGGCAAAAACACGTTTCGAGGCGTATTGCCCGACGCTAAAGGGAAGCCCGCGCTGGTGGGATATTTCTGTTGCCCCTGTCCTTGATGATAAAGGTCAGATCCAGCGCGTCATCGCGATTTCGCGCGACGTCACTGATCGCATGTCTCGCTATCTGCAGGCTGAGAGCAGCCGAGCCAGTCTTGAAGAGCTCGCCAACATGCAGGCCAATCAGCTTGGGGTGTCATCTGATGCCCTCTGCTATCAGCAATCGCTTCTGAAGGAAGTAGACCTTCGCTTGCGGAGCAGCCACGCCATGACAGCCGGACTGCTAAACTGGCAGTCGCGGATGACAGAGAATGATGATGCCCGCGATCGGTTGAAGAAGGCGTCAGACCGGGTTTCGGCGGTCAGCAAGATCTATGAGTTTCTTTACCGGGATGGCTCGGTGGATGGCATCCAGCTGAAGACATTCATAAGTGCGCTGTGCAATGAGCTGATGCCGAAGTCCGCTATTGGGCGCATTGGGTTGAAGACGAAAATCGCGTCCCGGATGGCAAGCACCAAAGAAGCTGTGGCGCTGGGCGTCGTGTTGACCGAATTTGTCGACAATGCCGTCACGCACGGGCTGGGCTCATGCGAGCACGGCCAAGTCGAGCTCACATTTGAGATGTCGAAAACGAGCTGCGAGCTGATTGTTCGCGACAATGGTCAGGGGCTTGAAGAGGGCTACGACGCTTTCGAAACTGGCGGGTTCGGTCTCCAGTTGGCGAAGCTTTATGCCAATGACCTAAACGGCACGCTAGATCACTCAGACGGCCGCGACGCGGGCAGCTGGTTTCGGCTGAGATATCCAGCCGAGGCGACCTAGCCACAATACGACACCATCATCGTGAAGGGCTCGCAGGTCTGACAGGACGGCGAGCCTATTCGTAATCGTCGTCCGCAGGGGCGCGGTCGAGGTTACCGAAGCGCGTGGTGTTGGCGTCGAAGGCGAGGGTGACGCGGCCGATGGGGCCGTGGCGCTGTTTGCCGATGATGACTTCGGCGGTGCCATAGACTTCATCCATGCGCTGGCGCCACTTGGTCCATTTCTCGGCTGATTGCGGGTCATCGCCGCCAGCCTGTGGCTCTGTCCGCTCCAGATAATAGGACTCGCGGTAGACGAACATGACGACGTCGGCGTCCTGCTCGATCGAGCCGGATTCACGAAGGTCAGAGAGCTGTGGGCGTTTGTCTTCGCGCTGCTCAACGGCCCGTGAGAGCTGCGACAGGGCGATGACCGGGACGTTGAGGTCCTTTGCGAGGGCTTTTAGCGCCATGGTGATCTGCGTGATCTCTTGCACGCGGCTGTCCGAGGACTTGCCGAGCGTGGAGGTGAGCAGCTGCAGATAGTCGATCACGATCATATCGAGGCCAACCGTGCGCTTCAGCCGGCGCGCGCGGGCCGAGAGCTGGCTGACCGAGATGCCGCCCTGATCATCAATGTAGAGCGGCAGGTTCTGTAGCTCTTCCGTCGCCTGGCGGATCTTCTCGAAGTCATGCTTGTCGAGATCACCCTGACGGATGCGGTGAGCGTTGATGCCGGTGCGCTCAGCGATGATCCGGGTAGCAAGCTGTTCGCACGACATTTCCAGCGAGAAGAAGGCCACAACGGCGCCGTCGACGGTTTTCTTCGAGCCGTCTTCCTGTACCTCGCGCTTGCAGGCATTCGCCGCGTTGAAGGCAATATTGGTGGCGAGCGTGGTCTTACCCATGGATGGGCGGCCAGCGAGAATGACGAGGTCTGACTTGTGAAAGCCGCCGAGTTTCTCGTCCAGCGCGTCGAGGTGCGCGGCGACGCCGGCGATCTTTCCATCCCGTTGATAGGCGGCCTCGGCCATCTGCAGCGACTCTTTGAGGGCCGCTGAGAAGCTGTGAAAGCCGCGCGAGGATGAGCCGCGGTCGGCAAGGTCAAAGAGCTGGCGCTCGGCAAGCTCAAGCTGGCGATCACCGCCTTCATCGGGCCCCGGCTTGAAGGCGCGTTGCTGCACGGTCGCGCCGATATCAATCAGCTCGCGGCGCATCGCGAAATCACGGATCATGTGGGCGTAGTCAGTGACCTCAGGGCCGAAGGCGGCTGAGTCCAGAAGCTCGGCGAGATAGGAGGCGCCACCGATCTCCTGCAGCTTGTCGGCCTTCTCGAAGTGCTCGCGCAGCGTGATCCCGTCGGCGACGCGGCCAGACTGGATCATGTTCGAGCAGACTTCGTAGATTTCCTGATGCGGGATCGAGTAGAAATCGGTCGGGCGCAGGAATTCAGCGACACGCTGGAACGCATTATTGTCGTAGAGAATCGCGCCCAGCACGCCAGCTTCTGCGGACAGGTTATGCGGGACCTCGACCGTGACCGGAGGATTGGACATGTCGTTCATGAGCGTCAAACCATTTTCTCTGAGCGGCCAAGCATACTCGCCTGATTCGCGAGATTGCAGGCTTGACTCTCAGTCTAGGTGAATTGGTCCACAGCTCAGTGGAGTTCTGTGGATAAACAGCAGGATCAGTGAACAGAAAAAGGCCGCACCCTTGCGAGTGCGGCCTTTTCAATTGTCTGCGATTGCAGGATGCGACCTAGTAGTCGCTGTCTCGCATTGCATCCATGGTTTCGGCATTGGCTTCAGCCAGTTCAGACGCCTGTTCGGCGGCTGCGCCTTGCTGTTCGGCCTGGATCGTCTCGATGACGTCCTCACCAGCAGCCTGACGTTCAGCTTCTTCCATTGAACGGGCAACGTTGACGGAGATGTTCACGAGAACTTCTGCGTGCAGACGAACGCCCATTTCGTAGACGCCGAGCGTCTTGATTGGCTGGTCGAGCTTGATCTGGCCGCGGCGGACCTTGAAGCCCTTTTCGGCCAGCGCATCAACGATGTCACGGGTCGAGACCGAACCATAAAGGTTGCCGACGTCGGAAGACTGACGGATGAGCGTCAGTTGAGCGCCGTCGAGATCGGATCCGCTTTGCTCTGCCTCACTACGGGCATCGGCGTTGCGCTTTTCGATCAGATCACGCTCAGCTGCGAAGCGGGCGCGATTGGTTTCGTTGGCGATCAGGGCCTTGCCGCGTGGCAGCAGGAAGTTACGGGCAAAGCCGTTCTTTACCGTGACTTCTTCGCCCAGCTCGCCAAGGTTTTCGACGCGTTCAAGAAGGATGATATCCATGTGGGTGTCTCCTACTTAACGGTGAATGGCAGAAGCGCGAGCATGCGGGCGCGTTTGATGGCGCGGGCAAGCTTACGCTGGTTCTTGACGTTCACAGCGGTGATCCGCGACGGGACAATCTTGCCCTTCTCGGAAATGTAGCGCTGCAGGAGTTTCACGTCCTTGTAATCAATCGCTGGCGCGCCTTCGCCCGAAAACGGGTCGACCTTGCGGCGGCGGTTGAAAGTCCGGCGGGCCGGAATGTTGGTGATGTTGATATCACCTGAGTTGTTTTCTGAAGACATCGTGTTTCCCCTTAGTCCTTACGCGGTCCGCGATCCTTGCGACCCATCACTGGCGATGGCTCTTCGTCGAGCTCATCAACCTTGACCGTGAGGTAGCGGATCACATCGTCGGAGATGCGGTGGCGACGCTCAAGCTCGTGGACGGCAGCTGCCGGTCCGTCGATGTTGAGAAGGGAGTAGTGTCCCTTGCGCTGCTTGTTGATAGGGTAGGAGAGGTTGCGAAGGCCCCAGTACTCGGTCTTGCCGATTTTGGCGCCTTGGCTCTTCAGCCATTCTGCGAGTTCCTCGATCTGGCTCTCCACCTGTGCAGGCGAGATGTCCGGCCGAGAAATCAGCACGTGTTCGTAAAATGCCATGTTTTTCGTTCCCTTGAGTTCCAGACTGCGGCGCTGGATTGGCGGGGAACCGATCCGGCGATGGCCCCTGACATGTGCAGCTCATTCCGCACCGCAGGACCGCAGCCCATAGAAGAGCGCGCTTAAACCTCAAACTGTGGAAAGAATCAAGCAGGCAGCGTCAGCCCGCCTGAGGCGTTCCCTTGTCCAGAAGGTCGACCAGACGGGCGCCAGGCAGATCGCCCATGAAATCGAACGTACCTGGCCCGTGCAGTTCCTCGGCGGCCTTGATCATCGCGCCATAGGCGAGATTGGCAAACACGGCGCCGACGGAGACGCGGCGAACACCAACTTCAGCCAATGCCGCGATCGGCACGTGTCCGCTGGAAGGGCCAAGCAGGACATTCACCGGCTTGTTGACCGAGGTCACGACAGAGCGGATATCCTCCAGCGTTTTTAGCCCGGGCGCGTAGAGACAATCTGCCCCGGCATCCTGATAGGCCTGAAGGCGCGCAATCGCGTCTGTAAGGTCAGGTGTGCCGGTAAAGAAGTTTTCTGCACGCGCCGTCAGGATGAAAGGGAAGGGCAGGTTTTTCCTCGCCTCGACAGCGGCGGCGACACGCTCCTTGGCGAGGCCGATGTCATACAGCTTGCCCGGCTCACCAGTGAAATCCTCAATCGAGCCGCCCACAAGGCCCGCCTCAGCCGCTTGTCTGATGGTCTCAGCGCAGTCTTCCGGCGTGTGGCCGAAGCCGTTCTCCAGATCGGCGGACATTGGCAGGTCTGTCGCTGAGCAGAGCTCTCGTGCATGGCTCATGACCATGTCGCGGGTAACATTATAGTCGTCCACGCCTGTCGAACGCGCAAAGCCTGCACTGGTCGTGGCGAGCGCCTTGTAGCCGATACCAGCGAGAATGCGGGCCGACCCTCTGTCCCAGGGGTTGGGAAGAACGAAGCAGCCTGACTGATGCAGTGCCTCGAACGCTTTTGCCTTGTCTTCCTGTGAGATCATTGTCTGCCTTCTCCAAAGTGCGCTGGCACTCTGCCCGCATCACCCATGCGCGGCCACCTGATACTTGCGCATCAGGGTGGACCCTTCTAGGCAGTCCGCCAATTGATAAAACGATTCAGGTAGGTTGAAGGGCAGGACATCATGACAAAGTTCGCTTTCATATTCCCGGGACAGGGAAGCCAGTTCATCGGCATGGGCAAAGATCTCGCAGACGCTTTTCCAGAGGCGCGAGAGGTTTTTGACGAAGTCGATGCTGCGCTCGGCCAGAAGCTTTCAGAGCTGATGTGGTCCGGCGAAGAGGACCAGCTAAAGCTCACCGCGAATACCCAGCCGGCACTTATGGCCGTGAGCGTGGCCGCGATGCGGGCGCTTCAGTCCAAAGGCATTGAGGTCCAAGCGGCAGCTTTCGTGGCGGGCCATTCGCTGGGTGAGTATTCGGCGCTTGCGGCCAGCGGCGCGATCAGCGTGGCAGATGCGGCGCGCGTGCTGCGTATTCGCGGTAACGCCATGCAGGCAGCTGTTCCAGCGGGCGAGGGCGCCATGGCGGCTTTGCTCGGGGCGGACCCGGATCAGGCGATCGCTCTTTGTGAGCTGGCGCAGGCCGAAGGCGGCGTCTGCGAGATCGCCAATGATAACTCCCCGGGCCAGATCGTGATTTCTGGCTCCAAGGCCGCCATCGAATTCGCGGCATCGAAAACCGGGGATGTTGGAATCAAGAAGGCCATGATGCTGCCGGTCAGCGCGCCGTTCCACTGCTCGATGATGCAGCCGGCCGCCGACGCCATGATGAAAGCGCTCGCTGGTATCGACATCAAAGCGCCTGTCACGCCGCTGGTGGCAAATGTCAGCGCGGCGCCGACCAGCGACCCGGCACAGATCCGCCGTCAGCTGATCGAACAGGTCACAGGACAGGTGCGCTGGCGTGAAAGCGTTGAGTATATGGCCTCGCAAGGCATTGAGCTTTTTGTCGAAGCTGGCGCCGGAAAAGTGCTGACCGTGATGAACCGGCGGACGGTCAAAGGGGTCGATGGACTGACATTGGGTACACCTGAAGACGTCGAATCGGTTGCACAACGCCTCTCCTAGGGCGACAAGGTCTCCAGACGGGCGATAGTCCCGAATGCAGGAAGGACGAACCATGTTTGATTTGTCAGGCCGCACAGCGCTTGTAACGGGCGCGTCGGGCGGCATCGGAAGCGCGATTGCAAAAGCTCTGTCTGACGCAGGCGCGAAAGTGGCGCTGTCAGGCACGCGTGAGAATGTACTGGAAGAGGTCAAGGCGACCCTGTCCGGCGAAGCTGCGGTCGTTACCGCCAATCTTTCAGACCCAGAGTCGGTCGATGGTCTTGTTGGCCGCGCCGAAGAAGCCATCGGTCCGCTGGACATTCTCGTCGCGAATGCGGGTATCACGCGCGACAAGCTGCTGATGCAGATGAAGCCAGAAGACTGGGACGCCGTTCTCGACGTGAATCTTGGCTCCTATTACCGGCTGACCAAGTCGGTTGTGCGCGGGATGATGAAACGCCGTCACGGCCGGATTATCGGCATCACGTCGATTGTGGGTGTGACGGGTAATCCCGGCCAGGCCAATTATTGCGCCTCCAAGGCGGGCATGATCGGCTTCACCAAATCCTTTGCGCAGGAAGTCGCTAGCCGCGGGATCACCGCGAATTGCGTCGCGCCCGGATTTATCGAATCACCGATGACGGATGTTTTGCCGGAGGCGCAAAAAGAAGCACTTCTGGGCCAGATTCCGTCCGGAAAACTTGGCCAGGGGAGCGATATCGCTGGCGCCGTTGTGTATTTGTCGTCGGACGAAGCGGCCTATGTCACAGGACAGACGCTGCACGTGAATGGCGGCATGGCGATGATCTAGGCGAGAAGAGCCAAACAGTTACAGCCCTTGGCGTTCAGACAATCTGTATGCTAACGGGCTTATCCAAGACCTTATGGGTCTTCCCATCAGACATTATGAGAGAGGTTTCCATGTCTGACGTTTTCGAGCGTGTAAAAAAGATCGTAGTCGAGAATCTGGACGTTGAAGGTGACAAGGTCACTGAGACGGCAAGCTTCATCGATGACCTCGGCGCCGACTCCCTCGACCTGGTCGAGCTGGTCATGGCTTTCGAAGAAGAGTTCAACATCGAGATCCCGGACGACGTCCAGGAAAACATCCGTACCGTCGGTGACGCTGTCACCCACATCAAGGCCCACGTTTCTTAAGGGGTTAGCTGATGCGCCGTGTCGTCATTACCGGAATTGGAATGGTTTCTCCGCTCGCAAACGGGCGTGAGGCAACCTGGGAGAGGCTGATTGCCGGCAAGTCCGGAGCAGGTCCTATCGACCTGTTCGATACAAAGGACGTGCCGTGCAAGATCGCCTTTCAGGTTCCGTGGAATGACGGCCGCGGCGGCGGCAGTGCGGATGATCCGCACTCCTTCGACCCGGACAAGGCGGCGAGTGCTAAAGAGCGCCGTCGCATTGACGAATTCATCCTGTATGCGCTGGCCGCATCTGATGAAGCGGTCGAAGACTCAGGCTGGAAGCCAGAGACTGATGAAGAAAAAGAGCGCAGCGGCGTTCTCATCGGGTCTGGCATTGGCGGCCTGAAATCCATCTATGATACGTCGATCACCCTGCACACGCAGGGCGCGCGACGTGTCAGCCCATTCTTTATTCCGTCAGCGCTGATCAATCTGGCGTCTGGCCAGGTGTCGATCCGTCACGGTTTCAAAGGCCCGAACCATGCTGTGGTGACGGCTTGCGCAACCGGCGCTCACGCGATTGGCGACTCAGCCCGTCTGATCAAATATGGCGATGCTGACATCATGCTGGCTGGCGGTGCGGAAGCCGTGATCTGCGAAATCGGTATTGCCGGTTTCTGCTCAGCCAAGGCGATGTCCACTAATTTCAACGATACGCCTGAGAAGGCTTCGCGCCCTTATGACAAGGACCGCGATGGTTTCGTCATGGGCGAGGGCGCGGCGATTGTCGTTCTCGAAGAGTATGAGCACGCCAAGGCGCGCGGCGCGAAGATCTATGCAGAAGTCGCAGGCTATGGCCTGACGGGCGATGCGTACCACATCACAGCGCCTGCTGAAGGCTCTGAGGGCGGCTATCGCGCAATGAAAATGGCGCTCGGCCATTCAGGCCTCGATGCCTCAGACATCGATTATGTCAACACGCACGGCACCTCGACGCCGAAGGGCGATGAAGGCGAGATCGGTGCGGTTGAACGGCTGTTCGGCGACCATGCGAAGAATCTGTCGCTGTCGTCAACGAAGTCAGCTGTTGGTCATTTGCTCGGTGCAGCGGGCGCCATTGAGAGTGCGTTCTGCGCGCTTGCGATCCGCGACCAGGTGATGCCGCCAACGCTCAATCTCGACAATCCGAGCATTGAGACAGACATCGACCTCATTCCGCATAATGCGAAAACGGCACCCGTCCGCGCGGCAATGTCCAACTCGTTCGGATTTGGCGGCACCAATGCCTGCCTCATCCTCAAACAGGTTGACTAGTCTGGTTTCAGGCCCGTTCGGTGTAGAGTGGGGACTGGGTCATTTTGTGAGTCGTCTCCCATGCGTTTTCTGAAAGCTCTCATAGCGCTCGGTTTCATGATTGCCGTGATCGGCGCAGCCGCAGCTGGCGCTGGCTGGTTGTGGCTGGAGAATGAAGTCGCCAAACCTGGGCCGGTCGTTGAAGAGACGGTCATCAAGGTTGAGCCCGGAGAGCATGTCGGCGCCGTGGCGCGGCGGCTGGAAAATGAGGGCATCATCTCCAGCGCCCGGGCCATGCGGCTTCATGCGCGCTTCAGCGGTCAGCAGGCGGCTATGAAGGTTGGCGAATACGCTATCCCGCCGCGTGCCAGCATTGAAGGCATTCTGGAGCTGCTCGTCTCAGGCGATGTGATCGAGTATCGCATCACAATCCCTGAGGGGCGCACAACGGCGCAGGCGCTTCGTATTATCGAGGCCCATCCGGATCTCGTCGGCGCCATGCCTGACCGCGAAATTGCTGAAGGGACCCTTCTGCCAGATACCTATATCTTCAACTCAGACACTTCGCGCACGGCAATCATTGAGCGGATGGAAAAGGCGCAGGACGATCTTCTCGCAGACCTCTGGCCTGAGCGGCAGGAAGACTTGCCAGTTTCCACGCCCGAAGAGGCGATCATCCTGGCGTCTGTCGTCGAGAAGGAAACGGCTGTCGCCGAAGAGCGCCCGCAAGTGGCCGGTCTGTTCACGACACGCCTGAAGCGCGGCATGCGCCTGGAAAGCGACCCCACGGTTATATACGGCGTCTCTCAAGGCGAGCCGCTATATCGAACCCTGAATGGCAAAAAGGTCCGCCGGACCCTTTATCGCTCTGAGCTCGACAAGGTTACTGACTGGAACACCTACCAGATCGACGGTTTGCCTAAGACACCGATCTGCAATCCGGGCCGCGAGGCGATTGCCGCGGTGCTGAACCCGCCAGAGACCGAGTATTTGTTCTTCGTCGCTGACGGGAAGGGCGGTCATGTCTTCGCCGAAACGCTGGCAGAGCATAATCGCAATGTGGCGGCCTATCGTCAGTTTGAGCGCGATGAAATCGCACGTGAACGTGCAGAGGATTCAGAATGAGCGGCAAGGTTTCTTCCATGACGGGGTTTGCCCGCACGTCCGGCGAAGCGGACTGGGGCGCCTGGGCGTGGGAAGCGAAAAGCGTCAATGGCCGCTCCATGGATGTGCGTGTGAATGTGCCGAGCGGATTTGAAGCGCTTGACCGTCACATCAAGCAGCAAGCGTCCAAAGTGTTCTCACGGGGCAATTTGCAAGTAGGATTACGAATCGAACTGGCCGGCGGAAGCGATGCGCTGTCGGTCAATCAGGATGCGCTGAAATCCCTCGTGCGGGCGTACGAAGTGGCTGCTCAGGGGCATGCTCCAGACAGCGCCGCCCTCGCCACGCTGATGACAGTGAAGGGCGTTATCGAGACAGGAAGCGCGTCAACGCGCGACATTGCGGATGAGGCAGCGATTCAGGTGCTCATGGCCGCCGGTACTGCAGTTCTTGAGGAGCTGTCCGTGGCCCGCCAGGCCGAGGGGGCGGCTCTTTTAGAGCTGATGTCCGGACACTTGTCCGACATGGAAGCGCACGTCGCGTCGGCGACAGAGCTTGCGGCGGAGCAGCCAAAGCTTTTGAAGGCGCGGCTCGAGAAACAGCTGACTGAACTGGAAGCGACCGAGAAGGTCGACGCTGAGCGGATGGCGGCGGAGATCGCGCTGTCGGCGGCCAAGGCCGATGTGCGCGAGGAGCTGGACCGGCTGACGGCGCACATTGCGACGGGGCGATTGCTGCTCGCAGAGGGCGGTGCGATTGGCAGAAAGCTCGACTTCCTGTCGCAAGAGTTTAACCGCGAGGCCAATACGCTTTGCTCAAAATCGGTGAGCATGGATTTGACGAATGCGGGTCTCGCCCTCAAAGGACTGATAGACCAGTTCAAGGAGCAGGCAGCCAATGTCGAATAGCGGACACCCAAAGGATCATGGCGACCGGCGCGGCTTGATGCTGGTGATTTCCTCGCCATCGGGCGCTGGCAAGACGACGCTCGCGCGAAAGCTGATGGATGAGTTCGACGACATCAAATTGTCCGTGTCTGCCACCACGCGCGATCCACGTCCGGGAGAGATCGACGGCAAGGATTATCATTTCAAGTCGCGCCAGGATTTCCGTGAAATGATTTCCCGCCGGGAGTTTCTGGAGTGGGCGCTTGTTTTCGACAATCTCTACGGCACGCCGCGGGCGGACACAGAACGCTTGCTGGAGGCCGGGCATGATGTCCTGTTCGACGTCGACTGGCAGGGCGCTGATGCCTTGCACGATCAGATGCCGCGTGATGTCGTGTCGGTGTTTGTGCTGCCACCTAGCATTGAGGCACTCAAGGCGCGGCTGGCGGCCCGCCCTGGCTCGACTGACGAGATTGTCGAGCGTCGTATGCGTGATGCCAAGGCCGAAATGCGCCATTGGCGGCGCTATGACTACGCCATCGTGAACGATGATTTGGACGTCGCCTATCAGCGGCTAAAGCGCATTCTGCTGGTCGAACGGCTGAAGCGTCTGCGCCAGCTCAGTCTTGAAGATCATGTGCGCGAACTCATGGGTGAAGCGTGAGCAGCAGATCGCCTGTAGACATTCTTCAATAATTTATAATAAAAACATCATGACGCACTAAAGTCTGGGGGGACTGCGCATGAAACTCACCATATCTGATGGCAACGACGTTCTAATTCACGTTGAGGATCATCATGTAAAGTTGCCGGAAACGGATCGCGCGCGTGCCACCTGTATGATGGTTCTGAGCGAGGCGCTCGTCTATCTGGCAGAAGAATGCAAAGCTGAGCAGATCGTCGAGGCCGCAACCACGATGAGTGATTCAGTGCGGACCGGGCTGGACCGACAGCTTCGAAGCGTCGCCGCCCAAAGCTGATATCTGATCTATCTTATTGAGCGTCCGCGAAGGTCGTCGCGAGCGCACGGAAATGGTCCTGCGTCAGCGTTTCGGCGCGAGCAGTTGGGTCGATCCCGCAACTCTCGATCCACGCGGTTGCGTCGAGCCCTGCCTGTTTTGCCAATTGTTTGAGGCTGGCGCGCAGCATCTTCCGGCGTTGGCCAAACGCTGCGGCCGCGACTTTCTCCAGCGTCGCCAGATCCTGAAAGCGCTGATCTGATTGAAGCGGTGTCAGAACTGCCACGGCGCTATCGACTTTGGGCGGTGGGCTAAAAGCACCGGGGGGAAGCGTAAACGCCATGAAGGTGTCGCAGACGGCATGCGTCAGCACGGCGAGCCGTCCGTAATGCGGTGTGGATGGCCCGGCGACGATCCGCTCTGCGACTTCTTTCTGGAACATCAGCGCCATTTCCCCGCGCCAGACGCCAGCCTTCAGCCAGTCGATCAGCAGAGGCGTGCCGACATTATAGGGCAGGTTCGCCACGATCATGGCAGGCGTGTCGCCGCCACACGCTTCGATCAGGGCTTCCCAATCAGCTTTACGCGCGTCGCCCTGATGAACATGGAGACGGCCTTCAGCATGTTCCGGCCAGGTCTCCAGTCCGCTAGCAAACCGGTCGTCTGCCTCGACAGCGATGACCTTGCGTGCGCCCTCGTTCAGAAGCGCGCGTGTGAGCCCGCCGGGGCCGGGGCCGACTTCTATGACGGTGCGACCTTCGACTGGCCCGCCTGCCAGCGCTGTGCGGCGCAGAATGTCGGGATCGAACAAGAAATGTTGGCCCAGTGCCTTGCGGGCACGCCCTGGTGTGAACTCGGGATCTGTCATGCCCGCGCCCGATTGGCAGCCATTTGCGAGGCAAGCCGGATCGCCGCGATCAGGCTGTCTGGTCTGGCGACACCGTCTCGCGCCGCGTCATAGGCCGTGCCGTGATCCGGGCTGGTGCGGATGATGGGAAGCCCAAGCGTCGTGTTGACGCCGCCCCACATATCGAGTGTCTTGACCGGGATAAGGCCCTGATCATGCGTCATGGCAACAACGGCATCGAAGCGGCCATCCAACATCTCGGCAAAGACGGTATCGGCCGGACGCGCATCCGTGACGTCGAGCCCATCCGCGCGCAAGCTGAGAGCGGCTGGATTGATGATGTCGCGCTCCTCTGTGCCGATTGTGCCGCTTTCGCCGGCATGGGGGTTTAGCCCTGTGAGCGCGATACGGGGGCGCGTCAGGCCGAAATCTCGTTGCAGAGCGCTGGCCGTTGTCTCGACGACGCTCCGGATGAGGTCTTCAGTCAGCAGCGCAGGAATGGCGAGCAATGGAATGTGGATGGTGACGAGAGAGACCCTGAGGCCGCCGCCGACGAGCATCATCACCGGTGGGCTTGCCTCACCGGTCGCCCGTTCGCATAGCGCGGCCAGGAATTCTGTATGGCCCGGATACGCGAAACCAGCCGAATAGAGAACGGCTTTCGAGATCGGGTTGGTCACGACGCCGCCCGCTTTGCCTTCGAGCGCGTGCGTCGTAGCAAGCTCGATGCTTTCCAGAATGGCGGGCGCGGTCTTTGGGTCTGGCGTGCCGGTCTCAACAGGTCCTAGTCTTGTCGACGTATCAAGAACCGGCAGGGAGTTGGTAAAAGCTGCAGCAGCTTCGGACGGATCGCTGATCTTCGTGACAGGGCCAGTAAATAGTGATGGATTTCCAATCACATAGAAAGGAGCCACGTCCGAGGCACGCAAAGCCTGCCAGGCAAGCGATGTGATCTGCGGACCGCAACCTGCCGGGTCACCCATGGTGACGGCGAGGGGGAGCAGGGGAGGTTGGTCTGTCATTACGGCTTCTGTGCGCGATCAGACCCGAGGTTTCAAGCGCTCTTGCCTGGACCTAGCTGCCGCGCTGAATGATCGTTGCATCCCGGCGCAGATTGCGCAGGCTGCGTTCTGCGATCATCGACAGCTGACGGCCAAACAGGCGGTCCTCAATCTGTTCGCGCGTCGGCAGACTTGCGCCGGATTCTTCACGCTTGCAGACATAGAGAACCGCAATCGTGCCGGATGTGGCGAAGATCTGCGTTGCCTCTCCTTCGGAGACAGCGTTGATCATTTGCTGACTTTCTTCTCCGAGATCCTTCAGGCGGATATCGTTGAGATCGGCGGCCTCAAGATTGGGATCATCGCTCGCCAGTTTGCGGGCGCTGGCACAGCCATCGGCCTTGTCGACTGCGGCCTGAAGCGCCGTATCAGAGCCGTCTTTCACAGACAGGCGCACCATATCTACGCGTGTCTCGGTTTCGGATGGGTCACGCTTGCCTCTGAAGGCGATGAGATAAACGCCATTGTCGACCGTGATCGGTTCGGCAAAGCCGGGTTCAGTCATGGCCTGTACAGCTGAGGCGACTTCTGGCTCAAGGTCAGAGGCCGAAACCCAGCCCATATCGCCGCCAGCTGCGGACGTCGGCGCAGAGGAGAACCGCTGGGCGGCGAGCTCAAACGGTGCGCCGGCTTTCAATTGGTCGAGGATGGTCTTGGCGCCCTGCAGAGCTTGTTCTTTTTCTTCCGGCGTTGGCGCGTAGAGAAAGATCTCTGAGACGTTGTACCGGGTCTTGGTCATCGCGATGCGCTGCTGGGCGAGCGCTTCGTCGATCTGGTTCTCTGAAATCCGGATTCTCGATCCGTAGAGGCCGCCCATGATCCGGCGCCAGGCGATCTCAGCGCGCATCTGGTCTTCCAGGCTGCTTGGATTGACGCCTGAAGAAAGTAGGACCTGAATTAGGTTTTCGCGGGTCATCCCTGACTGGCTTGCCATTTCCGAAATGGACTGCTGGATGTCAGCGTCAGAGACTTCGACCTCATATTCCTGCGCTTCCTGAAGCTGTAGCTTTTCCTCAACCAGCGCATCGAGTGCCTGGGAGGTGATCTGCTGAACCTGCTCCTGCGTTGGCTGCTCTGCGCCAAGGGTCAGAAGCAGAAGGCTCGCGCGCTCGCGTACGTCGCTATAGGAAATCGGCTGGTCATTCACGATGACGACGATGCCTTCAATCGTGCGGGTTTCTGGTGCTTGCGTCTGCGCCTGTGCGGCAAGCGGGACGACTGAAGCGCCAGACATTGCCAGCGCGGCTGAAGCGAGTGCGTATCTGATCATGACTTACCTCCACAGTGTCGACTGACACGACAAACCGTCCGAATTATGGCGAACCATACTGTTGACTGCAATCGAGGCAACGCCTGGAAGTCAGTCGTCGTCAGGTGACATTGGACTGGATATCTAATCGAAATCTTTGGACCCGAACTTGCCGATGGTTTTGAGAGCGAACCTGAATACGATTGAGTCAGACGGCCCAAGTTCACGGTCTCTCTTCTCAGATCGCTCATATAGTATTTCAAACCGCGAGCAGTCGTCCTGATAGCCAAAGCCGAGCGACTGCCTGATGTCGCGATTTTGCTCGATGTCACGCGATAAGTTATAGATCACAAAATAATTGTCAGTGACCTCGACTTCCGATTGCAGGATCACACCTTCCTGTCGCTGGCCTGACACCGTTACATCTTCGGTCAACATATAATAGCCGATGTCCGCCCGAACCCGATCAAGGTTGAGAGTCAACTTGGTATCAATCCGGTTCACGTCCAACGTATCATCGTCCAGCCTGACCTGCGCACTGGCGTCAAATACCCGCCCCATGTCGAGGCCCAGCTCCGCAACCCAGTCGCTGACCGTGCCGTCGAGGTTGGTCGGTTCTGTAAAGGCATTGTCAGAAACGCTGCGCCATCGCCGACCACCTTTAGCGTATAGCTCCAGTCCATTTTTCCAACGCGCGGTCGCTGAAAGGCCTACTGCAAGTTTGTCGTCGCCTTCATAAAGGTCGTAGCCTGAGGCCCCATTGGGTTCGAACAGGGATGTCTGGTTCAGTTCGAAGTAATTGGAGTCCTCGTTCGGCAGGGGGTCGTCATTGGGACTGGAGGTTCCAACCGAAGCCATAACGATCGGCTCCAGCAGGATATCCACCGTCTTGCCGGGCCTGTAGAACGGCATGGACAATCTCGCACCTACATTGCCTACAGTGCGTTCTACCGTGTCGCTGTCTCCAGCGGTTGGGAAGTCGTTGAAGTCGTAATAGTCGAACCGGGCCTCGGCGAAGGGTTCAGCCAGAATGCCGCCTGGCAGGACCTTCTGGGCAGTCCAGTTGGCGCCGATCGATGTTCTCTGGCTGTCTGTGCCGGTTCCTCGATCAAGATAGGCTGCCGAAGCCCGCACATCTGCATAGCCGAAGGCGCCGAGATCGAAATCGTACCGCAAATGGGCGAGAGGCAGCACATCCGCGATCGCGTCTTCGCGGCTCCCCGTCAGTCTGAGGTTGTCGAACGTAAGAACAGATCCGTCCGCATACCAGTTTGTCGACTGACCCTGAGTATATAGCTGGGTTAGCAGCACGCGCGGTTGGTTGACGTACAGCCCGCGATCATTGTTCTCGCCCTGGATATCGTAACGTTTGATATAGAGATCGTCCGAGGTTTCCTCGATGCCGAAACCCCAGAGCCAGTTCTCATTGATCGCAAACTTGCCGTCCGCGAATACATGGCCTCGCCATTCGGACTCGCCAAACTTTTCGCCATCGCTGTCAAATAGCTTTTCATTGGTGAAGCTGATGTTGGCGTTCACGTCACCTGAATAAAAACGCTTGCGATAGTCGAGTTCGACCAGCGGATTGACCTTGGAGTAGAGCGTCGGTGCAATCACGAGGTCCTGATAGGGTGAGATTGACCAGATATAGGGTTGTTTATAGTTGAGGCCGGTCTTCGACGAACTGCCCACGGTTGGAATCAGAAAGCCTGAGCGTCGCTCAGCCTTTGGGTCCGGATGCGCGAACCATGGCAGATAGAAAATAGGGATGCCGGCGAGTTCGAACACAGCGTCGCGGTAGCTGTACATGCCGCTTTCGTCGTTCAGAACGGCTTTGCGGGCCCGTATGGCCCAAGTTGGCGTAGACTCGCCCTCACAGAGTTCGCAAGAGGTGAAAATGGCCCGGTCCAGCGCATTATAGGTGTCGTTGCTGCGGACGGCAGAATTGGCGGCGGCCGTATCTCCATCAGGCGTCCGCAGCGAGAAGTTGACAGCGTACCCATTGGTAAGATCGGCGTCTGTTTCAACTTCTTCGGCAAAGCGTTGCGTGCCATCCGGTTCCAGGATCGTGACATTGCCACGGGCCCTTACCCTTGCCGTGTTGCGATTATAGGTCAGGCTGTCTGCGGTCAGAACACGGCCTTCATACTCGACCATGACATTGCCTTCGGCGACCACGGTGTTTTCATCGTCAAGCACGTAGGCATTGTCAGCCGTCAGAACGACGCGATCTTCAGCCGCTGCGCGCGTGGCTACCGCTGCGCTGGTGTCATCGCCCTGTGCGGCTGCGACAGGCAGAAAAGTACCGACCAAAGCGGTCGCGATCGTGGTTTTCCAGACGGACATTCCTCATCCCTGACTTTGTCGAGTCTCAGTATTTCGCATAAGCGTCCAGTTTCGCGGCGTCTATAACAAGTCGGCATGATTTCAGGGAATTCACCGAGCCATGTTGCCTAGATATCATCCATCGGCCTGCACATCAGGCTCTGGACGCCAGCCCGCCAGCATGTGTCAGAGCGACCCCGTCAAGCTCAAGCTCCATCAGCCTTGCCGCGCATTCGCGCGCCGAACACCCGCTGGCACGTGCGATTTCTGCAATAGGCATTGGGGTTGGCGACAGGGCTTCGAGAATTCGGGCCACCATTTGGTCGTCGTCTTGTGTCTCGACCGGCGTGCCATCAAGTGGCAAAGTCTGTTGCACAAAGACATCGGCGCGATCGATTTGCGTCGATACGGCCTCAATGATGTCCGCAGCGTCGCGAACCAGTGTTGCGCCATTGCGCAGCAGGCGATTCGTTCCGGCGGCGCGCGCGTCCAGCGGTGACCCCGGAACGGCCATGACCTCGCGGCCCTGTTCCCCCGCCATCCGAGCGGAGATCAGCGAGCCGGAGCGTTCAGCCGCTTCGATCACGACCGTGCCGATGGCCAGCCCGGTGATGATGCGGTTGCGGCGCGGGAAGTCTCTTGCCGTTGCGCGGTGCCCGAGGGCGCGTTCCGAAACGATGAGGCCCTGGGCGCAGATCTCGTGATAGAGTTCGGCATGTTGCGGCGGATATATCTGGTCTACGCCGCCCGCCAGGACAGCGATTGTGCCGGTCTCGAGGCTAGCTGCGTGGACTTCGCCGTCTATGCCGCGCGCCATTCCTGATGCTGTGACGAGGCCGCCGGCGCCGAGATCACGCGCGATCATCCGGGCAAGCTTGCGACCAGCGGCGGATGCGTCCCTTGCGCCGACGAGGGCGATTGTGGGCCGCTCAAACAGCTCAGCGTTGCCCTTGATGGAAATGACGGGAGGCGGCGGCGACAATTCGTTGAGCAACTCCGGATAGATGTCTTCGCCGGCGCAGATGATGTCTGCGCCGAGAGCACGGCTTTCATCCAGTTCTGTTGCGGCGCTATCGCGATCAGCTGAAAGGCCCGGCATTGCCTTGATAGCGCGGCCGGGGTCTCCGAATTTAGCGATTAGCTGGAAGAACGTAACCGGACCGACTTTCGGGGCGCGCGCCAGAGCGATCCAGTCGCAGCGCGCCGCATCGTCAAGCCGGCCCGTCATTCGGCGTCAGCCTGCTTCTTCTGCCCAAACCTCGGCTCTGTGCCTTTCAACAGGCGGGAGAGGTTTGCCCTGTGCGTCCAGAACACCAGAAGGCTCAGCGCGAACAGGACCAGGACAGCAAAGTGAGTTTCGCCAAGCAGGAGCGCGCCGATCGGGACGAGCGCGGCAGCGCAGAGCGCGGCGAGCGATGAAATCCGGAACAGGAGAAACACGATGATCCAGACCGGGAAGGCAATGATGAGGCCTTTTAACGACGCAAACACAAGCAGACCGACATAGGTCGCAACGCCCTTGCCGCCCTTGAAGCCGAGCCAGACTGGATAGCAATGTCCGATAAACGCGGCGAAGCCAGCGATCAGGCCGACATTCCGGCCGAAGATCATCCAGAAAAGCAGAACGGCCAGCCCGGCCTTGAAGCTGTCGAGCAGCAAAGTGGCGAGCGCGAGATCCTTCCGACCGGTCCGAAGCACATTGGTCGCGCCGATATTGCCTGACCCGACCTGGCGGATGTCGCCCAGTCCGGCGGCCCGCGTAATGAACAGGCCAAAGGGTATGGACCCGAACAGATAGCCGACAATCGCCGCGAGCGAGAAGTGCAAGTATTCCATTCTGTGAAGTCCTCGAAACAGATGACCGGCAACCGGAACGCCGCGTCTTGTTGTGTTCGCCGCACCTGTCTGCGTCAAGCTCGGTCGGCTCAGCGCTAACATTCTGACCGGTTTCGCGCAGCAGGAGAGACTACTCGCTTGCTGCGCGTATTCGCTCTAATGTGTTGGCCATGACAGCAGAAACCGACCCTATGGAAGAGATGCCGGCGCGCGAGAAAATCCTGCGAACGACGATTGACCTCGTCCCGTCGCACGGAAGTGACCGCATTACCCATCGATTGGTTGCAGATGCCGCGAGCGTCTCACCGGGCACGGTGACTTATCATTTCGATTCGATTGATACTTTGGTCCGCGAAGCCTTCCGCCTGTACATGGACGACTACAAAGCCGGGCTCGACGCTGCACTGGAAGCCCGTCCCCTGATGAGCGCGGAGGATGTTGCGCGTTTTCTTGTGACGCTGGCGACAACATCCCCTGAAACGTCAGAGCTCGCCCGCCTTGAATATGCGATGGTCAGCCATGCGCAACGCGATGCCGCCTTGCTGGATGAGGTTGGCTCATGGTCGAGATTGCTCGAGCGCCGGGTTGAGGAAGCGCTGACCGATATGCAGGCGAAGACACCGCGCGCGACCGCAAACCTCTTGCTCACTGTGTGCCGCGGGACAGAATTCGATGTGATGACGCGCCAGGTAACGATCGACAGGACGGCGCTGCATCAGCGCTTTCTGTCTCTCATTGGCGAAACCGGTTAGCGACTAAAAACCTGCTCTCCGCCGACATAGGTCTGCATTACGCGGCCAACCATGCGGCGCCCGTCAAACGGCGAGTTGAGGGAGCGCGATACAAGGTTTTCACGCTCGCACAGCCAGGGCTTCTCCGGGTCGAACAGGATGAAGTCGGCTGGCGCGCCTTCTGCAAGGCGTCCTTGTGGCTGGCCGATAATGTGAGCCGGTGAGCTTGTGACCGGGCGCAGGGCATCCAGCAGGCTGAGGCGGTCATCCTGAACAAGGGCCAGAAGCGCCGAGAGGACCGTCTCGAGACCAGCCGCACCAAAGGCCGCTTCGCCGAATGGCAGGCGCTTTTCTTCCGGCGGCTGAGGGTCGTGCGCTGAAACAACGGCGTCGATTTCGCCATCGGCCAATGCCTCGATCAACGCTTGACGGTCATTCTCGGTCCGGAAGGGCGGATTGACCTTACAATAGGTGAGGTAGTCGCCGACATCGAGTTCGTTGAAGAAGAGGTGGTGAGCGGCGACGCTGACATAAGCTTTGACGCCCCGGTCGCGGGCCGACTTGATCATCTCGATGCTGCGCGCGGTAGAGACCTGATCGACTAGCAGAGTGCATCCTGTCGCTTCCGCGAGCAGTAGATCCCGTGACAGGCCGATCCATTCGGCCTCGCGGGGCAGGCCACCAAGACCCATGCGGGCCGCAACGGCGCCGGCGTTCATAACGCCGGACTGGCCGAGCGCGTGATCATTCGCCCGGCTCGAGACGATGGCATCACAGCTCGCCGCATAGCCCATTGTCCGTCGCAGCATGGAAGCATTCTCAACCGGCATGTCACCATTGGTGAAGAAGACAGCGCCGGAGCCCCGCATCATCCCGATCTCGGCCATCGCATCGCCCGCAAGACCCTTGGTCAAAGCACCCGCAGGATAAACACGTGTGCGTGCGGTTTCCCGTCCGCGATTGGCGATAAACTGGACGAGGGCGACATCATCGATCACCGGGTTTGTATCCGGCATGACGACCATACTGGTTACACCGCCCGCGAGGGCCGACCTGGAGGCGGTCGCGAGCGTCTCTTTCTGCTCGGAGCCAGGTTCACCGGTCTTTACGCGCAGATCAATCAGGCCTGGCGCAAGGCAGAGGCCATTGGCATCTATCGTCTGGTCAGCATTCGTGGCCGCTTTGCCGACAGACAGGATCATGCCGTCTTCGATGACCAGTGTGCCTATCGTGTCGATATTGCCCGCAGGGCAGAGCAGGCGCGCATTCGTAATCGCGGTGCGGGTCATACGCGTCTCCCGGCCAGTAGCTTCAGGACAGCTTCGCGCACCGCGACCCCCATCTCGACCTGTTCGGTGATCACAGACCGGTCGCCATCGGCAACAGCGCTTTCAATCTCGACGCCCCGGTTCATCGGGCCGGGATGCATTACGATGGCGTCGGGCGCGGCCGTTTTCAGGCGCTCCTGCGTCAGGCCGAAATTGCGGAAATACTCGCGCTGGCTCGGCAGGTACGCTCCGTTCATCCGTTCAAGTTGTAGGCGAAGCATCATGACAACGTCAGCGCCCTTTATGGCCGCATCGAAGTCATTCATGGCGCGCGCGGCGCCCCAGGTTTCAGTGCCCGACGGCATGAGCGTTGCGGGACCGCACAGGGTGACTTCCGCGCCGAGTAAATGCAGCGCCAGCGTGGTTGAGCGGGCGACGCGCGAGTGGAGGATGTCACCGCAAATGGTGACCTTGAGGCCCTCAATCCGGCCCTTGGCGCGCCTGATGGTGAGCGTATCGAGCAGACCTTGTGTCGGATGCTGGTGAGTGCCGTCGCCAGCATTGATAACGGCGCAATCGACCTTGCGGGAAAGCAGCTTCACGCCGCCCGAGGCCGAGTGCCGAATGACGATGGCGTCCGGGGCCATGGCGTTCAGCGTCATGGCGGTGTCGATCAGGGTTTCACCCTTTTTGACGCTGGATTGTGCAACAGGCATGGCGATCACGTCCGCGCCGAGCCGTTTGGCTGCGATCTCGAAGCTGGACATGGTGCGGGTGGAATTCTCGAAGAAGAGATTGATCACCGTCATGTTCTTTAGATGCGGTTCTGGCCGACGACCGGCGCGGGTCGCTTCGGCAAACTCTTCGGAAAGATCGAGAATATGTTCGATGTCGAGCCGGGACAAATCCTCAATGCTCAACAGATGGTCGTGACTGAACTCGTAGCTGTAGCCTGGAATGGCCATGTCCTGCCTTTCGATTTTTGGCGGTTTAAGCGCGATTCAGGCAGGGAGCAAGAGGTGCAACGACCGCTTAGATCAGTCCAGCTGCGATACAGGCAAACCAGATCGCGGGCATGGTGAAAACCGAGAGGACGGTCTGTACCGCAATCAGATTGGCAGCAAGCGGCGCGTCACCCCCCAGCTGGCGGGCCAGAATGTAGCAATTGGTCGCCGTTGGTACGGACGCGCAGATAATTGCGATGGCGAGCGGGACGCCGGTGAGCCCGATCAGCAGTGCGCCGACAATTGCGAGCGCGGGAAGAAGGAGCAGGCGTACCAGAGACCAGGTCAGTGTTCTGACGCGAGCTCGTTTCAGGGCGCCAATGTCCATGCCTGCGCCCGCGCTGAGCAGGCCGAGCGCGATGGTGCCCTGCGCCAGAAGCTGCATGGACGTGTCGATCAAGGGCGGGATCGGAAGCTTCGTCACCGCGAGAATACCACCAATGACGCAAGCGATGATCAGCGGGTTGCGCACAAGTTCAGCCACCGGATTGCGCTTGGGCACGTCGGTGCGGTCGGCATGCGTCGTCAGCGCAGTGACGCTGAGGATGTTAGCGGTAGGGATCATGGCGGCGGCAGCGATGGTCACGAGGGCAAGACCTTCATCCCCGAACATCGCGCTGCCGAGTGAGAGCGCGACGAAGGTGTTCCAGCGGACATTGGACTGGATGATGCTGCCGATGGCCGGGCGGGAAATCTCCGGCCAGAATCGGGCGAGCAGACCAATTGCGCCAAGCAGGCATTGCGCGCCGATGAGAACAACCGCGAGTTTCCACGGCGCGGTCTCAAACGGCGCATTGGCCAGCGCTCGAATAATCAGGGCAGGGAAGAGCAGCACATAGGCCAGCCGTTCAATCGATCGCCAGCCTTCATCCGGGATAATGTTTCGCCAGCTCAGAAACCGGCCAATGGCAACGACCAGAATAACGGGGATGAGCGCGGCGAGAAAACTGCTCATGAGGCGTTGGCCAGCCGATCGATGGCGGTCTGTAGAATGATCGCAGCGGCCGACGCGTCAATAAGCTCGGCCCGGCGCGCGCGCGACAGGTCTGCGGCGATCATGGCCCGCTCGGCTTCAGAACTTGTCAGCCGCTCGTCCTGAAAGGCGATGGGCAAGTCGCGGCGTTCTAGAATATTGCGGGCGAGGGCCTTAGCCGACTGAACGCGCGGGCCTGCTGTACCGTCCATGTTAAGTGGCAGGCCAATCACAAGGCCGACCGCGCGGCGCTCGTCGATGATAGCGACTAGCCGGTCGAGGCTCGGACCAAGCTTACGGCCCTTTTTTATGGTCTCGACGGGAGAGGCGATGAGGCGCGATGCATCGCAGGCGGCAATGCCGAGCGTTTTCGAGCCGGGATCAATGCCGACAAGCGTGCCGTAGGTGGGCAGGGCGAAGAGATCTATAACGGACATGGCAGCCAGTGTGGCCCTCACTTGAATTTGGCTTGCCTAGCGCGTATCCGGTCCACTTGTCGATTGGAGACGAGCCCATGAGTGTTACAAAGGATGATGTCCGCAAGGTTGCGCGCCTGTCGCGTATCGCCGTTTCGGAAGACCGTCTTGAGCCGCTGGCCAGCGAGCTGACCGCCATTATGGGATGGATCGAACAGCTGAACGAAGTCGATGTCGAAGGCATTGAGCCTATGACATCAGTCGTCGATGCGACATTGCCGCTTCGCGACGATGTCGTCACCGACGGTGATATTCGCGATCAGGTTCTCGCCAATGCGCCGAAGAGCGAAGATGGTTTCTTCGTGGTCCCTCGGTCAGTCGAGTAGCAGATCGCGGTCTGGCGTTTGTCGGACGCTATTCTGAGGCATCCTCTTCGACGGCGTCCTCATCCCATTTGTAGATGGCCCGAATAGGGCACTGGATGGACGGAATGCTTGTTTCGTCCGGGCCGAACACACTGTCATAAGCGTAGAGACTGTCGCCTGTGGTCACACAGCCTGACCCCGGGAAACTGTCGAATGACAGCGACAGGGCATTCTTGAGATCACGGCAGTAACCCGATGTCTCAATGAGATAGGTGTCGTTGACGCCTCGCTCGACGACAACGCTATTGCGGGTTGTTTGGCCAAAATTGTCGATGCTTGAGCGAAAGCAGATACGATCTACGCGTTCACCAAGACGCGCATCGCTTCGCCACTCATCGGCCTTTTCGTCAGCGGCGGGCGCTGTAGAGCAGGCACCAAGAATTGCTACCGTCGCAGTCGCGAGCATTATGGGTTTCAGAAGATTGGTCATCATTTCTCCGATCTGTAGGTCCCCTAAAGTGTCCCCCACATAACGAGTGATACTACCACGTCGCACCGCCCAACCGTTACATTCATTCCGGTGTCTTCAGTCATCGGGACTTGAACTTTGCGGCTGGCGCTGCATACGAAGGCGCAATGCTATTAGCGGACAGATGAACGCAACATGACTGACCTTACTAAACTGACGCTCGCCGCTGCTCTGGATGGCCTCAACTCCAAGGCTTTTTCCTCGGTGGAGATCACACAGGCTTTCGTCGACGCCATTGAAGCGTCGAATGACACGATCAACGCCTATGTGGTGAAGACGCCGGAGAAGGCGCTTGAGATGGCGGCTGCCTCCGACAAGCGGATCGCGGCAGGCGAGGGCGGCGTGCTTGAAGGCGCGCCCCTCGGTATCAAGGATCTTTACTGCACCAAGGGCGTGCGCACGACCGCGTGTTCGGAAATCCTTGGCGAGTTCACGCCGACCTACGAATCGAGCGTGACGCAGCAGCTCTGGGATCGCGGCGCTGTCATGCTGGGCAAGCTCAACATGGACGAGTTCGCCATGGGCTCGTCGAACGAGACCTCGCGCTTTGGCCCGCCTGCCAATCCATGGCGGCGTGACGGCTCCAATCAGACGCTGACGCCTGGCGGCTCGTCTGGTGGGTCTGCGGCAGCAGTTGCGGCTGACCTCTGCCTTGGCGCAACTGCTTCGGACACCGGTGGCTCTATCCGCCAGCCAGCGAGCTTTACCGGTACGGTCGGCATCAAGCCAACTTATGGCCGTGCCAGCCGCTATGGCATGGTCGCCTTTGCCTCGTCGCTCGATCAGGCCGGGCCGATTGCGAAGACGGTCGAAGATAGCGCCATCCTGCTGGAAGCGATGTGCGGACATGACCCGAAGGATTCTACATCCCTGCCAGAGCCTGTGCCGGCCTGGCGTGACAGCGTCAAGCAGGGCGTGAAAGGCATGAAGATTGGTATTCCGAAAGAGTACCGCGTCGACAATATGCCTGAAGAGATTGAAGCGCTCTGGAGCCAGGGGATCGACTGGCTGAAGGCGCAAGGCGCAGAGATCGTCGACGTCTCACTGCCGCATACGAAATACGCGCTGCCCGCCTATTACATCGTGGCGCCTGCAGAGGCTTCATCCAACCTCGCGCGTTATGACGGCATGCGTTACGGCGCGCGCGTCGACGCCGACAATCTGGTCAACACCTATGAGGGCACGCGGTCTCAAGGGTTTGGCACTGAAGTGCAGCGCCGCCTGATGATCGGCACCTATGTGCTCTCGTCCGGCTATTACGACGCCTACTATCTGCGCGCGCAGAAAGTCAGAACGAAAATCTTGAATGACTTCAAGGAAGTATTCAAGACTTGTGATGCGCTTCTGACGCCAACTTGTCCGTCCGCCGCCTTTGCCTATGGCGAGAAGGCAGACCCGGTTCAGATGTATCTGAATGACATCTTCACCGTGACGGCGAACCTTGCCGGCCTGCCGGGCATTTCGGTGCCCGCCGCGCTCGACAAGCAGGGCCTGCCGCTTGGTCTACAGGTGTTGGGCAAGGCGCTGGATGAGGCGACCTGTCTGCGTGTGGCCGGGGCGATTGAGACGGCGGCGGGCTTTGTCGCGAAGCCGGAGAAGTGGTGGTAGGCTGCGGCCATGTCTGGTCGCGGTCATCGCAGCTTTCCTGAGCGCATCGTCTTAGCCGTTTTTGGACTGCCTATTTTCCGAGAGCGCTGGATCAGGTGGCCGCTGGCTGTGCTGATTGGTGGGCTGGCAATTCAGCTCATCTACGCCGAGACGGGGGGCGAACAGGGGGCTGGCCGGTTTGTTCTGCCGACTCTTCTGTTCCTGTTCGCGCTATTTCTCGTGCTGTTCCCGCTTCTTCCCATCGCTGATGACGGGGAAGACAAGAAGGACAGCCTCTAACGCATCTGTGATCGTGACGAGCTGACGCCGCCGCGCTAGAGTTGGAACATGTCCAGAAAAGCCAGAACCTTTGTCTACATCGCCATCTCCTTCGTCTGCATGCTGTTGCTGATCTTAACGATGGCCTGGTCGCAGGGTGTTGACCCGTTCCACCCGCGCACGCGGATGTACTGGCTCGCGGCCGTTCTGGCAGGGCTCTACATTTCGATTCGCGGCGCGGTGTTCATTGAGCGCATCCAATACCGGCGCGAACGCAAGGCGGAAGAGGCTGAAACGCCGAGCCGTCTCAGCAATAATATCAAGGACCGCATGGCGGCTCGTAAGGCGCGGGTTGCGGCGGCTCAGAAGAAAGCGCAACAGCGCGGCGAGTAGACCGCGCGCTATTGCGCATGCCAGCCTATGGCAAGCCCGTTGAAGCTATGCTTAAACGCCCCACGAACTGATTTGATTGCGGGAACGAACTATGTCCGAACGTGCCACCTATACGCTGAAAGGCGAGACCGGAGACTGGGAACTTGTGATGGGCCTCGAAGTCCATGCGCAGGTGGCGTCGAACGCCAAGCTGTTCTCAGGTGCGTCGACGGAGTTTGGCGCTGATCCCAACTGCAATGTGTCGCTGGTCGACGCTGCCATGCCGGGCATGCTGCCGGTGATCAACCGCAAATGCGTCGAGCAAGCGGTTCGCACCGGGCTTGGCCTCAAGGCGCAGATCAACAAATTCTCGCGGTTCGACCGGAAGAACTATTTTTATCCTGACCTGCCTCAGGGCTATCAGATCAGCCAGTTCGAATTCCCGATTGTCGGCGAAGGCGAGATCGAAGTGGACGTTGAGCCGGCGCATGGCGACCCGGCCTACACCTTCCCGGTCCGCATTGAGCGGCTTCACCTGGAGCAGGATGCCGGCAAGTCGATCCACGACATGGCGCCTGACGCGACCTATGTGGACCTCAACCGCTCTGGTGTGGCGCTGATGGAGATCGTGTCGAAGCCGGATGTGCGCACACCTCTGGAAGCGGCCGCCTATGTGAAGAAGCTCAAATCCATCGTGGTCGCGCTCGGTACGTGTGACGGCGACATGGAAAAGGGCAATCTGCGCGCGGATGTGAACGTTTCGGTCTGCCGGCCGGGCGGGTACGACAAGTTCCGCGAGACGGGCGACTTCGGCCATCTCGGCACGCGCTGCGAGCTGAAGAACATGAATTCGTTCCGCTTCATCCAGCAGGCCATCGAATATGAAGCGCGTCGCCAGATCGAAATTATCGAAGGCGGCGGCACGGTGGATCAGGAAACCCGTCTGTTTGACCCGAACAAGGGCGAGACCCGGAGCATGCGGTCCAAGGAAGACGCGCATGACTATCGCTACTTCCCGGACCCCGACCTGCTGCCGCTGGAGATCGATGACGAATTCATCGAGAACATCCGCAAGAATCTGCCGGAACTGCCGGACGAGAAACGTGCGCGCTTTGAGAGCGAGTACGGCCTGTCGCGCTATGATGCCGGCGTGCTGACAGCAGATGCCGAACGCGCGGCCTTCTTTGAAGCCGTTGCCAAGGGGCGCGATGCGAAGCTGGCCGCCAACTGGGTGAGCCAGGAGCTGTTCGGCTATCTCAACCGCGAAGACCTTGAGCTGTCCGACAGCCCAGTCTCAGCGGCGCAGCTCGGCGAACTGGTCGATCTGATTTCGGACGACACGATTTCCGGCAAAATCGCCAAGGACGTGTTCGCGCGCATGATCGATGGCGAAGGTGCCCCGGGCGAGATCGTCGAGAAGCATGGCCTGAAGCAGGTGACAGATACCGGCGCGATCGAGGCGATTGTCGACCAGATCATCGCTGACAATCCAGAGCAGGCGGCGTCTGTGAAGGAAAAGCCGAAAGCGATGGGCTGGTTTGTCGGGCAGGTCATGAAGGCGTCTGGCGGCAAGGCCAATCCCGCCGCCGTGAACCAGATTCTACGCCAGAAGCTCGGGCTTTAAGTCCGGGCGGGCGGCCAGCCTCCCGCACCGTCAGGCATTGCCAACCCCCTGGACCATCGCTTTTGTGATGGCAAAGGGAGATATAAGAAAATGCCGAGACTGAAAGAGGCCGGGCGGAGCGAAGGCAGCCCCATGGCGGACAAGATCTTCGACCTGCTATTTGGTGACCGAGACCCGTTGACAGAACCGGGCACCGCAACGGGCACGCCGGGCAATTGGTGGACCGTGTTTAACATCGTCCCGGATGCGTTCGAGCATACGACCAAAGGGTTTCAGTTCTATCGGTCCGAGGCCCGTAAGCTGGATCCGAAATTGCGCGAGCTGGGACAGACTCGAGCAGGGTACACCGTTGGCTCCCAGTTCGTCTTCTCACAGCATTGCAAGGCGAGCCGCGATGTCGGCCTCAGCGAAGAGCAGATTGCGGCGATCCCGTCCTGGGGCGTGGCAGACTGTTTCAGCCAGCTGGAACGCGCCGTTCTGGCTTATACGGACGCCTTGGTGTTAGAGCATGGCCGCGTCCCGGACGGCGTCTTCAAGACGCTGAAAGGCGGGCTGTCGGACGAGGAAATCCTCGAGCTGACCTATGTCACCTCTACCTATATGATGCATGCCGTCATGAGCCGGGCGCTGCGCCTCGAATATGATGATGTGGATGACCGCGTGGTCGAGATCGCGGCCCCGGGTGACGGCAATAATGATGTGATGTCCATGGTCGACAGGGAGGAAACCAAGTTATGAGTTATCATCATCTCGCCCTTGCGGCGAAAGACATGAAGGCCATGCATGAATTCTATGAGACCATCATGGAGTTCGAGCTCGTCAAGGTGGAGGTCGCGCCGATCCGCGAGGGCGGTTGGGGCAAGCACTTCTTCTACCGGATGAATGGCGACAATTCGAAGTTCATCGCCTTCTGGGAGTTGCACGACACGCCGATGCAGGACCGGCACCAGCATGATCTGAACAAGGCCGCCAATCTGCCCGCTGGCACCAATCACATTTCATTTGAAGCGCGGTCGATGGACGAGCTGATGGCTTGGAAGGACAAGTGGACGGGGGCAGGGCTCGATGCACTTGAGATCGACCATAACTGGTGTCACTCGGTTTATACGCGCGACCCGAACGGCAATATGGTCGAATTCTGCCTGACAACTGGTAGCTTCGATGCCGCCGACCGTGAGCGCGCCTTGGCTGCGCTTGATGAGACAGAGTTCAAGCCAAGCCCGCCGCCGGCCAAAATCCAGCCATGGCCGGCCAGCGCGGCCTAGATGTAGGCCGCGATCCTGTCAGCGAGCGCTTTCAGCGCTTCTGTGTCAGCCGGTTCGCCGCTGGCATGGCTGCGCATCGACTGGCCTTCACCGACCGGAATGATGTGGAAGTGCAGGTGGTAGACGGTCTGGCCTGATGGCGCGCCGTTGAACTGCATGACACGGATGCCGTCAGGCTTCAGGGCCTTGTCGATGGCTTTTGCGACTTTCTGAACGCGCTCCATATAGGCGCCGAGCTTCTTCTTCGGCATCTCCAGCAAATTGCGCGCCTCAACGTCCTTGGGAATGACGAGCGTATGACCTTCGGCCTGCGGAAAGATGTCCATAAAGGCCAGCGCGACATCGTCCTCGAAGACTTTCACGCAGGGAATATCGCCGCGAAGCATTTTGGCGAAGATGTTGTCCGGATCGTATTTGCCGTGAAGGGTCATGCCGTATCGTCCTTGATCTCTTCCCTTGGGTTTATCAGTCGGTCTGCCAGGAAGACAAGGATAACCAGAATAAGGAAGAAAAGCCCTTCAGGCTCGAGTGTGGTATTAGTTACCGTATAACGGCCACCCACTCCGATATCAGGAATCCAGGATCCGCCGTTGTTTGCATCACTTGGTTTCCACCAGCTTTGAGGGATGAAGGGTGCAATCAAAAGGACGATGCTGCCCAAAAGAACGCTCAGCAGCATGGTTGGAATCTGCAATGTGTAATCAAGCAGCATGAACCAGATGGCGAAAACGCCATATCGGCGCGGCTCTTCGTAAGGACCGTCGATTTCCTCGATCAGCTCAGGTCCCATCGCGGCGTGATCAATGATCAACTGACGGGCTTCATCGAAATTCGCTTGTGGCACACTGACAGCCACGCCGCCGAGCGCCGGGATGTACCACCATTGGTTTGTCGCGTGATAATAGTTGTCGATGGAGCTCGGGATGCCGTGCGCCTGCAGCAAGCCGTTCACGATCACCGCTTCTGGAAGGCTGGCACAGCGCCGAATCGTGACGGATGAACTCATCCGTCCTTCTTAAACGGTGTCCGCTGTCGTAGAAAGCCTGCTTCCTGTTCTACCATAAGGCGCTCGCGCTCCAGATATTCCTCAACGGCGGAGGCGAGGCCTTCATGGCCGATCCAGTGGGCGGAATAGGTCGTCTCAGGCACATAGCCGCGCGCCAGCTTGTGGCCGCCTTGCGCGCCCGCCTCGACCGTCTTTAGGCCCCGTTCAATCGCGAAATCGATGGCCTGATAATAGCAGGTCTCGAAGTGCAACATTGGCCGTGGATCGATCGTGCCCCAGTAACGCCCAAGTAGCCGGTTGCCACCGATCATGTTGAGCGCGCCTGCAATCGGCTCGCCATCTTCCATGGCAAATATCAGCAGAAGATGCTCGGACATGCGCTCGCCCAGCAGCGAGAAAGTCTCGCGGTTGAGGTAGGGCGTTCCCCATTTGCGAGACCCTGTGTCAACGTAGAATTCGTAGAAGGCGTCCCAGTGAGCCTCTGTGATGTCAGCGCCCGTAATGTGCTCAAAGGTCAGGCCTTCCTGCGCCTTCGCGCGCTCCTTGCGCAGATTCTTGCGCTTGGAAGAGGAAAGCACGGCAAGGAAGTCATCGAAGCTTTCATAGCCGTCATTGTGCCAGTGAAACTGCTGGTCTGTCCGGATAAGCAGGCCCGCCTCATCCATGTCGGCGGCGTCTTCGCGCTCGATAAAATTGATGTGCAGCGATGAAATGTCGTTCTGCTGCGCGATCTGTATGGCGCCTGCGAGCAGGGCGTTGGAGATCCGCGCGTCATCCGGTGCCCCGGGCCGCACCAGACGCCGTCGACCTGTGACCGGCGTGAAGGGGACGGCCGAGAGCAGCTTTGGATAGTAATGACCGCCAGCGCGCTCATAGGCATCGGCCCAGCTATGATCGAAGACGAACTCGCCTTGCGAATGGGTCTTCAGATAGAGCGGCATGGCGCCGACGAGGCCCTGATCGGCCCATTCAATGAGCAGATGATGCGGGCTCCAGCCGGTGTGCGGCGTGGCCGCACCGGATGATTCCATCGCCTCCAGAAATTCCCAGCTCAGAAAAGGGTCGAACTCCAGGCCGGGCGGATTGGCGAGCGCATTCCATGCGTCCGGGTCAACCTCATTGAGCCCGTGCACCAGTCTGATCTTGAAGTGGGCGTCATCCATGAGGAGGATGGTAAGTCAGCGTGCGTGTCCGGCAAAGGCCGGATCGAAGCCTTCGAAGATCTGGGCCACAGGAAGGGCGCTGAGCTGCTCTGCCATTTCGGCATTGCTCACCGTGTATATCGCGACAGGCAGACCATAGTCGCTGGCATTTGTGACGACGGCCTGCGCATCTGACGTGTGCGCGCCAATATAGTCTGGCCGCAGCGCTGCAGAGGTGCTGACGAGGGCCTGCAGAGTAATATCCTCAGACAATTCACTCGGCAGAATGAGCGCGCCCTTCATGATGTCATCGGGAATGGCTGAGAGCGCCCGGCGGCTGAAGCTCATCATCGCCGCCTTGCCTTGAAACCGCTCGACCAGCTCTGCGCAGAGCGCTGTAAAGCCCTCCGCATCGGTTTCGCCGTCGATCTTCAGTTCGATCAGGATGGGTGTGTCGAACGTCCAGGCATCCAGCACCTGTTCCAGTGTCGGGATTGTGCCGCCGCCCTTAAGCGGCAACGACGTAATCTCTTCGGCAGACAGGCCTGCGACAAGGCCAGACGTATCCGTCATCCGGTCGAGTTTGGCGTCATGGAAGACGACCGGCGTGCCACAGGCGGCAGGCCGCACATCCAGTTCGCACCCAAGCCCGGCACCGCCCGCGGCAAGAATCGCTTCCAGGCTGTTTTCAGGGTGAGTGTCTTTCGCCCACAGCCCGCGATGGGCGTAGACATGATCTCTAAGTCGGAATCTGGTTGCCAAAACGGACCTCAGTTTTCGATTTCGAAGACGCCGTCAATTTCAACAGCCACGCCAAGTGGCAAGGTCGGGCAGGCGACGGCAGAACGGGCATGCCGACCATTTTCGCCAAATACTTCCACCATCAGATCAGAACAGCCATTGATGACCTGTGGGATGTCAGTGAACAGGCCATGCGCATTCACGAATCCGCCAAGTTTCACGACACGCTTGATTTTCGACAGATCGCCGACGGCAGCCTTGCACTGGGCGAGCAGATTGATTCCGCAACGACGGGCCGCCTGTTGTGCGGCCGGCAAGTCCATCGTCTCTCCGACACGGCCGGTGATCAGGCCATCCGGCGTCGTGCTGACCTGGCCAGACACATAGAGATGCTGACCGGATATGACGAAGGGCACGTAATTGGCGACCGCTTTCATGGGTTCAGGCAGGGTGATTCCGAGTTTGACCAGATTGGCTTCGGGCGTGCTCATGAAGGGGGGGCGCTCCAGCTTGTAAGTGACGCTACACGTCTTAGACGCACCGGCAAGCTGCGGGCAAGGTGATTGCTGGGGTCAATTGCGTTTTCGGTGATCAAGCCGCATGGCGCGGCCCGTCTGTACGGCGCTGGCACCGAATTTTCCGCGCGCTTTATCCACCGCTCTTTCAGCGGCCGCGCGTTTGGCGACGCCGGGATCAATCAGGTCGACATGGTCATCGCCAGCCGGGTGAAGATCAGAAATGCCAATGCCTATTAGGCGGTAGGGTGTGCGCGAAGCCGTTTCGCGCGCCAGGACTGGCCGCATGGTGCGAAACAGGGTCTGCGCCAGCTGAGTCGGATCAGACAGTGTCACGCTGCGGGTGAGTGAGCGGAAGTCTTTTGTCTTGAGCTTGAGCGTCACGACATATCCGGCAACGCCATGCTCCTTGGCCCGCGTCGCGGTTTCCTCACAAACCGACCAGAGCCGGTCTTCCAGCAGATCTGGGTCTGAGATGTCTTCATTGAAGGTGCGCTCGGCCGAGACCGATTTGCGCTCACGGTCTGGTGAGACGCGGCGATTGTCGATGCCGTGTGCCCGGTCCCACAGGTGCTGTCCGCTTTCGCCAAAGCGGCGCATCAGATCGGTTCGGCTGCGTTGGTGCACATCGCTGATCAGCCGCAAGCCCTCCTGGGCAAGCCGTTTGGCGAAGGCTGGTCCGACGCCGTGGATCGCATTGATTGGCATCGGCCCGAGAATCGCTTCGGCATCTTCAGGAGCGATCACGGCAAAGCCGCGGGGCTTGTCGAGTTCGCTCGCCATCTTGGCGAGGAACCGGTTGGCTGACAGGCCGATTGAAATTGTGATTCCGACCTCCGACTCGATCTCCCGGGCGAGGGTCGCAAGAAGTGACGCCGGCGCGTGTTCATGAAGGCGCGCTGTCCCGGAGAGATCGATATAGCCTTCATCGATACTGACCATCTGAACCAGCGGCGACAGATCCTGCAGTTTGGCCCGAATTTCTCTGGACGCTTGCGAATACTTCCGAAAATCCGGCTTGATGACGATGGCGTCCGGGCAGGCATTCAAGGCCTTGAACATGGGCATGGCCGATCGAACACCGTTGAGCCGCGCAATATAGCAGCATGTCGCGACGACACCCCGTGTCCCGCCTCCGACGATGACGGGCTTGTCGCGCAGGTCAGGATTGTCTCGTTTTTCGATGGCGGCATAGAAGGCGTCGCAATCGATATGCGCCACCGACAGTTCCGGCAGGCGCGCGTGTGCCACGAGACGCGAACTGCCGCAATTGCTGCAGTTTGCACGATCGCTATCTATGATAGTTGAGCAGTCCCGGCACAGGCTTGGCATGTTTGTTCATCTCATGTTCCGCGCTTTCCGGCAAGTTCGCGGCGTGAATTCAAACAAAGCTTAAGACTCTATCGGGTAAGTATAAGATCGTAGAAGGTAACTGGATCCGGGTGAGACGATCGACATGACGTCAGGCGCAAGAAAAAAGGTCCTCGTTGTCGAGGACAATGAGCTGAACATGCGCCTGTTCTGCGACCTCCTCGATGCGTTTGGTTTTGACACGCTGCAATGCCGCGATGGGGCGAGGGCGGTTGAGCTTGCGCGCACGCATCAGCCGGCATTGATCGTCATGGATATTCAGCTGCCCGAAGTTTCTGGTCTCGATATCACCCGGTGGCTCAAAGATGACGAAACAACGCGCCATATCCCGGTCCTGGCTGTGACAGCTTTCGCCATGCGCTCTGACGAGCAGCGGGTCCGCGAGGCAGGTTGCGAAGGCTATCTCTCAAAGCCGATCCAGATGCGATCGTTCCGCTCGACCGTTGAAGAGCTGACAACCGACAGGAAAGCTGCATGAGTGCGCGTATCCTTGTGGTCGATGACATCCTCGCCAACCGGCGTTTGATGAAGGCGAAGCTTGAGGCGAAGTATTATTCGGTGCTGCTGGCTGAAAACGGCCATCAGGCGCTGGAGATGGCCCAGAGCGAAATGCCCGACATCATCCTCCTCGATGTCATGATGCCCGGCATGGATGGATATGAAGTCTGCCGGCGCCTGAAAGAAAATAACGACACCGCCCACATTCCCATCGTCATGCTGACCGCGCTCAGCGAAGCATCTGACCGTGTCCGGGGGCTGAATGCCGGGGCTGATGACTTCCTGACCAAGCCGGTGGATGATTTCGCTCTGATGGCCCGCCTGAGCGCGCTCAGCAGATACAACGCCGTCACCAGTGAGCTGCGCCAGCGCGAAGCCAGCGGCGTTCGATCCGGGGCTTTCAACGATGACGAAATCGATTCGCTTCGGCGCGAGGTCAATGTGTTGGTGGTCGATACGAACCCACACAACATCAAACGCATGCGCGGACCGCTCGAAGCAGCCGGCCACAGTGTTTTTACGCTGGAAGAGGCCGAAGAATTGCGAGCGAGGGGTGATAAGCGCCTCGATATCGTCGTTCTTGGCCTAAGCCATCAAAGTTACGACCCGCTGCGGCTCTGCGCGCATCTGCGCACAAGCGAAGCCACGCGCGCCCTGTCGATTATTGTGTCGGTAGATCAGAACGACCGGGAAATCGCTGCACGCGCGCTGGAGCTCGGGGCGAGTGATGTGATTCAGCAGCCCATGTTCGAAGAAGAGCTACTTGCCAGGATCAACACACAGACAAAGCGCGCGCGCTATGTCGAGATTCTGCGCAACCGGGTGGACCGCGGTCTTGAACTGTCGGTGATCGACCAGCTCACGGGCCTCTACAATCGCCGCTATATGAACAATCAGCTGGCGCAATGGATGAAGCGATCGGCTGTCGGCGGGACGCCTATGTCCGTCGTCGCATGCGATATCGACCACTTTAAACGGGTCAATGACGAGTATGGGCATGATGCGGGCGATTTGGTCCTGCAGGAATTTGCCGAACGTCTGCTCGCGAATGTGCGCCCGAAGGACATTGTCTGCCGCCCTGGCGGCGAAGAGTTTCTTGTGATCATGCCGGAGACTACGGGTGATCTGGCGTGCAGCGCAGGTGAACGCATCCGCCGCGCAATTGCAGCCGATCCGTTCGTCGTTGATCCCCGTCAGGGCGCGATGATCGATGTCACGGTCAGCGCGGGCGTCGCAACCTTTGCGGGCGAAAACGATACGGCTGCAGATATGCTCAAACGCGCAGATGACGCGCTTTACCGGGCAAAGTCGTCTGGTCGCAACCAGGTCATGAGCATCGCCGCCTAGGCTTTTCCGGCCCGGCGTCTGTGGGCTTCTGTCACGACAAAAACGGCACAGGGCGCCTCGCGCAGCATGTCTGAACTCTCAGAGCCGACAAGCAAGCGCTTCCACCAGGCTTTCTGATGTGACCCGATAACGATCAGATCGGCATCAATTTTCTTTGCATAGCTAGCGGCGTCGCGGGATGGATTGCCGTCCAACACTGCGACGTGTGCGCCCGGGCCGTGCGTAGCTGCGAGCGCGTCCATATCCTCCTTGCGCCGCGTGGCATCTGCCTCATGAGCCTGCGCGTCGGCTTCGATGGCGCCTGCGGCATAAGGCGATTCAAACGTCGTGATGAACGGGTTTGAATCGATGGCATGCAACTCGCCATCTGGCGCTGTCATTCGTCGCGCAACGTCCATGATGAGAGGCGCAAGGCCGTCATCAATATCAATTACGGCCACAACCTTGTTGAACTCCAGTGCCATTGGAACCTCCTTAGCTTTTCAGGAATAACAACCGACCGCACCTGTTTGCTCCATAGGTAATCCTACTAGGACCAAAGAAAAAAGCCGGACCCTGAGGGCCCGGCTTTCTCGAAAACTGTTTGGTAGCAAGACTTTACTTGATCTTGCCTTCCTTGAATTCGACATGCTTTTTGACGACAGGGTCGTACTTTTTCATCACCATCTTTTCGGTGATGTTGCGCGGGTTCTTTTTCGTGACATAGAAAAAGCCAGTCCCGGCGGTCGAGTTCAGGCGAATCTTGATTGTGGTCGGCTTGGCCATGACGGGTGCTCTTTACAGATGTTCTTTGAATTCGAAGGGCGCTTAATGAAGGTCGTGCCTGCCAAAGTCAAGCACTGCAACACATTCAGCTGAAGTCTAAATGCGGTCCTGCAAATGACCGCCCGGCGTCCAGCGCAGGAATGGTGGATCAAGCGATTCCGGATCGCCCGCTTTCAGGCGCTCATCAATCTCGCCGATCATGAAGCGTGTGACGTTGGGCAGGTCGAGCCCCATGGCATCTTTCAGCGTGACCCATTGCAGATCATGGAGCTCCGCGCCGTCGACTGCCGGGCGCTCGTCAATCAGGACGTCTTCTGCCTCAGCCATGAAAAAGCGAGCATCGAAACGCTTTGGCCGGTAGGGCGGGGTAATGGCGCGGCCGATGAATGTCAGATTTTCGAGGCATGGCGCAGCGCCCTGAGCGGCATACTTTGCCCAGTCGGGGGCGGGTTGGCCTGGAAACTCTGCAGAGCGGCCAGCGATCAGCCCAGTTTCCTCAAACATCTCACGAATGGCCGTCATCCCGAAAGCGCGCGGCTTGCGGCGCGTCTTGTGGACCAGCTTGGCTTCGACGGTGGGGCGGAACTCACTGAGGCTCGGAACACGCCCATCAGCGGTGTCTACACGGCCGCCAGGAAAGACGTATTTATCCGGCATGAAGGTGTGGCGACCGGAGCGTTTGCCCATGAGCAGGCGCGGCTGGGCCTGATCGCGCCGGACGAGGATAAGGGTGGCGGCGTCTTTGGGGCGGGGCGTCGGGCGATCCTTCTGGATAACGTCGCCGTCGCCTTCCTTGTCGTAAGCGGTGCCGAGTTTGACAGGCATCAGCGCTTTCCTCCCTTATTCTTGCCTTTCCCCTTATGACGGGACTTGCCCGTACGAATGCCACGTGGGCGCCCGGGTTTGCCAGCCCTGCCGCTGCGCGAAGCCGGAACTTTCTGTCCGGGACGCTTCGGCTTCGGGTCGGAGATAACGTTCAATAACAGGCCGCCTTGAAGCGGTGTAACTTCCGCCAGTTCAACGCGAACGATCTGGCCCATTTCAAACCGCTTGCCTGATCCACGCGCGATCAGCGACATGGAGGCCTCGTCGTACACCCAGAAGTCACTGGAGAGTTTTGAGATCGGCGCAAACCCGTCTGCACCTGTCCCGGCAAGTCTGATGAAGAGGCCGGCTGTCGTGACGCCTGTGATCCGTCCCTCGAACTCTGCACCGACCTTGTCGGACAGATAGAGCGCGAGATAACGGTCGGTCGCCTCACGTTCGGCGGCCATGGAGCGGCGCTCGGTCGAGACCAGATGGCTCGCAAGATCTTCAAGGCCTGCGGCCATTTCCTTGGTCAGCCCGTCATCACCGAGGCCCAGCGACGAGATCAGTGCGCGGTGAACGACAAGGTCGCTGTAGCGACGGATCGGCGAGGTAAAGTGCGCATATCGCAGGAGGTTCAGACCGAAGTGGCCATTATTCTCTGATGCATAGACGGCCTGGGCCTGCGAGCGCAGGACAACTTCCGAAATCGTGCCAGCATGTTCGGTATCAATTGCATCCGCCAGAAGGCGGTTGAACCGGCCTGTCTGTGGTTTCTCGCCAAGCGGCCATTTGATGTCGAGCGTTTGCAGGAAGTCAGCGAGCGCGGCAAGCTTGGCATCCGATGGCTGATCGTGGACGCGGTAGAGCAGGGGCGAGCCTTCCTTCTCCAGCGTCTCGGCTGCAGCGACGTTCGCCTGGATCATGAATTCTTCGATCAGCTTGTGCGCGTCGAAGCGTTCTTTCTCGATGATCCCGGCGACCTTGCCATCCTCGCCGATCTCGACGCGCTTTTCCGGCAGGTCGAGTTCCAGAGGCGCGCGTTTTGCCCGCGCCTTGCCCAAAGCGGCGTAGGCGCCCCAGAGCGGCTTCAGGACAGGCTCAAGGAAAGCTTCGCCCTTGCCTCCGGGCTTACCGTCGATCGCGGCCTGAGCCTCCTCATAGGAGAGTTTAGCAGCAGACTTCATCGTGCCGCGGATAAAGCGGTGCTTTCGCTTCGTGCCCGATTTGTCGAAGATCATTTCCACGGCCATGCACGGACGGTCTTCAAGCTCGACGAGCGAACAGGCGTCAGCCGACAGCTCAAAGGGCAGCATCGGCACGACACGGTCGGGGAAATAGGTTGAGTTGCCACGCTTCTGCGCTTCGCGGTCGAGCGCGGTGCCAGGGCGGACATAGGCGGCAACGTCGGCAATCGCGACGATCACCTTCCAGCCGTCTTTCAGCTCTTCGGCATAGACCGCATCATCATGATCGCGGGCATCGTGGGGGTCGATGGTGATCAGCGGGATGCCGGTCAGGTCTTCGCGCTTGGCTGGAAGTGGTTTGATCGATTTGGCTTCGTTGAGAACGTCTGCCGGGAATTCGACCGGAATATCGTGCGCATGGATCGCCAGCAGCGATGCAGCACGTGGATCATCGATCCGGCCGAGCACTTCGGTGACGATGCCAAAGGCGGGGCCGTTTGGCTTGCCGGGCTTCGGCATGGCCGTGACGAGGTCATTATCTTCTGCGCCATTGCGGTCAGCTTCACTGATCAGCAGGGAGCGCTTGTCACGTCTGTTCGCCGGAACGATCCGTCCACCGCGCGGCGTACGCTCATAGCGCCCGGTCATTGGCTGTTCTTCATCACGCTTTTCAAACAGCTTGATCAGCTTTGCGCGATATTCGCCGCCGGTTTCCTTGACGCTTGCGAGGCCTCGGTCTCCCACGCCCGGCGCAGGACCGCGGTTTTTGCCCTGATAGCCAGTAAAGTGTATGGGAGGGCCGAATGTCCCTTCCTTACCAACGGCGCGGGCAACAAGGTCGCCATTTTCGTCAATGGCTTCAAACTCAATGACGCCGGTTGGCGGCGGTGTGTCGGCCTTTGCCCAGGCGCGTTTGCCGGTCCGCTCCAGCGTCCCGTCGGCTTCCAGCTCTTTCAGGATTTGGCGCAGGGCCTGTCGCTCGCGGCCTTTAACGTGAAGGCCACGGGCGATCTCCTGCTTTGTTGTCAGGTTTGGATTTTTGTCGATGAAGTCGAGAACAGTCTCGCGGTCGGGAAAACTCATGTTTTCGATATAGTGGATTCTGTTCCCGTTTGCTCGAATTCATTCAGATGCGCCGGGAAAGCCATATCAGCCTGACAGCACCCCGAACAGCAATCCGATGGCAACAATGGCTGCAACCACCGAAATGATAAGCACCCACCGCATTCCAAATCCGGTTTCGCCCTGACGGGCTTCTTCTTTGTCGAGTTTCGGGTCAGTCATCCGTATTCCTTTCGCGTGCTGGGCGACAGGTTATTCAACCGGTCGCAGCTATTATGTATCCAACGCGTGAACTGGAACGATTGTTTCGAAAGTAAAGCACCAATCTCGATACTTAGGTCTTTGGTTTTGGGGCGGCCTTCTTCTTGGCTGGCGCCTTTTTCTTTGCGGCTGGCTTCTTTGCGGCCGCTTTCTTTTTAGCCGGTTTCTTCGCTTTTGCGTCGACCAGCTCAATGGCCTGCTCAAGCGTGACGGTTTCTGGCGTCAGATCCTTGGGCAGTGTCGCATTGGTCTTGCCGTGCTTGACATAAGGGCCGTACCGGCCAGCGAAGACATGGATCGGTTCATCATCGCCGGGATGCTTGCCGAGCTCTTTCAGTGGCTCAGCCTTGCCGCGACCGCCGCCTCGGCTGGCTTTCTTGTCCTCAATCAGCGTGACCGCCCGGTTGAGACCAATATCGAACAATTCTTCGACCGTCGGGACATTCGCGAAGGTACGCAGATGTTGCACATACGGCCCGTAGCGGCCGAGATTGGCGACGATTTTCTCGCCATCTTCGGGGTGCACACCCACCTCGCGCGGGAGCGACAGGAGCAGCAGGGCGCGTTCGAGATTGATCGATTGCGGTTCCCAGCCTTTCGGCAGGCTTGTCCGGCGCGGCTTTTCCTCGGCTTGCGTAGTCTCGACATAGGGGCCGAAACGTCCCGTTTTCAGGAGGACCGGCTCGCCCGTATCGGGGTGAACGCCAAGTTCCTCGCCGTCAGGGCTGATCGAGCCATCCTGCTCGGCGTCAGCAGAGAAGGGGCGCGTGAACTTGCAGTCTGGATAGCGCGAGCAGCCAACGAAAGCGCCGTGGCGGCCAAGCTTCAGTGACAGTTCGCCTTCCTTGCAGAGCGGACACTCGCGCGGGTTTTCCTTCGGATTGCCGTTCTCATCCTTTTTCGGGAAGACGTACGGCCCGAGCGCGATGTTGAGCGCGTCGAGAACATCCGAGACCCGCAATTCCTTGGTTTCGGCGATGGAGGCCTGGAACTGGGTCCAGAAGTCTTTCAGGAAGGCTTTCCAGTCGAGTTTGCCGTCAGAGATGACGTCCAGCTGCTCTTCCAGCTGTGCGGTGAAGTCATATTCGACATATCGCGCGAAGAAGTTTTCGAGGAAGGCGGTGACCAGGCGGCCCTTATCCTCTGGAATCAGTTGCTTCTTCTCAAGCCGGACATAATCCCGGTCCTCAAGTGTCGACAGCGTCGAGGCATAGGTCGACGGACGTCCGATGCCGAGTTCCTCGAGCCGTTTGACAAGCGAGGCTTCGGTGAAGCGCGGCGGCGGCTGCGTGAAGTGCTGTTCGGACTTTGCCTCTTTCAGGTCGGCATGGTCGCCTTCCTGCATTTTTGGCAGACGGCCTTCGGCGTTTTCATCATCGTCGCCATCATCGCGGCCTTCGGTATAGAGCTTGATGAAGCCATCAAACACGACGACCTGTCCGCTTGCCCGCAACTGGGCGCGCTTGTCCTTGGATATGAAGTCCAGCGTGGTCCGCTCAAAGACAGCAGCTTCCATCTGGGATGCGACAGCGCGGCGCCAGATCAGCGTGTAGAGCTTTTTCAGGTCTCCATCGCCGCGATAGTCTTCCGGGCGCAGGCTGAAATCGGTTGGGCGAATCGCTTCGTGTGCTTCCTGAGCATTCTTGGCCTTGGAAGAGTAACGGCGTGTCTTTTCTGGCAGATACCGCGCGCCGTAATCGCTCTCGATCTGTTTGCGGGCGGCGACATGGGCCTCTTCGGCCATGTTGACGCCGTCGGTCCGCATATAGGTGATGCGGCCATCTTCGTAGAGCTTCTGGGCGGCGCCCATGGTCCGCTTGGCGGTAAAGCCGAGCTTGCGGGAGGCTTCCTGCTGCAGGGTTGAGGTAATGAAGGGCGGCGGCGGGTTCCGGCGGACAGGCTTGGATTCAACCGAGCTGACTTCATAGCCGCCCACTTTCACCGCGTTCAGCGCTTCGGTTGCCGACTTTTCGTCAGGCAGGGAGAATTTCTTGAGGTTTTCGCCGTCCAGCGCGTGAAGGCGGGCTTTGAAGTCCGTGCCATCCTTGGCGCGCAGGTCCGCTTCAACCGTCCAGTATTCCTGCGCCTGGAACGTTTCGATCTCCAGCTCGCGCTGACAGATGATGCGCAGCGCAACAGATTGCACACGGCCGGCTGAGCGGGAGCCGGGAAGCTTGCGCCAGAGGACCGGCGACAGATTGAAACCGACGAGGTAGTCCAGCGCCCGGCGGGCGAGGTACGCATCAACCAGTTCCTGGTCGATCTCGCGTGGTTCCTGCATCGCCTTCGTGACGGCAGACTTGGTGATCGCGTTGAAGACGACCCGCTCAACCGGAATGCCCTTCAGGGCCTTGCGCTTTTCCAGCACTTCCAGAAGGTGCCAGGAAATCGCTTCCCCTTCGCGGTCGGGGTCAGTCGCGAGGATAAGTTTGTCAGCGCCCTTGGTCGCGTCTGCGATGTCACGGATGCGACCGGCCGACTTGCTGTCGGCCTGCCAGATCATCTCGAAATCGTTTTCCGGATCAACAGAGCCATCCTTGGACGGCAGATCCCGCACGTGACCATAGGAGGCGAGCACCTTGTAATCACTTCCAAGATACTTGTTGATCGTCTTGGCTTTGGCCGGCGATTCAACAATAACAACTTTCATAGGGGGACCTCCAGAGAGCGCCGGAACTTGGTGGGGACGCTGTTGGCTGTCAACCCGGCGTCAGCGCTAGCCATCCTCGCGGTAAGCCAGAACGGCAAGACTTGCAAAGAGTGCGAACAGGGCAGGCGACCAGGCGGCGATAATCGGGGGCAGGGCCCCGGACGCGCCAAGGCTGGACGAGAACTGCATGATGAAAAACACACCGATGGCGGAGATCGTGCCGATTGCGACGAGCCGGCTCGTCCCTCCGAGACGCGATAGCCGCAAACAGACCAGTGCGCCGATCAGGCCCATGGCGGTGTAGAATACCGGCATGGCCGTCAGGCCGAAAAGCCGCACGGAGAAGCGCGAGGAGTCGAGGCCAGCACGGCTTGTCTGCGCAATAAAGCCGGGCAGCTTCCAGAAGCCGATCGTGTTGGGAGACGTGAACCGGTCAAGCAATCTGTCCGGGTCGAGATCGGTCGGAATGGCGAGATTGTCCATTCTCTGCGGCGGTTGGCCGGGGACGTTTTCGACGAGATTCTCGATCTGCCAGAAGCCATCCACGATGCGCGCACGTTCGGCATCGATGCGCCGTACAAACTCATATCGGTCGATCGGGCGGCCATCGGCAAAGACGCGGCCCTCCTCGAGCATTTTTACGCCTTCGAACACCTGGCCCGTGGCATCTACACTGTCGGCGCGGATCACAATTTGCGAATTGCCATCGCCCTGCCGGAGCCAGACATCGCTTTTGCTCGAATCAACGCGAACGCCGCCGGCAATCAGGAGGGTGTTACGTGATTGTTCAAACCTGCTGGCGAGGTCTGCGCCGACCGGATTTAGAACAAACATCGAGAACAGGCCAAGTGCCACTGACAACTGCATGAGCGGGGCCAGGAACTGCCAGACCGAAAGGCCGCTGGCGCGGATCACGGACAGCTCTGAGCGGGCATTGAGGCGGCTATACGCAATCATTGCGGCCACAAGGATCGAGAATGGCAATGTCTGCTCGACCAGGCTCGGTAGCTTCATAAAGGACAGCTGGACAGCCTCAAGCGGTGACAATTCAACGTCGCCGCCCACGGTCCGCAATTGCTCGACCACATCGACGAGAAGGATCGTCGCGGTGAAAATGGCCAGCACCAGAATGAGCCCGGTGACGCACTGCCAGAGGATGTAGCGCTGGATACGATTGAGGAACATTAGCGCCGCGCCCCCATGATCCGCTTCTGCTTACCGGTTCGCCAGTTGAAGAAGATAAGTGAGATAGCGAGAATCGCCCCCAGCGGTACAATCCATTGCGCCACGTTCACGGCCACGCTTCCTGCGCTCGCCGATTGCACAGCGAGTTGGACAATCACGAGCAGCATCGCGCCCACAGTGGCGTAGGTTATCCGCCGGGAATAGCCGCGCCGGTTAAAGTCGCCGCCAAGTACCGCCATTATGGCAATGAGGGCCATGGCAATCGAAACGAGCGGCGTCGTCAGGCGCGAATTTGCCTCGGCGATGAATTTTTCTTCGTCCTGCAATTCCTGGTAGTTGGTGCGGTCAATGTTGACGAGTTCGTGCAGGTATCTGTCTGACGCTTTCAGGACCACAGCTCCAGCATCAGTCAGAAATGGTGTGAGATCGAAAGTGGACTGATCGAAATTAAGGATGCTCAGCGCGCCATTGGCATCCGTCTGATGAATTTGGCCTTCCCACATCACGATGCTGGGGGCGCCATCAACTTCAACGAAACGGCCGCGTTGGGCGAGATAATCGCGGGCGTCCTCGCGATTGTCGGAAATGAGGACACCGATCAGGTCGCCGCCACGCGATTCGCGCGCAAACACGGTGAGGTCCTCTCCCGCCGACGTGAACTGCCCCGGCCGTACGAGCGAGGATGCAAGATCAGCGCGCGCATCTTTCACGGTTTCTCGCAAAAGGCGTTGCGCGGTTGGCTGGACCCAGAGATTGACGGCCAGATGGACAAGCGCGGCCAGGACGGCGAGGCGGATAATAGGCGAGGCGATCTGCCAGCGTGTCATCCCGGCAGCGCCAGCAACCACGATTTCATTGTCTCTATGCAGCTGGTTCAGTGACCAGATGGTCGCAACGAAGATGGCCAGAGGGGTCAGCAGGGCGATGACCTGCGGTGCGCCAAGCGCGACAACATAAAAGAAAGTCAGCGCAGATTGCCGATTCTCGACGATCAGGTCTGTTTGCGACAGGCCCTGCGCGAGAATCGCCAGAAGCGTAAGCCCGCCAACAATGATGACAACAGAGCGGAAGACTTGTTGAAAGAGATAGCGCTGAATGCGTTTCATTACACTCTGGTGCAGTTTATATGTGTTGGGCCTTGCCTAGCGAGTTGATTGGCGCGCGTCGATGCTTAGTTACTGCATCAAACGGAGATAATTCATGAAGATTACATTTGCCGAGCAGGCTGACACCGAAATCGTTGCCTATGTTGTGGACGAAAATGGGGCGCTGCCTGATGCTGCGACATCGCTGGATGAAGAAACGGGTGGGTTGCTGACTGAAGCGCTCTCCCAGGAACGCTTCACCGGCAAGCATGGCCAGCAAGCCTACATTGTGCTGCCGAAATCCTGCAAAGCTCGCCGCGCTGTCCTGATCGGTGGCGGTAAGCCAGCCGACCGCGATGGCCGCGCGCAGGAAAAGATTGGTGCGCTTCTGGTGAAGACGCAGGCCGGCAGCGGCTTCAAGTCGATGGCGATCCACATCGATGACGCAGAGTTCGCAGCGCGCGCCGCCCAGGGCGCAGAGCTCGCCTCTTACCGGTTCGATGATTATTTCACCAAGCTGAAAGACGATCAGAAGCCAAGCCTCGAATCGATCACGGTCGTTGGCTCCAATTCTGACGCTGCGTCCAAGGCCTATGAGCCTCTGGCCGCTGCCGCTGCAGGCACCGCGCTTGCGCGCACGCTGATGAATTTGCCGCCAAACGATCTCTATCCGCAGACCTATGCTGATCGCATCAAGGAACTCGAGAAGTACGGTCTCGAAGTTCAGGTGCTGGGCGAAGCCGAGATGGAGAAGCTCGGCATGGGCGCGCTCCTCGGTGTTGGCCAGGGCAGCGTCAAGGAATCGAAAATGGCCATTATGAAATGGTCGGGCGGCAAGGAAGGCGAGGCACCTGTCGCGCTTGTCGGCAAAGGCGTCTGTTTCGATACAGGCGGTATCTCCCTGAAGCCCGGACCTGGCATGGAAGACATGCGCGGCGATATGGGCGGCTCAGCTGCCGTTGTCGGCACGATGTTGTCACTCGCCAAGCGCAAGGCAAAAGCCAATGTGGTCGGTCTTGTTGGCCTCGTTGAGAACATGCCGGACGGCAATGCGATCCGCCCCGGGGATATCCTGAAATCAGCTTCTGGTCAGACGATCGAAGTCCAGAACACCGATGCCGAAGGCCGGCTCGTGCTCTGTGACGTGCTCTGGTATGCGCAGGAGTACTTCAAGCCGAAGGAAATCGTGGACCTTGCCACGCTGACCGGCGCGATCGTTATCTCGCTCGGCCACCATCATGCGGGTCTTTTCACCAATGATGACGGCATGGCTGAAACGCTGACCAAGGCGGGCCTGACCGAAGGTGAGCGCGTCTGGCGTCTGCCACTCGGCAGTGAGTATGACAGCCTGCTGAAGTCGAAATTTGCCGATATGCGCAACATTGGTGGCCGTGCCGCCGGTTCGATCACCGCGGCGCAATTCCTCAAGCGCTTCATTCGTGACGGCCAGAAGTGGACGCACCTCGATATTGCGGGCGTTGCCTGGGTTGAAGGCGAGAAATCACCCATCGACCCAAGCTGGGCCTCCGGCTTCGGGCCACGTCTGCTCGACCGCTGGATCGCGGACAATCACGAGAGCTGAGCGTGAGCGAGCCCGGCCAACCTGAATGGTGGTTCTACCACCTCAAGCGCACAACGCTTGAGCAGGCGGCCGGGCCACTTCTTGAAAAATGTCTGGAGCGGGGCTGGCGCGTGCTTGCGGTCAGCCCCGACATCCGCCGCCGGGGCGCACTCGATGCTGCGCTCTGGACCTATAATGATCAAAGCTTCCTGCCGCATGGCCAGGCCGAAGCGGCCGGTCTCGACGCGTCGAAGCAGCCCGTGTTGATCACTGAGGCCCCCGAAAATGTGAACAAGGCCGCGGTGGCGCTGCTTATGGATGGGGCGGATATGCCGATCCATGCTGAGTTTGAGCGGTGCATGGTGATGTTTGATGACGGTGATGCGCCCGTGCGGGGCAAAGCCCGCTCACTCTACAAGGCCGCCAGCGATGCCGGGCTGACGACCCGCTATTTTCAGCAGACCGAGCAGGGCGGCTGGAAAGAGGCCGGCTAGACTATTGCTTGGAGCCAGCTGGTTTCGACAGCAAAAGAATGGCGAGCGAGACAATCGTGATGATGCCCAGCGTGCCCATGATCTCAGCGCCATAGGCCGGGAGGGTGCCGGTCCATAACCAGATCGTCGCGTAAGCCGCTGATACGAGCAAGGCCAGCGTCACCATCAATTTGAGAATTCCGGTCATTCGTTTCCCCATCCTTCAGTTGTGGGCAGCTTAGCGCGACAGTGCCCGCGTGTCAGTAGCGGTTGCCCGTTTGAACCTGCGCCGCTATAGGCCGCGCCAAGAGTTTCACACGACTAACCAAGGAGCCAATCATGGCGACCCAACGTACTTTTTCTATCATCAAGCCAGACGCCACCGAGCGTAACCTCACCGGCGCCGTCAACGCTGTTATCGAGAAAGCTGGCCTGCGCATTATCGGCCAGCGCCGCATCAAGATGACCCGTGAGCAAGCCGAGCGCTTCTACGGCGTTCACAGCGAGCGTCCATTCTTTGGTGAACTCGTTGATTTCATGACGTCCGGCCCTGTCGTTGTTCAGGTTCTGGAAGGCGACAATGCCGTGAAAGCCTATCGCGACGTGATGGGCGCAACCAACCCAGCCGAAGCCGCAGACGGCACGATCCGCAAGCTCTACGCCAAGTCGATCGGCGAGAACTCGGTGCACGGTTCCGACAGCGAAGAGAACGCTGCGCTGGAAATCAGCCAGTTCTTCTCTGAGGCCGATATCGTCGGCTAGTCTGACACCTATCCAGACACGATAATTGAGGGCTCCTCCGCATTTGCCGGGGAGCCCTTTTTATTTGGTAGGAGAGCATTAACCGGGAGCGGGCAGATTGCGCCAAAATCTGCTGCGGGGACTGCACAATGAAACGCCTTATCTATATCAGCCGGCCACGTCACACGCTGACGCCTGACAGCGTTCAGGATATTCTGGCATCGGCGCGCAATGCCAATCGTGAAGCCCGGGTGACGGGCCTTCTTGTCCATGTAGAGGGCATGTTTCTGCAGGTCCTCGAAGGGCAGCCTGAAGCGCTGGCCGCCGCTTTCGCACGTGTGCGACGGGATTGGCGTCACGCTGACTGTCAGGTCCTGTTTCACGAAACGGTTCCACAGCGCCTCTTCGAAGGTTGGCCGCTGGCCTATCGTGCTGAAAGAGATCTGGAGCTGAAGCAGACCCGGCAAATCCGCGACATCCGCGAGATTGCGGCCATGCATGATAGCGAAGCAACGGCGTTTGAAGATCCGGCGCTGGACCTCGTCCTGCGGGCATTTCTGGACAGCTTTAGCGCGCTGGCCGTTCACTGATTATTCGGCAGGCCTTGGCCAGGGCGCGCGGGTAAAGCTCGTGCTCAGCCAATAAGACGCGATCCGCCAAAGTTTCAGGTGTGTCGCCGGCTTTGACGGGGACGCGGGCCTGCTCGATCACGCCGCCTTCATCCACGCCTTCTGTGACCCAGTGGACAGAACACCCGGCCTCTGCGTCTCCTGCCTCGATGGCGCGGGCGTGCGTCTTGAGGCCCGGATACTTCGGCAAAAGCGAGGGATGGATGTTGATCATCCGGCTCTGCCAGCGTCTGACGAACCAAGGCGTCAGCACCCGCATGAAACCTGCCAGCGCAATGATCTCGACGCCGTGCGCTTGCAAGGCGGTATCTACCGCATGCTCGAACGCTTCGCGCGTTTCGAAATTTGCATGCGGAACAGCCATGCCCTCCACGCCATGCGCTTTGGCCGTTTCCAGACCTTCGGCATCTATCCGATTGGACAGTACGATAACCGGCTTTGCCGGAAAGTCTGGCTCAGAAGACGCATCCAGCAAACGCTGCATGTTCGAGCCGCGTCCGGAGATCAGGATACCAAGCCGCAGCCGGGTCATGCCGAAACAACATCACCAATGATGACGGGGGCCTCTCCAAGCGCTTCAAGATCGGCGATCACCATGTCTGCCTGGTCTGGAGCGACCGCGAAGACGAGGCCGATTCCCATATTGAAGGTGCGGTGCATCTCGTCTTCGGCGACATGTCCTTCAGACTGCAGCCATCTGAACACTTCTGGGATATCCCAGCTTGCCCGGTTGAACCTCGCCGCGGTGCCTTCAGGCAGCATGCGCGGCACATTCTCGGTCAGGCCGCCGCCCGTAATGTGGGCAAGACCTTTGATCCGGCCTTTGCGGATGAGGGGCAGGGCGGCTTTCGAATAGAGCCGGGTTGGTGTCAGAAGCCCTTCGCCAAGCGTGCCTTCACCGAAGGGCGAAGGTGAATGCCACTTCAACTGGCTGCGCCCGACAATTCGCCTGATAAGCGAGTAGCCGTTGGAATGCGGCCCGGATGAGGAAATACCGATAAGAACGTCGCCTGCGGCGATATCATCCAGTCGCGGCAGAATCTGCTCGCGCTCGACCGCGCCAACAACAAAGCCTGCCAGATCATAATGTCCGGAAGGGTACATGCCGGGCATTTCGGCCGTCTCACCACCAACCAGCGCGCAGCCGGCTTGTTTGCAGCCCTCTGCGATGCCTGAAACCACGGCTTCTGCGATCCCGCCTTCGAGTTTGCCGCAGGCAAAATAGTCGAGGAAGAAGAGCGGCTCTGCGCCTTGGGCGAGGACGTCATTGGCGCACATGGCGACAAGATCGATCCCGACCGTATTGTGAATGCCCGTCTCAAAGGCCAGCATCAGCTTGGTGCCGACGCCATCGGTGCCTGAAACAAGGACCGGATCTTTCCAGCCTTCCTTCTTCAGGTCGAATAGGGCGCCGAAGCCGCCAAGCCCGCCCATAACACCGGCGCGGCGGGTCGCTTTCGCCATCGGAGAAATTGCATCAACAAGTCGCTCGCCTGCGTCAATATCGACACCGGCATCCTTGTAGGAAAGTGGAGTTTTGTCTTTGGACGTCATGGGTCAAGCGCGTTAGCATGTGGATCGATGTTCTGCTAGCCAGTCGAGCGGTTTGCACCCCTGCGACGGCCTGCTAGGACGATAGAAACCGGGATTCAGAAAGGCGATCAAATGATTCGACATATCCTGCTGACATTGGGTGTCCTCGTCATGTCGAGCGGTATCGCCTCGGCGCAGCTGCGAGAAATCTACACAATTCAGGAGATTGAGGTTGAGGAAAGCGCCTCCAGCGTGATTCAGGCCCAGCAGCAGGCCTTCACCTCTGCGCGCATCAAAGGCGCGTACGAATTGTTTGAGCGCCTCACTTTGCCACAGGACCTTTCCGGTAAGATTTCGCCCGGCTCGATCAGTGCGGCGACGGCTAACCGTCTCGCGGCGGCTGTCGATGTCGAAGAAGAAGAGCGCGGTGGCGGCCGTTATGTCGGCAAGCTCGCCATCGTGTACAACCCGGCCACGGTTCGTGCCTATCTGGAAGAGCGGAGCATTCCCTACATTGATCGCACTGCGCCGAAATCCGTCGTCTTCCCGGTGACGAGCCAAGGCGGCGCATATGCGTGGAATTCGGCCTGGCCTGACAAATCCTTTGGGCGGCTCGCGCCATTCGTGACATCGCGCGGTACGCGCGTGACCGCTTCCTCTGGTTGGGCTGACATGGGCGGCGACGTCAATGCGGCGGGCGCCCGGCGTGGCATCAAGGCCGAGTTGCTTGGTGATGCTGGCAACTACCGTGTCCGTCTCAGCAGCACGACGGCCGCAGGCGAGACCGGTCTCGGCACAACGGGCTCGGCCGCGACCATGGAAGAGGCCGCTGATCTGGCTGCGACCTTGCTGGACAGGGTGTGGAAAGAACAATCAATCGTTCGCTCTGGAGAGCGCACGGAGGCGAGCTCGACCGTTCTGTTTACGTCACTGGTCGAGTGGAACTCGCTGCGAAATGCGCTCGCGCGCTCGCCGATTGTCTTCAATTTCTCGATTGATGGCCTGTCCAAGCGCGGCGCCGTCGTTCATTTCGCCTATGCTGGTGATGAGCAACGCCTGATCAGCAATCTTCGTGAGCGGGGGGTAACACTCGAAACCGATGATATGGGGTGGGTCATGACCTCCGCTATCACATCGGTGCGCTGATAGAGATACCATTGACGCGAGACGACCCGGCCCCCCGAAAAAGCCGCCAGCTGAAGTTCGAATTCCCGGAATCCGGCCACACGCTGGATACGTTGGCGGTCACCGATTCCAACCGGACAGCGATTGCTGTCCTGAAGCGCTGGCCTGACTGGCGCACAGCTCACTTCTGTCTGGTCGGCGCGCCGCAGTCGGGATTGTCGACGGCCGCGCAAGCCTGGTGCGATCTATCGGGTAGCGCATTGCTCAGCGCCAAGGCATTCGACAAGCTATCGCACAAGAAGATCGATGCGCTGGCCAATGGCCCGGTCGCGATTGAGCTGGCCGAGAATGTGTCGAATGAGAGCAATTTGCTGTCTCTGCTGAACCTTTCGGTTCGCTCAGGCGGCACAGTCTTGCTGACATCGCATGTTTCACCGGCGCGCTGGCGCGTCAGCCAGCCCGATCTCCTGTCGCGCCTCAAGGCAATGACACTGATTGAACTCGGCCCGCCGGATGATGAGATGCTCTCAATCCGTCTTCAGGCTGCCATGAAACGTCGCTATCTGAAATTGCCAGGTGATGTGGAGACCTATCTGCTGGCGAGAATTCAGAGAAATTATGCCGTCATTGAGAGTTTTGTGCAAAACCTCCACGAAATGAGCGATGGCCGGGAAGTCACGGTGCCCCTGGCGCGGGAAGTCCTTGATGATATGGATGGAACCCGGTCGCTCTTCGATGAGAGTGATGAAGTATGAGTACCACCAAGGACACGTCCGACATGCCGACCGTAAAAGACGGCGCGGCGCTTATGAAGCGCCCCGAACGGTTCCTCAATCGGGAGCTTTCCTGGCTGAAGTTCAATGAGCGGGTGCTGGAAGAAGCTCACAATGTCACCCATCCCTTACTTGAGCGGCTTCGCTTCCTGTCGATTTCGGCAAATAATCTCGATGAGTTTTTCATGGTCCGCTATGCGGGTCTGCGAGAGCAGCTTCGCGCCGGGGTTACCCGCCGCAGCCAGGAAGGCATGACGCCGGCACAGCAAGTCGAGGCGATCGAGAAACAGTCCGCCAAGCTGATGGAAGCTCAACAGGCCTGCTGGCGAGAGCTTCGCAGCGCGATGGCCGATGAGAAAATGGAAGTCGCGCGCCTGTCAGACCTGTCGAAGGCCGACATGACCTGGCTTGCGGAACACTTCGAGAGCCATATTTTCCCGATCCTGACGCCGCAGGCGGTCGATCCGGCCTATCCGTTTCCTTTCATTCCAAATCTCGGCTTCGCGGTCGCCTTTCAGCTGGTCCCAGAGCACATTGGCGAAGCGATGGTCGGCCTGGTGCCGATGCCGGCGTTCTCGCCGCGCTTCATTCGCCTTCCGACCCGCCGCAACTCTGTCATCCGGTTTGTCCGGCTTGAGAGCGTCATCGCGACCTTTATGGACATGCTCTTCCCTGGCTACAGCTCCATCGGCCACTGCGTCTTCCGCATTGTTCGCGACAGCGACATCGAGATCGAGGAAGAAGCCGAAGATCTTATCCACGAATTCGAAATCCTGCTGAAACAGCGCCGCCGCGGCCGCATCGTCCGGATCCATATCGACGGGGATGCGCCTGAAGAGCTGAAGGGGTTCATCACGCGCGAAATCGGATCAGAGCCACGGGACATCGTTATCATCAACGGCCTGCTTGGGATGAAGAACCTTTCCGAGCTCATCATCGATGACCGGATGGACCTTCAGTTCAAGCCTTACGAGCCTCGTTATCCGGAACGCATCCGCGAAATGGGTGGCGATTGCTTCGCCGCTGTGCGCGCCAAGGACTTCGTGGTGCATCACCCGTACGAGTCGTTCGACGTTGTGGTGCAGTTCGTCCGTCAGGCGGCGATCGACCCTGATGTGGTCGCCATCAAGCAGACCCTCTACCGCACAACGCTGACCTCTCCCATTGTCGCTGCGCTGATGGAAGCGGCCGAGATGGGCAAGAACGTTACAGCCCTTGTTGAGATCAAAGCGCGTTTTGACGAGGAAACGAACCTTCGCCTTGCGCGAGACCTGGAGCGTGCCGGCGTGCAAGTCGTCTACGGCTTCATTGATTACAAGACGCATGCGAAAGTTTCGCTCGTCGTTCGGCGCGAAAAGGGCAAACTGCAGACCTATACCCACTTCGGGACGGGCAATTATCACCCGTTCACCGCGCGCATTTACACAGACCTCTCGCTGTTCACCGCCGACCCAGCGCTCGGGCGCGATGCGAACAAGCTGTTCAACTATATCACCGCCTATCGAGAGCCGCCTGAGAAGGCGCCAGACTTCGAGAAGATCTCCATGTCCCCGCGCACGCTGGAGAGCAAACTGATCGAATTGATCGACAATGAAGCCAGCAACGCCAAGGCAGGTAAGCCGAGCGGCGTCTGGGCGAAGATGAATTCGCTTGTCGATCCGGACGTCATCGACGCGCTTTATCGGGCCAGCCAGGCCGGCGTGCCGATCGTGCTGGTGGTGAGAGGCATATGCGGTCTGCGCCCCGGCGTGCCGGGCCTCTCTGACAATATTCAGGTCAAAAGCCTGATCGGAAGGTTCCTCGAACATTCCCGCATTGTCTGCTTTGCCAATGGCGAGAATTTGCCGTCGGCCCGGGCGAAGGTCTTCATCTCGTCTGCAGACTGGATGCAGCGGAATTTGAAGCGGCGCGTTGAAGCCCTTGTGCCCATAGAAAACCCCACCGTTCACCGTCAGGTCCTCAACCAGATCATGACTGCCAATCTCAATGATGACGAGCAGAGCTGGGAGATGGATGGCGATGGCAATTTCTTCCGCCTGCGTCCTCCAGAGCGCGGCGAAGGGTTCAGCGCGCACCGCTATTTCATGGAAAATCCGAGCCTCTCAGGCCGGGGCAATGCGCTGGTGGTCTCCATTCCGCCGCGGCTCGCACCCAAGAAGCGGAGCAGTAAATGACGCCAGCGCTCCGGCCGGAAAAATCTGCTGTTGTCGACATCGGGTCAAACTCCGTCCGTTTGGTGATTTATGAAGTCACCCGCGCTGCCGCCTTGCCATACTTCAACGAAAAAGTGCTGGCCGGCTTGGGCCGCGGCCTACCTGAAACCGGGCATCTTTCGCCGTCTGGCGTAGAGCAGGCCATTGCCGCTCTCAGACGCTATCGGGCCATCCTTACGGGGCTTGGCGTGACGCAGGTCATCGCAGTCGCCACGGCGGCCGTCCGTGATGCCAGCGACGGCGCCGAGTTTGCGCGGCGGGCAGCCGCTGAACTTGGCGCGAAGCTGCATATTCTGTCCGGCTCGGATGAGGGTCGGCTATCGGCGCTTGGTGTGCGGGTCGGGTTCGATCATCCAGATGGCATTGTCGGAGACCTTGGCGGCTCCAGCCTCGAATTCCATCGGATCACGCCCGCCGGTCAGGACGGCATGGGCGAGACCCACAAGCTTGGCCCATTTGCCATGTCGCACATGGAAAACGCCAAACCGTCCGAGCGCCGCAAGGCCATTCGCAAGGTGCTCAAGCAATCAGAGCTTCTGACCTCAGGGGCGCGCCGCCTCTATGCCGTGGGCGGCTCATGGCGCGCGCTTGCGAGCGTGCATATGGAGATCAAATCCTATCCGCTTGCCATCCTGCACGGCTATCGCATGAACGGACAGGCGATCCGCACCGTCACGCGCGAGGTCCTCGCGACGCAACGTGACAAGGAGTTGGCGAGCCGCATCTCATCGCTGGTGGGGCGTCGCTTCGATACCATCATCCACGCCGCGCTCGTCCTCGATGAAGCGTTTGATATTGGCGCGTTCAAGGAAGTCGTCATTTCAGCCAATGGCCTGCGTGAGGGCGTCCTGTTCGATCATGGCGAACGACTGTTGTTCGAATCGGTCCGCGAGCCGCATGGTGACGCCCTGATTGATGGAACCATTGCTTTCCTTCGACTGGACGAGTCGCAACTTGAGTTTGGCCATGCGCTCTATGAGTTCATCAAGCCCGTGCTACCGAAAACCCATTCGCGCCAGCGCGTTTTCCGCGCGGCCTGCATGATGGCCGATTGCGGCGGCCGGTTTCACCCCGATCACCGTGCCGACATGGCCTATTATCTCATTCTGCGTGCGCCGGTACGCAGCGTCTCTCATGAAGACCGTGTGCTGCTCGCCCATACTATTGGCGCGCGCTACACGCACAAATTCCAGAGGCCGGGGGAGTTCGCCCGTCTAGGCCGCGATTCCGACGATCAGCTGGCGCGCGTGATGGGCGCAGCCATGCGGCTTGGTGCGGTTTATTCAGGCCGCACCGCGCCGCTGTTAAAACAGGTTCAGCTGAAAGTGTCGAAGTCCCGACTGTCGCTGGAAGTGCGCGAAGGATGTGAGGACATGGTGTCAGCGACCGTCCGCAAACGGCTCGATCAGCTGGCAACCTTCATGGATCTTGATGCCCACGTGCCGCTGAACGACTAAGTGTGCCGCATCAGGCGTTCTGTTCAAACAGGCGAACCTGCCCATCTTCGAAGGCCAGAGCGAGCTTGCCCGTCAGCAGGGACCGCGCCTTCTTGCCGAAGACATCATATCTCCAGCCTGTCAGCGCCGGAATGTCGTCAGACGTCTCACCACGCGCTATCCGTTCAATATCGGATGCATTCGCGATCAGGCGTGGGACGACATTGATGTCGTCGCTCACGGCCTTCAGCAGCACTTTCAGCATTTCCGGCGCGCCAGCGGGCGTCTGCGGATTGTGCTGACGCTTCGGGGCAGGCGGGGCGTAGGCATCTGGATCAGCAAGAGCCGCTTCCACCGTCTCGATTAATCCATCGGCATTGCGCGAGCGGATAAAGCCCTTCGGGACGGCGCGAAGCCGGTCGAAATGCTCCTGGGTCTTTGGCTTCTGATCGGCGATTTCCTGGATTGCATCATCCTTTAGGATACGCCGGCGCGGACGGTCCAGCGCCTGGGCTTGACGTTCGCGCCATTCCGCAACCGCGGCGAAGACGGCCAGGTAATCCTTGTGCGTCTTGCGCAATTTTAAACGCTGCCAGGCATTCTTCGGATTGGTGTCGTACAGCGCCGGATCGGATAGCTGTGCCATTTCGTCGGCGACCCATTTCATACGGCCTTGCGACTCAAGCTGTTCGCGCATCTGGAGGTAGGCATCGCGCAGATGGGTCACATCGCCGAGCGCATAGGTCAGCTGTTTGTCCGAAAGAGGACGCCGCTTCCAGTCGGTAAACTGGCTCGACTTGTCGATCTGCCGGCGAAGCGTGCGCTGGATCAGATTGTCATACGAAATCGAATCACCAAGGCCGAGCGCCATCGCAGCGATCTGGGTGTCGAAGATCGGGGCAGGTGGCGTCCCGATTAGCCGGTTGAAGATTTCCATGTCCTGCCGGGCGGCATGGAACACCTTCACACGCGAGGTGTCGGCCATCAGATCGAGAAAGGGCTTCAGGTCCAGATCAGGCGCCATCGGGTCGATCAGGCCCTCTACGCCGGGCGCAGAAGCCTGTACGAGGCAAAGCTCGGGCCAGAAGGTCGTCTCGCGGTGAAATTCCGTGTCGACGCAGATGAAACTGCTTTTCGAGAGGGAATCGCAGAACTTTTGCAGTTCTTCCTGCTGTGTAATCGGCGTCAGTATCTTGTCAGTCATGCCGCGCTTGCGTATCGCATCCGCATGACAAAGGCGAGGGGAAGGTTACGAAAACCTCACACCCCGCGAAACAGAACCCTCGGAGCAGGATTATGCACGAATACCGATCGCACACTTGCGGCGAACTTTCGAAGGCTCAGGTCGGCGAAACCGTCAAGCTGTCAGGTTGGCTGCATCGCCGCCGCGAACACGCCGGTGCGCTGTTCATTGACTTGCGAGATCATTACGGCCTGACCCAGGTTGTCGTTTACCCGAATGCGCCGTTCTACGAGGACGCCAAGCGCGCCACGGCAGAGAGCGTTCTGACGGTGACCGGCAAGCTCATCGCCCGCGACAAGGAAGCGATCAATCCGGACCTGCCGACCGGCGAAGTCGAACTGCCTGCCGAAACTCTGGTGATTGAAAGCGCCGCTGAAAAGCTGCCGCTGCCTGTCTTCGCAGAGCCGGACTATCCTGAGGATATCCGCCTCAAGCACCGCTACCTCGATCTGCGGCGCGAGACGCTGCACAAGAACATGGTGCTGCGCTCAAACGTCATCGCATCGCTGCGCCGCCGGATGATCGATCAGGGCTTCATGGAGTTCCAGACGCCGATCCTCACCGCATCGAGCCCTGAGGGCGCGCGTGACTTCCTCGTGCCATCGCGTTTGCACCCGGGTGAGTTCTACGCTCTGCCGCAGGCCCCGCAGCAGTTCAAACAGCTGCTGATGGTGTCCGGCTTTGACCGGTACTTCCAGATCGCACCCTGCTTCCGCGATGAGGATGCCCGCGCTGACCGTAGCCCCGGTGAGTTCTACCAGCTCGATATCGAGATGAGCTTCGTGACGCAGGACGATGTGTTCAACGCGATTGAGCCGGTCATGCGCGGCGTCTTCGAAGAGTTCGCAGATTGGGAAGGCAAGGGCCGGACGGTCCCGTCTGAGCCATTCGTTCACATCCCTTATGCTGAAGCGATGGCGAAGTATGGCTCCGACAAGCCAGACCTTCGCAACCCGCTGGAACTTTCTGATGTCACCGACTTCTTCGTCGATGAAGGCAAGACCGGCTTTGGCATCTTCGCCAAGATCATCAAGGGCGGCGGCAAGGTCATCGCTATTCCGGCGCCAAAAGCGGCGGCTGAGAAATCCCGCAAGTTCTTCGACGAGATGGACAAATGGGCGAAGAAAGAGATGCAGGCACCAGGGCTCGGCTATGCCCGTCTGAAAGAGGCTGATGGCGGCGGCGTCGACAGCCAGGACCCTGTCCTGAAAGGCTTTGAGCCTGAGCATCTGAAAGCGCTGCTGGAGCAGATGGGGCTATACGCCGGAGACGGTGTCTTTTTCTCGGCTGGCAACAAGACCGATGCGTACAAGCTCGCCGGCGCGGCCCGCAACAAAGTTGGCGAGAGCCTGGAGCTTATCGAAGAAGGCGTGTTCCGCTTCTGCTGGATCGTCGATTTCCCGATGTTCGAGTATGACGAGGACAACAAGAAGATCGACTTCAGCCACAACCCGTTTTCCATGCCGCAAGGCGGAATGGACGCGCTGGTCGCGGCGAAGACTGATGAGGAAATCCTCGAGATCAAGGCGTTCCAGTACGACATCGTCTGTAACGGCATTGAGCTGTCATCAGGCGCTATCCGGAACCACCGTCCAGACGTGATGCTGAAAGCGTTCGAAATGGCCGGCTACGGACCGGACGTCGTTGAGGCGGAGTTTGGCGGCATGCTGAACGCGTTCCGTTATGGCGCCCCGCCACACGGCGGCATTGCGCCTGGCGTGGACCGGATCGTCATGCTGCTGGCTGACGCTGAGAACATCCGTGACGTGACCCTGTTCCCGATGAACGGGCAGGCGCGTGACCTGATGATGGGCGCGCCGTCACCGGTCGAACCCAAGCAGGTGAAGGAACTGCACCTCAAGATCTCCGAGCCGCCGAAGAGGGGCTAAGAGAGGACACAGTGTGTTTCCCTCTGTGCACCCCCGCTTGATTGCGGGCCCATCGCTCGGGGTGTAGTAGCCTCCCTCTCACGCAATAAGAGAGGGGGAGAACATGTCAGATACGAATAATGGCGCCAGTCGCCGGGTCGCGGTGGTCACGGGTGGTGGAAACGGGATCGGCGAAGCAGTATCGACCTCACTCGCCGAGGCCGGACATTCGGTTGCGATACTGGATTATGACGGCGAAGGCGGAAAAGCGCAGGCTGCCCGCCTGAGTGAGGCCGGCTTCACGGCGCGGTTCTGGCAGCTCGACTGTACCGATCTGGACTCGGTTGAAGGCACCTTCGCTGAAATCAGGGAGGAGCTGGGCGACCCGAGCTATCTGGTGAACAATGTTGGGGGCCATGCGCGAACGAAGGCGACCGATTTCCTCGAAAGCGATGTGCGCAGCCTCGATCACATGGTCGCCCTGAACCTCAAATCCACCGTGTATTGTACCCGGCAGGTCGTGAAAGCGATGAGTGAGGCACGGTTTGGGCGTATCGTAAGTATCGCCTCCGAAGCAGCCCTCACTGGCGGGCCGAAATGCTGGGACTATTCGGCCGTGAAGTCCGGGGTGATCGGGTTTTCCCGCGCGATCGCCTATGAACTCGCCCCGCACAATATCAACGTGAATGTGGTGGCGCCCGGAGCGACCAAGACGGCGGCCTTGGCGGCCTGGAGCGAGGAGCAGAAGGCGGCAGTGGCAAGGGCGATCCCTCTCGGACGCCTGGGCCAGCCCGGCGAGATTGCCGGAACCGTTGCCTTCCTGCTTTCCGACGAGGCAGCTTTCATCACGGGCCAGACAATCCTGGCGAATGGTGGACGCTGGATGGTTTAGGGGCGCAGCAAGGGTAGAACCTCTAAAACCTATCCGATCGGTTTGCTGTCGGTGGCATGTTTCGGGCCATGTCCCGTGACGAGGTTTCAGATGTCCGGATCCTTGCGCATCCGCTGTTCTGGCCGTCACCGGTTGAGGACAAACAGATGCGCGAATTGCACATTCGTCTCGCGCCGCAAGTGAAGAAAGACTGAGCAAGTCAGTCTTCCAGGCAAATCCATAACGGAAGAGGGCGCCCAGAGAGGCGCCCTTTTTCAATCCCGAAACCTATTGTTTTTCGGCGGTCTGGATCACGCCGCCAGCGAGGTCATCAGAAAGCGGCTGGACGACGGGCTGACAGAATTCAAGATTGATCCCGGCGGGTAGACGGGTGGTTTCGTCTAGACAGCTGCCGCTGAATTGCGCCTGCGACAGCCCCGAAGCGCCGTCGAAGATAACGTTGATCAGGCGGACGCTCGAAAAGATAGCGTCACTGAGATTGGCGTTCTTGAACGATGCGCCAACGAGGATCGAATTGTTGAATTGCGCGGCGCGCAGATTGGCATTGATGAAAAGGGCATTCGTCAGATTTGCGCCCGAGAAGTCTGCCGCGATGGCGCGCGTGTCAGAGAAATCCGCGCCCGATGCTGTCGTGCCGTTCAGCTTGGCCCCATTGAGATAGGAGCCCGACAGGACCGCGTCCGACAGATCGACATTCTGCAGGCTTGAATTTTCGAAACGTGATTTTTCAAAATGAGCGCCCTTCAGACGGGAGTCATCAAGCGTGGCGCGGCGAAAATCAGTGCCAAGCGCGACAGCGCCTTCAAGATTGACGTCTTTTGCGAGTGTGCCACGTAGGAAGGCGCCGGACATGTCAGAGCGTGGATAGTTCGCTGCTGAGATATCGCCGCCGGACATATTGCGGCCACGCAGATCGCAGCCTTCGCATGATCCGCCGTATGAAGGGGCCCAGGCCACCCGCGTTGTGGGTGACTGCTGAGCTGAGGCGGGGCCAAGCGCCAGGGACGACGCAAGCGCGATGAAAGGGAAGAAAAGGGTTATCCGTTTATCAACCATGCGACCAATTTACGCTCGCCGGCCGACACTTTGAACTGAAATCCCCGTAATAACTGTTAGAAAGAGACGGGTGTGGCGGGATAGTCGCACACGCAGCCGGTGTTTTTAGCGGCAGCGCGGCACGCTCAGACCGGCCGGAAGGCGTGTTGATGCGTCACCACAGGCCTTATTCAGCTGTGACTGGGTCAGGCCCTTCGAAAGATGAAAATCGGCGCCGGACACGTTTGCCCCGGAGAAATTAGCGCCCTGAAAGCGCGAAGATCCAAAATACGCGCCCACCAGGGTCGCATTTTCAAAATTGGCATTAGTGAAATTCGAACGGTTGAAACGCGCGCCGAAAAGGTTCGCGACGGAAAGATTGGTGCCGGTGAAGTTCCAGTTGTCGAACGTCGCGAGCTGCATGTCGCTCTGACGCAGGCGCGCGCCGGAAACATCGACGTTAGAGGCGTCATAATACGCCAGATCGGCCTGAAAAAGATTACAGCCGGGGCAGGACTGGCCGTTGCGGACCTTGGAAATCTGGCCCGCATTCTGCGCGCTTGCCGGAAGAACGACGGCCAAAGCCGCCATTGCGATCAGGATGTGTTTCAACATGGGACACCTGTGTGAAGTTCACTGTCAGTACACCCGTCATACCGCAATTGGCTTGCCAGTTTGTTTCCTACGTCAGTTCTTCGTGAAAACAGCCTCCGGGCTGGTTTCCTCGCCGCAGGTTTCGCAGTGCAGCGTGTTCTCGTCCTCAGTCGTCACCAACGTGAAGCTGGAGCAATGCGGGCAGGGCTGGGAGAGGTATTCAGGGTCTTCCTCTTCCGTCTCAGCGCTTTCAGCCGCTGCAGCTGCCTCATCGCGTTCAGCGCGCTTGCGTTCGAGAATGACGATATTGTCGGGCAGCTGACCTCTTGAGAAGCCGCGAGAGATAAATTGCACCGCTTCTTCGGGCAGAGGCTGAGGGGCTTCGCGCGTGCCATCTTTCAGGCCGCGGCCGAGCCCATCATGGCTGACATCATCGCCAAGCTCGGCAAGATCATCCCGGCCGAGATAGGAAATGGCGAGTTCTCGGAAAATATAGTCGAGGATCGAGGTCGCCTTGGTGATCTTGTCATTGCCGGTGACATCGCCGGCTGGCTCAAACCGGGTAAAGACGAAGGCATCGACATACTCATCCAGCGGCACGCCATATTGCAGGCCAAGCGAGACCGCGATCGCGAAATTATTCATTAGCGAGCGGAAAGCGGCGCCTTCCTTGTGCATGTCGATGAATATCTCGCCGAGCGATCCATTGTCGAACTCGCCGGTGTGCAGATAGACCTTGTGGCCGCCGACGGTCGCTTTCTGAATGTAGCCCTTGCGGCGGTCGGGAAGGCGGGTGCGGCTAACCCCAGCGCCGGCAGGCAGGCCTGGCATGGCTACCGCATCTGCCTGCTCCTCGCTCTGCATGTCTTCGGCGAGCGTTAGTATTGCATCCATCCGTTCGGCGACGGTTTCGTCCTGCGCGGCGCCAGTTGCGCCAACGAACAGTGCAAGGCCCGCAGACACGGCGTCGCGGCGCTGATCGAGGCTCCAATGGGTGGCGTCGATCATCATGCGGTCGCCCAGCGTGTCACCGAGCGCAGCAGACGTCGCCATGGTGAAATCCACGGCATCCGGCACACCAAGCTGAGCAGCTTCAAAAGCGCTACGCGCCGCTGCTTCTGGCGCGCCGCTGGCAGCCTCTTCGGCGGCGTCGATGTTCTCGATGGAATAGCCGAGGCTACGCAGCAGGCCGTGGCCGTCGGTGTCGAAGGCTTCAGGCGCGAGTTTCAGTTCCTGTGAAATCACATCGTCGCCAAGGACCCAGCGCGAGAAAGCCGCGCTCAGCGGAAGGCCTTCGCCGATGGCGTTGCGGACACGCGAAATGGCCTCGTCGGAAAAGCCGCGCAGGCGAAGCGTTTCTGTATTGATCACGGGAAGGACATCAAGGTCACAGCCATTCTCAATCGCTTCGCGAACCTTCTCTGCCGCTTCGCCGCCGATTTCTTCCAGCGCGAGTTGTGCCGGGACCGTCAGCCTGACGGCGGCATCTTCGTCTGTGACCGTCAGCCTGCAATCACCCGACAGACCGTCGCTTGCGGCATTGAACTCCGTCTGGGACGTCGCCAGAAGCGGCGCGATCGCGAGCTTGAAGCCGGACTGACCGGGAAACTCTGCCTTTTGCGCCAGTCCGATCCGGTCTGCATCGGCTTTGTCCACAGTGCCGCCATCAATGATCGCCGACATTGCCCGCACGAGCGAAGCGCCAGTGTCGGGCATGCTGGTTTTGGTCTTGGCCGCGAGCGCCATCGCACCAGCTGCTATTCCGTGAACGAGTAGGACGATATCTTCGCCATTGTCGCCAGCGCATGCGGTGAGCACATCAGCGATAAGATCGGTCTCGAACCCGGCTTCAGAAATGAAAGCGGAGATATCGAGCGCCAGTGCGGGCATTTCTGCGTTCAGGCCGTCCGGCGCGCCGACGCAGAAGCTCAGCCCTTCCTTGCGCGCATGCTCGGCCATCATCGGCATGTCGAGATAGGCCGCTGCCGAGAGGTTCAGCGGTGCTTGCCCCGACAAGTCCATGGCGGACTGGCGCAGCCATGTCTCAAGGCCGGGGAATCCATCTTCATGCTGCAGGCCAGCTTCGATCATCGGCTCAGGCAGGCCCGCCAGAAGCGCTTCGGCTAGTTCGGCATTGCGCGGCGCCGTTCCCAGCTGCTCGACGAGGTCGGCGAGACCGATCTTTGTTCGACGCTCCATTTCGATATGGCCGAGCTTTTCAAGCGCCTCACGGATCGCCGTTTCGCCGTTCTGGGCAGATACCGGAGTGCCGGGAACAGGCATCAGCGCGCCGAGTGGAAGCACAGGGCTGATGCGCCCGGCCTCGATTGCGCTTTGCATCAGAGTGTCAGATCGTGTCGTGCGGGTCATGTCGGTCCCTTCATTCTGGGCGTCCGGAGCCTTATTTTTGTGCCGCGACAAGATGAGGCGCAGGCTTGACGGCTCGTTCCATATAATGTGACGGCATACATAACTGGATTCGTCGCACCACCTGCTCCATATTCCAGTAGAACTCACAAGTTTCAGGATTCGGATATGTTCAAGCTCTTCACCTGGTGGAACGGCGTTACGGTCAACGGCGCCTTTGACATAAAGCGTCGAAGCGACCTCGTCGGCACCGATGACTATGGCAACAAATACTATCAGGACCGCAAGGTATCGGTCGAAGGGCGCCACCGGCGCTATGTGATCTACAAAGGTCTGGCTGAGCCTTCGAAGGTGCCTGCTGAGTGGCATGGCTGGCTGCACTTCACCTTTGATGAGCCACCGACGGAAAAACCGTTCAACCGCCGCGCCTGGGAAACGGACCACAAGCCGAACATGACGGGCACCCTGTTTGCCTATCACCCGAAAGGCTCGCTCAGCGAAGGCGGCGAGCGCCGCAAGTCCGATGCAGACTATGAGGCCTGGACCCCCGATGCGTGAATCAATCTTTGAAACCCTAATCGGCGCCGCTGTTCTGGTTGTCGCAGGCGTCTTCCTATGGTTTGCCATGGCGCGCGGCGGCGAAGCTGCGTCCTCGCCATCTGGCAGCGTCGAGCTTGGCGCGCGCTTCAATAGCGCCAGCGGCATCGATCGCGGGACAGATGTCCGCATGGCCGGCGTAAAGGTCGGCACGGTGCGGGCGATCAAACTCGATGTGGATCGTGCCGAGGCGCTCGTCACGTTCGCTGTGTCGAAAGATCTTGTGCCACTGGATGATGGCACATCCGCCCGCATTCAGTCTGAAGGCCTTCTTGGCGGCAGCTACATCAATCTTGAGCCAGCCGCAGGCTTTGGCCAGATCGAACCGTGCGGCGAAGGCCAGCAACTTTTCGGCGACTCCGGTTGCGGCGAAATTCTCTACACGCAGGGCAGCGTCGATTTGCTGACACTGCTGGCATCTTTCGCCAGCGGGAACGGCGGCGGCGACGATAGCAGCAGCAATGACAGCAGTTCATCGAGCAGTAATTCGGCCGATAGCAACTCGGACGATGATGCTTCGCCTTTCGGTGACCTGACGGGCAGCGACGATGAGGCCGACAGCGCCGACAAAACAGATGAAAATGCTGCTGAGGACGAAGCGGCCACAGAATCTCCCGATTCATCGACTTCACTCGGAGAGGCCTATCCAGACACTCCGGGAGATAATCGGTGAACCTTGTAAAGATTGCTGCGCTGGCATCGGCCTCGTTTCTTGTCGTCCAGTCAGCAAGTGCCGTGACTTACGAGCAGAACGAATCCGCGACCTTGCGCGCGCTCGACAAGATTACCGGGCGGTCGACGGATTTCGAGATCACGGTCGGCGAACCGATGATTTACGGCACGCTGAAAGTGGATCTGAAAGTCTGCTATCAGACGCCGCCGGAAGAGCCGCCTGAGAGCGCTGCCTTCCTGCAGGTCGAGGCGACGACGGCCTCACGGGTCAAGACGATGATGGAGCCGCGCCTTGCCAGCGAGGTCGAGCGCGAGGCCGCAGAGGCCGGACGGGCCAATGGCAGGGGTGATGATCAGCCAGAAGAGCCAGAGATGCTGTTCTCCGGCTGGATGTTCGCCTCATCGCCAGGTCTCAGCGCGCTGGAACACCCGGTCTATGATGTCTGGGTAATTCGCTGCAAGCAGCCGTCACCTGAAAGCCTGTCAGACCCGGCCGTTCCGGACGAGTAGAAGTCGGCGTCTTTCTCCAGCGCTGCGGTCAGCTGCTGCATGAAGTCCTTTTTCGACATTTCGATCAATCCGAACTGTTCAAGGTGCGGATTGTGAAACTGCGCATCCAGCAATTGATAGCCGCCCTCTATCAGGCGGGCGACGAGATGCACGAGCGCGACTTTTGACGCATCCGTACGGCGCGAAAACATACTCTCACCGAAAAAGGCGGCGCCTTGTGACACGCCGTAAAGTCCGCCCACCAGATGGCCGTTCTCCCAGCATTCGATGGAATGGGCATGCCCCTGACGATGCAGGGCGGCATACATGTTCTGGATCGGCGCATTGATCCAGGTTGTCGGCCGGTCCCCCACTTCTTCGGCGCAGGCATCGATCACGCGGTTAAAGGCCATGTCGACGGTGACGTGAAACGGATCCTTGCGGACCGTCTTGCGAAGACGCCGCGGGACGTGAAAGCCATCCAGTGGCAGGACGCCCCGAACTTCCGGCGAGATCAGTAACAAATTCATGTCATCGCGCGAATCGGCCATCGGAAAGACGCCGCGTCGATAGCAATCGAGCAGCTTCTCCGTATCGAATCTGTGTGACATAGCCTCGTCGTCCTTTCGGACGCTATTTATTCGCGGCCAGGAAGCGCTCCAGCCAGTGGATGTCGTAATTGCCGTCGATCACGTCCTGCGCTTCTACAAGACGCTGGTGGAGTGGAAGCGTGGTGTTCACCCCGCCGACGACCATCTCATCCAAGGCCCGGCGCAACCGCATGATGCACTCATTGCGCGTACGGCCATGGACGATCAGTTTTCCGATCATACTGTCGTAATGCGGCGGAATTTTGTAACCGGCATAGGCGGCGCTATCGACGCGGACATCCGGGCCACCTGGCGCATGAAACTCCGTGATCGTACCGGGTGACGGCACGAAGGTTTCCGGATGCTCTGCGTTGATGCGGCACTCGATCGCGTGACCGACAAGCATGACGTCTTCCTGTGAAAAAGACAGCTTCTTTCCGTCGGCTATGCGGATCTGTTCACGTACCAGATCGATGCCGGTGATCATTTCGGTGACCGGGTGTTCGACCTGCAGGCGGGTGTTCATTTCGATGAAATAGAACTTCCCATCCTCATAGAGGAATTCCATCGTCCCGGCGCCGCGATAGCCAAGCTTGCCGACGGCTTTTGCGACGATCATGCCGATCTCTTCACGCTGCGCCTGATTGAGGGCAGGGGATGGGGCTTCTTCGAGCACCTTCTGGTGACGGCGCTGCAGCGAGCAGTCGCGCTCCCACAGATGGGCGACATTGCCATGCGTGTCCGCGATCACCTGGATCTCGATGTGGCGCGGCGTGCCGAGGTATTTTTCAAGATAGACAGCATCGTCGCCAAAGGCTGACTTTGCTTCGTTCTTTGCAGCGCGGACCGCTGTTTCAAGATCTTTCTCGGTCTTGGCGACCCGCATACCGCGTCCGCCACCACCAGCAGCAGCCTTGATCAGAACGGGATACCCGATTTTCTTGGCGACCTTCTTGGCGTCGCTGATGCTGTTCACGCCGCCGTCTGAGCCGGGCACCACGGGAACGCCCGCATCGATCATTGCCTGTTTGGCGGCGATCTTGTCGCCCATGACGCGGATATGGTCGGCCGTCGGTCCGATAAACTTGATGCCGTGCGCTTCGACCATTTCGGCGAACTGTGCGTTCTCCGACAGGAACCCATAACCGGGATGGATCGCATCGGCATTGGTGATTTCCGCTGCGGCCAGGATGCGCGATTTCTTCAGATAGGATTCCGAAGATGGCGCTGGCCCGATGCAGACGCTCTCGTCCGCAAGGCGTACCGCCATGGCGTCCCGATCAGCTTCCGAGTGCACCACGACCGTGGCGATACCCATTTCCTTGCATGCGCGGTGGATGCGCAGAGCAATCTCGCCGCGATTGGCGATGAGAACTTTTTCAATCATGCCGGCGTCCTTATTCGATGACGATCAGCGGTTCGCCAAATTCCACAGGCTGGGAATCAGTCACGATGATCTCTTTCACCGTGCCTGATTCGGGCGCTTCTACCGGGTTGAAGGTCTTCATGGCTTCAACCAGCATAAGTGTGTCGCCCTTTTTCACTTTGTCACCAACCGCCACAAACGCTTTTGAGCCAGGCTCAGGCGACAGGTAGACCGTGCCGACCATCGGGCTGGTGACCGCATTGGCACTGATGGCAGGTGCAGCAGGCGCCGCGACTGGCTGCGGGGCAGCGGCGGGGGCCGCTTGCGGGGCAGGTGCGGCAGCATACTGGATCGGTGCGGGCGCAGCGGAGGGCGGGCCAGACTTGCTGACGCGTATCCGCAAGCCGTCATGCTCGATTTCGACTTCTCCCAGATCGGCATCCCGCAGGATGGCCGCCAATTCTCTGACTAGGCCTGTATCAAGGCCGCTTTTTGCGGTGCTCATGAGATCTTTGGTCCTTAAGCTTTCATTTTCATCGCGGCGTCGAGTGCAAACTCATAACCGCGCGAACCCAGTCCTGCAATCGAAGCTGTAGCAGCGGGCGCGACATAATTTGTTTGGCGGAAAGCCTCTCTTGCCGCCGGATTTGACAGGTGAACCTCAATCAAAGGGATGGTGCAAGCGCGCAGTGCATCGTGCAGCGCAACCGAGGTATGGGTATATGCCCCGGCATTGAGGATCAGGACAGAGGCCTCGCGTGAGGCTTCCTGCACCCAGTCAACCAGCGTGCCCTCAGAATTGGTCTGGCGGAAGTCAAGCTTTCGGCCATCGGCCTGGGCTTGCAATCGGTCCCGGATGTCATCGAGGGTCTCATGGCCATAAATTTCAGGCTCACGTGTGCCCAGGAGGTTGAGATTGGGCCCGTTGAGGACATAAATCGGCTTCGTCATGGAGAAGGTCTTGCGCTGCTTTCGCGAGCAAGGCAAGCCGTTGCGCGACGCAGGAGAAAGCGCTTATGCAGGTTTTTGTGAACGGAGACCCTTTCCAGATCGAGGCCGACGCGACTGTCGCCGATCTGGTCAGCAAGCTGACGGATGATCCACGCGGCATGGCAATCGAGCGCAACCGGGAAATCGTCCCCAAATCAGAGCATGCGACCACGCAACTTGAAGAGGGCGACCGGCTGGAAGTGGTCCAGTTCGTGGGCGGCGGCTGATTGAAAACGGCGCTTCATTCCCTTGCGGCGTGTCTTTCTGTCCCGCTCCAGCAATGATAGCCCGGATATGACCCATCGCTTGCTGGAAGCGGGGGCATGATCACTGGAGGGCGACGCATGGCCAAGGAACCGAAAAAGCTTGAGGAAGTCGGCGAAGCCTATCTCGCCGATGCGTCCAAGGTGCACCTCGTCAGCCATGATTTCCCGTTTGCACCCGAAGTCCTCTGGGCGGCGCTCCTTGATGGTGACACCTGGACCAAGTGGCTTCCGATCACCAAGGTCGAATGGACCTCCCCGAAGCCCTATAAAGTCGGCACCACGCGTACCGTCTGGATCGGCAGCCAGATCGTCGAGGAGGTGTTCTTTGCCTGGGACGAAGGCAGCCGCATGGCGTTCCGCTTCGACCGGACGACATTGCCTCTCAACGCAGGGGTCGAGGATTATCAGGTGCACGCCACCGAAACAGGTTGCCGGCTTGATTGGCGGTTCCGGGCACGGGCGCCATTCCTGCTTGGCCCGCTCATTTCCGCCCAGATGAAGTCCGGTATCCGCAAAGGGCTACCGAAACTGGAGGCCTATATCCGGGACAATCCGGCAAAGTACGGCCTGTCCTGATCTTGCATGTCAGATCTGAGCCTTAAAGCACTGGCGTTCGGCTCAATTGTTTTCTAGGTCAGTGAGCCATGACAGACGACAAGCTCATCATCGCAGGGCGGGAGTTCAGCTCGCGCCTTATTATCGGAACCGGAAAATACGCGTCTTACGCGCAAAACGCTGAAGCGGCGAAGGCCGCTGGCGCAGAGATGGTCACGGTGGCGTTGCGCCGCGTGAACCTCTCCAATGCCGCAGAAGACCGGCTACAGGATCATGTCTCGCCAGAGACCTATACCTATCTGCCAAATACCGCAGGCTGCTTCACGGCCGACGACGCGGTGCGCACGCTGCGCCTCGCGCGGGAAGCCGGCGGCTGGGATCTGGTGAAGCTGGAAGTCCTGTCGGATCAGAAGACGCTCTATCCTGACATGGAAGAGACGCTGACAGCCGCCAAGGCGCTGATCGCCGATGGTTTTGAGGTCATGGTCTATTGCTCGGATGACCCGGTTTACGCCCGCAAGCTGGAAGAGGCCGGATGCTGCGCGATCATGCCACTCGGCAGCTTGATCGGCTCGGGCCTCGGCATCCAGAACCCGCTCAACATCCGCCTGATCGTGGAGCAGTCGCGCGTGCCGGTTATCGTCGATGCGGGCGTCGGCACAGCGTCGGATGCGGCCATGGCGATGGAGCTTGGCTGCGACGGTGTTCTGATGAACACCGCCATCGCCGAAGCGAAAGACCCGATCCGTATGGCGCGGGCCATGAAGCATGCCGTGATTGCAGGCCGCGAAGCGTATCTCGCCGGCCGGATGGGCCGAAAGCGCTATGCTGACCCATCCTCTCCGCTCGCTGGACTGATTTAGAAGGCGGCTTAGCTCGCCTTTTCGATCGCATCGTCCAGTAGCTGGGCGACGCTCGCCGTGTCGGCACCTGGCACATGCTGGTTGCCCACGAAGAAGGCTGGCGTGCCATCGACGCCAATACTGCGGGCGAGGCTCTTATTGTCAGCAACGACCTTCTGCAGGCGCACAGACTTCATATCGGCGCGCATCTTGTCGACGTCCACGCCAGCTCGTTTAGCGGCTGCGTCGATGGCCTCTGGTTTGAAGCCGGATGAATTATCGAGCTCCATCAATTCGCGGTGCATTTCGGCGTAGCGGCCCTGTTCGCCAGCGGCGAGCGCGGCCAATGCAGCTTTTTCGCTTTCAGCGGACAGAATAGGGAATTCCTTGAACACGACACGCACCTTGCCGTCGTATTTTTCAGGCAGGTCCAACGTCCAGTCAGCTGAGCGTTTGCAATAGCCGCAGCGATAATCGAAGAACTCGACAAGCGTGACAGGGGCATCGTCAGGGCCGATGGAGAAGTCCGCGGGGCTGTTGTAGATCGCGTCCATATTCTCATCGATGGCCGCTTGGACAGCCTGGGTCTCTTCAGCTTGCTGGCGTTGGGCCCGCGCGATGAGGGCTTCCTCGATGATCTCCGGATTCTCCATGATGTAATCACGAACGATCTGTTCGATGGCGTCCTTATTGGCGACATTGACGTCGCCCTGCGCACAGGCAGGTGTCAGGGCCACAAGTGTGAGCGCAGCGAGGGGCGCCAGTTTGCGTGTCATGGGAATCCTCAGATCAACTAATGTTCGGGGTGTGCTTACAGCCAATATATTGCGTTTGTTTCAACGAGAAACACGTCTCTTGCTGACAATACTGTGATCGACTTTAGCCGCGGCGGCGCCAATAGCGTTCGTTTTCAGGCAGGGCAGGGTCTGTCACGTTGCGGATGTCATTTGCGCGGCGGGCCTCAAACGAATTCTTCGGCAGCTCCTCAAGCGCACGTGCCGCGAAGATGTAAGCGCGCTGATAGTCACCGATATGATAGGCGGACTCAGCGGTGGCCAGCTCAGCCTGTGGGCGTTCGCCTTGCTTTTCGAGCGCGATGGCCAACTGGCTCCAGGCAAAGGAATTGTCCGGCTCGGCGATCAGGGCATCACGAAGTGCGTCCTCGCCTGCATCAAGGTCACCTTCTTCATCGCGCGCGATCAGAGAGCGGGCATAGTTGATCAGCAAGAGCGGCTGGCCCGGCAAAAGCTCCAGAGACTTCGCATGCGGCTCAACCGACTCGGCAACCTTGCCCATTTCAAACAAGGCCTGGCCCTTCAATTCCCAATAATATGGATTGTCAGGAAACTCCTCGAGCAAGGAGTTGATTTCCTTCAGCGTGGCCGAGAGATCAGATGACTGCATCGATGAGATGGCGCGGGCATAACGGGCCGGCTCGGAATCATCCCCGATCGGATACTTCTGATAGACCCGTGCTGCTGGCTCGATGAAGCCGATGAGCTTGGCCTGCATCAGCTCGAACTGGTGCTGGACCTTCGGGTCTGTTGGTACATCCATCAGGCCGGTTTCCTGCGCCAGGGCGCGGGAGGTGCGAATACGGTCAGACGCAAGCGGGTGAGAGCGGAAATAGGGGAAGCGACGCGCCTCGGAGAGGACTTCCTGATACCGGTACTTCTCGAAAAAGGTGACAATGCCGGACGGCGACTCGCCAAGCTCGGAGAGGTAGGTGATCGCAGCTGCGTCCGCTGTGGCCTCTTCGGCGCGCGTGTGAACGAAGAAGTTCAACGCTGCAAATTGCTGCGAGCTTGCCAGAAGAGCAGCGCCAGCATCGCCAGCGCCCGCAGCGATTGCGAGAACGCCAAGACCAATGGAGATCAGCGCCGGGCGGCTGGCAACATCTGCGGCGCGAGAGCGCGAAATCGTGTGTCCGCAGGCAATGTGACAGGTCTCGTGCGCGATGACGCCCTTGATCTGCTCTGGCGAGTCTGCCGCAATCAGCAGGCCAGTATGCAGGTGAATGCGCTGGCCGCCTGCCACGAAGGCGTTCAGGCTTGGATCATTGATGATGTAAAGGCCGACATCTTTCGGCTGCAGACCCGCCACTTCAAGGATGGGATCGGTCCATTCGCGAAGCGTCGTTTCGATTTCGGCATCGCGGATGAAGCCTTGCGCAGAGGCCGTCAGCCCGCAGGCCAACGTCGCTGCGGCGATCATCATTGTCTTGAAGGTCTGCGATAGCATGAGCGGTCCGCCTGACGTTGCAAGCTTTCAGCCTAGGTAAAAATTATGGCGTTGGCGAGGCCACAGGCCATCTGCCACATGAAATCTCAGACAGACTCTGACGGCTGCTCGAAGACAAATTCCGGCGAAAGGGATACCCGGACGGTATCTCCGGGGGCCGGGCAGAAAGCCCCCAGCGCAAGGGCTTTCAGCGTGTCGCCATTGCCAAGATCAAGCAGGATCTCGATCAGCGAGGAGGTCCGTTGGGCCGATTTCACGGTCAGGCTGACCGCCCCGGCATTATCCAGGCGGACAGCTTCCGGGCGCATGTAATAGGTATCGGCTTGCGGAAGTATGGCTTGCCAGGCTTCTGGCAAACTCGTCCGACGGACCGAGTGCAGCGGGCCGAGTGCGCGGGCGACAGAGAGGTTTGCCGGCTTAAGATAAAGCGTTTCCGGCTCAGCCTCCTGCAGGATCACGCCATCCTTCATGACGGCGATCCGATCTGCGTCCCGCATGGCTTCGGCGGCATCATGGCTGACGAGCAGCGCCGGAATGCCGGCCTCGGCGACAGCGGCCAGAGCGGTACGGCGAACTTCTGACTTGAGTGTCACGTCGAGCCCGGAAAACGGTTCATCCATCAGGATCGCGACCGGCTTTGCCGCCAAAGCGCGGGCAATCGAAACGCGCTGTTGTTCGCCGCCGGATAGCTCATGCGGATAGGCTTTGATGCGATGAGACAGACCCATCCGCTCCAGCCATTCGGCTGACGTGCGGCGTTTTTCGCTCCGCGACTGACGGGCCAGTCCGAAACTGACATTGTCGATGGCGCTTAGATGAGGGAAGAGCGCGAAATCCTGAAAGATCAGGCCGATCTTGCGGGACTCGGCCGGCAGGTGCACCGATTGCGATGATACGATTGTATCGCCATGCGAGATCTCACCGCTGTCGACATGCTCAAGCCCGGCAAAAAGACGCAACAAGGTCGATTTGCCAGCACCAGACGCCCCTAGAAGCGCGGTAATTTTGCCCGGCTGCAGGGTCAGCGAAGCGCTATCGACGACAGCTCGCCCATCATAGCGGCGCGTGACGTTGCGCGCGTGAAGAGGTTGAAGTTCGCTCATCCGGCTGCCCTTGATTGACCCGCACGGGTAAGCTGTACGGAAAGAAGAATGACCGGCCCGAGACCTGCCAGCGTGATCAGAAGTGAAGGCAGGGTGGCGGCTGCCAGCCGCTCATCGCTTGCATAGGCGTGCGCCTGCACCGCCAGCGTGTCCCAGTTGAACGGCCGCAGCATCAGTGTTGCCGGCAGCTCCTTCAGCATCTCGACAAAGAGGATAATCGACGCCGCAGCCGCGCCGGACATCGCCACGGGAAGATCAACCCGCAACAGACGGCCAAGCCGGTTCGCGCCGAGGCTACGTGCAGCATTGCCGAGGCTGGCCGGGGCGCGTGAGAAGGCCGCGCTGAGCGGTTCGGCGCCTGCGGCTGTGAACCGGCTTGCATAGATCCACACCAGAAAAATAAGCGCGGCAGGCCCCGCCACGGAGAAGCCGGTCCAGGACAGGATGAACAGCGCGCCGAGCGCCAGCACGATCCCGGGCGCGGCATAACCAGCCCCGGCCGCCAGCCGTCCAACGATCTGGCTGAACCGGTTCTGACGCGCGCCGATCACGACAGCGATAGCGAGCACAAACGCGGTTACCGAGCCGGCAAAGGCGAGGATCAGCGAATTGATAAGTGGCCGGATGATCTGGCCATTTCCAACGCCCGTCTCGGCGCTGACCCAGAGCAACCGTCCGATCGGGATGAGGAATGTCAGCGTGAGCACGGCAAGGCAGCCTGCTGGTACCAGCCAGCGCGCCTTCCCCTGAAGCGTCTGCCGCCGCGGCGTGCGCCAGCGGGTTGCTGTCTGCTGAATACCGCTACGCCCACGTACGGAGCGTTCGATGAACTGCAAACTGAACGCGATAATAATCAGCAGGAATGCCAGGCGGGCGGCGACGGCCGGCTCAGAAAAGCTGTGCCAGGCGCGGAAGATGCCGACGCTGAGGGTCTGGACACCAAGATAGCTCGCGGCGCCATAATCGGCAGCCGTCTCCATAAGCGCGAGTGCCAGTCCTGCAAAAATAGCCGGGCGAGCGGCAGGCAGGGCCACATCCAGAAACAGGCGGCGCGGCGATGCACCGAGGCTGCGCGCGGCTTCCATTGTGCAGAGCGAAAGATTGGTGAAGGCAGCTCGAGCGGTGAGATAGGCGTAGGGGAACAGCGCACAGGCCATCACAAATGAGAGGCCCGGCACGGAATAGAGGCTGGGAAACCAGTAGTCGCGCGCCGACCATCCGGTCACGTCCCGCAACATGGACTGGAGCGGTCCAGCGACATCCGCGAAGTCAGCCCATGCATAGGAGATGACAAAACCGGGGGCCGCCAGCGGCAGGATCAAGGCCCACTCAAAGATGTTGCGCCCGGGAAAGTCGAACAGGCTGACGAACCAGGCGGTCGGCACCGCGAAGAGCAGGATGAAAACAGCCGTCAGGAAAATAACGCCCAGCGTTGTCAGCGTGTATCCGAGCAGCTGGGTCGAGACGATATGTGACCACGCCTCTCCGCCGCCCCCAATCGCGCCTGTGAAAAGCGCAACCGCCACAGGTGCCCCGATCACGCAGGCAGCCGCCAGCGTTATCAACGCAATGGGGTTGAGCCGCTTCAGTCCGGCGAGGGGGGCGGTAGAAAGCTGCATGGTGGCAGGCGCTTGGCCTAGTTCCAACCGGCCGCGTCGAAGATGCGCTGCGCTTCGGCCTGACGCTCGCCAAATGTATTGAGCGGTGTCTCGCTGTCCGCGACCTCTGGGATCGCATCCAGACCTTCCGGCCAGGTCGCGCCTTCTGCCACCGGTATTTCCTTGGTCTCGTCAACGAGAAGACCCTGGCCCTGTTCGGTCAGCAGGAATTCGATAAATTCGAGCGCTTCATCAACATTGGTTGCATTCGCCGCCAGCGCCGCGCCCGTTATGTTGACGTGCATGCGTCCGCCATCGCCGAAGCCGGGGAAAATCAGACGCGTCGAATCTGCCGCTTCGCGCGCTGAGTTGGCACCGCTCTGCGCCATGCGAACCCAGTAATAGTGATTGGTCACAGCAACGCTGCAAAGGCCAGCGGCCACCGCTTCGATCTGGTCTGTATCGCCGCCCTGTGGGCTGCGAGCCATATTCGCGACGACGCCTTTCGCCCAGGCCTCGGCCTCTTCGGGGCCCCAGCGCTCAATCATTTCGGCCATCAGCGACAGATTGTAGATATTGGTGGACGAGCGCACGCAGATCTCACCTTTGAGGGATGGATCGGCGAGGTCCTTCCACTCATCGACCTGATCTGGCGAGATGCGTTCCGGGTCATAGGCAACACCGCGAACACGGCGGGCGAGGCCGACATATTGGCGGTCTGGTTCCAGCAGGCGCTCAGGAATGCGGCCTTCAAACTCGCCGGATGGCAGGGCTTGGGTCAGGCCAGCATCTTCAAACCGCCAGAGGGCGCCAGCATCGGATGCAATGATAAGGTCCGCCGGGCTGTTTTCGCCTTCGGCTTTCATCGTCTCAAGCAACTGGTTTGCACCTGCTTCACGGAAGAGAACACGGATGCCCGTCTTTTTCTCGAACGCATCATACATGAACTTGTCCGAATCATAGTGACGCGCGGAATAAATCCGCAGCGTCGCATCTGACTTTGGCGGCGTCGCATCGCCGGTCTCAACAGACGCGGGCGAGCCGTCAGAACCGGTATTCGCCGGGTCGGCGCCGTCAGATGCGGATGGACTACAGGCGACCAGCATTCCTGCCAGCGCAAAACACGAAAATTTTCTGAATGATCTGAGCATAGCCACGCTTAATCACAAATGAGAAGCAATCGCAACTAGGGCAGACAGAGTGTCTCACCCTCAACTGCCGAACTTCGTCGCAGGCACGTGAAATCCGGTTGTGCATGCGGGGTCTTGCCGCCAGATAGGGAGACGATGAGCCAGACGACTTCAAACCGGCCGCGCACAAGCGCACACATCGCCATCGCGGGAGCGGGCGTTATCGGGCTCTCATGCGCATTCGAACTGATATCGCGTGGCCATTCAGTCACCCTGTTTGATCCTGCGGAGCCGTCCAACTCAACCAGTTGGGCCGCCGCCGGGATGATCGCCCCAGCCTACGAACTGATGCTGCAGGGTGAGCAGGAAGATGAGGCGCTGTCTGAGCTCTGCTTCGAAAGCGCCGCGCTCTGGCAGGATTTTGCCCGGCGCGTACAGGCGGTTTCTGGCGTGCCCGTCGGTTACAATCGGACTCCAACGCTCGCACTTGCGACCAGCCCCGCTGCAGTTGAGCGGCTGGAGAGGTTGAAAGAGCGGCTCAGCGCTTCAGGGCATGCGCTATCATTGCTGAAATCATCTCGTCTCACGGCCGAATATGGCCTGTCCGATAAGGTCAGGCTCGCGCTTTGCCTGCCGGATGATCACCAGGTCGACAATCGGCGCTTGCTGGGCGCGCTGCGCGAAGCTGTTACCGGTGCGGGCGGGCGATTCGTTCAGGCCGCCGTGGACAGTGAAAGCGATATCGAAGCGGCCTGTCCCGAGACAGGCTTCGACGCAATCGTCTGGGCAAGGGGCGTGAAAGAGTTCGGTGTGACCGGCCGCGTCAAAGGCCAGGCCCTTGCGCTTCAGCCTGTCGCGGGCGCGCCAAGACAGGTTCTTCGGTACGGCTCTGGCTATATCGTGCCAAAGCCTGACCGGATCGTGATTGGCGCGACAAGCGAAGCTGATTTTTCCAGCGAGGGCGTCACACCTGCCATCACAGACGGCCTGCTGGCTGATGCGCTCGATATTTGTCCGGCGCTTGTCGGCGCACCCGTGATGGAGCGTTGGGCCGGTTTCAGGCCAAAAGGCCCGACGGAGAGACCCGTGATCGGCGCTTATACATCTTATGAGTTCATTGCGTCGGCCCATTACAGGAACGGCGTTCTGCTCGCGCCTGTCACGGCAAAACTCATTGCCGATCAGGTTGAGGGGCTTAGCTTACAGGCCGAATGGACGACCTTTGCGCCGAGCAATGGTTTGTCCGCATCGGCTTGACGCTGGAATTAAGTGTACGAGGCAGATAGAGAACATCGCCTCAGGAGGAGAATTCACCATGCATTCAATCGGTCAGATGACGGAAGACCAGCTTGCCATCAAGGACGCCGTCGAGCGGACCTGTAGCCAGTTCGATGACGAATACTGGCTGAAGACGGATGAGACGGGCGACTGGCCGGAAGCGTTCTGCGATGCGATGGCGCAAGGCGGCTGGCTTGGCGTGGCGTTTCCAGAAGAATATGGCGGCGCGGGCCTTGGCCTCACCGAAGCCGCGCTTGTCATGCAGACGGTGACCCGCTCCGGCGCGGGCTTTTCAGGCGCCTCAGCGATCCACCTCAACATCTTCGGCCCCAAGCCGCTCGAAAAGTTTGGCAATGCTGAGCAGAAGCGCGAGAACCTGCCGAAAATCATCTCCGGCGAGGAGAAGATGTGCTTCGCTGTGACCGAGCCGAATTCAGGCCTCGACACATCCAGCCTCGAGACCAAGGCCGAGCGCACGAATAACGGCTACACCATCAATGGCCGCAAGATCTGGACGACGGGTGCCCAGCGCGCCGACAAGATCCTGATCATCGCGCGCACCACACCAAAGGATCAGTGCGCCAAGCCGTATCTTGGCCTGTCGCTCTTCTACACCGACCTCGACCCGAACAAGATCGATCGCAAGCCAATCCCGAAAATGGGCCGCAAAGCGGTCGAGTGTAACATGCTCTATATCGACGGCCTCGAAGTGCCGAAGGAGCATCTGATTGGCGAAGAAGGCGAGGGCTTCAAATACCTGCTTCAGGGCCTCAACCCGGAACGCGTGCTGTTTGCGGTCGAATCGGTTGGTCTAGGCTTTGCTGCGCTTGAGCGGGCGACCAATTATGCGAATGAGCGCGTCGTCTTCGGACGTCCCATCGGTCAGAACCAGGGCATTCAGCATCCGCTGGCCAAGAGCTGGGCAGAGCTGAAAGCCGCCGAACTGCTCGCCTACAAAGCGGCCGGTCTCTATGACGCGGGCGCCGATTGCGGCGCTGAAGCCAACGCCGCGAAATATCTCGGTACCGAAGCTGGCTTCTCCGCCTGTGAGACAGCCGTGCTGACGCATGGTGGCATGGGCTACGCCAAGGAGTATCATGTCGAGCGTTACATGCGCGAAGCCATGCTGGCTCGTATCGCACCGGTTAGCCGCGAGATGATCCTCAACTTCATCGCAGAGCGCGTACTCGGCCTGCCGAAGAGCTATTAGGCGCTCACTTCACGCCGCAGGACTGATTCACGTCGAAATGCGCCGTGATGTCGGCGGCTTCGTCGGTCCCGAAGCGCTTGACATGGCCCTGCAGCGTACCGGCCATTCGGCGCTCGCGGCTGGTCGCAATATGGGTCTCCAGCGTCAGCGTGACGCCGTCTGCTCCCATGAAGCGGCGCGCAACGCGCGCCGGCGAATCCTCCGGCAGGTTCGGCGGGCGCTCCACGCCATTGTCCCATTGCAGCGCCTGAAGAGGGAACACGCCGGTTTCACCGGGCGCAACGACGGCTTTCGTCGTGAAGCCGACGGCGAACCAGCGGGATTCTGTCATGTCGCCGCGATGGAAAGAGAGGCCGATCTGAGACTCTCCATTGCACCCGCCCGCCGGGATCAGTTCCTCCGGGCTGGGCACCGGATTGGATAATTCGGCGCCTGTGGCCTCGAACGAGAATGCATTGATCGGACCGGAGGCCGTGTCGGCTTTGGCGGCCTCGCCCCTATCTGCAAGGGTCGATGTATTGGCAGGGCGCTCGTCGGCGCTGGTCTTGGCTTCATTCTCCGGTCCGGCAGATCCGCCGCAGGCCGTGAGCAGGCCAAAGGCCGCTATGCTGGCCACTTGTACCGTGGTCTTCCAGTATTGTCCCATGTGTCAACGTCTCCTGATGCGCCGCGTCGGACCGGCTATTCAGCAGAGTAAACGGGGTGTTCCGGCGAACTCCGCCAGATTGCGGCCTACATCTTGTCGACGCCTTCCATCAGTTCGAAGACTTCGTCGCGGTTGTTTGTGCGTGGCCTATGCCGGTCTTATCGGCCGGCGCATGATCGTGCCCGAAAAGTTCAGGCAGGGCTTGCCGTCGCCTGTGATCAGGCCGCGCACGAAGATGATGGAGCGTCCCGCGCGAAGCACTTCGCCGCGCGCCTCGATATAGGCGCCTTCGGGCGGGCCAGACAGGAACTCGGAATTGAACGCGACTGTAAGGCCGTATTCGTCTTGGATGTGCTCATGCGCGATCGCAAAGAGCGCATAGTCGGCGAACGCCATCAGGCAGCCGCCGTGAACCACACCGCCGGCATTCATATGTTTGCGAGCTGCCCTGAACGCCGCCACAGGCCCTTCTTCATCGACCTTGAAATAGAAGGGGCCGGCCGACTCATACTCAAATGGCTCTGTCGGCCATGTGCGCCAGCCGGCAAACTCGCCCGTCTCGACAATTGTGGGTTGTGTCATGTCAGTCCTTCAGGAAATCTGTCTCAAATACAGGCTGCGGCGATGCGGCGGTCACGTCCAGTCTTGCGCTTCGACTTTTTTCCCACCAAAGCGTATGCTGAAAACAGATAATGATAGGAGGCTCTCATGGCATTCGATGCCGAAATCCGTCAGGCGTTGATCGAACAGGTCCGCCGCTTTGTGACCGAGAAATGTATCCCACTGGAAAACCAGGTCGGTGAAACAGACGAAGTGCCACAGGAAATCGTCGATGAGATGAAACAGCTTGGTCTTTTCGGGCTTGCCGTACCGGAAGACTTTGGCGGCCTCGGCCTCGACATGGAAACCGAATGCCTCGTTGCTTTTGAGCTTGGCCGCACGTCTCCGGCCTTCCGGTCGGTCGCCGGTACGAATATTGGCATTGGCAGCCAGGCGCTTGTCCTCTTCGGGACCGATGAGCAGAAGGAAAAGTGGCTGCCGGGCATCGCCTCGGGCGATCTGGTCTCCAGCTTCGCGCTGACCGAGCCGGGCGCAGGCTCCGACGCCGGTAGCCTGACGACAAAAGCCATTCGCGACGGCGATCACTACGTCCTCAACGGAACCAAGCGCTACATCACCAATGCCAACAAGGCTGACCTGTTCACCGTCATGGCGCGCACGGCGCCGGACGTGAAAGGCCCCAAAGGTGTGTCGGCCTTTGTCGTTGAACGCGACACGCCTGGCGTCAGCGTTGGCCAGCCTGAGAAGAAGATGGGCCAGCAGGGCGCACATGTCTGTGACGTGATCTTTGAAGACGCCCGCGTGCCTGTCGACAATCTCATCGGCAATGAGGGCGAAGGCTTCAAGGTCGCGATGAGCGTGCTCGACAAGGGCCGCCTACACATCTCAGCCGTCGCGACGGGCATGTCAGAGCGCCTGATCAAGGAAATGGTCGCCTATGCCAGTGAGCGGGTGCAGGGCGGCAAACCGATTATCGACCATCAGCTGATCCAGGCGCTGCTTGCAGACAGCCAGGCTGAAACCTATGCCGCAAAATGCATGATCCTGGATGCCGCAAAGAAGCGGGATGCTGGTGAGAATGTGACGCTGTTGGCCTCATCTGCCAAACTGTTCTCAACTGAAGCCAATGGCCGGGTCGCCGACCGCGCCGTGCAGGTCTTCGGCGGGGCAGGGTACATCACTGATTACGGGATCGAACGCTTTTATCGTGACGCGCGGATTTTCCGCCTTTACGAAGGCACGAGCCAGATTCAGCAGATCATCATTGCCCGAGAACTCAAGAAAAAGGGCGCTGCCGATCTGCTCTAGGCGAGTTCAACGGCAAATGGCGAGACGGACAAGAGGAAAGCATGACGATCCAGGACGATATTCAGGCATCAGATGTAGGTCTGAACCAAGAGCGGCTCGACAGGATCGCGACGTATTTCGCGAAGTCTTACCTCGATAGCGGAAAGCTGCCATGCATGGCGACCATGGTGTCGCGAAACGGCCAGATCGTCCATGAAGCCTATCGGGGACGCGACGAACTGGACGGCGGTGACCCGATAAATGCGGACACGATCTTCCGTATCTATTCAATGACCAAGCCGATCACATCCGTAGCCGCGATGATGTTGTTCGAGGAAGGGAAGATCCGCCTCGATCATCCGGTCAGCAGATACATTCCGGAATTTGCAGAGACCAAGGTCTGGGTGAAGGGGACAGCTGACTCATACGACACGCGTGATCCATTGCGGCCGATGGAAGTGCGCGATCTGTTCACGCACACCTCCGGCCTCACCTATGGCTTCCTCATGCAGCACGAGGTCGACGAGCTTTACCGCAAGGAAAAGATCGGTCGCCCTGACGAGACGCTTGAGGAAATGTGCGTGCGGCTGGCGAAACTGCCGCTCCTCTTTTCTCCAGGTACGCGCTGGAATTATAGCCATTCGATAGACGTCCTTGCCCGCGTCGTCGAAGTCGCATCCGGTCAGACGCTCGATGCGTTCTTCGAAGAACGTATCTTCGGGCCACTCGGCATGGTCGACACAGGGTTCTATGTCCCAGAGGAAAAATGGCCGCGCCTGATGGCGTGCTACGCCAGACACCCGGTGACCGGAAAAGTCGATCTGAGCGACGGCAAAGGCGCTGAGTCGCGCGCCTATCGGACGAAGCCGCCGCTGCTCAATGGCGGGGGCGGGCTGGTCTCGACCCTTCGCGACTATCACCGCTTCTGCCAGATGTTGCTGCACGGCGGCTCGCTCGATGGCACGCGCATCCTCAGCCCCAAGACGGTTGAATTCATGCGCATGAACCACCTGCCGGAGAACAAGTCGATCAAGCAGATGGGCGACAAGACCTTTTCCGAAGCGCGCATGGATGGCAATGGCTTCGGCCTTGGCGGCAGTGTGACGATCAACGTGGCTGAAACAATGTCCCCGGGCTCAATCGGTACGTTCAGCTGGGGCGGTCTCGCCAACACCTTCTTCTGGATCGACTATGAAGAAGAACTGATCGCCATTCAGGCTACGCAGATGATGCCATCGGGGTGCTATCCGATCCGGCCGCAATTCCAGCAGCTTGTCTACGCAGCCATAGACTGGTGAGCGAGCAGGAGAAACAGGGCTCCAAACCGCCAAAGAAAAAACCCGAAACGCTGGATGAGATCATCCTGCGGATGGTGGGTGCGTGCGAGCCAGGCAAGTCTGTGGACCCGTCTGCCGTCGCCAAGGCATTCCGTAGCGACAACTGGCAGGGCATGATGCGGGAAGTGCGCCTCAGGGCAATCTACCTCGCCAAGACCGGTCAGATTGCGATTTACCGCAAAGGAAAGCCGGCAGACCCCGATACGTTCAAAGGGGTCTACCGGCTTGGATTGCCGCAGGACTAAAGCCCCGCTTAGCTTTTCTTGAAATTCGCGGGACGCTTTTCGAGGAAGGCTTTCACGCCTTCTGCGAAATCAGGTGAGCGACCAGCCGTACGCTGGGCGTAGCGTTCTGCCTGAAGTTGGGTATCGAAATCATTGTCTTCGGCCTGCCAGACAAGGTCACGAATGATGGAAAGCGCCGTGGTTGGTCCATTCGCCAGCTGCTTGGCATAATTGGTCGCTTCCTCGAGCAGCTTGTCATCGGCGACGACACGGTTGACGAGGCCCCAGTCAAGCGCCTGCGACGCCGGGATCTTTTCACCGAAAAGGGTCATTTCCATTGCGCGGGCGCGGCCGATGGCGCGGGTCAGCAAATAGGTCGAGCCGCCATCCGGCACGAGGCCAATCCGGCGAAACGCCTGCAGGAAGTAGGCGCTCTCAGCGGCAACAATGAAGTCACCAGCCAGCGCGATCGAACAGCCAACGCCAGCTGCGGCGCCGTTCACAGCCGTGATGACAGGATGCGGGTGCATCCGGATCGACTTGATGAACGGGTTGTACACGCGGTCCAGCTCACGCCCTGCATCGGGCTTGCGGTCAGGCTGGTTCGCCCCGCCTGGGTTCGCCGACAGATTAGCGCCTGAGCAGAAGCCACGGCCGTTTGCCGTGATAATGGTGCAGCGCGCTTCATCGCCAGCCTTCTCCAGCGCGAGGCTCATTTCGTTGACCGTATCAACGCCGGCGGCGTTCATGGTTTTCGGGTCGTTGAATGTCAGGATCGCAATGTCGTCTTCGACGGCATAGGTGATTTTCTCAAAGCTCATTTGCTTGTTCCTCTTCAAGGTTTGGCCGTGACTTTATCGATTGGGGCAGGGCTGAAAACCGTGACGTGGCGGCAATGTTTGGTATCGCGCGAATATCCGCTATCCTCTACCGATAGAAAGATAAACTGGGAGGTTATCATGGCACTTGAAGGCGGCGGCGCAGGCGATCTCGGATCAATCCTCGCAAAACAGAAAGCAGCCCATCTTCGTGATGGTGCCCCCTCCGTTGAAAAACGCATCGACTGGCTGGACCGCTCGATCGATCTGCTGGTCACACATGGCAAGGCGCTGAATGAAGCGATGCGCGAGGACTTCGGTCACCGCTCCGTGGATCAGTCGGACTTTACCGATATTGTCGGCTCTATCGGGGCGCTCAAGCACGCGAAAAAGCATCTGAAGTCATGGATGAAGCCTGAAAAGCGCTCAACCGATTTCCCGCTCGGACTATTCGGCGCAAAGGCCCGGATCCAGTTTCAGCCAAAAGGCGTTGTCGGCGTCATCTCGCCGTGGAATTTTCCGGTCAATCTGACTTTCACGCCGCTGGCGGGCATTTTCGCGGCGGGCAACCGCGCCATGATCAAACCTTCAGAGTTCACCGAAGCGACATCAGAGCTGATGAAGAAGCTGCTCGGCGAATACTATTCCGAAGAAGAAGTCGCTGTTGTCACAGGTGGTCCGGATGTAGGCGCAGCCTTCTCGAAACTCGCCTTCGACCATCTGGTGTTCACCGGCGCGACGTCTATCGCGTATCATGTCATGCGTGCGGCGGCCGATAATCTGGTGCCGCTGACGCTGGAGCTGGGCGGCAAATCCCCAGTCATTCTTGGCGAGTCAGCCGACCTGGACAAGGCAGCCAAGCGCATCATGGCGGGCAAGACATTGAATGCCGGCCAGATCTGCCTCGCCCCAGATTATGCTTTTGTTCCAAAGGACAAGACGAAAGACTTCGTGCAGGCCGCCACGAAGGCCGTGGAGACCATGTTCCCGACCGGTCTGAAAGATAATGACGACTACACGTCCGTCATCAACCAGCGCCATTATGAGCGCCTCAACAGCTATCTCGACGATGCGCGCTCAAAAGGCGCCGAAGTGATCGAGCTCAACCCGGCGGGCGATAATTTCACCCAGCAGCCGCACCACAAGATGGCCCCGCATATCATCATCGACCCGACCGACGACATGAAGGTCATGCAGGACGAAATTTTCGGCCCAATCCTGCCGATCAAATCCTATTCGAAAACGCAGGATGCGGTTGACTATATCAACACCCATCCGCGCCCCCTCGGCCTCTATTACTTCGGCCAGGACGCCAGCGAGCGGGACCACGTGCTGAACAACACCACGTCTGGCGGTGTGACGGTCAATGATGTGATCTTCCACGTCGCCCAGGAAGACCTGCCCTTTGGCGGCGTCGGTCCATCAGGCATGGGCAGCTATCACGGCATCGACGGCTTCCGCGAGTTCAGCCACCGCAAGTCGGTCTACACGCAGGTCGGTGCAGATTTGCTGGCCATTGCCCGCCCGCCATATGGCGAGAAGTATCGCAAACTGGTCGCGGGCCGCCGCAAGAAATAGCTTTCTTACTCAGATGGCGATGTCTGCGATGCAGTTCCGATATGGCTTGCAACGAAGCTTTCGAGGGCGATCAGGGTTTGTAGCCGTGTCGTGCTGTCGCTCAGCCAGTGATCGCCGCCACGAAGCTTGATCAGTTCAACCGACTTGTCAGCACGCTTCAGGGCGCGCTCCATGTCTCGGCTTTGTTTGAACTCAACCACCGTGTCGTCTTCGCCATGGATTAGAAGGACGGGCGCCTTATAGGCATCAGCGTGCTCGACAGGGGATATCTCTGCGAGCATCTGTCGGTCTGCTTGATCGTTTGCGATAGCCCTTTCCCAATAGCTGACAACCCAGTGGCTACTGCCATGGCGAGACTTGGCTGTTTTGAGCATGTCATTCAGATCGGTGACTGGCGCGATCGCCGCGACGCAGGCGTAGAGGTCCGGTGTAAATGCGCCTCCTGCCAGTGCTGAATAGCCGCCATAGCTAGCACCGACGATACAGGCACGATCCGGATCTGCGTAACCGGCTGAAACCATAGCGAGCAGGCCATCGCTGACATCGTCCTGCATCTTACGGCCCCATTCTCCATTGCCAGCCTGTTCAAACGCGTCACCAAACCCGTCTGAGCCTCTGAAGTTGGGCTGGAGGACAAGATAGCCGCGATTGGCAAAGAATTGGGCGAGCCAATCGAAGTCGTACCGGTCATAGGCGGACGGGCCACCATGAGGCATGACGACGATAGGTAGCGCAGAACTGTCGGACAAATTGGTCTGTGGTGGTACGGTCAGGAGCGCTGGAATGGTCAGGCCGTCACGTGCGGTGTATTCAAAAGGGATCACGCGGCCGAGTGCGCTTTGTGGGATGTCGGCGCGGCTTGGCCCTAGTTTCAGCAGGCTGTTGGTGTTGTTATCGTGCAGAAGCCAATAATCGGTCTGGGATCCATCAAACACGCGATAGATGACCCGGCTGCGATCATCCGACCAGGACTCAATGCTGATCATTGCATCGGGCAAAATGCCGGAGACGTATGTATAGCTGCTATGCAGCGCGGGATCAGAAATTTCGTAACTCGGCCGAATGCCTGAATAGGTGACGCCAAGAAGATGCCGATTGATATCGGTGAGAACTCTTTCAATGTCGGCCCCGTCTTTTCGGAATAGCGCCGCTTCAGTCGTTCCATCAAAGCTCAACTTCGACAGCGTGGCAAAGCTGTCGAAATCTCCCTCCTGCGTTTCTCCAACGTAATAGACCGCGTCGTCATCAGCGCTCACTGCCAATATCGAAATTGGTATTTCAGGCGTGTTTTCAACTTCATAGAACGCGGTCCAACGGTTTCCGTTTAGCTTTTCAACCACGTATTTGTTGTCGGTATTGTCGTAATTTTCGCGAACAAGCGGGTCGCCTTCCGCATCGACGAACCAGTCAATTGTGCGCTGTCCGCCAATACCGTGTGTGTAGCCGCGGCCGTTATGCGCAGCCCTGAGAAGATTGTATGCGGGCTCGGCGCCTGGTTTGCCCACGAATGCAGGCATGAGCAGTTGACCATTGTCCAACCGGCCAACAATTTTTCCAAGCCCGCCTTGAGCAGGATAGAGTTCTTTTTCCCGCGAGAGGAGCTGCCGGCTGTCACCACTCTTGATGTCTATCGAAATCGCAGCGCTGAACTCCCATTCACCGCGAAAGCCCGGTAATTTGGTCGCTTCGGAGGCGCGAATAACGACATGCTCGTTGTCACTGAACTCGACCGAGTGTGCCTTCAAATGCGTTGCGTCGAACCCTTGGGTGATCTGGCCTGAAGCGATGTCGAAGATCCGGACTTGCACGCTTTCATCCAGGTTCTGGAGCAAGGCAATCTTCTGACCGCTAGGGGAAATTGTCGCTTGGGCCAGCGATGGCAGCTGGCCATAAGCCTCAATCGGGGGATTTACGGTCTGCGCTGTGGCAGGTGAGCCGATTGCGCACAGAATCAGTACGCCCAGAGCCAGTCTTCGCACGCCATTATCCTCCGAGCTTGCTTGAGAAATTTCGTACCGCCAAGGTTCCGGTCTATCAACCGCAAATACTGTGCGTGTGGCGGCCCGAAAGCGTGCGGATTTTCGGAGTCGACGTTAAAATCGATAAAAAACTCGCCTTTTCAGTATGTCTGCAATAGCTTCCGGCAAAGTTGACGCGGTTTGAAGGGGGCGAGATGTTAAACTCGCGAGAGAGGTTCCAACTCGTCGTTCTCGACCAGCTTGGCGAGGGTGTGATTGTCGCCGACGCTGACGGAAAGATCGTCACTGTCAATCGCGCCGCCGAGGAGATCCATGGCCGGGTCAAACTCGACGTACCGCCTGACGAGTACAGCGAGACGTATGAACTCCTCACCCTTGATGATGAGCCATATCCATCGACGCAATTGCCTCTCTCCAAAGCCGTGAACGAAGGCCTTACGGTGATTGATGCGCCATGGAAGATCAGACGACCGGACAAGAGTGTCGTGATCGCGGTCGGGACGGCCCGCCCCATCATCGATGATGACGGTGAGCAGATCGGCGCTGTGCTGACCATGCGGGACGAAACGCTGCGGTATCATGCCGAGCGGCAGCTGAAAGAGGCGCTCAGGGTCAAGGAAACGCTGCTGTACGAGGTCAATCACCGCGTTCGCAACAGCCTTCAGGTCGTGTCGTCCATCGTGTCGATGCACAGGCACTCGGTCCAGGATCCCGATGCCCTTGAAGCCCTGGAGAATGCCGGTCGCCGGATCGACGTGATTACCGCCACGCACCGTAGCCTTTATGAGCTTGGGACACATGACTGGGTCGACTGCACTTATCTACTGCCCGACCTCTGCAAGCAGATTGTCGAGACGTACCAGCAACAGACCCAGGTCTCGATCAATGTTGATGCTAGAGGAACCGTCATCCTTGGGGTCAGTCACGCTGTCTCGCTTTGTCTGGCTGTCACGGAACTCGTGACCAATGCCTGCAAGTACGCTTTTCCCGACCGGAAGACAGGTGAAATCCACTTGCTGCTCGATGCGACGGGCGATGATGTACACGTGCGTATTTCTGACGATGGTGTCGGCATGGATGAAGCGGCCGCCGGTGAGGCCCCGCAGGGCATTGGAACAATGATCGTGTCCGGGCTCGCTCACGGCATCGGTGCAGACATCGCCCGCGAAACCAGCGGCAGCGGCACCAGCTTCAGCATTCGCTTTCCGCGCCAGGCCGAGAGCCTGGATCAGGTACACAAGGCATTTGTACGCGACGTCGACCAGATCGAAGACCATTGGCAGCTTAACCGCCTCGCTTGACGCCCACACAATAAAAAAAGGCCGCCGGTGAGAGGCGGCCTTTCTTGAAGAGACTGGTCCGCAATCAGGGCGCACCGTCTCCGATCTGGCTCGAAACAAAAGTATCGAGCGCCTGAAGGGTTTGCAGCCGTGTCTCGCTATCGCGCAGCCAGTGATCTCCGCCTTTCAGCTTGATCATTTGCACCGGCTTGCCCGCACTATTCAGGGCACGTTCCATCTTCTGGCTCTGAGAAATCCCGACGACGGTATCATCCTCGCCGTGGATCAGCAGAACAGGCGCCGCAAAAGCTTCAGGATGCTTGGCTGGCGAGATTGCATCCAGCTTTTCGCGGCGTGAATCTCCGTCGGCCATCAGGCGTGCCCAATACGACACCGCCCAGTGATCGCGGCCACTTTCGCGTTGGGTATCGATCATCATGGCATTGAGGTCCGTTACTGGCGCAATCGCAGCGACACAGTCGTAGAGCTCCGGTGTAAATGCGCCGCCAGCCAGCGCTGCGTAGCCACCATAGCTGGCGCCCACGATGCAGACCCTGTCGGGATCTGCAAACCCACCTTCGGTCAGCGCGTTGACGCCGTCCGTGATGTCGTCCTGCATCTTGCCGCCCCACTCACCGGAACCTGCATCTGTGAAGCTGTAGCCGAAGCCTGTCGAGCCGCGAAAGTTCGGTTGCAAGACCATGTAGCCGCGATTGGCGAAATATTGCGACATCCAGTCAAAATCGAAGCTGTCATAGGCCTTGGGGCCGCCATGCGGCAGCACGATCAGCGGCAGATTCAGATCTGTGGTGAGCTGTTTGCCGGGCGGCAGCGTGACAACCGCCGGGATCGTCAGACCATCGCGCGAAGGATACTCAATCGTCGCGACCGGCCCGATCGCTTCCGGTGGAATGTCGTCACGCGCATAGCTCAATAGTTTATACGCGTTCGTCGCGGGCTCATGCGTCACCCAGTAATCGACGCGGAAACCGTCAAATACGCGGTAGAGAACTTTTGAGTAATCCTCGGACCAGGAATCAAGCGCCACCATGGCATTCGGGAACTGCGCTTTCACGGCCTCAAGGCTCTGGGTGAGTTCAGGCTTGAGCAATTCATAGCTCGGCAACATGCCTGAATAGCGAACGCCAACAAGATGCCGGTTCTTGTCGGTGATCACGTCATCGATATCCGCGCCTTCACGATAGTATTGCGACGGTTCAATTGAGCCATCGAGGTTCATCTTCGAAAGCGCGGTGTATCCGTCTTCTTCGTCCTGCGAGCTGATGAAATAGATGCCGGAATCGTCTGGCGCAACGGCAACAACGCTGATCGGAATCTCATCCGCCGTTTCCTCAAGTAGCGGTTCCCATCCTCGGCCTTCCCGGCGTTCAAGCAGATAATGATCATTGTCATTGTCATAATTCTCGCGGATGAGCAGCTTCCCGTCATTGTCGACGAACCAATCAATCGTGTCTTCAGTGCCAACCGCAAAGTCACGAACGCGGCCTGAAGCGATGTCGACGCGCATCAGGTCATAGTCTGGTTCCTGGCGGGATCTGGGGTCGCCGATAAAAGCGGGCATCAGCGCTTCGCCCGAATCAAGAATGCCAACGACTTTTCCGAGGCCGCTCTGCGATGGATAAAGGCGTTCCTCTCTCATCAGCATCTGATGAGAGCTGCCATCTTTCAGCGATAGAGAGACTGCACCAGAGTTTTCATACTGGCGACGGATACGCCAGCCTCGGGCCGCCATTGATGCACTGATCAGAAGATGGTCCTTGTCGCCAAACGAAACGTGGCTGGCCTTGAGGGCACTCACATCATATTTGGCCGTGATGCCGGCATTGTCCTCGAAGATAATAATCGCAGGGCTACCGCCAGCGCCGACAAGCAAGGCGACCCGCGAACCATCAGGGGACATTTCTGCGTCCATGACTGTTGGTAGTTTGCCATACGCTTCGATCGGTGGGGTCGCGGTTTCAGAATTTGCCTGGAATGCAAACGCGCTGACGGCCGCAAGGGCAGCTAGTCCTGGTCTCAATGTGATAATCCTCTTAACCTGAGGATTATGCTTCGCATCGCCGAAAGCTCCGCGCAACTCAAAATTAAGCGCGAAATCAATCCAGGTGTAAAATAGTCAATGAGCATGTTGTCAGTTCAACATGCTCATCAACCGCTTGATCTGGTCAGGTGAGCTAGCGCTTCAGAAAGTCCGGGACATCATTGCCAAACCCGCGAACGCCGTCACTGGCCGGTTCAAGATCACTCTTTGAGGAGGATTTGCCACGGGAGTCTGGTTTCTTGTTCCCACGTGTCCGTGAAGGCTTTTTAGGCGCGCTGTCATCGTTCTTGCTGGATGAAGAACGTGCAGATTGGTCGTCTCGCGCTTTTTTCGGCTTGGAGGCAGTTTCGGACTTTTCAGTCTTTGGTGCGTTCTGAGACGGTTCTGACTTTGCGTCGCTTCGATCATCGGAGTTCGATCCACCGCGACTGCGTGAGCGACCACCGCGCGAGCGTCCGCCGCCATCGCGGCTGCTGCCGCCGCTTCGGCCACCACGACCCCCGCTTCGGCTGGTGTCTGCTGGCAGGTTTTCGATTTCTTCGGCAAGGCCTTCGATTTCGAGTTCTTCAACGTCCTGCTTGATCATGCGCAGCACGCTGTCCCAGGATTTCTCGTCGCCAGGACAGACGATCGTAACGCTTTCGCCTTCGCGTCCGGCCCGGCCGGTCCGGCCAATGCGGTGGACATAGTCTTCGTCCTTCACCGGAGGTGAGTAGTTGAAGACGTGGCTAACGGCTGGCACGTCGAGGCCGCGGGCGGCGACATCGGATGCGACCAGCAGCTTCAGATCACCATCGCGGAACCGGTCCAGCGTCTGCGTGCGGTAGGCCTGCGGCAAATCGCCATGAATGGCGGCCGCATCGAAACCGTGCTTGTTCAGTGACTTGGTGACGATATCCACGTTCACCTTGCGATTACAGAAGACGATACCGTTCTGAACATCGCGCGCTTCGATGATGCGGCGCAGCGCCGTGCGTTTTGCTTTGTCATCCTTGCGCGACAGCGTGACCTTGTACTGCGTGATCGTGTCGGCCGTCTTGGCTTGTCGGGCGACCTCGATTTTCATCGGGTCTTTCTGGAAACGCTGGGCCAGCTTGTTGATCTCTGGCGGCATGGTCGCGGAGAAAAGCAGCGTCTGGCGGCGCGGTGGCAGCAAGGCGCAGATTTTCTCGATGTCCGGGATAAAGCCCATGTCGAGCATGCGGTCGGCTTCGTCGATGACGAGGATTTCAACGCCCGTCAGCAGGATTTTGCCACGCTCGAACTGGTCAATCAGACGGCCAGGCGTTGCGATGAGAACATCGACACCGCGCATCAGCTTTTGTTCCTGCTCCTTGAAGCTCACGCCGCCAATCAGAAGCGCCATGTTGAGTTTCAGGTGCTTGCCATACTTCTCGAAGTTCTCGGCAACCTGCGCTGCGAGTTCACGTGTTGGCGCGAGGATCATCGTGCGGGGCATGCGGGCGCGTGCGCGGCCGCGCTCAAGACGGTGGATCATTGGCAGGACGAAGGCGGCCGTCTTGCCGGTGCCTGTCTGTGCGATGCCGGTTACGTCACCGCCAAGCAGGACGTGTGGGATGGCCTTGGCCTGAATTGGCGTCGGCGAATCATAACCTGCTTCTTCGATAGCTTGCAGGAGTTCAGGACCGAGACCCAACGCGGCAAACGTTGTCTTCGGTGTTTCATTAGGGGTGTCAGTCAAACTTTATATCTTTCGGGATGGTTGAAACAATTACGCTCGGAAGGCCATCCGGCTGACGGCCTTGGCCCGGGCGCTTGTCCATGCCCGGAAGAACATACTGCGCCGCCATAGCTGAATTTGTGCAGATGCGAAAGGTCTAGGCTGAGTTGTGCCAGAAGGGCGGTTCGCGTGGGAGGAGGGCAGACACCCAAAAAAGAACGGCCCGCCTCCGGACTGGAAGCGGGCCGATAGGTTTTAAATCGTTGAGACGGCTCTAGCTGGCGTCAGCCAGGTTCTGGTTCGCAAAGTCCCAGTTGACCAGGTTTTCCAGGAACGCGTCCATATAGTTCGGGCGCGAATTCTGGTAATCGAGGTAGTAGGCGTGCTCCCAGACATCCATGGTCAGAAGCGGCGTTGCGCCATCATCGGTCACAGGCGTCTCGGCGTTTGGCGTCTTGCGGATTTCCAGCTTGCCGCCTTTCAGCACGAGCCAGGCCCAGCCGGAGCCGAACTGACCGCCGCCGGCTGCCTTGAATTCCTTGGCGAAGTCTTCGTAAGAGCCGAAGTCCTCGTCGATCTTCTTGGCAATGGCGCCGGTTGGCTTGCCGCCGCCCGATGGTTTCATCGAGTGCCAGTAGAAGGTGTGGTTCCAGACCTGAGCGGAATTGTTGAACAGACCCGCTTTGGAGCTGTCGCCGTCCGCGGCCTTGATGATCTCTTCAAGTGAAGCATTTTCATGAGGCGTGCCCTCAATCAGCTTGTTGAGGTTGTTCACATAGGCCTGATGGTGTTTGCCGTAGTGATAGTTGAGAGTCTCTTCCGAAATGTGCGGCGCAAGCGCGTCGCGGGAATAGGGAAGGGCTGGAAGTTCAAAAGCCATGAAAGTGTCTCCTTGCTGTTTCTAATGTCTAGTCTTGTAGCGCGTCGCCCCTGATATGGGTTCCAATATTCACTCTTCCACCCTCACAGACCCTGAAATCTGGGCGAATCTCGATGATCGCATGCGGACAGGCGATGAAGACCGCTGGTTGTCCTCGCGTTATGCGCCGCTGGCAGAAAGGCGCGCGCTGGTCGCGCTCTACGCTTTTTGCTGGGAATTGGCACGGGTTCGCCTTGTCGTCAGTGAGCCTGCGCTAGGCGCTATCCGGTTTCAATGGTGGCGCGATGCGCTTCAAGAAATAGGGGACGGTGAGACCCCGCGCGCGCATGATGTGGTCGGGGCGTTGGTCGATATGATCGCAGCTGAGGCCTATTCACTTTCATCATTGCTCGAAATCGTCGACGCCTATGAGGACAGCTTTGAAACAGGCGACCGGTCCGTTGAGCCGGAAACTCAGATCGCGCTGCTAGCGGCAGGGGTGTTTGGCAAGGATCATGGCTGGACGGAGGCGATCACCACGCTCGCGCCGCATGTGGCTGCCTTGCGCCGAGGCGAAACTGTGGGTCTTGGGCCGCAAGTGGAACGCGCGCCTACCGTCATTCGTCCAGCCATCGCGCATTTCCGCCTGAGACGCAGATATGCCGATAAGAAAATGTCCGGGCCGCTGGCGCGCCGCTTTTGCGTGATGAGGGCGATCAGCAGCGGCAAAGTCTAGGGCGATTTCATCCTGAACGCGTGACATCGAAAACCGAAATGCTACAGCTTGGAGTTCGCTCTCCGCCTGCGGCCGTCTCCTTGTGTGCCGCAAAAGCTCGACAAGGACTTGCCCGATGAAACTGACCACCATGACCGCGCTTGGCGCCATCTTCGCGCTTTCGGCCTTTCCGACCGTACTTTCAGGGGCTGCCCACGCGCAGGGTGAGGCGCCAAGGGTTGCGGAAAGTGCCGACGAGGCGTTTTCGCTCGAATATGAGAAGTTCACGCTGGACAACGGCCTTGAGGTCATCCTCCAGGTCGACACGTCCGATCCGATCGTCGCGTTCTCGACCGTCGTCCATGTCGGATCAAACCGCGAGAAGGAAGGCCGCACCGGCTTCGCCCACTTCTTTGAGCATATGGCGTTCAATGATTCCGAGAACGTCCCGCGCGGCTGGAACCGCAAAGCCATTCCCGATTGGGGCGGTCAGCGCAATGGCGGCACATGGTCAGACGGCACCATCTATTATGAGGTCGTGCCAAAGGACGCCTTCGACAAAATCCTCTGGATCGACTCAGACCGTCTCGGCTACATGATCAACACGGTCACGCAGGAAGCGCTTGAACGTGAAAAGCAGGTCGTAAAGAATGAGAAGCGCCAGCGTGTCGACAATGCGCCCTATGGCTACACGCAGGAAGTCATCCGCACAGCGCTCTACCCGGAAGGCCATCCCTATAGCTGGACCGTCATCGGCCAACTGCCTGATCTGCAAGCGGCCACACTCGATGATCTGAAGGAATTCTACACCGCCTATTACGGTGCCGGAAATGCGACGCTCGCCATCGTTGGTGACATCGATATCAAAGAGACAAAGGAGAAGGTTCAGCGCTGGTTCGGTGAGATCCGCCGCGGGCCAGATGTCGAAACCCCAACGCCGCAACCCGTCACGCTGGACGCTTCCAAATCTCTCTATTTCGAAGACAATTTCGCCAAGCTGCCAGAGCTGCGGATCACCTTTCCGAGCGTTGAGGCGTACAACAAGGATGAGCAAGCCCTGGACGTCCTCGCGCGGCTGATCGCAGGCACAAAGAACTCACCGCTCTATCGCGAGATTGTCGAGACACAGCAGCTTGCGCCTGACGTCAGCGCTTACAATAACAGCATGGAGCTGGCTGGCGAGTTCGTCTTCCGGGTTCGCGCCAATGCCGGCACAGACCTTGATGACGTGAAAGCGGCGCTGGACGAGGCGCTCGCCGACTTTGAGGCCAATGGCGTCGATGAAACTGATCTGCAGCGCATCAAGGCCGAACAGGAAACCATTCTCTACAACAATCTCGCCACCGTGCTCGGCAAGGCCAACCAGATGGCGAGCGACAATGAGTTTGCTGGCGATCCGGCCTATTCGGTTCAGCAGGCTGAATTGCTGCGCGAGGTGACCGCAGAAGACGTGATGGCGGCCTATGAAACCTACATCAAGGACAAGCCCGCAATCCTCACCAGCTTCGTGCCGGAAGGCGAGATGGACCTTGCGCTCGACGGCTCCGAACAGGCGAGCGTCTGGATCGAGGAAGTTAAATCGGATGTCGCCAGCGAGGAAGTCAGCCAGGGCGAAGAAGCCGAATACGAGAAGACGCCAAGCCAGTATGACCGCTCCGAACCGGAATTTGGTGAGCTGCCTTTGGTTGAGATGCCAAGCGTCTGGGAAGCCGAGCTCGACCACGGCACGGTGCTCCTGGGTATCGAGAATGATGAGCTTCCACTGGTCTCCTTCGATATCGTGTTCGATACCGGCAGCTGGGGGGATGAACCAGGCCTGGAAGGCACCGCCAGTCTTCTTGCGGCGATGCTGAACGAAGGCACGGCGACGAAGACAGCGGCTGAGCTGGAACAGGCCATCGGTCTGCTCGGCTCCGGAATCAGCGTGAGCGCCGACATTGACAGCATCACGATCAGTGCAACATCGCTGGCGCGAAACTTCGAGGCGACCGTGGCGCTGATTGAGGAAATGCTGACCGAGCCGCGTTGGGACGAGGCCTATTTCGAGCGTGAGAAGCAGGCGGCTCTGACCGAGATCAAGGGCCGCGAGGCCGACCCGACCTATATCGGTGTGCTGGCCTTCCAGAAGCTGATCTATGGCGATTATCACCCGTCGGGCCGCTCCAGTATCGGGACAACGGACAGCGTCTCGGCGATAGAGCTGGATGATGTGAAGTCCCGCTTCGACACCATGCTGGCGAGCGGTGTGACCATGCACATTGCAGGCGCGGTCGGCCAGCCGCGTGCCGGAGAAGCGCTCGGCGACATCGCAAGCATTCTGTCAGACTATGCCGGCTCATACCCGACCTACCAGATCCCCGAACAGGACAGGCAGGGGCAGGTTTATTTCATTGATGTACCGGGCTCCAAACAGAGCGTTCTGGTCGTCGGCAAGCTGACGCTCGCAACGACGGAGCGGGATTTCCTGAAGATCGGTTTTGCCAATGAAAAGCTTGGCGGCGGTATCAGCGGTGATCTGGCGCAAGTGCTGCGGATCGAGAAAGGCTACACCTATGGCGCCTATTCATCCATCTCCGACGGATATGTGGCCCAGCCGTTCCGGGCGCTGACCAGCGTGCGGGCTAACGCCACGGGCCCCTCGCTGGAAATCATCCGTGACATGCTGACAGCCTATGGGCCGGAGTTTGATGACGCCGCCGTGGACATGACCCGCCAGAAACTCGTCAAGGAAAACACCCGCGCCTTTGAAAGCCTCGATGCCAAGCTCGGCACGCTGCATCAGATCAGCAAATACGGAAAATCGCCAAACTATGTCGAGGATGAGCAGCGCGCCCTGCTTGAGATGCCGCTGGAAGAATACAAACGCGTGATCGCTGAATATCTCGCCGAGCCGGACATGATCTGGGTCGTCGTTGGCGATGGCGAGACACAGCTTGAACCTGTGAAGGCCTTTGCGGGCGGTGAGGTTATCCAGCTCGACATCCATGGAGACCCGATTGACGCCGCCGAAGCCCCCGCAGAAGACGCGGCGGAGGAATAGCAAACCGTAAGTTCGTTGCCGACCGGTTATGCTGCCGGTAGAGCCGGTCGCTAGCGCTTTGGTGTCGCTTGAGCCGGCTGCAACTGAGGCTTCGGCATGAAGATCAGTAAGCAGAAGACGATGGCGAACCAGATTGAAATCACGAAGAAACAGTCACGGAACGCGAACATGGTCGCTTCGGTACTGATCTGCCGTCCGACCTCTCCAAAGGCGGACTGAAAGGCAGGAAGCTGCGCCATGCCATTCATCTCCAGCTCACGCGCGATCAGCGTGTGGTCGTAAGCCAACTGCGGATTGCTCTCGTTTATGGCGGCGGCGAGATGCTCGCCATGAAAGATCAGGCGCCGCTGCAGCAAGATTGCGAGCAAATTGACGCCAAACGCGCCGCCAATCTGCATTAGAAACGAGACGCCACCGGTCGCTGACGCGAGCAGCGGCGGCGGAACAGCGCGGACCGCTGTCGTATTCGCTGGCGGCATACAGAAACTGATCCCGACCCGGCTAAGCACGATCCAAGACACAAGGATCCAGTAAGGCGTCAGCAAAGAAACATGAGACAGGAGCCACGCCGCCGAAGCGAAACTAAGTATGCCGAAGCCGAGCAGCCAGCGCGTATCCACCTTGTCCGTCAATCGCCCAGCCAGCGGAAACCCGATGACCATGGCGATTCCGCCCGGGATCATCATGACGCCTGCTTCTGTGGGTGAGTAGTGCTGTACGAGCTGTACGAAGAGCGGGACCATGTAGGTCGATCCGTAGATCGCAATCCCGGTCGCCGCGATGATCAGGCCCGCAGACCAGAATTGCCTGTACTTGAAGATTGCAGGATTAAGGGCAGGGAAGGGGTGTCGCCGCTCCCACAGGAAGAACAGCACGCCAGCGATCGCACCCACGGTGAACTTGATGAGGGTAATATCTGAGTCCCAGCCATCGCGGTTACCCCCTGCAAAGCCTGACAGGAGCGAGATCGACGTCATGCTGAGCAGCAGAAGACCCTGCCAATCGAGCGGACGCTTCTCTGCCTTTTGCGCGTGGTCGACAGACGGCATCAGGATGGGCGCGGCAACAAGCGCAAGCATTGCCAGGGGCACAGTGGCCACGAAGACCAGTCGCCAGCTCACAAGATCCACCGCAATGCCGCCAAGAGCCGGGCCGAAAGCCGGGGCGAGGACAACGCCAATGGAGAATATACCGATGGCCGTGCCACGCTTGTGGTCCGGAAAGGTCTGGAAGATCAGGAACATCGACATGGGCTGAAGCAGGCCCGCGGCCATTCCCTGCATCGCGCGTGAGACGATCAGCATCTCAAGTGAACCGCTCACGGCGCCAAGCAGCGATCCGGCCATGAAGACCAGCATACCGCAAACATATGTCGCGCGCGGCCCGTAATTGGCCAAGGCCCAGGCATTTGCCAGCATCGCGATCGTCGAGCCGGCCAGAAACGCCGTCGACATCCATTGCGCCTGATCCTGGCCAAGGCCGAACGCACCGATGATGGCGGGCAGGGCGACATTGATCGTGGTCGCGGCCAGCAAGGTCGACATTGAGCCGACGAGCATGCTGAACAGAAGCAACCAGCGATACGCTGAGCCAAACTGTGCAAACCGGTCGCGGATCGGCTGGTTCGCGGTTGCAGGAATATCATCAGGGAGTGGAAGCGGCGCCCTGAACGCTTTCGGTTTCGGCGTCGAGGACGCGCTACTCACCCCGCGCCGCCCTTATCTGATTTTTCGATCCGCACCCGAACCATGGTGCCGGGGCGAAGCTCGACATCCGGCTGTTCGACATCGATGCGCACGGATATCCGCTGCGTGATCTTGGTGAACACGCCGTTCGCATTGGGGTTTGGCATCAGCGCAGCTTCGGCCAGCGTCGCATCATTGATCTTCGCAACCGTCCCTTTCAGCTCAAGATCTGGATAGCTATCGACACGGACGATGACGGGCGCGCCCGGCTGGACGTTGCGGATGTTGGTTTCCTTGATGTTGGCAGAGACCCAGACGTCATCAGGATTGTGCAGCAGTGCCATCCGGAATCCGCGCAAGGAGTGCTCGCCCACATCATAGAAGATCTCGTCAATGACACCGTCTGAGGGGCTCTTGATGAGATGCTGGTCGATCACGACTTTCTGCGCCTCGATCCGGGCTTCGGCCTGTTTCAGCGAGGCTCGCAGAATGGCCAGATCATGGTCGATCAGCTGGACTTCCTGACCTGAAATGCTGGCGGTGCGCTGCTCCGCCTGCGCGCGCTTCTCCTCAGCTTCCGCCCGGCGCAGAGACTGCTCAGCTGTGTCGAGAGCGTTCTGCGCCCGGTCAAGCGCCGCCTGAGAGACAAGCTCGCGCTCGAAAAGGTCCGAGGCGCGCTGATAATCGAGCTGTGCTGTCTCATAGTCCGATTGCGCCGATTGAACCGACGCCGCCGCAGATTGGGTGCCCGCATAACGCGCCGCAACCTCGCTTCCGCTGCGCGATGAGGTGAGGGTCGATTGCGTCTCGGCCCGCTCGATCTGCGCCCGCAGGCGATCAGCTTCGGCCTCATATTGCGCGAGCAGCAAAAGCGCCTCCCGATCATCGATCCGGAACAGCACATCGCCTTCAGACACCCTGTCACCCTCACCAACGGCCACTTCGGTGATGCGACCGCTAATGTCGGTCGACACAGCAATCATGTCAGACGCGACCCGGGCATCGGAGGTCGACACATAAGCGGCCCGGTCGATGAGAAAGCGCGCCACGAAGATGATCACCACAATGGCGAGGAGAACAAAGCCGATGGTGCGGACGCGCTTTATCGTCAGCTGCCGGGGCTTTCCGGGCCTTGTGTCTACAGAAACCTCTTCAGGATGTTGTCCTGCGTGTCCGTCCATATCTTGCCAACGTTCTGCAGCAGGGCTTTCGAGGCCTTTTGGCCTTCTTTGTCCTGATGCCGTTTCCTCCGGGCTTTAAGATAAGCCCAGCTCGAACGATTGTTCGAGTCCTGACGCAAAGGCAAGGCGCTATAAGGGCCCTTTGCGAGCCTGCGTCGCTGTCGCGCATGGGCTTCCTGCCAGATCAGGCGCAGTCTCGCCGTTCGATACCTGAAAGCGCGATTTCGATATGAGCCCAGACTCCGAAGACAGCCCCAGCCTCGCAACATCCATCGTGCGCGGCTTGCGGCTTCGTTGTCCGCGTTGCGGTGAAGGGCGTTTGTTGGCCGGTTATCTGAGGCCCGTGGAGCATTGCAGCTCATGCCAGCTGCCGATTGGCGAGATTCGCGCCGATGACGGCCCACCCTGGCTGACGCTCATCGTCACAGGCCATCTGCTCGCGCCATTTATGGTGCTCATTTTCATGAGTGATGCGCTGCCGCTATGGTTGGCGACAACGCTGATGTGCCTGCTGGCGGTCGGGATGTGCCTGGCGCTTCTGCCGCGCGCCAAAGGCCTCTTCATCGCGGCCATCTGGAAACTTGGCGCTGCCCCTCATAGCGAGGAAGACAGCGCCGCTGATTAGTCGTCAAAGCCTCGGAATGTCGCTGCCTCAGCGACGGATTTACGCGTCGAGACCACTGAATTGGCTGGGAAGTCGGGATCAGGCCAGCCCATGGCGACGCAGGTCTGGATCACTTGGTCATCAGCAATGCCCGCATGCTCACGCACAACAGGGCTCTGCATGATGCCCTGGGAGTTGATGACGCAGCCAAGTCCCTTGGACCAGGCTGTATTCACAAGACAATTCACGACGCCGCCGCAATCGAAAGGCGCGACATCGCTGCCCTGAATGGACTTGTCATAGGTGATGACGATGGAGACCGGCGCGTCGAACTGGCGAAAGCCGCGCAGCACCCAGTCCATCCGCGCCTCTTTGTCGTGGCGTTCAATGCCCATCACGGCAAAAAGCTGTTTGGCGATGCCGATCTGGCGCTCACGGTGCTCGCCGGCATAGTCCGGCCCGAGCCGAAACTCGCGGCTATGCGGGACGCCCGCCAGATTGCGCTCGACATTGCCTTCACGAATCTTGTCGAGCACTTTTCCGGCCACGACATAGAAATTCCACGGCTGGGTATTCAGCGAGGTCGGCGCCCGCATCGCAATCTCGAGAATTTCCTCGATCAGTTCTTTCGGGACGGGCTTGTCGAGATAGCCTCTGATGCTTCGCCTGCTGCGCACAACCTCTTCATATTCCATGCGTAATCTCCCTTTTTGTTTGTCCTGAAGTGTCTCGCCTGCTTCCGCAAGGTCCGGTCAAGTCACTTGTTCTTGAAGTGCAATTCACGCTTTAATTGCGTGAAATATGTCGGAGCCTCGGAGACCGTCCAATGTTGAATAAATTCTACGCAGCGCCCGTGATGTTGCTGGCCGCTGTTACCGGCTTCTCTGGTGCGAATGCCCAGGAGCAGACAGACCCTAATCTGTCACTGTTCAGGAACAGCTCCTATACGCTCGCGGTCGATGATCAGTGTCAGGTGCTGGATTACGCTCAGCTTGAAGCGGCCGAATACATTCAGGCGCAGACCTACTATGCCATCAAGCAGCGATACGCCGCGGACGCCCTGGAGGCCGAAAAGGCCCGCGTCGCCGGGCTGGCCAGAGATGCATGGACAGGCTGCCTCGACCGCGCGGCCCACGCCGAAGAATGGGCGCCGGTCGATCAGACACGGCTATATGCCGATGCAATTGTCGCTGCGCCTGCCTTGATGCCCGAAACCATTGTGAGCTGTGGCACGGCGAAGGAAAGCTACAAGGTCAGGCGCTCGGAGATGATCGCCGCGCAGCAGGAGCGCGCTGCGGCCTATGTAGACTCCCCCGATAAGGCGAATTTCGAGGAGATCGCCTCAAACCTTGCAAGCGGCATCGCACCTAATTGCGAGCAGCTCGGCTATTCCGCCGACATGATCGGCGCGATGACGGCCCGTGACCGCCGCGAGACGAGCCGCAAGCATGAGGCGGGGCAGACGACCAGTATAGGCGAATTCGGTCCGTGGACGTCGTTTCGCTATTTCTCATTTGAGTCGCAGGATGAAATGGAAGCGCTCGCCTATCGCGCGTCAGGCCCGCAGGCGAACAACATTGTTGGGCTCAATCTCGATGCGCCCGGCGTGCTCGGCAACAGTGGCAGGCTGTACGTGACGCGACATGGCGATTGGGTTGCGGCGCTAAATGGCCGCGCTGACAAGCTGGAAATCCGCGCTGATGGGATTGCGCCGGTCCAGTTTGCCCGCGTCTCTCAGCCCGGCACGGAAGACATTTCTGGCAAGACGCAATTCCAGCTATCAGACGCTCAAGTGCAAGCTCTGATGGACTTGAGCGACGACACGAATTTGACCTTCTTTCATCAGCCTGTCGGACAGGATGAATGGGTGCAATTTGAGTCGGTTTACGACAGACCCGGGCATTTGCCACTTGGGCGTCTGAAAGAGGCTATCGCCTGGGCGAGCGCCCCGAAATCACCGGGGTTCTAATCTGACGCCGTGCGCCCTTGTCGCATTCAAGCGGCCTCTCCGGATTATTACCTATGCTGGATGTATAAGCACCCTATCAAAGCTGGCCTGCGCAAAAAATGCGGGCAATGCGGAGAGGGCGATCTCTATCGCGCTTTCCTCAAATTCAAACCAACCTGCGATCATTGCGGGCAGGACTTCGCCGTGGCTGACACGGCCGACGGACCGGCCTTCTTTGTCGGCTTTCTGATCATGATCGTGTTCGCGCCATTCTACTTCATCGTTCCGGCGATTGATGTCAGCATTTTCGTGAAAATTGTGCTGATGGTGCTGATCCTTGGCGCGATGTTTGCCACGGCTCTGTGGTTGCTACCGCGCTTCAAGGGCGTCTTGCTGAACCTGCAAATCCGTAACCGGGCCGAAGAGGCGCATTTCTCCACGACCGGCAAACACGGCACACCCCCGAAAAACTGGCGTCACTAGGTCAATGGTCTGAGGGGCAGGTCAGTCTCAGCGGCGGGGCTTTCGTGCCCCTAGCATGTCTCCAAAGGCCATCAGCGTCCCGCGAGCGATCTGATTGATCGTCGGCTTGCGCCCTTGCGCATGGCGCGCAAAGTCGATGCAGTTCGATCCGGTCAGATCATATTCACGCCCGAGAAGACGATCGGCCCGGCTGGAGGCGAGATATTCCCCGCTTGAGCCTTTCTGACCGTGCCACTTTACTGGCCGTCCACGCGCAAACTCGGCCATCGTCTGCGAAACAATGCCATCATGACGCCTGGTATTCGAAACGACCCGGCCGCCATGCGTGACGACCCCATAGTGCCGAAGGACCCCGCCGAAGCGAACCGAAACCACGTCTCCAGGACGATAATCAGAATCAAAGATCATCGAAAAACGATAAATCGGTATCAGCCCCAAGTCAATTGTAGGAATTGGTGATGGCGCGATGAGGTCTCCAACCTTAAATTAGGCGCATGAACTGGATTTGGGTGGCACTTCGGCGTTTTATTTCGCCCGCATTCGCGGTGGGCGCGCTCGTCATGCTGCTCGCGGTATGCGCGCCAGCGTCGCAGCCAGACCTGAGACTCGACGCAAGCGCGCCATTCGGTCAGTCGTTTGACCTCGATGTCGGAGAGATCGCCGCGCTGCGCGCTCAAAAAAAGGCCGATTGTCTCGAACGTCAATCTATGGAGGATCAACAGCGTTTTCCCGATCTCTGCGAAAGACAGGCGGATAGTAAGATAGTTTTTCTCTCCAGCGATGAACTTCCTCCGTCGCTTCGTGATGGTGAACTTTATTTCGCGCTCAACGACGCAAATGAAGTGGTGGCCTACACATACAGCTATCTTCACGGGGTCGACTGGTTGTTGTCGCCAGCCGAACGCGACAAGGTGAAACAGGGGCGCCAGGACCGTGCCATGCTTTTGTCGGCGATGCTGACCGATCTGTATGGCGCCCGACAGGCGTCGGGTCATTTTGACCAATCGACACGTTACGGCTTTGTCCCATTCCCGCTTGCTCTGCCAACGTGCAAGGCTTGGCTCGTCGAGGAGGTTGCAATCATCCTCTGCCGGGAACGGACGATTCTTATTGATGGCACAGAGATGTCGTTGAGTTTCATCCGAACGGATCGTTCGCGACATGGCAATATTATGCGGAAGATGATCGATCCCGGGCGCGGTAGAGCGGCAGCTGCGCAGTTTGTTATGGACGAGTTGCAGCGCATCGAAGACGCAGCCCGCCTCGCTGAATTGGCGCAAAATGAGCCTTCGAAAAGCTGGGACGCCGCCAAGGCCAAATGGGTGGAAGAAGATGTGTTCCGAAACTGCGAATCTGAGGATCTGCGCCCTCTGGAAGAGGCGCTGGCTGTTGGCAGGCTTCAGTTCAAGCAAGAACTTTCAGAACGTGCTGATGACAGCGGCGAAGCCATTTTTAGTGAGATTATTGACCCTGACAGTAAGTTTTATGAAGACCTCGACACCGAAGATGACCGACCGACCATACTTGCAATGCTGGAACTGGCTGCCGAGCGTGGAAGCCACGAAAGTATATCAGAGCTCGGTGCCAGCCAGCTATATTGCTATGAGGGCGTCGAGCAGGATCTTGAAGGCGCGCGCGAAAAGCTGCAGCTGGCGGCCGATGAGGGTGTATCGCTTGCAAAGTACTCGCTGGCCCTGATGTACGCCTCGGGCATGATCGCCTCGGAGAATCCGGACCAGAGCGGCAAGGCCCTGTTAGAGACCTGCGCCGCAGAAGGTGAACCCGCATGCGTCGATCTTGTGGGGTGGCAGTAAGGGGCCTCATCTCGTTGCATTGCGAGCCGCACAGGTATTACGGTTCAGGGGATCTAAAACCCTCGAAACTCTGCAAATTCGTCCACCGGCGCGCGTTCGGACCGCAGCTGGTTGACCGGGTGCGAGCGGTCTGGATAGCCAAGTGACATTCCGCAATACACCATTTCGGTTTCGCCAAGGCCAAGATGCTCTTTCAGGCTTGGTCGCAGGATGCCCCAGCACTCCTGCATGCAGGTGCCCCAGCCGCGCGCTTCAGCAAGCAAAGCGAGGGTCTGCATGAACATGCCGGTATGTGCCCACTGGCCATGGCCCATGCGCTCATCGATCACGAAGAAAACGCCGACGGGGGCTTCGAAGAAGCGATAGTTGCGCGCAAACCATTCGAGCCTTGCGGGGCGGTCCTCGCGCGGAATCTCCAGCTTTTCATACATCATCTCGCCAACCTTGCGGCGGCGCGCTTCATGCGGCTCCCAGAGGTCCTTGGGATAGATCGGACGGTCCGTTGGTTCGCCGCGCGGATTCTCTGCGAGCCGCTTCTGGGCAAGCTCAATGACGGCCTGCTTGGCGTCGCCAGCAACCGCAATAACCCGCCAGGGCTGGAGATTTCCGCCGGATGGCGCGCGTTGAGCTTCTTCAAGCCATTCGCGCAGCTCTTCCTCGCTGATCGGATCTTCGAGATAGGCGCGAGTGGAGATGCGCTGCTGGATCGCCTGTTCAAGATTCATGTCCGGTTTCCTCTTAATATCGCGGGGGATTTATGACATCGACGTTGGGTAAGGATAGGGGGCAGACGCGAATAAATCTGCGCGAGCAAGCCGCAGTGCCGCGGCGCCCGCCGCATGCTAGAGGACCGGTCCATGCGTAAGCCAAAAATCCTCACAACCATCAGGGACTATTCCTGGTCGCTGTTCTTCGCCGACCTGATGGCCGGCTTGACCGTCGCCCTTGTGGCGCTGCCGCTCAGCCTTGCCATCGCCATCGCGTCGGGCGCTGACCCCGGCAAGGGGCTCGTCACGGCGATTGTGGCGGGCTTCTTCATTTCATTGCTTGGCGGATCGCGTGTCCAGATCGGCGGACCGACGGGCGCTTTCATTGTCGTCGTCTTCGGCGTGATTGCGGAACATGGCTATGATGGCCTTGTGCTCGCGACCTTCATGGCGGGTCTGATCCTGCTGGTCGCTGGCTGGATGCGGGCAGGGCGGCTCATTGCCTTTATCCCGGAAGCTGTCGTCAACGGTTTCACGATCGGCATCGCCATCATCATCGCAGCGAGCCAGATCGGTGACTTTTTCGGCCTGACCGTTTCTCATATGCCAGCGGACTTTATCGAAAAGCTTCCCGTCCTATGGGGCGCGCGGGAGACGACGAATGTGTCGGCGCTGTGCATCGCGCTGGTGACGCTGGTGCTGATCATCGGCCTGCGCAGGCTCGCGCCCAAATATCCAGGCCTTGTCGTTGCGGTTGGCGTTGGTTCCGCGGCCGTGGCGCTAATGAACCTTCCCGTGGATACGCTTTTCTCGCGATTTGGCGCGCTGCCGAACCAGTTGCCGATGCCGCACCTGCCGGACCTCAGCTGGGACCGGCTCGTCGAACTTATCCCGTCTGCCATCATCATCGCTTTCCTGGCCGGGGTGGAGTCGCTCCTTTCCGCCATGGTCGCTGACCGGATGATTGGTGGCCATCACCGCCCGAACGCCGAGTTGACCGCGCAGGGGGCCGCGAACATCGCCTCATCGCTCTTCGGCGGCCTTCCGGCCACAGGCGCCATTGCCCGCACCGCAACCAATGTGCGCGCTGGCGGCAAGACACCCGTCGCAGGGATCGTTCACGCGCTGGTGATCCTGCTCATCATGTTGGCGGCCGCGCCACTTGCCGGCTATCTCGCTTTGCCGGCGCTGGCAGCCCTTCTAGTGATGACAGCCTGGAATATGAGTGAGCCGCACAAATGGAAGGAATACGCCAAGGCGCGCAAGAGCGATCTGGCGCTCCTGCTCCTGACCATGGTGTTGACGGTGCTTGTCGATCTGACGGTTGCAATTGGTGTCGGCGTTGCCGTTGGCCTCGCGCTCCGGCTTAGCAGGCGCGATACGGATGAGAGCGACTGGAAGACGCCGAAGCGGTAACAGCTCGCCCGTGGATCAGAGCGAGAAACTCGTCCCACAGCCACAGGCAGCTGTGGCGTTCGGATTGTTGATCTTGAAGGCCGCGCCGATCAATTCGGTCGAGAAGTCGATTTCCGAGCCGCGCATGAATTCCATGCTCATCTCATCGACGAGAACGCGGGCCCCGTCGCGCTCGATGATCACATCATCCTCATTACGGGTATCTTCGAGGTCGAACTTGTAGGAGAAGCCCGAGCATCCGCCGCCTTCGACGGACACACGAAGGAAGTCCTTGCCGGACTGCTTTGCCAGAATCGCATTAATGCGCTTTGCAGCATTTTCAGAAAGGGTAACGTCGCTCATGCCTGACAAGATAGGTAAGCCTGCGCTTCCAGAAAAGAGAGCAGTGTTTGCGACCCTGTGGGAAAATTCCCGTGGACGGTTCCACAATGAGGCTGAATCGGCCACCCGCACGCCGTTTCAGCGCGATCGCGACCGGATCATCCATTCCTCAGGTTTTCGGCGCCTGAAGCAGAAAACGCAGGTTTTCGTCGCGCATGAGGGCGATCACTACCGCACGCGGCTGACCCATTCTCTGGAAGTGGCGCAGATCGCGCGCTCTGTCGCCCGGCGGCTTGGCGTCGACGAGGATCTGGCTGAAGCCATGGCGCTGGCGCATGATCTCGGTCATCCGCCTTTCGGCCATGCCGGTGAGGACCAGCTGGACGCCTCGATGGAGGCCTATCAGGGCTTCGATCACAATGCGCAGACCTTGCGCGTCGTCACGCGGCTGGAGCAACGCTATCCGCTGTTCGATGGGTTGAACCTCACCTGGGAGATGCTGGAAGGGCTGGTCAAGCACAACGGACCGCTTCTGACTGCGGACACGTCGATTTCTTCGCTGCCGGCGGCCTTTCGCGATTTTCCGTATCTTCAGCAGCTGGAGCTCGACCAGTTTGCCGGGCCAGAAGCCCAGATCGCGGCGCTCGCTGACGATATCGCCTACAATAATCACGACATCGATGACGGCATCGCGGCCGGTCTGTTTGAGATTGATGACATGCTGCACCTGCCGCTCGTCGGAGACGTGTTTCGCTCGGTGCGTCTGGAGCATCCCGTGCTCGACACGCAGCGAACTGTCTATGAAGCCGTGCGCCGACTTATAGGCCTGTGGATCGATGACCTGATCGGTGAAACCCGGAAACGCGTTGAGAAGCATAATCCACAATCGGCCGCAGACGTTCGCGCTATGCCTGAGCCTCTCGTGGCGTTCTCTGAAGAGTTTGAAGCCCAGCAGCGCGCCCTTCGCGCGTTCCTGTTTGAGCGGATGTACAAGCACTACAAGGTCAACCGGATGCGCAGCCAGGCCAAACGCGTCCTGAAAGAGCTGTTCGACCTGTTCCTCGAAGAGCCGGATATCCTGCCGCCACCACTAAGACAGGATGCCGAGCAGGCCCCAAAGGACCGGCGCGCCCGGCTGGTCTGCGACTATATTGCGGGAATGACCGACAATTACGCCATCGACCTGCACCGGAAAGTCTTCAATATCGAAGGCATGATCTGAAGTTAAATCCCTGCGACTTCCAGACCGATTCAATGATCATTAACGAAGCGCGCGCTAATTTTAACCAACATTGTTTCAGCAGGGGCAGCTCACCGGCATGACCAATCGAATCACAGACCACGACCTTGGACCGTATGAAGAAGATCATCGCGGCTTCGAAATAAAAGACGACGAGACTGCGAGAGGTCCGCTTATCCTGGCGCTGGCCCTCGGGGTTCTGCTCGTTTTCGGGGCGGTCGTCTGGAATACGTATAGCCACGGCGTGCGTAGCGATGATGGCGCGCTGCCGATGGTTGTTGCTGACCAACAGCCCTATAAGCGCGTGCCGGATGAACGTGGCGGCATTCAGATCGATGATCTGGACAACCGCCTTTATGATGCCCTCGACGGCAGCACACGCCCGCCTGCTGTCAGGCAGGTTGCGGCAAACAATGATGGCTATCTGCGCGGCGCCCCGCCTCGCGATCTTCGTCCATCCGCGTCACCTGAGCCGAAAGCGACCGAACCTGCGAGCGAAAGCCCGGCTGTGAGTGGTGACGATCTGCCGCCAATCCAGAACCAGGCGACGGAGCCGGCCATTGAAACCGCGCCTGTTCAGTCCGTGAACGTCATGCCGACGGAAGTCACGCCGGCTGAGCCAGAGCCTGCCATGGCGCCAGAACCAGAGCTGCGCGGTGAACCCGATCACCGCTTTGCCTTCGTCCCGGGCGGCGAGTACCTCGTCCAGATTTCCGCCGTGCGCACGCATGAAGCAGCTGAGGCGGCATGGTCGACTGCGAGCAAGCGCCATCCCGACATCTTCTCAGGGGCCCATATGTCGATCCAGAAGGCAGACCTCGGCGCCAAGGGCATCTTCTACCGCCTGCGCGCGGGGGCCTTCGGGTCGCGCGATGGTGCGACGAAATTCTGCTCCGCGTTCAAAGCCAATGGCGGGGACTGCATCGTCATTCGCGAAGCCGCATGACGAACAAGGCGTGCATTTTAAGTATTTCAGGGCCGGACTTGCTGGAAAGCGAGGCGGCCCTTTTTGCTGAATACAAGCCGTGGGGCGTCATCCTGATGGGGCGGTCTTGCATCTCGAAAGACCAGATCCGCAAATGCGTTGATGATATCTGGACGGCGGTTGGCCGCGAAATCCTGATCTTCATCGATCAGGAAGGTGGCCGTGTTGCGCGCTTGAAATCGCCAGAGTGGCCGATTTTCCCGCGCGGCGAAGTCTATGGCCAACTTTATGATCGTGATCCTGAGCTGGGCCTGGAGAGCATCTGGCTCGGCCATCGGCTGATCGCGCATGAGCTTGCCTCGATGGGCATCCATGCCGACTGCGCGCCGATATGCGATTTGCCACAGCCGGGCGCGCATGATGTCATTGGGGACCGCGCCTATGGCACGGATCCGGACAAGGTCGGACTATTGGCCCGCGCGGCTCTGAGAGGGCTGGAGGACGGCAATGTCGCCGGTGTGATCAAGCATATTCCGGGGCATGGCCGCTCTATGGCTGATAGTCATCTTGAGCTGCCGCGCGTGACCGCAGGCGACAATGAACTCGCCTCGGACTTTGCCGCCTTTGTGCATGTGAACGATGCTGCGATGGCGATGACAGCCCATATTTCCTACGACGCGTTTGATGCTGAGCGCGCCGCAACTGTCTCGCCATTGATGATTCAGGAAGTCATTCGGCGCCGAATCGGGTTTGATGGTCTTCTGATGACCGATGATCTTGGCATGAAAGCCCTTGGCGGGACGCTCACGGACCGCGCGGACGCTTCGATAGCAGCCGGATGTGACGTGCTGCTGCATTGCTCCGGCTTTCTAAAAAATGCCGACGACATCCTTGCTGAAATGACCGAAGTGGCTGAAGCTGCGCCCGTTCTCGATGGCAAATCTTTGGCCCGCGCCGAAGCGGCAGAACGCTCAGCGCAGCGCGGTCAGGACTTTGATGTAGACGCTGGATGGACCCGCTTCCGTGAGCTCGTCCCGAATGTTGGAGCCATGCACTTTTGAGCCTTGAACTTGTATCCAACGACCTCGTCGACCGCGAGGACATTGAAGCCGGGGACCTGTTCTCGGTTGATCTTGATGGATATGAGGGCCCGCTTCATCTGCTGCTGGATCTCGCGCGCAAGCAAAAGGTCGACCTGCTCAAGGTCTCGATGCTCGATCTTGCCAACCAGTATATCGATTTCATTGAGGATGCCCGCAAGAAGCGGATAGACCTTGCCGCCGATTATCTTCTGATGGCGGCGTGGCTTGCGTTCATGAAGTCACGCCTCCTTTTGCCGAAGCCGGAAAAGGCCGCCAATGACGAGATAGATGGCGAGGAAATGGCCGCGCGTCTGGCCTTCCGCCTGAAACGCCTTGAAGCGATGCGCGAAGCCGCCGAGCAGCTGATGGACCTTGGCCAGCTTGGGCAGGACGTGTTCCTGCGAGGCGCACCTGAGCAGCCACGCATTGTTCGCCATACCGAATACGACACCTCGCTCTGGCACCTGATGCAGGCCTTCGGCTCAATCCGTCAGCGCCGGGAAGATGCCGCGCCGCATAAGGTTGTGCATCAATATGTGCTGCCGCTTGAGCATGCTCGCGACTCGCTGAAAAGCTTGAGCAGACTGATTGATGATTGGGCGAGCCTTGCGCAACTGCGCGAGCGGATGAAAGATGTCGCCGCAGACATCCCGCCGCGCTCCGTCATGGCCAGCGTATTTTCAGCGGCGCTCGAGCTCGCCCGTGATGGCGACATTGATCTGCGCCAGGATGCTCATTTTTCGCCGCTTTACCTACGCGGCCACCGCGAGGAAGCAGAAGGGACCACCGCATGAGTGCGATACCCCAAACAAAGGCTGAAGACATCGAAGACGCGCCAGACGATATCCGCGATGCAGTCCGCCAGCTGAATTTCGCCTATCGCCGTTCTTCGGAAATGCTGGCTGATGCCGCCAGCACAGGCGTCGATGCGAGCTCTGAAGCCCTTCGCCGCGCCGAAGCCATTCTGTTTGCCGCAGGTGAACCGCTCAGCGCTGAGCAGATCGCTGAAGTGTTGCCGCAGGACGCAGATGCCGCGCAGGTTCTGATGTCGCTTAAGGCGGCCTACGCCAATCGCGGCGTCAACCTTCTCGAAGTCGCCGGCAAATGGCGCTTTCAGACGGCTGAAGACCTGGCCTATCTCTTTGTGGAAGAGCGCGAAGAGCAGAAGAAGCTGTCGCAGGCCGCGCTCGAAACCCTCGCCATCATCGCTTATGGCCAGCCCGTCACACGCGCTGAGATCGAGGCCGTGCGCGGTGTCGCCGTCTCCAAAGGCACGATCGACCAGCTGATGGAAGCCGGATGGGTTCGCATCAAGGGCCGCCGCAAGACGCCGGGCCGCCCGGTCACCTATGGCACGACAGATGGCTTCCTCGAACAGTTCGGCCTGGAAAGCCTTGAAGTGCTGCCTGGCCGAGCAGAACTTGAAGCTGGCGGCCTCCTTTCGGACGTCGTGCCGGATGATTTCAATGCCGACGATGTTGATATTCCCGTGACCGACGGTGAGACATTTACGGTCGAAGACGAAGATAATTCGTCTTTCGTGACTGATTTCATGGACGGCACGGACGAGGAAGATTAGGGCAGGGCTGAACCTTGGCCATTGAGCTGGGGCACAGACAGCGCTAATTGTCCTGTATAACTCTGGGAGAATATCCATGGCCCCAAGCTGGATGCAGCTTCTTATCGTACTTATCGTCGCCTTGCTGCTGTTTGGTGGACGCGGACGGATTTCCTCGATCATGGGTGACATGGCCAAGGGCGTTCGCAGCTTCCGCAAGGGCCTCAATGACGAAGACGAGGACGAGCAGAAGAAAAAAGAGCTCGACGACGAGAAGATGGTCAACGTCACGCCTGAGAAGGAAAAGTCCAAAACCTCCAGCTAATTGGCTAGGGAGGCCGGCTGACAATGCTTCCGCAATTCGGATTCACCGAGTTCATGCTCGTCGCAATCATTGCCTTGATTGTGGTTGGGCCCAAAGATCTGCCCATGATGATGCGCAAGCTTGGCCAGTTTCTGGCCAAGGGCAAAGCCATGGCGCGCGAATTCCAGTCCGCTTTTGATGATATCGCCAAACAGGCCGAGCTTGATGAGCTGCGCAAGGAGATTGAAGACCTCCGCCGCGATAACGCCCTGACCGAAGCCGTTGATGAACTCAAACGTACCGAGGCAGATATCAATCGTCAGGTCATGATGGAAAGCCCGCTGGCGTCGAAGAAGCCTGGGCCCGCTGAGGCCGACAAACTGACAGATGAGGGCGCCTCGACCGCTGACTCTGTCGAACAGGACACACCGAGCGAGGCCGCATCGGCGCCAACACCTGATAAGCCAGCACCCAAAAAGCCGGCCGCAAAAAAGCAATCTCCCAAAAAGCAAACCAAGTCCGCCAGCGAGAGCGGCACCAGAAAATCCACGCCAAAGAAAGTCGCGCCGCAGCCTGACAAGACCGGGGCCGGTACTGAATGACGAAGGATATGCGCGCGGACGAAAAGCCGAACTTTACCGACGAAGACGAGATGGAATCCTCTCGTGCGCCGCTGCTCGATCATCTGATTGAGCTGCGCAGCCGCCTTATCTGGAGCATCGCCGCGCTCGCCGGGGCCAGCATCCTCTGTTTCTTCTTCGCACGGCCGCTCTACAACATCCTCCTCGCGCCGCTCGTTCAGGTGGCCGAGGTTGATCGCGGCGATACACGGTTTGAATTGATCTACACCGCGCCGCTCGAAGTCTTCTTCGTGCAATTGAAGCTCGCTTTGTTCGCTGGCGTGTTCGTCGCCTTTCCGGTCATGGGCTGGCAGATCTACTCTTTCGTGGCGCCGGGCCTCTACAAGCGTGAAAGAGGCGCGGTTCTGCCCTTTCTCATCGCCGCGCCGGTTCTTTTCCTGATTGGCGCGATCTTCGTCTACTATGTGATGCTGCCGCTGATTTCGAACTTCGCGCTCTCCTTCGAGCAGGAAGCGAGCGAAGGCGTCGCGGCGATTACCCCGCAGATCAAGGTGTCGGAATATCTCTCGCTGGTCATGGCGTTGATGCTGGCCTTCGGTCTGAGCTTCCAGCTGCCCGTCGTGCTCGGCCTGCTGGGACGCGCAGGTCTTGTCGGGACAGACACGCTCCGCAAGGGCCGCAAATATGCGCTTGTCGGCATTCTTGTTGCCGCGGCCTTCTTCACGCCGCCAGATCTTATCTCGCAGATCATGCTCGCCGTGCCGGTCTATTGTCTCTACGAGATCAGCATTGCCTGCGTCGCGATGATGGAGAAAAAGGCCGCCGAGGAAGAAGCCGAGCGGGCCGAAGAGTAACCCCGCTGCCAGAACCGCAAGAATGATCACCTTGCCCGGTTTCGAAGCGGCGATGTTTGGTCTAGATGAGGCCAGACAGAGACGTACACGATAGGGCTGGGCCTTGCATGTTTGATATCCGCGCCATCAGAGATAACCCACAGACGTTCCGCGACGCTTGGAACCGCCGTGCCGCCGGGCTGGGCGACAAGGTCGATGACATCCTCGCCCACGACACAGCGCTCAGAAAAGCGCTCACAGACAAGCAGGAAGCTGAAAGCGCGCGCAACGCCAATTCCAAGCTGATCGGCCAGGCCAAGGCCAAAGGCGACGAAGCTGAGTTCGAGCGCCTGCGCGCCGAAGTCGCCACGGCCAAGGAAACAATTGAAACAGCTGGCGAGCAGGAAGAAGAAGCCCGCAAACTGCTTGATGAACTCATCTACGGCCTGCCGAACCTTCCGCTCGAAGATGTGCCTGAAGGCACAGACGAAGAGGGCAATGTCGCTCAAAAACATTGGGGCAGCCCGCGCGACTTCAACTTCAAGCCGCAAGACCATGCAGACCTCGGCGAAAAGCTCGGGCTGATGGACTTTGAGACGGCTGCAAAGATGTCCGGCTCCCGGTTTGTGCTGCTCAGCGGCGCGCTCTCGCGGCTGGAGCGGGCGCTGGCGAGCTACATGCTCGACGTCCAGACGGGCGAGCATGGCTATACCGAGTGTTCGCCGCCTCTGCTCGTACGCGATGAAGCCATGTTTGGCACCGGACAGCTTCCGAAATTCGGTGAGGATTCTTTCCGCACGACAGATGGCATGTGGCTGATCGCGACATCAGAAATCTCGCTCACCAACATCGTCGCAGGCTCCATTATCGAAGCGACCTATCTGCCGCGCCGCTTCACTGCGCACACGCCGTGCTTCCGTTCAGAAGCGGGCAGTGCAGGGCGCGACACGCGCGGCATGATCCGTCTACACCAGTTCAACAAGGTGGAGATGGTCTCCATCGTGAAGGACGTCGAAGCGGGCCTCGAAGAGCTCGAACGCATGACGACCTGCGCCGAGACCATCCTCGAGCGCCTCGAGCTGCCATACCGGCGGATGCTGCTGTGCACGGGCGACATGGGTTTCGGCGCCCGCAAGACCTATGACCTCGAAGTCTGGCTGCCGAGCCAGGACACCTATCGCGAGATCAGCTCGTGCTCGTATTGCGGTGACTTCCAGGCCCGTCGCATGGATGCTCGCTGGCGCCCGGCACCGAGCGAGGACACTCCAAAGCCAAAGCCGGAATTCGTGCACACGCTGAACGGCTCCGGCCTCGCGGTCGGGCGCACGCTCGTTGCTGTGCTGGAGAACTACCAGCAGGAAGACGGCTCCATCGCCGTGCCGAAAGTCCTGCAGCCTTATATGGGCGGGCTTGAGGTGATTAGCTAAAACCAGACCTCATCCTGAGCCTGTCGACGGATGTGCAGCGAGCGGAACAGCAAAATGAGAATCCTCCTCACCAATGATGACGGCATTCACGCACCGGGGCTTTCCGTTCTGGAATCCATCGCGCGCGAGCTGTCTGACGACATCTGGATCGCCGCGCCGGAAGTTGAGCAATCGGGCCAGTCGCGCTCCATCACGCTGACGCAGCCGGTTCGTACGCGAGAAGTGCGCGAGAAATGCTGGGCCGTCATGGGCACACCGACCGACTGCGTGCTGCTCGCTGTGCATGAGCTGATGGATGAGAAGCCGGACCTTATCCTCTCCGGCGTCAATCGCGGCCAGAATATCGCTGAGGATACCAGCCTCTCCGGCACCATCGCTGGCGCCATGTTCGGCATGCATCTCGGCGTGCCCTCCATCGCGCTCAGCCAGGCGCAGAGCTTTCGCGAACGCGGCTCCCTGCCATGGGAAACGGCCAAGCAGTGGGGCGCGAAAGTGATCCGCCCACTCATCGACAAGGGCTGGCCGGATGATGTCGTGATGAATGTGAACTTCCCGGATCGTGAGCCCGATGACGTCGCGGGCGTCGAAATCACGCGGCAGGGGTTTCGCGACGAATCCATCATCCACACAGAGCGCCGTGAGGATCTTCGCGGAAATGACTATTTCTGGATCGGGTTTCAGGGCAAACTGTCCAAACCCGAAAAAGGCACCGATTTGCGCGCCATCTATGACGGAATGATATCGGTGACACCGCTCCACGTTGATCTGACGCACAATCGCTACCTGGAGACGCTAAGGGCGTCATGGCAGACCTGATCGCAGACCCTTTCCGGGCGGCCCGCCTGATCCTGCACCTGCGTCGGCAGGGCATCCGCAATGATGGCGTTCTCTCGACCATCGAGACCATCAATCGCGGCGTCTTCGTCGATCGCTCATTCCAAGCCCTGGCCGCTGAAGATGCTGCCTTGCCGATCCCATGCGGACAGATGTTGCCCAAGCCTGTCGTTGTTGCGCAACTCCTCAGCGCGCTCTCCGTCACGCCGGGGCGTCAGGACACGATTTTGCTGGTCGGCGCCGGTAGCGGATATGTCGCGGCGTTGCTCGCCCAGATCGGTCGGCACGTCTGGGCGGTGGAGCGCTATCGCAGGCTGGTGGATGAGGCGAGCCAGCGGCTGAAAGACCTGAAAGTGGATAACGTCAAAATCAAGCATGGCGACGGGCTGGCCGGCTGGCGCGAGCATGGCCCGTTTGACCGCATCCTTTTGATGGGCGCCGTTTCTGAAATCCCTGAAGCTCTGCTCGGACAGCTGGGTCGGGGTGGCATTCTCGTTGCGCCTTACGTCGCCGAAGGCCGGCCGCAGGGTATCCGCGCGCTCAGCAAGGCTGGCGTGAAGCATGACCTGCCCATTGCCGAGCCACTCACAAAGCTAAAGCCAGGTCTGGCAAAAGCGCTTTAGCGCGCCTCGCAGTTCGCGTGGGCGCCTATTCCTGGTCGACGTCAGCGCACTCACCTGGCGCCGCAACGCTAGCGCCCGCCGAGGCGGCTTTGCAGGCATTTGCGTATGTCTTGCCATCGCATCCGCAGACTGGATCATATTGCTCTGTGCAGAAATCAGGCTGCGGCTGGCAGGTGCCTGCGCCATCCATGACTTTCAGACATTGACCAGCAGGTTGCTCGCAATAAAGCCCGGCGGGGCAGGCAATGGCCGCGATCCCGCCGCACATCGCCCCTTCCGCATCAGGTGCGGCCTCTGGTTCTGGCAAGGTCGGGGTGTCGTCTGGCGTCTCCTGCGAGACGTCTGTGCCGGTTGAGTCCGGCGTTGCCACGTCATCGGCAGCTTGCTGGCAAGCCGTCAGCGCCAGAAATGCAAAGCCTAGCAGGAAATAACGCATATCAGCCCCCATAATCTTGTAGGGACAGAACACATGTCCGGCTGGCCTTTGCAATGAAAATCGCAAGGCCAGCCGGGAAATGTAGGTGTCTGGTCAGACTTTAGCTCTTCAGCGCCTCGGCAACGCGCGCGAAGATATTCTGACCATGCTCGCCGCCCATATTGAAATGGGTCTGGTCGGACTTGTCCGTGATCTGGTCCCATTTGGCGGCAACCGCTTCTGCCGTCAGATCATCATCGCGGCCAACGAACACGCCCTTGGTCTCGACAATTTCTGCCATCGAGAAAGCACCAGCGCCAGCTGAAAGCACCATGCCGGTCGGTGCGTCGTCCTTGACGAGGTTCATGACGCCCGGCGACACATATTCCGGCTTCAACTGTGCCAGGACTTCTGGCGGCATCAGGCCTTCGGTCATTTGCGTTGCTGCGATCGGGCAGACAGCGTTGACCTTGATGTTGTTCTTCGCGCCTTCGATCTTCAGCGTGTTCATCATGCCAACAAGGCCGAGCTTGGCGGCGCCGTAATTGGCTTGACCGAAATTGCCGTAGAGACCGGTGGAGGAAGTCGTCACGACGATACGGCCGAAATTCTGTTCCTTCATGATGTCCCAGGCGGCCTTCACTGGAAGGAAGCTGCCGATCAGATGGACGTCGATCACCAACTTGATGTCTGCGATGCTCATCTTCGAGAATGACTTGTCACGCAGGATGCCGGCATTGGCGATCAGGATGTCGATGCGGCCCCATTTGGCCATCGTGTCATCGATCATTTTCTGGACGCCGGCTTCATCTGCAACCGAAGAGCCGTTTGCAATCGCTTCACCGCCTAGGGCTTCGATTTCCTTGACGACGGCGTTTGCCGCGTCCGAGCTTCCGCCCGAGCCATCCATTTTCGGGCCAAGATCATTGACGACGACTTTTGCGCCGCGACGGGCCAGCTCCAGCGCGTGGCAACGGCCAAGGCCGCCGCCGGCGCCAGTAACGATGGCAACGCGATCATCAAAGCGGATATCGGACATGAAATTCTCCTGCAGTCTCTGTAAAAATCAGTGCGCCAGCCTTGCAGCACTGGTTCACCACAAGGTCAAGCATCGCGCAGGGTTAGCGCTTGCCGAAGACCGGCCGGCGTGCTGCATCAGGGATGGCTAAACAGGGAGGAAATAACAATGTTGGCTTATGTAACGCTCGGCAGCAACGACACCGAAAAGGCGCTGGCTTTCTATGATGCGCTGATGCCTGAAATGGGCGCCAAGCGCTTCTTCGACAATGAGAGGCTGTATTTTTACGGCACGGCGCCGGGACAGCCCATGCTGGCCATTGGCGGCACCTATGATGGTGAGCCTGCCACCTGCGGCAATGGCGTGATGCCCGCTCTGGCCTGCGACAGCAATGAAACGGTGGATCGCGTCTACAAGAAGGCGATTGAGCTCGGCGCCAAGGATGAGGGTGCCCCCGGCAACCGCATGCCGACCTTCTACGGCGCCTATTTCCGTGATCCAGACGGCCACAAGATCTGCGTCTGTAAACTCGGCTAGGCTGACAGATCAGCACCTGCAAAACAAAGAAAGCCGCCAGCTCAAAGGCTGGCGGCTTTCCAGTTTTGTATGACCAATGAGATCAGGAAGCGGTTTCGATCTCTTTGATGTCGCCTTCATGAAGCAGGCGTTTCACGGCTTCGTCGATGTAGCGTAGCAGTGGCTTGCCGTCGGTTTCAGGCTGACGGTTTGCCCAGTCGTCATGTTGCTGACGAAGATCGTTCAGCTTTGCCATCTTGGTGTCCAGCGCCTCAGATGAGTTCACGACACCATCAATCTGGTCTGTCGTGACAGGGCGTGGTTCCATATTGATCTCTTGGTCACGCAGCGGGGTAAATTTCTTATTCTTCATCGGGCTTCCTTCCAGTCTTGCTTCTCTACCAAACCAACGGGAACCGCGCCCGTCGGTTCCAAATAGGGCAAATCGGTGACTCTCAGGGCTGGACCTTCACAGATCGCAGATTATGGCTGGATTCAATCCGTGAAGAGAGAAGAGGGCCTTCTATGGAATGGGGTTGGGATAATGCGCGCGCGCTAATCGGCATTGCGGTTATATTCGGCATAGGTTGGCTGCTGTCCGAACGGCGCAAGGATTTTCCATGGCGCATCGTACTCGGCGCTGTCGGGATCCAGTTTGCATTTGCGCTGATATTGTTCGGTGTGCCGTGGGTTCGCCAGGGCCTGTTCAAGGCCAGCTATATCGTTGACAGCTTGCAGGAGGCCACACGTGCCGGCACGAGCTTCGTCTTCGGCTATGTCGGCGACAATCAGGCCGCGAGCAGTCTTATGGAAGGCGATGCGCCGCCACTCTTCTTCTTCCAGATATTGCCGGTTGTCATTGTCGTTGCCGCCCTCTCGGCCATTCTCTGGCACTGGCACATCCTGCGCTGGGTCACCAAGGGCTTCGCTTTCGTCTTCCGCAAGGCGATGGGCCTTGGCGGGGCAACCTCGCTGGCTGTATCTGCAAACGTCTTCATGGGCATGACGGAAGCGCCCGTCCTGATCAAGCCATACATCAAGGGCATGACCCGTTCGGAGATCTTCATCCTGATGACGGCGGGCTTTGCGACCATCGCGGGCTCGGTTCTGGTCGTCTATACGACCTTCCTGCAGCCGGTCATGGCAAATCCAGCTGCTCAGCTCCTCACGGCGTCGATTATCGCCGCGCCAGCCGCTGTCGCCATGGCGCTCACCATGGTGCCGGAGACCACCGACGAGAACCAGCGCGCCCACGAACCGGACTTTGAGTACGATTCCACCATGGACGCGTTCGCGACCGGTGCGGCCGACGGCCTTCAGATCGTTCTCAACATCGCGACCATGCTGATTGCAGCGCTGGCACTGCTCTGGCTTGCCAATGCCGGTCTCGCGGCTGCCCCGGACGTCAATGGAGAGCCTCTGTCGATCCAGCGTATCCTCGGCTGGATCTTCGCGCCGCTGATGTACATGATCGGTGTGCCATGGGGTGAAGCTTCGCTGTCGGGGTCGCTCATGGGCATCAAGACGGTGCTGACAGAGTTCGTTGCCTTCATCGAGCTCGGCAATGTGCCGGCCGATGCGATGGACCCGCGCACGCGTATTATCACCGCGCACGCCATCTGCGGCTTCGCGAATTTCGGCTCCATCGGCATCTTGATCGGGGGGTTGAACATTATCTGCCCCGAACGGCGCTCCACCTTCCTTGAACTCGCCTGGAAAACGCTGATTGCCGGGACGCTCGCAACCTGCCTTTCGGGGGCGGTAGTCGGGGCCTTGCCGGTGGCGCTCTTCACAGGCGGGGCCGGCTGACGCAGCTTCAGGCCTCGTCAAGCCAGGTGGCCCGCGCTAGATGGCGGATGAAGAGAGTAAACTCCATTCATCTGCCATCAGGGAAGAGACGCTTATGCCGTTTTGCCGACTGTTCGCCACGACCTCCAGCCTTGTCCTCCTGGCCCAGATCCCGACCGGGCTAGCAACTGGACAGGAGGTCGAGGGCCAGGGCAACGACGTGATCGTTGCCGATAGCCGGTTGCCGATTGTCGAGGTGTATGGGGACCGTCGCTCAGACCAGCCGGGCAGTGTCGCCACGCTCGATGCGGAAACAATCGCCGAGATCGACGCCGATCACCCGGCCGAGATCCTGAACGAGCTTCCCGGCGTCAACATCCAGATGAACTCTGGCCAGGAGCACCTCATCGCGCTTCGTTCCCCCGTGCTGACAGGCGGGGCCGGGCAGGGCAGCTTCCTGATCCTCGAAAACGGCGTGCCGACCCGCGCGCCCGCTTTCGGCAATGTGAATTCGCTGTTTGAGATCCACCACGAGGTCGCCGAAGCGATTGAGATCGTGCGGGGGCCCGCCTCCGCCAAATACGGCTCCAATGCGGTCCACGGCCTGATCAATGTGATCCTCGGCGAACCAGCGCCCGGGACCTATCTCGACACCCGCCTCAGTGGCTCGACCCTCAACCGCTACAGGGCTGACCTCACCAGCAATGTCGCAAACACGGCGCGGATCTCGCTCTCTGTTCAGGATGATGCAGGCTGGCGCGACAATACAGGCGTCGAGCAACAGAAGCTGTCCGGATCGTATGCATTCGATTTTGCCGGCTGGGATGGCCTCGCCTGGGTCACCGCAACAAACCTCAATCAGGAGACGGCCGGCTTTCTCGAAGGCTACAAGGCCTATCGTGAAGACGACATCGCCACGACAAATCCGAACCCTGAAGCCTATCGTGACGCCAAATGGGCCATGGGCGCGGTTCGCCTCTCACGGCCTCTCGGTGACGGGACGCTGACGCTCACGCCCTTCTATCGCTGGCAGGAGATGGAGTTCGCCCAGCACTTCCTGCCCAATGGCGGTTTTGAACAGAACGGTCAGGATGGCGGCGGCGTCATGGCGAGGTACGAACAGTCTTTTGATGCTGTCACGATGCGCGTCGGTGCCGACCTCGACATCTCGTCCGGCTGGCTGAAAGAGACCCAGCCAGACCCCTTCGGCTTCTTCCCGGGCGACAGCCGGTTCCCGACCGGCGTCCATTATGACTACACCGTCGACACCACCATGCTCGCGCTCTGGGGCGAGGCGGAATGGGAAGTCTCGGAAGACCTCACCATCCTCGCAGGCCTGCGCGGCGAGACGCATGAGTACGACTACTCCACCGACGTAGCGCCCGGCCCGAATGGCCGCTTCCTCGTGCCCGCTGACCGCGAAGACAGCTTTGATCTGCTGACCCCCAAACTCGGCGCAATCTGGACGCCGGGCAATGGCGCGATCAGCTATTACGCCAACTATGCCCGCGGCGAACGCGCCCCGCAGGCCTCAGACCTCTACCGTCTGCAATCCCAGCAAGGCATCGCCGAAGCCGATGTCGAGACGATGGACAGTATCGAAGTCGGCATGCGCGGGACCTCCATGAACGGCGCGCTCTATTTCGATCTCGCGGCCTATTACGCTGAGAAGGACAACTTCTTCTTCCGCGATTCCGATGGTCTCAACGTCACAGACGGTTCCACGCGCCATCAGGGTCTGGAGGCAAATCTCGCCTACGCGATCAGCGATCAGTTTTCCGTCTCGGCCACCGGCAGCCTCGCAGAACACACCTACACATTTGACCGCATCGTCGGAAACGGCTCGGAAATCATCCGCTCCGGCAATGAAGTCGACACCGCCCCGAACGTTTTGGGTGACCTGACGCTGAACTGGACGCCGACAGAGCGCTTCGAAGCCAGTCTTTCCGCCGAATATATCGGCGAATATTTCACAGACCCGGCTAATGAGCAGACCTATCCCGGCCACACGCTGACCAATGTCCGCCTGTCCTACGACTTCAGCGACGACCTCGAAGCCTATGTCATCGTCCGTAACCTGTTCGACCTCAACTATGCCGACCGGGCCGATTACGCCTTCGGCAATGACCGCTATTTCCCGGGCGAACCCCTGAACGCTACGTTCGGTGTGAGGAAGCGGTTTAACTGACGGCCCCGGGCCTCGCCCTTCGACAGGCTCAGGGTGAGGTCCTCCATCCTTGTTCGATTAAGCGAGACCTCATCCTCAGCGTGTCGAAGCCTCGTCCTAAGCTTGTCGACGCCTCATCCTGAGCCTGTCGAAGGATGAAGCTCCAAAGCGCTGCTTCGCCGCGCTTCCTCCCAACGTCACCCCTAGCATCGCCTGCCGGGTGCGCTACACCTCAATCAAAACGAGGAGGACACACCATGAAGCTCTATCACAGCCCGCAAGCGCCAAACCCGGAACGCGTCACCAAATTCCTGAAAGCCAAGGGAAAACTGGACGCTGTCGAGATCGAAGAGCTCTCGATCATGAAGCAGGAGCACAAGAGCGACGACTACCGCAAAGTCTCGCCTTTCTCGCAAGTCCCGGCGCTCGTCCTCGATGATGGCACCACGCTGACCGAAAGCCGCGCCATCTGCACCTATCTCGAAGGCGTCTTCCCGGAGCCAAACCTGATGGGAGACGACCCAAAAGAGAAAGCGCTCATCGAGATGTGGGATCGGCGCGTTGAGCTGATGCTGTTCCTGCAATTCGCGACCTGGTTCCGCAACAGCCACCCGGCGATGGCGCCGCTAGAAGTCCCGCAGCTTCCCGAGGTTGGCGCAAAAGCCGAGAAGAGCGCCAAGGCGATGGCCAAGCGCATCGATGCCCGCCTCGCCGACAATGACTTCCTCGCCGCCGGCCGCTTCTCCATCGCCGACATCACCCTCTACTGCTTCTGCGGCTTCGCTGGCGTCATGAAATGGAAGCCGCACGAAGAGTTCGAGAACATCGGCAAATGGCGCGAGCGCGCGAAGGCCGAGATCGGATGACGCCGTCCGGGCCGGCAGATATCTCGAAGGCTGAACCTGAGGAGACGCTCACGCCGCTGACATCGGCGGAAAAGCGTGTGTACTGGAAAAAGTACGAGGCGTGGTGTCAGGCGTGTGACAAGCAGGCGATGCGCGGTTCAGCTCTCATCGTGTTGATCCTTGGCGCCCTCCTGATGATCGCGGGACTGATCCTTGCTGTAGGTGCCTTCAGCTTTCGACTCTGGGGACTGCTCATTCCGTCAGGTCTCGCCTTGGTGGGAGTAAGCTCGGTTCTCGCGAACCGCCGCAAGGAGGCCTGGCGCCGGAACAATCCATTCCGGTTTCGCGAACAGGTTCGCCGTGTCAGACCGTCCTGACCAACCGATAGCCGCAATCGAGCGCGTCCAGCTCGAGCAGATGGCCGTAGCGCCGCTCCCAGCTGCCATCTTCCAGGTCGCTCTTCAAGCGCGCCAGGCCAACTGAGACGTCCCCGATCTTCCAGAAGGACGACATCGCCCGCCGTATCCGCTCATCGAGATAGGCGGCAGGCCGCCGCCAGTAGGCAGCAAGGAAACCGTCCGTACAGTCATGCGGTATCGGCACCGGTTCGATCTTGGCCTCTCCCAACCATTCGCCATACCGCGCCATAGGCGGCATGGCCTCTTCGTCGAGCGTCAGCAGGGCTGGGAAATAATCGAACAACCAGAACCCTTTATGGCTGGCATCGAATGTCAGAAACACAACCGGCCCGCGCGTCACGCGCCGCATCTCGGCGCATCCTTTCGCTTGGTCGCTCCAATGATGAATGGTCAGCACCGCAATGGACGCGTCGAAACTATCATCACCAAAAGGCAGCGTCTCAACGCTGCCTTGAATGACCTTGGCATCAGATACCGGCCGCTGCGCAATCATTTCCGCAGATGGCTCCACGGCCGTCAAATCCACGCCCGCAGGCTCATAGGACCCGCTGCCCGCGCCGACATTCAGCACGGTCCGGGCCTCACCAAGCGCGGCATGGATCTGGCGCGCGACCCGCGCATCCGGCTTGCGAAGTTCAGCGTAGTTCAGGCCTATCGTGTCGTAGAGCGCGTTCATGGCTGGAAGCGTAGCACGCCGCTTTTCGGCAGCGCTAGGGATCGAATTTCACGCCATTGATCTTTGCGGCGTCCTTCAGGCAGCCGAGGCACAGAATGCGGCAAACCTCATCGCTGATTGCTGCCCACTCTTCATCTTCAGAATTCCAGCAAGCATCGCAAAACGCCTGGAAATTACCTTCCTCATCCTGAAGCCAATTAAAGCCCACTGCCGCTTTTAGGCTGATCGATTCGACGAGATGTACGCAGACAAAAGTCGCTTCGCTTTCTCCATGTGAGCTACAATCAACTTTTGTCATGCAGGTGTGCCCGCAAACTCAACTTGGCTCGCCCGTTGCGCATCCACCCAGACCTGAATGTCCTCCAGCGCGCGAACCGCCTGAACACTCTTCTTGGCCCGGCCCTTGGCCTTGCCGCGCAGGCGCTTGCCTTCCTCATCCTTCTTCGGAATCGTTTCCGGGTCCGGATCGGGGAAGAGGCCGAAATTGATGTTCATCGGCTGGAAGCTCTGCTTGCCCTCAAGATGCCCGCCCGTGATGTGACCGATCAGGGCGCCAAGCGCAGTCATCGCAGACGGCTCCACGGCCGTCAAATCCACGCCCGCAGGCTCATAGGACCCGCTGCCCGCACCTACATTCAGCACGGTCCGGGCCTCACCGAGCGCGGCATGTATCTGGTGCGCGATCCGCGCATCCGGCTTTCGGAGCTGGGCGTAGTCGATGCCGATTGTGTCGTAGAGAGCCGTCATGTGACAAGTGATAGCACCGCTTTGGCGATCAGTCTCGCCAGATCAGATCTGCGCCCTCGACGCTGGGCGAGGGATATCCGGCGTCATGCGCAAATGGCAGCTCGCCGCCTGAACGAAGCGCGTCCAGTATGGCCGAAAAGTCGGTCTGGAAACGGAAACCGAGATCGCGTTCAAAGGCAGACGCATCGTACACCCGTCCGATGGATGAAGGCAGGGTCCAGTCATGGCGGGCATAAAGCTCTGGCGCATCCGGGAAATAGCGAGCGACTACGCTGGCGGCGTCTTCCTTTAGGGCGGCACAGTCTTCACGCTGGAAGGGTGTTGGCGCGGAGACGAGATACACGCCAAAGCCAAGCTCCGGCGCTTTTTCCAACGCGGCGATATGGGCGCGGGCGGCGTCTTCAACGGTCATTCGCCGGTTCAGAAACTCATTGGCCTTCAGGTTTTCCGGCGGAGGATCGGTGAGTGTGTCATCATCTTCGGGAAAGAAGCGTGAGGTGCGCAAAACAAGACAGGCGAGCCCTGTTTGCTGATGCACCTCACGGCAAAGATTCTCGGCGGCAAGTTTCGTGACGCCGTAGATGTTGCGCGGCGCGAGTGGCGTATGGTGCTCATCTAGCCAGACGGCCGCATCGCTCGCCTCAGCACGGATTGCCTTCGAGATCATCAGTGAGGTCGTTGACGTGAAGACGAACCGGCTATGACCGGCCGCCACTGCCGCCTCGAGCAGGTTGAGCGTCCCCGTCACATTGACGTCGATGAAGGCCTTTCTCGGAAAGCGGGCGATGTCCGGTTTGTGCAGCGCGCCGCCATGGATAATCGCTTCAATCCCGTGGTCGGAGACCACCCGGTCCACGAAGGATCGGTCAGCTATCGTTCCAATCTCCTGCGTGTGCGCGCCGGGCGCAACATCGATGCCCGTTACATTATGACCCGAGGCCGTGAGCATCGGTGCAAGATGGCGTCCGAGCCAGCCAGAAGAGCCTGTGAGGAGGACACGCATTGGTCTGGTCTATTCCGCCGCCACGCTCGCCCGTTGCGCATCCACCCAGACCTGAATGTCCTCCAGCGCGCGAACCGCCTGAACACCCTTCTTTGCGCGGCCTTTGGCCTTGCCGCGCAGGCGCTTGCCTTCCTCATCCTTTTTCGGAATGGTTTCCGGGTCCGGATCGGGGAAGAGGCCGAAATTGATATTCATCGGCTGGAAGCTCTGCTTGCCTTCCAGATGCCCGCCCGTGATGTGGCCGATGAGAGCGCCGAGCGCTGTCGTTGGCGGCGGCGGCGCAAGCTCAAGCCCGAGCCGTTCAGCCGCTGCAAACCGTCCGGCGAGCAGACCCATGGCCGCGCTTTCGACATAGCCTTCAACGCCCGTGACTTGTCCCGCAAAGCGAAGGCGCGGCATCGATTTCATGCGCAGTTGATTATCGAGCAGTTTCGGCGAATTCAGGAACGTGTTGCGGTGAATGCCGCCAAGCCGGGCGAACTGAGCGTTCTCAAGCCCTGGGATCATCCGGAAGATGTCTGCCTGCGCGCCATATTTCAGCTTGGTTTGGAAACCGACCATGTTCCACAGCGTGCCAAGCGCATTGTCCTGGCGCAGCTGCACCACGGCATGGGATTTCACGTCCGGATCATGTGGATTGGTCAGGCCAACCGGCTTCATCGGTCCGAAGCGCAGCGTCTCGCGCCCACGTTCCGCCATGACTTCAATCGGCAGACAGCCTTCAAAATAGGGCGTGTCCTTTTCCCAGTCCTTGAACTCGGTCTTCTCGCCCGCGATCAGCGCGTCGATGAAGGCGTTGTACTGGTCTTCATTCATGCCGCAATTGATATAGGCGGCTGTGTCGCCGTGCGGGCCGGGCTTGTCATAGCGGCTCTGTTTCCAGGCTTTGTCCATGTCGATGCTGTCGAAATAGACGATCGGCGCGATCGCATCGAAGAAGGCAAGGTCTTCCTCGCCCGTATGCGCGCGGATGGCTTCGGCGAGCTTGATCGACGTCAGCGGCCCGGTCGCGATGATGACGCTGTCCCAGTCTTCTTGCGGAATGCCGTCGATTTCTTCGCGCACAATGGTGACCAGCGGATGGGCTTCCAGCGTCGCGGTGACGTCTTCGGAAAAGCCTTCGCGGTCCACGGCCAGTGCACTGCCTGCCGGGACCTGATGATCGCCGCCCTTGGTAATGATCAGCCCGTTTGCCCGGCGCATCTCTTCATGAAGCACACCAACAGCATTCGAGGTGTGATCGTCAGACCGGAACGAGTTTGAACAGACGAGCTCGGCCAGCTTGTCGGTCTGGTGCGCTTCGGTGCCGCGAACGCCGCGCATCTCGTGAATGATGACAGGCACGCCCATATTGGCCGCCTGCCAGGCTGCTTCGGAGCCGGCCATGCCGCCGCCGATGATGTGGATAGGTTTGATGCTCATGATCGGGGATGTGACGTGGCGGGCCTGTCCGGTCAACCCTTTCAGAGCTGGCAGATCAGTCCGCGGTCTGGCGCGACCTCGCCTGCCGCCGAAGCTTGCCACGCCGCATCGATGGCCGCTTGGCCCGTCACGGTCTCAGGCGTCACGAAATTCCGCGAGACCGGATAGAAGGAGACCATGGCTTCGCGCGTCATCGCGCCGAGCTTCTCCGGGCCGAGGGCCTTGGCGCGCTCGGCCGCATAGGTCGGCACGAAGAAGAATTCCGGCTGCGGGCCTGCGAGCGTCCCAGATGGTGTGCGGTCAGCTTCCCAGTCGGTCATGCCGATCACCAGGCTGCGTTTCAGCGCGTCGCCGCAGGCATTGTGGACGGCGGCTGTCAGGGCAGGGCGGCCGACAAAGTCGACATAGGCTGCTGGGGCCTCAGGCGAGAGGCTGGACGCCTCATCATAGGTCTTCACGTCGGAATAAAGCCCAGCGCCCTTCACGAAGTCGACATTCGCAGGCGACGTCAGCCCGATCACCGTGACGCCCTGCCGGTGTAGCCCGTGCGCCGTCGCGAGGGCCGTCTTGGACGACGCGCTCGATATGATGACAGTCTTTGGCGGTGTTTTCCCGTTCATCAAACTGTCGACGATCATCCAGCCGGTCATGTAGAGCGGCCGGAACAGCATCTGCTCCGCTTCACGGTCAGCGACATAGATCGGGTCCGTGTCGGTGAAGATGTAGGTGTTATAGACCGGTGCGAGGGCTTGCCGGTGGGCGGCGCCATCACTGAAACCGGTTTTGCTGAGACGGGTCGGTTGAACGACAAGATGGCTGGAAATCGGGAAGTAGCCATAGACCCGGCGGCCCGGCTCAATCCCGTCGACATTCGACGTCTCAACCGTCGCAAAGCCCCAAACCGGGACGCGCCCATAGGACGGATTGCTTGCCGGGAAGAAGTCCCAATATTTCATCGGCTCGCCGCCAAACGCGGCGTACGTCACATTATTGGCCGTCAGCGCAAATGCATCGAGCTTCAGCCGAACCTCGCCCGAGCCAGCCTCGGCGTTTTCGGACACCCATTTCGTGTCGCGGATATTCGCTTTCGCCATCCAGTGCTGTTCGGCCATCGGTCACTCTCCCTGTTTCGCGAAAGCCTACAGGAAGCGTGCAGACCCGCCTAGCGATACCCCGACGCCAACGCGCATGAGGGGCTGGATCGCTCGCACGCTTTCGCTAAGAGAGGGCCGATGAAATCCGAAGACGACGCCAAACACCTGCCTCAAACCACGCTTGACCCAGGCGATTGGTCAGCCTTCCGCACGCGCGCCCACGCCATGCTGGACGCGGCCATCGACAAGATGGAGCGGGCAGGGGACGGCCCCGTCTGGACGCCTGTGGACGACGATCTGAAGCGGCAGCTGGCCACTGGCCTGCCCGTCAAAGGGCGCGGGGTAGACGCGGCGGATGACGCGATCCGCTCACTGCTCCCGCACGGCGTCGGCAACACCCATCCGCGCTTTTTCGGCTGGGTCCACGGCTCCGGCACGCCTGCGAATCTCATTGCAGACATCGCTGCTGCCGCACTCAACGCCAATGCAGGCGGACGCGACCACGCCGCCATCCAGGTTGAGCGCCAGCTCATCGGCTGGATGCGGGACCTGTTCAGCTTTCCGGAAACCGCCAACGGCCTTGTCACCACCGGCACATCCATGGCGACCATCAGCGCTCTCAAAGCCGCCCGTGCCCGCGCGACAGACCTCGCAGACCGAACATCCGGCATCGCGAACACCCGCCTCGTCGGGTACACCTCCGCTGAAGCCCATGCCTGCAATGCCCGCGCCTTCGACATGCTGGGCCTCGGCACGGACGCCCTGCGGCGGATCCCGACAGACGACGCGTTCCGGATCGATACCGCCGCGCTTCAGACAGTCATCGACGCAGACCGCGCTGCCGGTCTCCAGCCTTTCGCCATCATCGGCACCGCCGGTACCGTCAACACCGGCGCGATCGATGACCTCCCGGCGCTTGCTGCCATCGCCGCGCGCGAAAACATCTGGTTTCACATCGATGGGGCGTTCGCGGCCAGCGGCATCATGAGCGACAGGCTGCGCCCCAAACTCGCGGGGATAGAGCTCGCAGACTCCATCGCCTTCGACTTCCACAAATGGTGCCACGTCAATTACGATGCCGGCTTTGTCCTTGTCCGCGAGGGCGACTGGCTACGAAGCGCCTTCACGACCCGGCCCGACTATCTTCAGCCCAAACAACGCGGCCTCGCGGCAGGTGAACCCTGGCCGGTCGAGTTCGGACCTGAGCTTTCACGCGGCTTTCGCGCGCTGAAAGTCTGGGCGCATTTCCAGGAGTTCGGCACCAAACGCCTCGGCGCATCAATCTCCGCCAATTGCGACCTCATCGAACAGCTTGCCGCCCTTGTCGATGCAGACCCGCTCTTGCAACGCCTTGCGCCTGTCCAAACCAGCATCTGCTGCTTCCGCTACCAGCCCCACGATATCGACCCAGCCCATCTCGACGCCATAAACGATGAGATCGTCATCCGCCTGCAGGAGACGGGTATCGCGGCGCCCTCAACAACCTGGCTGAACGGAAAGCTCGCTATCCGCGTGAACATCACCAATCATCGCACCCGGCCGAGCGACCTCACTGTCCTGATCGACGCGATCCACGCGCTCGCGCCCAAGGCCATCGCCGACGTGACCGGCCGCCTCGAAAGCGAATAGCTGCCCTGATCCCTGCAAAACAGGCGCTGAGCCCGTTGCCGCCTCGTGGCCTTGCGTCTACTTGCTAGAGAATGACATCAAGTTTCAAAACACCGCCGCCCGACATCCTCGACAAGCTGATCGACAATTGCCTGAAGGCAGGCGCCAGCGCTGCAGATTGCAGCCTTGGCATCTCCGAAGGCGTCAGTGTCGATGTGCGCGGTGGAACGCTCGAAAATGTTGAGCGCAGCGAATCGCAAGGCGTCTCTCTCCGCGTTCTCTTCGGCCGTCGCCAGGCGCATGTCTCCGGCTCTGATCTTTCAGACGATGCGCTGAAAACCATGGCCGAACGCTGCGTCGCCATGGCCCGCGCCGTGCCCGAAGACAAATATGCGGGCCTCGCTGACCCGGACCTGCTCGCAAAAGACCCACCCGCCCTCGACCTTGAAGGCGACGGCGAAATCGCGCTCGAACGCCTCGAGGCTGACGCCATCGAAGCCGAGAAAGCCGCGCTTGCTGTCTCTGGCGTCAAAACCGTCTCGGCTTGCGGCAATGGCTGGAGCCGGTCGGAGCGATGGGTCGCGGCCAGCAATGGTTTCAGCTCATATCTCTCCGGCGGATCGACAGGCCTCGGTCTCGCTGCGGTCGCTGAACGCGATGGCGCCATGGAACGCGACTATGACAGTTGGAACGTCCGCAAGATGGCCGACATGCCATCGCCCGGCGAGATCGGCCGAACAGCCGGTGAGCGCGCCGTGGCTCGTCTCGGCCCCCGCAAGGTGAAGACCCAGAAAGCCAGCGTCATCTATGATCGGCGCGTCTCGTCCAGCCTGCTCAGCGCCTTCCTGTCAGCTATATCCGGCCCGTCCGTCGCACGCGGCGTCAGCTTCCTGAAAGACCGTCTCAATGAGAAAGTCTTCGCTGACGGCATCAATATCGTCGATGACCCGTTCCTCGAAAAGGCGCTCGGCTGCCGCAACCATGATGGCGAGGGCCTGCCGGTCGAACGCAAACTGCTGATCGATGATGGCGAGCTTACGCGCTGGCTGCTGAACACGGCATCGGCCAGCCAGCTCGGCCTAAAGCCCAACGGATTTGCCAGCGGCGGCTTCGGCAATCCGCCCGGCGTCGGCACATCGAACACACATATTGAAGCGGGCACCCAGTCGCCTGAAGACATGATGCGCGCAGCAGGCAAGGGCCTCCTCGTCACGGATATGTTCGGCCCGTCGATCAACCCCAATACGGGCGACTATTCGGTCGGTGTGGCTGGCTTCTGGTTCGAGAACGGCGAGATCCAGTACCCAGTCTCAGAGGTCACGATTGCCGGAGACCTCCCATCCATCTTCGCACGCCTCGTTCCAGCGAGTGATCTTGAGTTTCGCGGCCGCATGAACGCGCCGAGCCTTCTGGTTGAGGATATGTCGATTGCGGGAAACTGAGCCTGACTTCAGCGACGATCTGCGTCTGCTAAAAGACGCGGCGATTGAAGCCGGAAGCCGGGCGCTTGCCTATTTTGAGCGTGGCCAGGTGCCGTCCTGGGAGAAATATCCCGGCCACCCGGTCACAGAGGCAGACCTCGCCGTCAACAACATGCTGCAAGAGCGGTTGATGTCGGCCCGGCCAGACTATGGCTGGTTGTCAGAAGAGACGGCCGTCACACGTCGAACGCAACTCAAGGATACGGTCTGGTGCATCGATCCGATTGATGGCACGCGCGCCTTCATGAGCGGCGAACCCTATTGGGCGATCGGCGTCTCGCTCATCCAGAACGGACAAGCCGTGTGCGGCGTGGTCCATGCACCTGCGCTTGGGGAAACCTATGTGGCGGAGACGGGTAAAGGCGCCTGGCTGAATGGTCAGCGCATCTTTACGAGCAACCGTGACGAGGAAGATGGCTGCCGCATGATTGCGTCGGAATCGATGCTCACCCATCCGGCCTGGAAAGTCCCATGGCCACGTCTTGAGCTTGCCCGGCCAAAGCCGAACGCGACGCTCCTGCGTATGTGCTGGGTCGCAGCCGGGGGCTGGGATGCCACGCTCGCGCTCTGGCGCAAATCCGATTGGGATCTTGCCGCCGGCAGTATCATTGTGAGCGAGGCGGGCGGTATCGCCTCGACACATCTCGGCGAACCCTTCATCTTCAATCGCAGCGAGCCCGCGCAGAGAAGCCTCATTGCGGCTGGAAAGCAGTTGCATCCTCTGTTAGTGGAGCGCGTAAAAGGGGTCAGACTGCCCGATCCAAACTGGACGGTCAGGCCCTATGAAAAAACGAATGTAACGGAGCCCAAACCAATGGCCGATATGCCAGACTCAAAACAGCTGCTTCATCTCGTCATCGGTGGTGAGCTGAAGAATGTAAGCGGCGTGGAATTCGAAGACCTGTCCAAGATTGATTTCATCGGCGCTTTCCCGAATTACAAGGCGGCCTATGACGCCTGGAAATCTGCCGCCCAAAGCACGGTCGATAATGCCGAGATGCGGTATTTCATCCTGCATGCGCACAAGCTGCTAGACCCTGAAACAGGTTCGCACCATCACGTCTAACGCGTCTAAAAAGCACGGCAGGACACGTAGCCTGCTGCGGCTGGTCCGCGAGCGTTTCCGGCCGCATTGGGGCCACTTTGCCATCGGTACGGCTTGCGCGGCAATCACGGCGATTGCCGCAGCCTCCTATGGCTATCTGCTGAAGATGGTTGTCGAAGGGCTTGAAAAGCTCGCCGGCCCGACCGAGACCAGCGTGCCCGTCACGCTCTGGGTTCTGATTTGTGTGATTGGCCTGGCGGCCATTATCCGCTCGGTCTCGCTCTATGGCATGACGCTGGCCAACAATACGGGCGTTCAGCGCGCAATCGTCGACATTCAGGCCGACCAGTTTGCCTCGCTGACCGAAGGCGATTTCGCTCGCCTGTCTGGCGACAAATCAGGCGGGTTTGTCTCGCGCTTCATCAATGATGTGAATGCGATGCGCGATGCGGGCCTGCGCCTCGCCAACAATCTCACCAAGGGTGTGCTCACCGTCATCGGTGTCTTCATCACCATGCTCTTCATGGACTGGATGTTGACGCTGGTTCTGCTCGTGATCTACCCAATCGCTTTCGGGCCGGTCATTGGCCTTGGCAACCGGGTGCGCAAACGTTCCAAACAGGCGCAGAAGCAGATCGGTGAAGTCGCATCGCTTCTGTCTGAAAGCTTCCAGTCCGCACGCGTCGTGAAGGCCTATGGGCTTGAAGAGTATCAGCAGGCGAGGGCGAAGAAGAGCTTCGTGGAACGCTCACGGCTGTTCCTTAAAGTGCTGACGGACAGGGCGGCGGTCGATCCGATCCTCGAGATTACGGGTGGGCTGGCACTGGTCGGGATTCTTGCGCTCACTGCGTGGCGCATCGCGCAGGGCGACACCTCGCTCGGAAACTTTGTGGGTGTGATCGGTGCCGTTGCCGTTGCCGCGCCTGAGCTTCGCGCGCTTGGCACCCTGAATGCCGTCGCACAGGAAGGCGGTGCCGCCGCTGACCGCGTGTTCGAAATCCTGGATGCGGAACCTTCAACGCCGGATCGTACAGATGCACGAGAGCTGGTGTCTCCACGTGGATCGCTTGATTTTCGCGATGTGCACTTTGTCTATCCAGATGGTTCGCCAGCTTTGAAGGGGCTTAGCTTCTCGGTCAATCCGGGTGAAACGGTTGCGCTAGTCGGGCCATCCGGGGCTGGAAAATCAACTATATTCAATCTCTTGCTGCGACTTTATGATCCTCTGTCAGGGGCCGTACTTCTGGACGGCAATGATGTGCGGACCTTCACCGGCGCAAGCCTCAGGCGGGCCTCTGCGCTCGTCGCCCAGGAAGCGCTTCTCTTCGATGATACGATTGCGGCCAACATTGCGCTTGGCAGGGTTGGAGCCAGGCGGGACGACATCAAGGCCGCCGCCAAGGCCGCGAATGCCCATGACTTTATCCTGTCGCTTCCGGGGGGCTATGAAGCGCCGTGCGGTGAGATGGGGCGCAACCTGTCCGGCGGCCAACGCCAGAGAATAGCGCTCGCCCGTGCTATCCTCCGTCAGGCGCCCATACTGTTGCTCGACGAGGCGACATCGGCGCTCGATGCTGAAAGTGAAGCGAAGGTTCAGGCTGCGCTCGCTGAATTTGCGCAGGACCGTACAACGCTCGTCATCGCGCACCGCCTCTCCACCGTCCGCGCGGCGGACAGGATCATCGTGATCGAAGATGGCGAGGTCGTGGAAGAGGGCACCCATAGCCAGCTGATGGCCGCGCAGGGCGCCTACAAGAAGCTCGTCGAGCTGCAACTGAGCTAGTGGGCTCTGGCGCTGGGGTCTGTCGGAAACAAGGTTCTTATCCGCCCCCCGCGATCCTGTGGTTCAATCTTCGCCATGACCCGCGAATGGATCCTGCAAACCCTGGAAGAGCTGCGCGTCTGGTGCTGGCCCATCTTCCTGTGGGATCTGATGCGTATCCGCGCATGGCTCAACGCCAATCCGAACGAGACCGAAGAAATCTTGATGTTCGAAGTCCTGTCGAATGGCCGGATCATCATGACCAACCATCTTAAAGCGGATCGGCCAGACCCGGCGGACTGGGCGCACTACGCTCCGCGGGCGCCGTGGGAAAAGCTGGCTGTGGATGCGTGCCTGATGATTTGGGGCGTGCCCGCCGCATGCGAAGACAGTACGGATCGTGTTACGTCGGTTTTTCCGCTCGCAAACCTTTGTGTCGCCCAGCCCTTCTTCGACACGGGTTAGCGCTTAGTCCCAATCAGATTTCAGCTCACCTGCCGCCCATCCGCCGATGGTGCGGCCGCAGGTGCTGGCTTATCCGTAAGAGCGTTGCTGGGGCAGTTGCGCCGCGGAGGCTGTCAGGAATTTTGCGAGCTTCTCAGAGCTTTCGGCGCCCTGAACAGCAATACGGCGCATCGCAATATAGGTCGGCACGCCGCTCACCCCCATCTCGCGGAACGTGTCGGCTTCCTTGCGGGTCTCCTCAACATCCGCGCCGCTTGCGAGCAGCTTTGCGATGATGTCGCGCTCAAGTCCGATCTCTGCGCCGATATCAGCCAGCACGTCATGATCGCCAATATCCCGGATGTCATGGAAATAGGCCCGGAACAGCGCTTCCTTGGCTTCGGCACCTTTGCCCTGGCCTTGGGCCCAGCGAACGAGGCGATGCGCGTCAAAGCTATTGGGGCGATGTTTGAGGTCTTGGAACCGGAAAGGAATGTTTTCAGCTTCGCCATACTCGATCAGCACCTGGCGCATTGATGCCCAGCGGCTGTCTTCGGTCTCGGGGCCAAACTTGCTGGCCATGTAATCGCGATAATTCACGCCGCCCTCAGGAATGGTCGGGTCCAGCTCAAATGGGCGGAACAGCAATTCGACGTCCAGCTCAGGCACCAGCGCGATCGCGCCCTGAATGCGCCGCAAGCCGAGCCAGCACCAGGGGCAGACGAGGTCCGATACCATTTCGATGGTGAGTTTAGTCATGGGTCGCGCTCCTTGGTTTCCACCAATCTGATCGGCGCGCGCCCGGAATTCAAGGCAGGAAAGGAGGAGCTAGACGATTGCTGCGATGGTAAATCCGAACAGAAGGATCAGCGCCGCCCAGGCATTCGACTTGAAAACCTTGAGGGCATTCGCCTCATCGCGATTGACCATATAAACCTGCCAGACCGCATGAGCGAGGAAGCCGATAACGGTCAGCGCCCCAAGGCGCGGCGCGCTATTGGCTGCACTCGCCGCCGCAAAGAAGGCCGCTGCTGTGAGGTAAAAACAGAACGCGCCGAGCACTGCCTTGTCGCCCATCAGGCGTGCGGAGGACTTAACGCCAATCAGCGCATCGTCTTCCTTGTCCTGCAGCGCGTAGATCGTGTCATAGCCGACGGTCCAGGCGGCAAAGCCGAGATAGAGGAGGACGGTGCCCATCGAGACGTGCGTCGCCATGGCAGCCGCCACTAGAACGCCCCAGTTGATCGTGAAACCAAGCCAGGCCTGAGGCCACCACGTTACCCGTTTCATGAAAGGGTAGGCCACAATCAGCGGCAGGGCGAGCAGGGCCACCACCTTCGCGTCGGTCGGCAGACACAGCCATGCGATGAAGCCGACGGCAACTTGCAGCGCCAGAAAGATGTAGGCGTTGCGAACACTCACCTGACCAGACGGCAGGGGTCGGTTAGCGGTCCGATCGACCGCGGCGTCGAAGTCTTTGTCGGTAATATCGTTCCACGTGCAGGCCGCCCCGCGCATAGTGACAGCACCAATCGCAATGAGGAGGTCCCACCAGATATCGATCCAGAAGAACCCGGTGGCGATTCGTGTATAGGCGAGCGCTGCCATCGCCGGCAGCATGACAAGCCAGGTCCCTATCGGGCGGTCGAGCCGCGCGAGCGCCGCATAGGGCCGCAACGTGTCCGGCAGAGACGTCAGCCAGCCCGGCAGCGCACTATCGGCAGGGGCTGATGAGCTCGCGTCACTATGCTCAACGAACTCGGCTTCGATCGGTTCTTCAGGTCCGTGCTCTGTCTTTGTATCAGTCATGCCGCCCGTATAACCAAGTTTTGGGGTCAGGCGATAGAGATGGTTTTCCGGTTTACAAATTCCAGAATACCGTCGCGCGCCAGCTCGCGGCCATATCCGGAGGCCTTGATGCCGCCAAATGGCAGACGCGGATCGCTGGCGACCTTGCTGTTGACGAAGGTAGACCCGGCTTCAAGGTCACGGACGGCCTGTTCGATCTCTTCTTTGTCTTGCGTGAAGATCGCAGAGCCGAGACCGAACTCGCTTTCATTGGCGCGTTCAATTGCCTGGGTCAGGCTTTTGACCTTCCAGAGCGCCGCGACCGGCCCGAACATCTCCTCGCTATAAGCTGGCGAGCTCTCCGGGGCATCTTCGAGGATTTGCGGCGCGTACCACCAGCCCTTGTCCGGCAGGGCAGGAACATCAAGTAACGGCTTGGCGCCGGCTTTGATCGATTTGTCGACCTGATCGGCGAGATCATCGCCGATCGCCTTCATCGCGAGCGGCCCGATCTTGGTGCCGTCAGCCATCGGGTCCCCGATCTTGAGCGCTTTCATGCCGGAAACGAATTTGTCCCGGAACGCGTCATAGACGTCTTCGTGAACCAGAAAGCGCTTCGCCGCGATACAGGACTGGCCATTGTTCTGGACGCGTCCATCAATTGCGGTCTCTACGGCCGCATCGATATCAGCGGACGGCATGACGATGAAGGCATCGGTGCCGCCCAGCTCAAGCACGGTCGGCTTGATTTCATCACCAGCCGTCGACGCAACTGCGCTGCCAGCGGGGCCGGAGCCGGTGAGTGTCGCGGCTTTGACACGGCGATCACGCACGACGCCTTCAACCTTGTCAGACCCGATCAGAAGCGTCTGGAAACAGGCGCTCGGAAACCCGGCCTCCTTGAAGACCTCTTCAATGTTCAGCGCCGAGCGCCAGACATTGGAGGCATGTTTGAGGAGTCCAACATTACCCGCCATCAGGGCAGGGGCGGCGAACCGGAAGACCTGCCAGAACGGGAAGTTCCAAGGCATGACCGCCAGAACGGGGCCGAGAGGCAAATGACGAACGAAAGACTGGCTCGCATCCGATTTCAGCTTCTCATCAGCAAGATAGCTTTCGGCGTTCTCTGCATAATGGCGGCAAACCCAGGCACACTTCTTCAGTTCGCCCTTCGCTTGATCAAGCGGCTTGCCCATTTCCAGAGTCATCGTGCGCGCCCAGTCATCGACATGAGACTCAAGGACGTCAGCTGCCTTCATCATGAGGCCCGCGCGTTCTTCAAAACTTGTGAGGCGCCAGGAGTAGAAACGGTCCTCTGCGGCAGACAGCGCATGATCGATATCGACAGCGCTCATCGGCTCGAAGGTCTCAAGCACCTGCTCATCGGCGGGATTGACGGACTGGACACTCATGAAACACCTCAATTTGCTGACTTAACTGTTCTCCAAGCTAATCCTATATGGTGCCCATGAGTTCCGTTTCCCGTCTTTATGTCGCGTCGCCACTTGCAGCCGGCGACCTCGTCAACCTCGACGACAATCAGTCGAAATACCTGATGCGCGTGATGCGTCTTGGCGAAGGCGATGAGGTGCGCATCTTCAATGGCACGGATGGCGAGTGGTCAGCCAAGCTCGTACCACACAGCGCCAAGAAGGCGTCGCTGGAACCGGTCAGACAGACGCGCGAGCAGGTCGGTACGCCCGATCTGACGCTATTTTTTGCCCCGCTGAAGAAGGCGCGAACCGATTTTGTGGTCGAGAAAGCCTGCGAACTGGGTGTGCGCCAGATCCAGCCCGTGATGACCGAGTTCACGCAGTCGAGCCGTGTGCGAAGTGACCGGCTCCAATCGGTGGTCATTGAGGCGGCAGAGCAGACTGAGCGTATGGATGTGCCAAAAGTCCAGGATGATCGCCCGCTGCATGCCGCGCTGGACGACTGGCCTACCGGCAAGCCGCTCTACTATTGCGACGAAGCAGGGGATGCCAAGCCCTTCGCGCGCGTTCTGGAATCTTCGGAATCCAGGTCGGCCGGTATTCTGATCGGTCCGGAAGGGGGCTTTTCTCCAAAGGAGCGAGAACGCCTGAGGTCACTGGACTTTGTTGTCCCTGTTACGCTGGGGCCACGTATCCTTCGGGCAGAGACGGCAGCTGTATCTGCCCTCACTCTTTGGCAATCTATTGTTGGCGACTGGCAGGAACATCCCTATCTGCCTGAATCTGAACAAGGCTAAAGGGGCCCGACATGACGACACCAACGTCCGACATCGACGAAAGCGCCCCGCGCATCGAGTCCAAGGCCGAGATGGTCGAATGGTGCGAGATGGGTAATACGCCCGCCAGCGACTGGAAGATCGGCACTGAGCACGAAAAGTTCGGCTTCATCCGTGAGGGGCTGAAGCCGCTCCCTTATGATGGCGACGTTTCCATTCGGGCGATGCTCGAAGGATTGCGGGACCAGTTCGGCTGGGAGCCAATTGAAGAATCCGGCCTTCTCATCGGTCTCAAGAAGAATGGCGCAAGCGTCAGCCTTGAGCCAGGTGGCCAGTTTGAGCTCTCCGGTGCGCCGCTCGAGCATATCCATCAGACCTGCAACGAAGTCGGCGACCATCTTCGCGAAGTCCGCGAGATTGCAAACCCGCTCGGCGTCAGCTTTCTGGGCATGGGGTCATCGCCGCTCTGGACGATGGACGAGACCCCGATGATGCCGAAAGGCCGCTACGCCATCATGCGGGACTATATGACAAAGGTCGGCCGTCTTGGCCGCGAGATGATGTTCCGAACCTGTACGGTTCAGGTCAATCTCGACTTTTCGTCTGAAGCCGACATGGTGAAGAAGGCGCGCGTGTCTCTCGCGCTCCAGCCTCTCGGAACTGCCTTGTTCGCGAATTCGCCCTTCACTGAAGGTCGGACGAACGGCTTTCTCTCTTATCGATCGCATATCTGGACCGACACCGACCCGGACCGGTCAGGCATGCTGCCCTTCATGTTTGAGGACGGGGCCGGTTTTGAACGTTATGTCGATTACGCGCTTGATGTGCCGATGTATTTCGTGCGCCGCGGCGGCAAATATCTTGATGCGAGCGGGCTCAGTTTCCGCGATTTCCTCGAAGGCAAGCTGAGCATTCTGCCCGGCGAGAAGCCTGCGATTGATGATTTTGTTGATCACCTTTCAACGATCTTCCCTGAAGTGCGACTGAAACAGTTCCTTGAGATGCGGGGATCTGATTCGGGCCCCTGGAGCCGGCTGTGCGCGTTTTCGGCTTTCTGGTCTGGCCTTCTATATGACCCTGTCGCGCTCGATGGCGCCTGGCAGATTGTGAAGGACTGGACTGCGGCTGAACGCGAAGCTGTGCGCCAGTCTGTTCGTGTGCTCGGTCTGCGCACCCCGGTGCCTGGCGGTCGCACGCTTCAGGATGTTGCCATTGACGTTCTGGCGCTTAGCCGGAACGGCCTGAAGGCTCGCAGCAAGTTCAACACTGCTGGCGACGATGAAACCGGCTTCCTCGCTGAACTGGACGAGATTGCCGAAAGCGGTCTCACGCCGGCCGACAGGCTTCTCGAGCTCTATCACGGCGAATGGGGGAAACGGGTCGAGCCTGCCTTCGAAACGCTGGCTTATTAGCGTCCATTTGCGTATCTCGGATCGGAAAAGGCACATAATTGCTTGAGCCACGCTTTATCGCGTGGTCTTAGTGTGCGCCGTATTTAGAGATAAACAGTGAGTCCGGTATGGGCTCGGGGAGCAGATATGAGTGATGTTTCGGGAGGCGGCACAGTCGCTTCAGGCGCGGGGAAGACGTTTCTGGGCCACCCAAGGGGGCTGTTCGTCCTGTTCTTCACCGAGATGTGGGAGAGGTTCTCCTACTACGGTATGCGGGCCTTGCTCGTTCTCTACCTCACGAAGCATTTCCTTTTTGAACGCGATGCTGCCTACGGGCTCTATGGCGCTTATACGACGCTCGTGTTTATCGGGCCTGTCATTGGCGGCGTTCTAGCTGACCGATATCTCGGACAACGAAAAGCTGTTGTGCTCGGTGCGGTCTTGCTGGTTCTTGGCCATCTGGGCATGGCTATTGAAGGGTCTCCGGTCGCCGAAGGTGGGTCGCCCGATCCGACCGTGATGAATATTTTCTATCTCAGCCTTGCGCTGATCATTGTGGGTGTCGGTTTCCTCAAGGCCAATATCTCTACGATTGTTGGCGAACTCTATCCGAAGACCGATGCGCGGCGTGATGGTGCCTTCACGATTTTCTATGTGGGTATCAATCTCGGTGCATTCCTTGGCGCCCTTATCTCGGGCTATCTCGGCGAGACGTTTGGCTGGGCCTACGGCTTTGGGGCCGCAGGTTTCGGCATGCTGGCCGGTCTGGTTGTGTTTCTCTGGGGCAAGCCAGCCCTGCGCGGCGCCGGTGAGCCTCGTAATCCGGCTCTGTTGAAATCCTCTGTGCTCGGGCCGCTCAACCGTGAGCATCTGATCTGGGCCGGCACGCTGGTCGCTGTCCTGATCGTATGGCAGCTGGTTCGTAGTCAGGGCACCGTCAACATCGTGCTTCTGGCTGCGATGACAGTGACCTATCTCTACATCGTCTATCGCGCGGTCGTGAATTTGACCCCTCAGCAGCGCAACCGGATTATCGTTGCGTTGATCCTGATCACAACGAACGTCCTGTTCTGGGGCCTCTTTGAGCAGGCCGGGTCCTCGCTCAACATCTTCACCGATGAAAACGTCAATCGGAACCTGCTTGGCTGGGAAGTGCCCGCCTCGATGTTCCAGTCGATCAACGCGTTCTACATCATGGCGCTTGGTCCGGTGTTCGCGGGCCTTTGGGTCTGGCTTGGCAAAAAGGGGTGGGAGCCAAGTGCGCCGCTCAAATTTGCTCTGGGTCTGATGCAGCTCGGCCTTGGCTTCCTTGTGCTCGTCTGGGGCTCAGCCGCTGGCGACCTGACGCCGGTCATCTTCATCTTCTTGATCTATCTGCTTCACACGACCGGCGAGCTTTGTCTGTCACCTGTGGGGCTGTCCGCGATGACGCGCCTTTCAGTGACGAGCATGGTCGGCCTCATGATGGGCGCCTGGTTCCTTGCATCTGGCGCAGGTAACGCGGTTGCGGCGCTGATTGCGCAGGCAACGGCTGCTGGTGGAGAAGGCGGCGAAGCAGCAAGCGCCGCGCAGGTCCTTTCGGTCTATTCAAAAGTCGGCTGGATCTCCATCGGTGTTGGCGTCGCCTTTGCGGCCCTGTCGCCGATCCTCACCAAGTTCATGCACCTCGATACGCTCGAGGATGATGATAATCCTGGTACGGTTGATACGGGCGGTGCGATCAAGCCTGGCGGCGACACCGGCAAAACGCTCGGTTAAGCGTCAGAACACCAACTTAGAAAGCGCGCCGCTGGATCTTTCAGCGGCGCGCTTTTTTGTTCGCTGATGAGGGGTGTGTCTGACTTATTGAACCGGCCGCACTGGCAGGTCAGCTTCTATCCAGCCGTTCTCACCCAGCATGCCGCTGCGAACGCTGACGACGTTTTTGTAGCCGGCGTCCTTGAGCTGATCCCGAGCGCGCGCAGATCGCGCGCCCGAGCGGCAGATCAGTGCAATCGGGGCTGAGTGATCCTCGCCGGTCAGGCGATCAACCTCGCCGACGAAGTCTGGATTTTGCAGGGAAATCATCACCGCGTCGGATGCGACTCCGGTCTGTTTCCACTCATCGGGTGTGCGGACGTCTATCAGATAAGAATCTGTTTGCTCGAGAAAGGCAGACGTTTTCTCGACGGTGATCTCGTCATTCGAGGTCGAAGCTGAGCAAGCGGCAAGCGCTAAAGCGACGCTGACTGCGCCGATGACGATCGCGGACCGTCTTGGAAACTGTTTGATTGGCATGCTTGAGTGGTCCTCTGCGTGTCGGTCAAAAGTCAAATGATCAGCGGTCCGTGACGTCCGATTTGATGTTCCTGTCTTCTAACCCGCACCGCCAACGGTTATCGCGTCGATCTTGAGCGTTGGCTGACCGACGCCGACAGGCACGGTTTGCCCCGCCTTGCCGCACGTGCCGACGCCATCATCCATCGCGAAATCATTACCGATCATCGACACCTTGTTGAGCACGGTTGGGCCATGGCCAATGAGGGTGGCGTTCTTGACTGGCGCGACGACTTTGCCGTTCTCGACGAGATAGGCCTCGGTGCATTGGAACACGAAGTTGCCAGAGGTGATGTCGACCTGGCCGCCGCCGAAATCGACAGCCCAGATGCCACGCTTCATCGATTTGACGATTTCTTCCGGGTCGTCCTTGCCGCCAGCCATGACCGTATTGGTCATGCGCGGCATGATCGACGAATCATAGGATTCGCGGCGACCATTCCCTGTCGGTGCCATCCCCATGAGGCGGGCGTTCTGGCGGTCCTGCATGTAGCCTTTGAGGATCCCGTCCTCGATGAGCACCGTACGCTGCGTCGGTGTGCCTTCATCGTCGAAGGAGAGAGAGCCGCGGCGTGCTTCAATTGTGCCGTCGTCGATCACGGTGACGCCCTTGGCCGCGACCTGCTCGCCGATCTTGCCAGCATAGACGCTGGATTGTTTGCGGTTGAAATCGCCTTCGAGACCATGGCCGACGGCTTCATGGAGCAGGACGGCAGGCCAGCCTGGCCCGAGCACGACTTCCATTTCGCCAGCCGGGGCAGGAATTGATTCGAGGTTGATCTCGGCTTTCTTCAGAGCGCGCTCTGCCATGGCTTTCCAGCGGGCAGGGGCGATCCATTCGGCATATTCGGCGCGGCCACCGGCGCCTGCAGACGCCGATTCGCGGCGGCCATCCTTTTCCAGCGTAACGGAGATATTCAGGCGCACGAGTGGGCGCACATCGTGAAAGCTCTCGCCGGCCGGGCGGAGGACGTCGATCTCCTGATGACTGCCAGCGAGTGAGACAGAGACCTGAACCACGCGAGGATCGCGCGCCCGTACCCAGGCGTCGATTTCAGCGAGGAGTTCAGTCTTGACGGAGAAGCCTGGCGCTTCTGTTGGATCGATTGGCGCGTAGAGCCGACGGTTTACCGGCTGTGGACCGATATCGAGCGTGCCAGAATAGCCGCGCTTGGCAGCCGAGGCCGTCGAAGCGGCGCGGCGAATCGCGTCAATCGTCAGCTCTCCTGCATGGGCGCTGCCGCTGGTTTCGCCAGCAATGACGCGCAAGCCGAAGCCCTGGCTCGTGTCGAAGGCGGCCGATTTCAGTCGGCCATCATCGTAGACAAAGTTTTCCGAGCGTGAGCGCTGGACGTAAATGTCGCCATCATCGGCGCCCTCACAGGCGTCAGCGAGTATTTTGGCGGCATCGTTTTGATCGAAGGGGAGCTGGTTTTCTAACATGACCTGACAATGGTCACTCAGCTCGCCTGGCACAAGCCCCGGCTGCTACTGTTGCTCATCTACGGAAAAGCGCGCGAGTTGCCTTTTTGCAAGCTCCCAATCCGGCTTGAGCTCTAGGGCCTTCTGGAAGTCGAAGAAAGCGCCAGGCACGTCGCCCGTATTTTCCCGCGCAATCGCACGATTATAGTAGGCTGCGAATATATCGGTTGTTTCCAGCTCGATGGCCTTGTTCAGCGGAACGAGGGCAGATTGGAAGTCTTTCCTATAGATATGTGCCGCGCCCTCATTGAGATAGGCCGCGCCGAGCTCTGGCTCCAGCGAAATTGCGTTGGAATAATCAGACAGTGATTGCTCATACTCGCCTTCGCGCATGCGAATGACGCCGCGGTTCACATAGGTCGCTGCTCTGTTCTTGCGGGTGAGAGTCTCCTCACGAAGCGCCCGTGTGCAGGTCTCTTCAGCCGTTCGGTACATATAGTTGTTTTCGCGGGCCAGATCGTAACATTCCTTAGCCAGGCCGCTGCCAACGACAAAGACCTGCGCGCTGGCGGCGCCAGCGGCCAAGACTGTCGCGGCGAGCGTCAAAAGTATGCGGTGCATTTTCCTGTTCTCCTGACTTAGTGAGTTGAATGTAGCGCGAATGGGAACTCTTGCGAATAAGCTGCGACATATTCGAAAACACTGATGGGGTGGGTGGACGCGCGCTGTGAGTGTAGCTATTGCAAGGCTCAAAGCATCACTAAGGAGTCGGGCTGTGCGTTTTTTAATCGCTCTTCTTTCGATTTTGCCATTCGGCATGTTCGCAAACGCCGCGCAGCCAGAAGCTGGCGCGATCAATTTCCAACCCGCTGCGACGCGTATCGCAGAGCGGATTCACCACTTCCACTTCGGTGTGTTGGTGATCATTACGGTCATTACGCTCTTCGTTCTGGCACTGCTGATCTGGGTTTGTCTCAAGTATAGCCGGAAATCCAATCCGGTTGCTCGCAAGTTCAGCCACAACACGGCTGTCGAAATCGTCTGGACGGTCGTGCCTGTTCTTATTCTCGTGGCAATTGCCGGTCCATCTTTCTCCAACCTTTTCTATCAGGAGAACCAGCCGGACCTCGAAAAGATTGCGGCATCTGATTCGGACAATCCGAACATCTACCCGGAAGCTGCAGCTGAAGGTTGGGTCACGGTAAAGGCGCAGGGCAACCAGTGGAACTGGACTTACTCCTTCCCGGATGAGCTCGACAGCGGCGGCTACCCGGTTGAGTACGTGTCCAACCCGCTTCAGCGCGGCCTGAGCAATGACAACACCAATCCTGTAAACGGCCCGCGCAACCTTGCGACCGACTATCCGCTGGTGCTGCCAGCGAATCGGTATGTGCGCTATCAGACAGCGGCTTCAGACGTCATTCACTCGTGGACCGTTCCGGCGTTCGGGGTGAAGACTGACGCCGTTCCTGGCCGCCTCAATGAGGGCTGGTTCCTCGTTGAAGAGCCTGGCGTTTACTTTGGCCAGTGTTCCGAACTTTGCGGTAAGGACCACGCCTTCATGCCGATCGAGGTTCGCGTTGTTGAGCCTGAACAATACCAAGCCTGGATCGACGGCCTCAAAGCAGGCGACGACTTCGACGCTACTTTCGATGCCGTCCGTCCAGCAATCGTTGCATCTAGCCAAGAGCCGACGGGCGCTTCGACGCGCCTCGCTCAGGCCCAATAGGACCCAGAGGGAATTTCTGACATGGCAATGGATCAAGTCTCAGTCGCTCATGACGACCACGCCCACGACCACAAGCCGGGCTTCTTTACTCGCTGGTTCCTGTCTACGAACCACAAGGACATCGGGACGCTTTATCTCGTATTCGCAATTACTGCGGGTATCGTCGGATATACGCTGTCCGGTCTGATTCGTTGGGAGCTCGCAGAGCCGGGTATTGGTCCGATGACCAGTATCATGGAGTTCTTCGGCTATCAGGGCGACCAGGCCATTGAGCACGCCAAGCACTTCTACAACACGGTGATCACGTATCACGGCCTGATCATGATCTTCTTCATGGTTATGCCTGCGCTGATCGGTGGTTTTGGTAACTGGTTTGTCCCGCTAATGATCGGCGCGCCAGACATGGCGTTCCCGCGGATGAACAACATCTCGTTCTGGCTGACCGTTGCGGCCTTCGTGATGGCCTGTATCTCCATGGTCATCCCTGGCACCGGTAGCTTCCTCGGTTTTGGTGGCGGCTGGGTGCTGTATCCGCCTCTGTCGAGCGCAACAGGTCACCCTGGTCCTTCGATGGACCTTCTGATCCTGGCGCTTCACACGGCCGGTATCGCGTCCATTCTTGGTGCCATCAACTTCATCGTGACGATCCTGAATATGCGCGCACCGGGCATGACCCTGCACAAGATGCCGCTTTTCGCTTGGTCTGTTCTGGTGACGGCTGTCCTGCTGCTTCTGTCTCTGCCTGTTCTGGCCGGCGCGCTGACAATGCTTCTGACGGACCGCAATTTCGGTTCGCAATTCTTTGATCCGTCAGGCGGCGGTGACCCAATCATGTTCCAGCACCTTTTCTGGTTCTTCGGTCACCCTGAAGTCTACATCATGATCCTGCCGGCTTTCGGTATCATCTCGCACATCGTGTCGACCTTCTCGAAAAAGCCTGTCTTCGGCTATCTCGGCATGGCCTACGCCATGGTGTCCATCGGTGCGATTGGCTTCGTTGTCTGGGCTCACCACATGTACACCGTTGGTATGCCATCGGACATGAAGGCTTACTTCGTGGCCGCGACGATGGTGATCGCCGTGCCAACCGGCATCAAGATTTTCTCGTGGATTGCAACGATGTGGGGCGGTTCGATCGATTTCGAAGTGCCTATGGTTTGGGCCATCGGCTTCATCTTCCTGTTCACCGTCGGTGGTGTGACGGGGGTTGTTCTCGCCAATGCCGGTATCGACCATGCGCTGCACGACACCTATTATGTTGTGGCTCACTTCCACTACGTGCTCTCGCTCGGTGCAGTGTTCGGTCTGTTTGCAGGCTGGTACTACTGGTTCGAGAAAATGTTCGGCGTGAAGTACAACAAGACCATTGGTTATGCGCACTTCTGGACGATGTTCCTTGGTTCGAACCTGCTGTTCTTCCCGCAGCACTTCCTCGGCCTGAACGGCATGCCTCGCCGGTACATTGACTATGCTGACGGCTTCGCCACCTGGCACTTCTGGTCCTCGATGGGCTATGCGGTGACCATGGTTGCAACGCTGCTCTTCTTCGTCGGTGTCATTGAAGCCGCCGTCCGCCGTCGCAAGGCAACTGTTGATGCGCACGGACATGGTAACCCATGGGGTGAAGGCGCAACGACGCTGGAGTGGACGCTGCCTTCGCCGCCGCCATTCCACCAGTTCAACGAGCTGCCGGAAGTGAAGCCAGAGTCGCACCACTAAAGGTCGCCGAAGAGTTAGACATTGCGGGGCGGCCCTTTGCGTCAGTGGCGCAGAGGGCCGTTTCCACTAAGTTTCAGGATGGATTGAGAGATGTCTCACGTGGATATGATGGATACCAAGCCTGAACCGGTCCGTTATGCGACGGCCGGAGATTACCTGCAGCTGATGAAGCCGCGCATCATGATGCTGGTGGTTTTTACCGCTTTTGCCGGACTCGTCTCGGCTCAAGGCGTTACCGGCATCGCGATGAATCCTGTCATGGCAGCCATTGCGACCCTTGCTGTTGCGCTCGGTTCCGGGGCGGCTGGCGCCATAAATATGTGGTATGACGCCGACATCGATGCCGTCATGAAGCGCACGTCGACGCGGCCCATCCCATCAGGCGCGGTGCCACGCGATGAGGCGCTGGCCATGGGCCTCATCATGTCGGGCGTTTCGGTCCTGCTGATGTGGCTCGCGTCCAATCCGCTCGCTGCCATTCTGCTTGCTGTCTCGATCGCCTATTATGGCTGGTTCTACACAATGCTGCTCAAACGGCGCACGCCACAGAATATTGTGGTCGGAGGCGCTGCTGGCGCATTTCCCCCCGTCATCGGTTGGGCCGCAGTCACGGGCAATGCGCCGCTGGATGCCTGGTTGCTGTTTGCGATCATCTTTTTCTGGACACCGCCGCACTTCTGGGCGCTCAGCCTTCTGGCGCATGGCGAATATGCAAAGGCAGATGTGCCGATGCTGCCGGTCACGCATGGTGCGAAAACCACGCGTAATCATATTCTAGGATATTCGATCCTGCTGGCACCGCTGGCTGTATTGCCGGTGCTGACCGGTCTTGGGGGCTGGATCTACGGCATCACTGCGACGCTGCTTGGCGCAGGGTTCCTCTGGCTGGCCTTTGGAGTCTGGCGCAGTGAGGCGGGCGATGCTGGTGCACCGACCGCCGATCTCAAGCGCGCGAAGGGGCTATTTGCCTATTCAATCCTGTACCTGTTTGTGCTGTTCGCGGCGCTCATTGTTGAGCATGGCTTCGGGCTGTTCTTTCCAATCCTGGTGACGTCATGAGCGAAGAGCCAATTGTCCCGGTCAAGCTGGATGAAGCATCCCGCAAGGCCCAGAACCGCCGCAATATCTGGCTGGCACTCGCGCTCTTTGCGTTTGTGGTTCTGGTCGGGGTGACGACCGTTATACGCCTTGGTGATTCAGATCTGGGGCCGGATGGCGGCCTTTACTGGCGCAACGATCCGAAGCCGCAAAGCCAGCCTGCGCCTGAGCTGCCTGAGAATGCGGCGCCCGCCGATGAGGGGAGCCCAGGATGAAGAACAGTACGATTGGAATCGGTTTTGGCGCGATCTGCGTCGGAATGCTCGGCCTCGCCTTTGCATCCAAGCCGCTCTACGACACATTCTGCCGCGTGACCGGATATGGTGGCACCACGCAAATCGCTGAAGCTGCCCCGACGGATATACTGGAACGAGAGATCGAGGTCCGGTTTGACGCCAATGTCGCCGGTGCGCCAATCCTGTTCCGTCCTCTGCAAACAAGCATGAAGATCCGGCTCGGCGAGCATGGTCTTGCTTTTTACGAGGCGACAAACACGTCCGACCGTGATGTGAGCCTGATGGCGTCCTACAATGTGACGCCGCACAAAGCAGGCCTCTACTTCAACAAGCTGGAGTGTTTCTGCTTCACGGAGCGGATCATCAAGGCGGGCGAGACGAAAAAACTGCCTGTCGTCTATTTTTTGTCACCTGACATGGACGACGAAAGCAATATGGCGGATGTGCGTACGATAACGCTGTCCTATACTTTTTATCAAACTGACAGCTTTGAAGGTGCGGCGAATTCGGCTGCACTCAATTGAACTGTTGCGACTCTAGAGCGGCGCGGGCTAAAAGGCGCCAATAATTGGGAAGACTCGAGGGATTCCGGGCCATGGCACACGACGAAGTGAAACACGACTACCACCTTGTGAACCCATCACCATGGCCGTTGCTCGGGTCCATGGCGATGATCGTTCTGGCGCTGGGCGCCGTTACATTCATGAAAGGCCTTTTCGGCATGCCCGAGGGAACGCCGTGGTTGCTGCTCTTCGGCTTCCTCTGCGTCGGTTACGTCATGTTCGGCTGGTGGGGCGAAGTCATCAAGGAAGGCCGCGAAGGTGATCACACGCCGGTTGTCCAGATCGGTCTGAAATATGGCATGATCCTGTTTATCGCGTCGGAAATCATGTTCTTCGTTGCGTGGTTCTGGGGCTTTTTCGAATTTGCGATTTTCCACAGTGCCCGTATCGGCGCTTCGTATGATGCATCTAACCCGCTATACGCTGAGGCGCTTCAGGCTGTCGGCGGCCAGTGGCCACCTGCTGGTGTCGAACTGTTCGATCCGTTCCACCTGCCGCTGATGAACACGCTGGTGCTTTTGCTGTCTGGTACAACTGTGACGGCCGCGCACCATGCGCTTCAGCATGACAACCGCAAGACGGCGATCAGCATGCTTGCGCTTACCGTTGTGCTTGGTCTCGCTTTCACAGGACTTCAGGTCCTCGAATACACCCATGCTGGTTTCACCTATGACGGGACGATCTACGGCTCTGCCTTCTTTATGGCGACCGGCTTTCATGGCGCCCACGTTGTCATCGGTACGATCTTCCTGTTCGTCTGCCTCGTTCGTCTCATGACGGGCGGAATGAGCGCGAAGAAACATCTCGGCTTTGAGTTTGCGGCCTGGTACTGGCACTTCGTTGACGTCGTCTGGCTGTTCCTGTTCGCCTTTGTGTACGTCATTCCGTATCTCGTGCTGGGGCACTAGCCGGACGGTATGTCACGACGCATTTCACCCATTAGTGCTGGGCTCGGCTGCCGGTGCCCGGCCTGTGGTGAAGGCCCCGTTTTCAAATCCTATCTGGAGTTGGCGCCGCGCTGTACCGCGTGCGGCGCTGACTTCTCAAAGGCTGATGCCGGAGACGGGCCCGCCTTTTTCGTGATGTTTCTTCTGGGCATATTGATCATGCCCCCAGTCTTGTTGGTGCAGGCGCTGTTTTCGCCGCCCGTCTGGGTACATCTCCTGATCTGGACTCCCGTGATTGTTCTGCTGGCCGTTTTGCTGCTGCGACCGTTCAAATCGCTGATGTTTGCGCTGCAATGGAAGAATGACGCGTCTCAGGCCTCCTGGGTCGACAAGGATGACAGCGGGTCATGACCTTCAAGCCAATGCCGATTCTTTCAGTGTTCACCCTGGTGAGCCTGATAATTCTCATTGTGCTGGGAAACTGGCAGTACGGGCGATACAGCGAAAAGCTGAATAGTGCGCCGGAACAACAGGCCCAGTTTTCTGATGTGACTGTTGAAATTGATACGAGCAATCCCGGCATGGCCCAGCAGGTCTACGGGATCGTGGATGGCGAGGCGGTGTGGCGCCGGTACGTCCCCGGCCGGATCGACGGGCAGGGCGACATTGTGCTCGTGCTCTGGGATGCGACATCGGGCACAGCGCCCGTGCAGCTGCCCATATCGGATACGGGACCATATTTGCGCCGGGCGAACGTCTTTACGCGCCCAGCGCACAAGACCAGCATGTCGAGTGCGAGCTCGCCCGAAGAGAATCAGTGGTACGGCTTCGATTCATCAAAGCTTTTGGCTCGGCTAGGATATGAGCAGTCGAATGCCCGGGTTGTGGAGCCAGATCTGATCACGCTCCGGCTTGCCGAAGATGCGTCGCGGTCGAGGCGAACCGACAATCCATACGCCTTCGAGCGACCGCGAGACCCATTGCCACCGGAACGCCATTTCGGTTACGCACTCACCTGGTGGGGGCTTGGCGCAGGTCTGCTCGTCGTTTATCTGGCGTTCCATCATTCGCAAGGCCGTTTGAAGTTCAAGGACTAGGGCATGAAATTCATCTCAACCCGCGGGCAGGCGAGCCCGGTCGGATTTGTTGACGCTTGCCTGGCTGGGCTGGCGCCGGATGGCGGGCTTTACGTCCCTGAATTCTGGCCGCGCATTGAGCCGGCAGGCCCGAAGGAATCATATGTGTCCGTCGCATCACGCGTTATCGCGGCGTTTGCAGACGGCGAACTCACTACCGACGAAATCAACGGCATCTGCGAGCGCGCCTATGCAGGCTTTGCGCATCAGTCCGTCGCGCCGCTGGTCCAGTGGGGATCGAATGCGTTCATCATGGAATTGCATCACGGCCCCACGCTGGCATTCAAAGACATTGCGATGCAGCTAATCGCGCAGTTGTTTGATCATGTCCTCGCGGCGCGCGGCGCGCGGATGAGCGTGACCTGCGCGACGTCTGGCGACACAGGCGGCGCTGCTGCGGCGGCGTTCGCGGGTGCCTCACAGGTCGATCTTTTCATTCTGCATCCGTTTGAGCGTGTTTCACCGGTTCAGCGCCTTTTCATGACGACGACGGGCGCGTCCAACGTTCACAACATCGCGATTGATGGTGATTTCGATGCCTGTCAGTCGATTGTGAAGTCCTTGTTTGCCGATCGCGATTTCGTGGATGAGACCGGACTATCGGGCGTCAACTCGATCAACTGGGCGAGAATTGCGGCGCAGTCGGTCTACTACGCGACGGCCCAGGCTGCGCTTGGCTCTGACCGCCCATTGAAGTTCATCGTGCCCAGCGGGAACATGGGCGATGCGCTGGCTGGCTATGTCGCCGCGCGATGTGGATTGCTGAATGGCTTTGAAGCTGTTTGCGCTGTCAATGAAAACGAGACGCTGAAGACTCTGTTCGAAAGCGGCCGCATGGTGCGCACGCCAGCCATTGCGACCCCAAGCCCGGCAATGGATATCTCCGTGCCGAGCAACTTTGAGCGTATCGCGTTTGAGGTATCAGGTCGTGACCCGGAGGCTATCCGGCAGATCTATGCCGGGTTTGCGCAATCCGGCGACGTTGAGCTGCCGGAAAAGATCCGTGGACCACTGTCCTGTAGCGGTCTCTCCGCCCAATCGGTCTCAAACTCAACGACACTCGATGAGATGCGGAAGCTGCTCCAGGAGACAGGTTGGCTGATTTGCCCGCATACGGCGGTTGGCACGCAGGTGGCCCGTCAGTTGTTCGGCGATGATGACGCCACTATTGTGGTGCTGTCGACGGCGCATGCGGCGAAGTTCCCCGAAACCGTCCTTGAGGCGACGGGCGCCGACGCGCCTTTGCCGGCACGTGTTGCAAATGTCGCTGATCGCCCTGAGGTCTTTGATCGCCTCAGCTCTGACCCGACAGTGGTACGCGACTATATTCGCCAAAGGCAGCGCGACTGACTACTCGCCAGCGGGGCCGTGCCGCACTAGGCTTCCAGCATGGTTAAGGATTCGGATATTTCAGCGGGTAGCTGGTCGTGGGATGCTACGACCAACAAGCTGTCTATCGAAACCCAGACGTCTGCCGGACTAGATGAAATTGCGGGCGTTTGGTCCTTACAGTCGATCGGTCATGTTCTCGACGGATTGAGCCTGCGCCGATTGCGTCAGGCTTTGGAAATGAAGCAGGAGGATTATCGTCACCTCCTGTGTTCGCTGTCGCTTTCGGACGGAAAAATCGTTCGCATGGTGGGGCATTTTGCTGAGAACGGGAACGGCTCGGGCTCACTTCTCAAAGCGTATCGCCGCCATGACGAGATCAGAAGCAGCCCAGGACCGGCGCTTGAGGCGGTATTTCAGCCGATTGTGTCGCTGTCGACTGGCGAGATTGCCGGCTTTGAGGCGCTCGCGCGTTGGCAAGGCAATGCCCCCGGCAATCATTCTGGCTCAGATGGAACAGGCGACGAAGCTCTTGCGCCGAGTATGCTGATACGCGCCAGCGAAGCTTTGGCGAAATGGTGCTCATCTGCGCCCGGGAAAGACGTTTTCGTCAACGTCAATTTGACCGGCCGGGATCTTGCGCGACCGGACATACCCGATCTGGTTGCAGCGCTTGTCTCAGGCCATGGGTTTGAGCCTGGTCAGCTGCGCATTGAGTTGACAGAGCAAGCCGCCCTTAGGGATGCCATGCAGGCTCTTGAAGTAGTTGAAACGCTGAGAGCGGCCGGAGCAGGGCTCATTCTCGATGATTTCGGCTCAGGCCATTCGTCTTTTTCATGGCTCGCGGCGTTGCCGGCAGATGGTTTGAAAGTTGATGCGGAGCTCATCCGGCAACTCGACAAGCCGAGAGTTGAGACCATTCTTCAGGGGGTCACAGAAATTGCCGCGAAACTGGGTATGAGCTCAACGGCTGAGGGCATTGAGGATCTCGGCATGATCAAGACATTGCGCGGGCTTGGGTTCGACTATGCGCAGGGTTTTGCGTTTTCAAAACCGGTTGGGGCCGATCAGGCCTCAGCGTTCCTCAAAGCGTGAGAAGATCGCTATGCGGTTCCGCCACTCGAATGCAGGCGGGCCGCATCAATCCCCAGAAGCTGCAGGGCGCGGGCCCATTTTCCGTCATGGCTGTCGCCGTAGACAAGGTCGGGTATCGGTTCCCCAACGATCCAGGTGTGAGAGGCAATTTCATCCTCCAGCTGTCCTGCGCCCCAACCGGAATAGCCGAGCGCCATCACCGATTCGCGCGGCGCATCGCCGGACGCGATCGCGAGCAGGATATCTTTTGTGGCCGTCAGGCAGAAATCGTGGCTGATATCCAGCGTGGCGCCGTCGCAGTGAAAGTCGCCCGTATGCACCACAAAGCCGCGATCAGTCCCCACTGGGCCACCACTCAGTACAGCGTCCTCAGGGAGGCGAATATCCTGCTCGATCCCGAGTTGTGTCAGCAGTTGTGGAAGGGTTAGGTCATCGATGGGTTTGTTCAGGACGATGCCCATCGCGTAATCTGGTTCGTGCGCGCAAACGAGAATGAGCGCACGCGCGAATCTTGAATCTTCAATGCCGGGCATTGAAATCAGGATTTTGCCAGTCAGATCCTCAATCATGAAGCTTGCGCCTTTCGTTAACGCAAGGCTGACCCATGCCCGGACCATTGGCAAGGACCGATTGAAAGGCGCAGACAGGTTGCTTAAGAAGCATGCAAATCCAGAGGAGTATGACAATGACAATCAAACAAGGTGAAAAGCTGCCTGACGCAGTTCTCATGGAAATGACCGACAACGGCCCGGAACCGCGCAAGACGGGCGATATCTTTGCCGGCAAGACGGTTGCGCTCTTCGCGGTACCCGGCGCTTTCACGCCGACATGTTCAGCCAAGCATCTTCCCGGTTTCATTGAGAAGGCGGAAGCGCTTCACGGCAAGGGTGTCGACGATATCGTCTGTACGTCCGTCAACGATGTGTTCGTGATGAATGCCTGGGGTGAGCAAGCCAAGACGGGCGGCAAGGTTCGTATGCTGGCAGACGGCAATGGCGCATTTGCCAAGGCGCTTGGTCTGGAAATGGACGCCACAGGCTTTGGTATGGGCGCCCGCTCCAAACGCTATTCGATGCTCGTCAAGGACGGCGTCGTTGAAGAGTTGAACGTGGAAGATGGCGGCGAATACAAGGTTTCGAGCGCTGACTATCTGCTGGGCCAGATTTAAGTCCCTCAATTATACGAAGCAGTTTAGAAACGGCGCAGGGCAAATCAGCCTTGCGCCGTTTTTCGTTTTTTTCTTATTGAAAAACGATGATAAGCGCCCGATCTATAGTGGATAGAAAGAGTGCAGAGGGGATATCAAATGGAACCGTCATATATCGTCGCCGTCATACTCGCGGTGGCTGGCCTGGTGCTGCTGGTGTCTGCGGTGAAGGTCGTCCCGCAGGGCTATAATTACACCGTTGAGAATTTCGGCCGGTACACCAACACGCTGTCGCCGGGCCTGCATTTCATCGTGCCGTTCTACCAGCGGATCGGTCGTCGCATGAACATGATGGAAAGCGTTCTGGATATCCCGACGCAGGAAGTCATCACCAAGGATAACGCCATGGTGTCGTGTGACGCGGTGGTCTTCATCCAGGTGATTGATCCGGTTTCTGCCGCGTACGAAGTGAACAATCTTCAGAACGCGATTGAAAATTTGTCCCTGACCAACATCCGGACAGTTGTTGGTTCAATGGATCTTGATGAGGTTCTCTCCAATCGCGACGAGATCAATGCGCGGCTTCTGAACGTTGTCGATGCCGCAACCAATCCGTGGGGTGTGAAGGTTACCCGGATCGAGATTGCCGATCTCACACCGCCAGCAGATATTACCGAAGCTATGGCGCGCCAGATGAAGGCCGAACGTCTGAAACGGGCGGAAATTCTCACGGCGGAAGGCGACAAGCAGTCTGCCATCCTGAAAGCCGAAGGCGCCAAGCAGAGCCAGATCCTTGAGGCTGAGGGCCGACGGGAAGCGGCGTTCCGCGACGCTGAAGCGCGTGAGCGTGAGGCAGAGGCTGAAGCCAAGGCGACAGCCATGGTCTCCGAAGCTATCGCCAAGGGTGACGTCAACGCGATCAACTACTTCCTCGGCCAGCAATACGTGATGGCGTTTGAGAAGCTCGCGACATCGCAGAGCCAAAAGACGGTCATCATCCCGGCGGAGTTCAGCTCCATCATCGGTACGATTGAAGGCATCAAGGGCCTGACCGACAGTGCTGCGGCTAGTCGTTCTCAGACGGGCGGCGCGGTGCCACCAACACGGCGGGGGCGGGACTAGTCATGGATGCACTGATTGATCTCATGTGGCCGACGAATGCCTGGCACTGGCTAGGTATTGGATTGATCCTGCTGGCAATCGAAATGGCCGTTGGCACGTTCGATCTGCTCTGGATTGCGATTGCTGCAGCAGCGACGTCGGTGTTTGCCGCCATCGCACCGGGAAGCATCAGCGGCTGGGAAGGACAGCTTGTCCTCTTCGCGGTCGCGTCGATCGGCCTGCTTGTTTTCGGCCGAACCGTGTTCGCCGATATACGGATGAACGCCGCTGAACACCCAACGCTGAACAAACGAATGAGCCGCGCCGTGGGAAAGACCGGGACGGCGATGAGCGATTTCGTTGCTGGAGCCGGGCGCGTACGTCTTGGCGATACGGACTGGTCTGCTGAAACCGTAGATGGCAGCAATCCGGTTGCTGGCGCGAATGTGGTCGTTGAGGCGACGGCGGGCAATGCGCTTAGAGTTCGCGCGGCCTGATCGCTAGAAGAGACTCCCCTGCGGCGTGTCCGGTTTTGGCGGCGCAGGCGTTTTCGCGGGTGCGGGCTTTTTCGGCGTTGGTTTGGGCTTTTGAGAGTCGGACGTGACCTCAGCGTCAAATGAGCCATCGGCCAGCGTTACCGATAGAGCCTGGCCTGGCGCAAGGCCGTCGCTCGTTCTCAGCACGTCGCCTGACGCATCTTTGACGATCGCAAAGCCGCGATCCAGTGTCGCCTGATAGGAGAGCGCCTGAAGCAAATTCGCTTTTGAGGCGAGTGCCGTTCTGTGGCTCTCAATCTTTCGCTTCAATGCCGGCGTCGCGCGACTGGACGCTTCGCCAAGCGCCTGACGCGCGCGCCGGGCCTCAAGTTTGAGTGGCTCTATACGTAGCCTGCCGGCTGAACGTGCGAAGATGATCTGCTTGGACTTGATGGCTCCGGAGAGGCCTGAGCGCAGGCTGGCATCCAGATGATCGATGCGCTGGTTCTTTTGCGTCAGCAGCGTTTCAAGGCGCGGCAGGCGCGAGGCACGCAGGCGGTCGCGGTCGTGGCGCACCCGGCGGGCGAGGGCGCGTTTCAGGCTTTGGCCGCGTTCTTCAATCGACAGCAGAAGGTCAGAGCGAACGGGTACAGCGATTTCCGCGGCGCCGGTCGGCGTCGGTGCGCGGGCATCGGAGACGTAGTCGATGAGCGTGGTGTCGGTTTCGTGGCCGACGGCAGAGATCAGTGGAATTTCGCTCTCGAAGGCTGCGCGGACGACGTTCTCTTCGTTGAACGGCCAGAGGTCCTCAATCGAGCCGCCGCCACGCCCGACGATCAAGACATCGGGACGGTCATCGCCGGTCATCGCATTGAAGCCGCGAATGGCAGCCTCGATCTGCCCGGCCGCGGAATCGCCCTGCACGAGGGCAGGCCAGAGAATGACGCGGACGGGGAAGCGCTCACGGATGCGGTGAAGGATGTCGCGGATCACAGCACCGGTCGGGCTTGTGACGACGCCGACCGTACGCGGAAGATAGGGCAGGCGCTTTTTGTGACGTTCGTCGAACAGTCCTTCGGCGGCGAGCTTCTTCTTGCGCTCTTCCAACAGCGCCATGAGCGCGCCGGCACCGGCCGGGCGCATGAAGTCCGCGATCATCTGATAGTTTGAGCGGCCAGCATAGATGGAGAGCCGCCCTTCGGCGACAACTTCCAGACCTTCCTCTGGCTTGAAGGGCAGGCGCGAGACCGAGCCTTTCCACATCACTGTGTTGAGGACCGCCTTGTCGTCCTTGATGTCGGCATACATGTGGCCGGATCGGGCGATCGTCACACGGCCAAGTTCGCCGCGAACGCGCACATGATCGAAATTCGTCTCGATGGTCTTCTTGAGGCTTCCGGCAAGTTCAGAAACCGTCAATTCTGTGATGTTCGAGGCGGGGGTGTCGGTCACGTGATTAGCCTTGACTGCTCTTGTCAGGGTCAGACAGCCCGGCAGCAACAGTGCTGACGCGCGCCTTCAATTCCCCCGAGATGCGGGTCATCATGAACGTTCCTGTCCATTCGGACGGATCATCAAAGAACCATACGCCGCTGACGACGCAACAGTCGGGGTCCGTATCGCCGTGATAGCGCAGCAGCCGATGGTTTCCATCAGCGAGCGGCCCCTCAATCTTGGTGAACTGCACATCCAGGCCGAAGCGCTGGCCGATAATCTCGGATTCGCACTCACCATCCGGCGTTTGACCGTCAAAGTCCTCCTCAAGGACAGAGCCGGTGATTGTTCCGCCGTCTTCAGAGAGCCATGCGGTAAACGCAATGGCTTCATCTGTGAGATCGAAACTATAGAAGCCTGTCCACAGGCCGCTAAGGCTGTTGGTTCGGCGCGATTGAGAAGCGTTTCTTGTCATTGCTGATACCCTGCATTGATCACGGTCGATCCATCAAGGGGGAGTGTCCAGTCTGCCGTGAATTTATCTGTGACCATCCATTAGTGCTCGCGAGATTTGCCAGAGAGGCTGATTAAGGACTTGATCTCAGCAGGTTCGGCGTTCATCACCCGCCTCATGAAAATCCTCATTCTTGGTTCAGGCGGCCGCGAGCATTCGCTGGCCTGGAAAATCAGCCAGTCACCCTTGGTGGACGAAGTGTTCAGCGCGCCGGGAAACCCCGGCATGGACCAGATCGGCCCATGTTTTGATATTGATCCGACCAATCTGAAAGACGTGCAGGAACTGGCGCTTCAGCTGACGCCGGACCTGATCATCATCGGCCCAGAGGCGCCGCTGGCGGCAGGTGTTTCCGATGCGCTGCGGGCGCGCGGATTTGATGTCTTCGGACCAAGCCAGCAAGCCGCCCAGTTGGAAAGCTCTAAAGGCTTCGCCAAGGATCTGATGCAGAAGTATGGCGTGCCGACCGCGGCCTATGGCCGGTTTTCGGACCTGACCGAAGCGCTCGATTATCTTGAGACGATGAGTGCGCCTTACGTCATCAAGGCAGATGGTCTGGCAGGCGGCAAGGGCGTCGTGATCGCGGAAACGCTGGAAGTCGCCGAGAATACGGTCGAGGAGTTCATGACCGGCAAATACGGTGATGCATCGACCGAGATCGTCATCGAAGAGTTCATGACGGGCGAAGAAGCCTCAATCTTCGTCATGACCGATGGCGAAGGGGCGATCTATCTGCCACCGGCGCAGGACCACAAACGGGTCGGCGATGGGGATACCGGGCCGAATACAGGCGGCATGGGCGCCTATGCGCCAGCGCCCGTTGTTGATGCGCGCACCATGGAGCTTGTTCAGGCGCTGATCGTGGAGCCGATGCTGTCCGGCATGGCTGAAGACGGTATGCCCTATCAGGGCGTCCTCTATGTAGGCATCATGGTGACCGAGAGCGGCCCGAAAGTCGTTGAGTTCAATGCCCGCTTTGGTGACCCGGAGTGTCAGATCCTGATGACGGGTTTGCCCGGCGATATCGTCCCCGCGCTACTGGTTTGCTCAACGGGTGGGCTTGTCGGAAGCCATGCCGCCTTGTGCGAGATGATGGGGCTCTCCGACTATGAGCCAAGCGCCATCGTCGTTATGGCGGCCAAGGGATATCCTGAAGCGCCGATTAAGGGCGGCGTGATCAAGGGGGTCGAAGCGGCCAATGAGCTTGATGGTGTCACGGTCTTCCACGCCGGCACGGATAAAACAGCCTCTGGTGAACTTGTGGCGACAGGCGGGCGCGTGCTTGGCGTGGCTTCTACAGCGCTGAACCTGAAGCAGGCTATTGATGGCGCATATGATGGCGTCGCGAAGATCGACTTTCCTGACGGTTTCTTCCGCAAGGACATCGGGCGACGGGCGCTTGGATAAATATTTTTAATCTGGGGCAATGGTCGCAACCAGTTAGCGGCAGGGCCGTTGGTTCTTCAATAGCAACGCTTGAAGGACCAGCAGAATGCAAAATCCAAATATTGACGCCCTTAATGATGTCATCAAAACACTGATTGATAGCCAGCAAGGCTATCAAAAGGTGTGCGAGATGTCGGACGATAGCTACGCGCTACGTTCCAAGTTCCAGTCGCTCGCCAATGAGCGGACCGCACTTATCAACGACTTCCAGACGCAAGTCCGCGCTTATGGCGGCGAACCGCAGACGAGTGGCGGAGTTGCAGGCTCGATGCACAGAGCCTGGGCAGACTTCACGTCCATGTTCCGCGACGATGAGAAAGCCGCCCTGGAAGCCGTCGACACTGGTGAGGAGCACCTCGCCAAGGAAATTGACGACAAGCTCGAGAACACAGAGCTCGACGCTCAAGCCCGCGAGCTTCTCCGGCGCGCCAAGTCTTCCGCCTGTTATGGCGAGAACTTTGCCGACCAGCTGTCGTAATCTCGCTAAAGCGACATTCGTTTAAACGAACGGTCGAGAGCCGCCTTTTCGAAGGCGGCTCTTTTCGTTGCGGCAAGCAAGAAGTTGACTTGTCGGCTGTGTCTCCAGCGTTAGGGTGCGCCTGAAAGAATTATCAGGGAGTCATGCAATGACCGAGGCTGCCAACGCGCAGGAAATGTTCACCGGAACGAAGGAAGTCGTCGAGTCTCACAGGTTCGACGAAAGCAAGCTGGCCGACTGGATGCAGAAGAACGTCGAAGGCTATGAAGGCCCGTTGACGGTCAAGCAGTTCAAGGGCGGACAGTCCAATCCGACCTACAAGCTATTCACGCCGAACAAGACCTATGTGATGCGGCGCAAGCCGCCCGGAAAGCTGCTGCCATCGGCGCACGCCGTTGACCGCGAATTCCGGGTGATCAACGCGCTGTACCCGACTGGCTATCCAGTGGCGCGCCCGTACGGACTTTGTGAAGATGAAGACGTCATCGGCACCATTTTTTATGTGATGGACTGTGTCGAAGGTCGCATCCTCTGGGACGGAACACTTCCAGAGTATGAGCCAGCCGAACGCCGCAAGATCTACGAAGCCAAGGTCAAGACGTTTGCTGACCTGCATAATACGGATTGGCGCGCCATCGGGCTTACCGGATTTGGCAAGGAAGGCGATTATGTTGCGCGCCAGGTCCATCGCTGGACAAAGCAGTACAAGATGTCGGAAACCGAGCACATCGACGACATGGAAAAGCTGATCGATTGGCTTCCAAAAAATCTGCCCAAGAATGAGGACGTCACGATCGTCCATGGCGACTATCGGCTGGACAATATGGTGCTGCACCCAACTGAACCGAAAGTGATCGCGGTCCTGGACTGGGAGCTGTCGACGCTCGGCGACCCGCTGGCCGACTTCTCATATCACTTGATGAATTGGGTCATGCCGGGATCTGATCCGGCGCGCGGTTCTATTCCGAACATTCCTGACCTGAAGTCCTACGGTATTCCGACACTTGAGGAATATGTGGATATGTATTGTGAGCGGACCGGCCGCGATGGCATGCCGGACCTGAACTACTATTTCGCCTACAATGCGTTCCGGCTTGCGGGCATTCTGCAAGGGATTGTCGGCCGCGTCCGCGACGGCACAGCCTCGAACGCCAATGCCGCCGCGAATGCAGAGCGGGTGAAACCGCTTGCGGCCTTTGCGGCCTCGCGGGCCCGTATGGCCGGCATGGAAGGCTAGACCATGACAAAGATTATCGAAGGCCCGCTTCGCAAGCCGGCGCAAATGCTGGCCGAGCAGTCCTATGACGGGCACAGCTCAATCCATGATGACAAGGAAGCCGAGCGACTTGGCATCGCCGCTGGTCCGATTGAGGGGCCGACGCATTTCAGCCAGTTCACGCCGTATCTTGTCGACCTGTTCGGCAAGGCCTGGTTCGAGCGTGGGTGTTTCTCGACGCATTTTCTGAACATGGTGGTCGAAGGCGAGGCGGTGAAGGTCATCATCGAGCCGCGATCAGAGACGCATGCCTATTGCCGCGCTGTGAAGGAAGACGGCACGCCGGTTCTCGAAGCCAGCGCGACGCTTGAACCAGACCATGGAGAGACCTTGCTACGTGCGCGCATGGCCAATCTGCGGCCAGCGGGCGATCTCGTAATTCTCGAAAATATGAGAGTCGGTCTCACCTCCGATCAAGACGAGATTGTGCGGATGGATCCGGATCAGCACATGGGCAATCTCTATCCCTTCTCCCTGAATGAGAAGCTGAAGAAAATCACTGAGCCTATGGATTGGTACAGTGATGCGGACGCGTCGCCATGGGGCAAAGCAATTGTGCCGACCGAGATGGTGTCGGTGCTCGGCAACTATACGGGCGGTATGACCAAGTGGCCGATCAAGAAGCCGTCCATTGGCCTGTTTGCTGACCTTGAGATCAGGATGATCGATGGGCCGCTCTTCGTGGGCGAAACCTACAGGCTGAAGCGCGAAGTCGTTGCTCTGTCGCAAAGTCGCCGCGTAGAAAATTATTGGGTGGAAACGAGCTTTTTCGATGAGTCAGGCAAAACGCTGAAAGCGAAGATGCTTCTGAATCACGCGATCTTGAAGGCAAGCTATCCGGACTATCCGGCGGACCGGCTGCCAGGCTGATCAAGCGCAACCAGCGGTCAGATAATCATCTTCAAAGATGTAAGTCCGCGGGGCGATCGGGACGGTGATGTCTTTATAGACATTGTTGTTTGGGTCGTCCCATGACTGGATAAATTCTTCCATATAAGTGATGCGGTCGCCCAAATATTTTTGCAAATATTCGGCGTCGAGCATGCCCCAGTAATTGTCAGGCGCGACGCGGCAGTCTTCTTGTCTGGCGCTCTCCAGCATACGTTTGCTGACTTCGGCAATGTAATCCATGTCGACATTCTGAGCGGCAAGGTGGCCTTTCATGTGATCTCGCCCGCTCTGGTACATGGTGTAGGCGAAATCATAGCCAAATCCGGCCTGAAGCGCCGCGGCACGGCTTGGTTCCTCGCCATCATGGGTCCAGGCATACCACTGCTTGAAAGGCATCATGACGATACCATGCACGGCGAAATGGGCAGAGCGGTGAATGCGGATGTCATCTGCGCCGGGTAACAGCACCATGGCGCAGGCGGACATGCATTGTCCGGCGAAAACGACGGGTTCTCCGCGTCCATCAAGAATGCCGCTCATGATGCGCGCGGTCGCCACATTGCCGCCCGGGCTCGTTATAATGATCTGGTCCGCCGGCTCCATTTCGGCCAGCGACAGAAACTCCCGCGGGAAGATTGCCGCATTGTAGCAAATGCTGTCGCTGCCTTCGATGCGATACACACCCTCTGTTGCGAGGCAGGTTTCTACCAGCTCGTCGAGTTCAGCTGTCGGGCTGTCAAACTTGATGGGCTCGCCAGATTGAGCCTGAGCCGCGCCGGTAAAATAGGCGGGTCCGATTGCTGCAAGCGCGCAAGCGACGAGTGTAGAAGCTAATCGGCTCATCAATCTGTCTTTCTCTTTCAGGCGATTAGTTATCGCTTCAGGAGAGAGTGATCGGCTCTGACGCCCATGTCTAGAATTTGTAGCGGACAGGAATGTTTTTGGGACCGCCGACGAAGTTCGCCCGGATAAAGGCTGGCTCGCCTGCCAGTTCAATTGATTTGATTCGCGAGAACAGCTCTTCGTAGATTGCCTGCATTTCCAGACGCGCCAGATGCATGCCGAGGCACATATGTCCGCCATGACCGAAAGAAATGATCTTGTTGGGGGAGCGATCTACGCGGAAGCTGAACGGATCTTCAAATACGTCTTCGTCACGATTACCTGATGGATAACAGAGCAGTAAGCTCTCTCCTTCAAGTATTTTCTGGTCCCGCAGCTTGTAGTCGGCTTGTGCCGTGCGCATGAAGTGTTTGACCGGCGTCGTCCAGCGGATTGCCTCGTCAACGGCCGTGCGGGACATGCCTTTCGGGTCATCCAGCATCTTTTTGAGCTGAGCAGGATTGTTGAGCATTCCGAGCACACCGCCGCCTGTTGAGGCGCTGGTGGTGTCATGCCCGGCAGCTGCAACGATGATGTAATAGCTCATCGCCTCAAGTTGGCCGATCGGTTCGCCATCAATCGTGCCGTTTGCGATCACAGTCGACACATCATCCTTCGGCGCGTTGCGGCGGTCCTGCGTGATGTTCGTGAAATACATGAAGAACTGGGCGAGCGTTTCCTGGATCGAGGCAAGCCCGCTATCAGGATCATCGTCATCCAGAAGGCTCTTGTCCCGCATCAGGTCTGGATCTTGCGCGCCAAAGATCTCCTGTGTGAGCTTGAGCATCATGGGTTCATCCTGCTCGGGAACCCCGAGGATCTGCATGATGACGCGGAGAGGGTAGTGCAGGGCGATGTCCTGCTGGAAGTCGCATTCGCCGCCCATGTCTTCCATTCGATCGACGAACTCTTTGGCGAGGCCTTTGATGGCATCTTCGCGCTTTTTCACATTTTGCGGCATGAACCATTCCTGGGTCAGGTGGCGCAGCTTGTAATGCGATGGGTCATCGAGCTGGACCAGCGTCTTCAGAAGATGCGGGCCACCGGTCTGCGCGTAGACGCGCTCTTCTGCGCTCACATAGCTCAGCATTTCGCGCTGGCCGTTCGTGAACAGCTTGTTCTGACGGCTGACTTCCATGATGTCGGCATGTTTTGTGATCGCCCAGAAGGGACGGAAATGCTCTGGCTCACACCAGGCGACCGGGTCTTCGGCGCGCAGCCTGGTAAAGGCTTTGTCCAGCGCATGCATGTCGGCATAAACCGAGGGATCTACAATCTGGTTGCAGATTTCCGCTGCCGCCTCGCTCATTTGCCGTGACGGATTCTTCTTGGTTTCCGGTGGACGTGCAATCGCTGTATCGGACATGGTCTGCTCCCTTGAGTTAGCTTCAGCTACTTCTTGGATGCAGACTTATCCTTTCGGCGCCGCTTGTTAAGGCCTCCCCGCGCGTCACCTTTAGGTCCACGCTGAGGTCTTTTCACTTTGTCGCTGGCCGCTGGAAGATACGTGCCCAGAAGACGCTGGAGCTCCTGTTTCGGGACTTCCTCGACAGCGCCGGGTTTGAGGTCTGCGAGTTCGAACGGGCCGTAATTGGTCCGAATTAGCCGGTTGACCTCAAGGTCGACCGACTCAAGGGCACGGCGAACCTCGCGTTTCTTGCCCTCGGTCAGTTCAACGCTGATCCAGTTATTGGCGCCCGTTTCCCGTTCCAGCTCAGCGATGATCGGGGCGTATTCGATACCGTCCACGATGACGCCGGCTTTTAGCGCAGCAAGTTTATCAGGCGTGACGCGGCCATGCGCCCGTGCTCTGTAGCGTCGTTTGAACTCATTTCTCGGAAGCTCAAGCGTGCGAGCAAGCTCACCATCATTGGTGAGCAGTAGAAGGCCCTCGGTTGTCAGGTCGAGACGCCCGACGGTGACGGTTCGGGGCAGGTGCTTTGGTAGCTCATCATAGATCGTCCGCCGCCCGGCAGGGTCGATGGTCGTCGTGATGAGGCCAGATGGCTTGTGGTAGCGCCAGAGCCGCGTCTGCTCAGGCGGCTCGATCCGTTTGCCGTTGACCTTGATGGCTTCGCCGCCTGTCACCTTGAAGGCAGGAGAGGTCAGCGTGCGGCCATTGACCGACACCTTGCCGGATTCAATGAGCGTTTCGCATTCGCGCCGGGACGCGACGCCTGCGCGCGCGAGCCATTTGGCGATCCGCTCACCCTCTGACCAGTCGGTCGGCGTGAGAGAAGCGGGCTTGCTGTTGGGTTTGGTCCGTCTGCCGGGCCGGGGCGTCTCACGACGATCCGTCATATGGTTATCCTTTAAGGGTTACCCTAGTTGCAGAACCGGAGCAGCAATTGCAAGCCCGAGCGCGAGTTCCATCGGTATCCAGACCAGCATCATGCCTGGTCCACGGTTCGCCTTCGTATCGACAAGGTAGGAAAGGAGGCGCCCGATGCCGGCACCAAACCAGCCCGCGGCGACTGGCATCAGGGCGAAAATGGCAAAGGCAGGCGGGACTGCGAAGAGGATAACGAGCGCTGTCATATGCACCATGAATAACAGGCCGCCATAGGTGGCGCGAAATTCGGAGAAGCCGCCTTCTTTTCCAGGGCTCGGATCGGGCTGAAGTCTTACAACGCCTTGCGCCCATCGCGGCGCAAGAAGCGCGCCGAGCCCAATCAGGGCACACAGGAAAAGCGCGATCGCCGAGATAATTGAGGGTACCAGCATGATGTTGTCCTTATCAGGTTTATGCGGGAGCTAGCTTGTGCGGATCAGAACACCAGTCCCGAAGGCCCAGTTTTTAGACGCCCGCTGCTTTCCAGGCAGACTTCGGCCAGCGGCGGTGTTGCCAGAACCATTGCTCTGGATTGGCGCGGACCTGCGCTTCAAGAAACTCAGTTATCTTCACAACGCAGTCGGTGACAGCCTCGTCACCCGATAGTCCGGGGTCCGGGCTGATCGGTTCGTGTATCGTCACGCGGAAGCGGGCAGGGCCTGTTCGGACGGTCGAGACGGGGATGATCGGGACATTGTATTTCAGCGCCAGCCGTGCGGGACCGGGCGCGGTCATGGCATCATGACCAAAGAAGGGAATGGCGAGCCCCTTGTTGAACTTCTGATCATTCATCAAGGCCACGGAACGACCAGCGGTGAGCGCCCGCATGAGCTCTCTCGTGCCGAGACCCTTCGGTGTGAGAACGCCAATGCCATAATCGTGGCGAACCTTGTTGATCCGGCGATCGATGTGGGGATTGTTAAGGGCGCGATACGTAACAAGGCAATCGACCGGCCGCCGACATATGACGGCAGCCATGACTTCCCAGTTGGCGAAATGTCCTGAGATGAAGACGGCGCCTTCTGGGGCGTTTTCGACCGCGTCGAGCCGTTCGGGGTGCACGACCTCGACCCGGTCACCTTCGTATGGGTTGATGCGGGGCAGGTGGGGTAACTCACCTGCGGTCCGGCCTGTGCTCTCCCATGACGCGGCCGCGACGCGGTCGACTTCCTCATCGCTCCAGTCTGGAAACGCCAGACGCAAATTTCGCTTGGCCGTGCGGTTCTGGCTAAGGAGCGGGGCAATCTTTTTGACGATCCATCCTGCCGCGTTCGACGCGCGGTCCGGCCCGAGCATTTTCATCGGCCACCAGTAGATGACATCCCAGGCAACGGCCTCCAGCCACCACTGAACGCGCTGCCTGAAAGTGGCGCGGTTATCGATGTCCTTTGGGCGGACATATTGAGGTGATTCTGGCTCGCTCATTTCGGCAGCCGTTCTGAAACAGATGCCAGGAGCTTGTCGAGTGTGTCAGTGTCTTTGAAGCGGGCCTGCACCGGGAAGGTCATGACGTCTCGTCGGTCATCTGTGCCGAGGCGTACATAGTCTTTTTCTGTGGTGACCAATACCGCATCCCTCTGCTTTGCGAGGTCTCTTAAATAGCGCAGATCGGACTTGTCGTAAGGGTGATGGTCGGGGAAGGGGACGGCATCTGCCAGCGAGACACCGCTTTGCGATAGCGTGTCAAAGAATTTTTCCGGTCTACCGATCCCGGCGAACGCCACGTACGCCCCTTCGGGCAGGGTCCCCGTCGGCTCGATCTGCGCGAAGAGAACGGGATTGGCAAAATTACCAAGTTCCGAAGGTGGTTCGGACGTGCCCATGACGATGACGGCATCTGCCCGCGCCAGACCCGCTTCGACGGGTTCGCGCAAAGGGCCTTTGGGAATCACATAGCCATTGCCGAAACCGGCAACACTGTCGACCACCACGAATGATAGATCTTTTGCAAGGCCGGGATTCTGGTGACCATCGTCCATAATTATGAGGTCGACGCCGTCATCCTGCATAGCTTGACCGGCCAACGCACGATCCGGACCGATCCATGCTTCGCCGCCGCGTGAGAGCATGATGGCTTCGTCGCCCACATCGGCTGCGACATGGCGATCCAGGTCAACTTTGAGCGGGCCTTTCAGCTTTCCGCCATACCCACGCGAGAGGGTGGCGATACGTATTCCCGGGTAGAGGTCCGAGAGTCTCGAGCGCAAGGCCGCGGCGACGGGGCTCTTACCTGTGCCGCCTGCCGATATGTTCCCGACGCAGATAACCGGGATGCGAAGTCTCAGCGGTTCGGCTTTGCGTATGCGATTGGCTGTGACACCGGCATAGATGGCGGCGAGCGGGGTTAGCATGAGCCTTGTGAGGGGGGCGCCCTCACGAGACTTTGGATCGACATCACGATCCCAGAAGCGCGGGGACCTTATCATCGTGAGATGGCCGGAAGGAGAGGGGCGAGCGCTTCGAGGGTTATGTTCATAGGCGTTTGGGCCTTTTCCTCCAGCATTATACGCGTGGCTTCCTTGGGCGGTGTGGCAGGAAAGCTGCGGGCGATATCCTGTGCGCCTGAGACAAACTGAAAGCCGGTCTGCTTCGCAAGGTCTGCCATGAGGTCCTCAAAGTTGAAGACGTCGGGGCCGGACAAAATCGGGCGCCCCAGTCTCAATATCTCCAGAGGGTTATGACCACCGACACCTGGCGTGTGACCTCCGCCAAGATAGACAGTGTCGGCTGCCGACGCAAACAGACCGACTTCACCTAGCGTGTCTGCGAGCAAGACATCGTCCTCAGGTGTCGGCGTCTCTCCTTTGGACCGGGTGGAGAAAGTCATCTGCTTCGCGTGAAGTGCATTGGCGATATCATTCGCCCGTTCGGGATGACGCGGAACGATGATCAGCGCCGGTCTCGGCGACATCTGGCTGATCGCCTCGATGACGAGTTCTTCTTCCCCTTCATGCGTTGAGACCGCGGTTAGGCAGCCGCGCGATCCGATAAACTGGTCACGCAAGAGGTTGAGTTGCTCACCGTTTACTGCCGGAGGCGGAAGCGCGGATTTCAGATTGCCTACAGAAGAGACCTGTCGGTGGGCGAGTGAGGTTAGCCCGTCAGCTGTTCTTGCATCAGCGGCCAATATCAAATCGAAGCAGGAAAAGACGCGCTTGGCAAAGTCAGGCCACTTTCCCCATCCAGTTATGCTGGAGCGGGTCATACGGGCATTGATCAGCGCCAGTTTAACGCCGCGGGCATGAGCTTCAGAAATGAGATTTGGCCAGATATCGCCTTCGGCAAAAATAGCGGTCGCTGGTTGCCATGTATCGATGAAACGGGCCGCCACGGCAGGCGTGTCTATCGGGGCAAATTGATGCGTGCTGCGGTCTTGAAGCTCTGGCGACGCTGAGATGGCGTCGGCGATTAGCTGAGCCGATGTTGTTGTCTGGCTGGTGAAGAGGAAATGAAGGTCAGCCCGCTCACCGCCAATCTGTTTGGCGAGTTCGAGCAGCAGGGCTGTTTCACCAATACTGGCGCCGTGTAGCCAGATCAGATTGGCGGGTGTGGCGTCGGGGACGTTTCGTGCGAACCGCTCTTCGGTCCGGCCAGCAATTTCCTTGCCCTTCGATAGTCGCTGTTTGACCAGCAGACCTAAAAAAGGTTCGGCTGCACGTGTTGCTGTGCGGTAGAGGCGTTGTCCGAGACTCATTGAAAAGAGATAGTGCGTGTTGGCGCTATGCTGCAATCACGTATCAGTTTCGCTGCGTCAGCATTTTGGCAGCCAGGCCATATGCTTCCTGAATTTCCGCATTCAGTCGGGCCGTACATTCAGCTGTGTCCTGACCCTTTCTAAACTCGAGAGGCTGACCCAGCACGATCGTGCCTTTTGCAAACGGGATCGGGACCATGAAGCGATCCCAGGTCTTGAGGCGGAATGCGGGTTTGCAGTCCAGTGCGTAAGGTATGATCAAAGCATTCGAGCGCTGGGCCAGGATGACAGGTCCGGCTTGGGCCTGCTCCGCGGGGCCGCGAGGGCCGTCCGGTGTCAAACATACGACGCTGCCAGCTCTCAAGCGCTTGGTTGTCTCCATGATGGCCGCCGAGCCACCTTTGTCTTTCTTTTTTTTCTTATGCGTGGATGAGCCCCTCACCACGTCGATACCGAGGTGTGAGACCGCCTGGGCAACGAACTCTCCATCTCGTGATAATGAGATCATCATCGCGGTCGGGTGCGCCTTTGCGGGCATCTTCCTGACAAAGCGAGTCCAGATTGATGGAAGCAGGAGGATGCGTGAGTGCCAGGCGGCAACGATCAGGCCCCGGTCACCGCTCCAGGCTTCGCGGAACTGTTCTTCACCTTCGGTCGACCAGCGCATGGTGCGCGCGCACAGCACCATATAGGCCCATATCAGGTACCCCAGCGCAGATGAAAAAATCGGATTGCGAAAAAGCCATTTCATATGCTGCGTCGGTTTAATGCGCGCCGTTTCAAATCGCAAAGACCAAATGAAGTACGCTCAGTAACATCAAACTTGCGAACTTGTCTGCCTCGGCAGATGCGGCCCAAGCGGGCGTCTTGGCGCCAGCTATTCACCGCGAGGTGATCGAAGCGCTTATCATAAAGACTTAAACCTAACTTGCTTTTGCTTTCGAAGACTTGGAATATTGCGTGCTTATTTCGGGGCAGGGGGCTGCATGAGAAACGGGAACTGGAGAAAGATCACTGATCTCTACCTGCAACTTCTGGAGGTGCCAGAATCAGATCGCGCAGCCCACCTCGACCGCCTGGCTCTTGCCGAAGAAGAGAAGACAGCGCTGAGCCGCCTGCTTGTCGCAAATACGCAGGATGCAGATTTTTTCGCCACCGGCGGGGCCATCGAACATCACCTTCAATTTCTCAATGCAGGCGAGACGCTCGGCAGCTGGCGCATTCTAGAGATGATCGGTGCCGGTGGAATGGGCGAGGTGTACCGTGTTGAGCGGGCCGACGGGCATTACAATCAGATCGCTGCACTCAAGCGCATCACTCTCTCGGATGAGGCCGCCTTCGCGCGCTTTGAACGTGAGCGCCAGATCCTCGCCCGGCTGGAGCATCCGAATATCGGCCGTCTGATCGATGGCGGGGTAGATGACAAGGGCGCTCCCTATTTTGTGATGGAGCTCATCGAAGGTCAGACCCTGCTTGACTATGCGAAGGGCCGCAGGCTGAACCGGGAGCAGATTCTTCAACTCTTTCTGAAAGTCTGTAGCGCACTTTCCCATGCTCATGGGCGCTTTGTGCTGCACCGGGACCTGAAGCCCACCAACATCATGGTCAACACCAGCGGAGAGGTGAAGGTCATCGATTTTGGCGTTGCCGGTCTGGTCGAGCAAGGCGATCAGGACCTTCGTGCGCCGATGACCCTTCAATATGCCGCCCCTGAACAGCTTGATGGTCGCGAGTCTTCTGTTCAGACGGATATTTTCAGCCTCGGCCTGACCCTCGCGGAGTTATTGACGGCCGATGCGCCAGCCGCCCTTGATCCCGGCAACCGAGTCAGGCTGGACGGGCTGCCCGCAGATCTCGCGGCCATCCTGAAAAAGGCGACCGACCCGGATGTGTCCGAACGCTATGAGAGTGTCGATGCGCTGGCATCCGATATTCGGAACTTCCGTACACATCGTCCCGTCATGGCCAGACACCCGAACACGCTTTACAAAGGCGTCCTGTTCATGCGCCGCAACGTGATGGCGGTCGGCTTGGTTTGCGTATTGTGTGCAGGCTTTGTCGGCGTCAGCTGGCAATATGTGAAGGCTGAGCGCGAGCGGGATGTTGCCCTACACGAACGCGAACGGCTGAGGACAATGCAGGCTGCGACCTTCCTCATGTTCTCCGAGGCAGGGAATGGCGGTGGCGAGAAGACGGCCGGGTCCCTGATCCTGAAGGCGGCCGAGCAGGCCAAAGCCGACTTTGAATCGGACCCTGAAAAGGCGGCCCCTGTGCTTCAGATGTTCGGGGAAATGCTCTTTCTGATCAATGATTACACCTCGGCTGAGCCATTGCTTCGGTTGGTTTCGGACCTCCCGGTCAAATCCGGCAATGAAGACATGATCGCTCGGGCCTCGCATGATCTCGCGAATGTCTACTTGCGGTCCGGCAAGGTGGAGCAGGCAGGAGGGGCGCTTGAGCGCGCGCTGGAGATCTGGAAATCCGATCCGGCACAGTATCATGATCAGATTCTGGGGGCCGCGCTGATCGAGTCGCAGCTGATGGCCGAAACTGGGGATCTTGAACAGGCCGAAGCCCTTTTGTCCGAAAGCCTTCCCCGACGTATCGCCTTTTCGGGCGAAACATCGCTGGAGACGGCCATACTCCTCACAAATATCGGTGTTGCCCGGATGCGGCTCGGCAATATTGAGGGGGCGCTCAGAAGTTCTGAGCGGGCCCGTGATGTTTTTAACGCGATCGAGCGCCTCGATACTCCTGATGGCCTTAATGCGATGAACAATCTCGCAACTCTCTATCATATCAGTGGCCGACTGGAGGAGGCTGAAGCGGCCTATCTGGCGACGCTGGATATCCGCCAGAAGCTCTACGGCCCGTCCACGGCGCTCGCTGTGCTTATGTCCAACTATGGAAAGCTGAAACTGCAGCAGGAAAAAACTGCTGAAGCTGCTCTCCTGCTGTCCAACGCCGTCGAAATGGCGGACGAGTTCAGCGGAGCGTCTAGCCCGGCGGCTCTTGCGGCACGTTTCGGCCTGATCGAAGCACTCGCCAATTCCGAGCAGATCGAAGAGGCGGAGGCCGTACTGACCGATGTCAGCATCAGCCTCAATGATGCCGGCATAACCAGCGGCGCTTATATGGGCCTTTTTTATGTGGCCAGCGCACAGGTTGCAGCTGCGAAGGGCGACCCTTCGGCAGCGCTTGCGTCACTCGATGCTGCGGATCAGTTTTTTGCGGAGATGGGAGCGCCTGCAGCGCGGTATGCCGCCAAGGCACAACAGGTGCGCGACAGTCTCAATCAGGATGTGGCTGGTACACCCCTCTGAGCGGGGCCGGAGGGCAGGTGTCCGCTTTTCCCCTGATCTCGCGTGGTCAGTGATGGGAACGGGACGTGACTGACCGGTTTTAGCGACACTCGCTCCCGTCGTTACATCCAACTCTGAAGGTTACACACATCATGAAAAAACACATCCGTAAGAGCCTTGTTGTCGGCAGTGCCATGATGGCTCTCGGTGCCGCGCACGCGCACGCGCAGGTACAGGTCGAACAGATCGGCACAGTGTCGATTAGTCTGTGCGATGCAGGGGTCCTCACGAAACTCAGCGGAGATGACCTTCGTGCCGCACTGATCAAAAATCTCCGGATCAAGCCCGGCAGGGGCGTTGAGGAAGGCCGACTTTACATGGCCAGGATCGAGGACGGTAAGGTCAGGGATATTTTTGTTTCCGAGACTTTTTCGGCCGCTCCCAAAAAAGGTAGCGAGGCCGGTTTCTTCCCCGGCGACATGTACTTTCCGGGCGATATGTATTTCCCTGGCGATATGTATTTTCCCGGGGACGTCTACTTTCCGGGCGACATGTATTATCCGGAAAAAGAGCGTAAAAGCGCTGTTAAAAAGGCAGCGGAGGCATCCTTCGTTCGAGCGTCCCAAAAAGATGGCTGGTTCTTTATCGTCATCGCGGAGAAGGGGATGGCGCAAGCCTCCGGTATGACCGTGGCTTCAAAGGGAAAGTGACCCTGCACGCTGTTATCATGGGCGCGGGGCTTGCCGGACTTTCGGTGGCCCTGCGCCTAAGGCAGATCGGTCTTGACCTGACAGTGCTGGACCGGCGTGAGCGGACCACATCGCCGGTCTCTCACTCTTTCGCGCATCGCCTCTCACGCGATACGTTGCGGGGCATCCTCTCCGACCCTCTCGTTGATCTGGCCATTCCGGTCTTTCCGCATCGCCTGTCCGTCCTCTTGCTGGAGAAGCTGGCAGCTGAGGGGATCTCGCCGCAGTATCAGGCCCCGGTCCAACATGTCGACTGGTCCCGCAGAGCGCTCATGGTTGGCGGCGAGGAACAGACATTTGATCTTCTCATCGACGCCACGGGGGCCGCCCGCGCCGGTCTGCGCCGTCTTCCCGGCGATACAGAAGTGACAATCGAAGCGATCGATCAGGCGTCGATCACTTATGCCATCGAGCTGCAACGCTCTGGCAATCTGCATCCGAAATCAGGCCTGTCCCGCGTCGGCGATGTGGGCCTGGCATGCCTCTTCGATGAGAGCGACGCCTGCCTGACGGCCGGCATGAGAGGGCGTACGGCACGGACGCCCGAGGCGCTTTGCCAGATTGCAGATATGGTGTTCGGGGCGCGCCTTGTGCCAGTAAGCCCTGAAACCGTCAGGACATATGCGTTTCGTGAAATGACTCGGCTCATTCTCGATGGCCCTGACGATCTGTCTTTCGTCTCCATAGGCGATGCGCTTCTGCAGACCGATCCGGTCTTCGGCATGGGTCTGCAATCCCTGGCGATGCAGCTTGATGTTATCGAAGCCTATTTCTCAGGAGCCGATACGCCGTGCGAGTCCTGGCAAGTGCTCCGCGAGGAGATGGAGTCCGCTGTTCTACCCATCTGGCAGGGCCAAGTTTTTGCCGGAGCGCTCCAGGCCGGGTGAGCCAGCCATGAGCGCTCCGGCGCCGGTTTACGGTGTTCAGACCGTTTGTGGTGTTTGAGCCTCTGGCGCGGGTTTCTTTCCTGCCCAGCTGGCTGCTTTCTGCTGAAGTTTCGAGAACTTGCCCGACAGGTTCTCCAGCCGTGCCTGCCATTCAGGGTCCGGTGTCTGACCTTCGATAGCCTTGAAGTAGACCTGCATCATGCATGTAATCGCCAGCGGCTCTATCAGGGCGGCCTTGATGGCCCAGGCAAATATGAACGCAAAGATCACGCCGCCAGCAGACCATGCGCCGGGCAGGAACCATACAAGGGCTGCTGCAGGCGCAAGCAGCAGAAGAAAGATCAGGAATGACAGGACGTAGACGAAGAACGCCAGCCAGGCCGCGTTCTTGAGCATCAGCTTGTGATTCTGACCATAATAGACGAGGGCTTCCTTTGCCGAGCCCCATGGATTGTCGCTTTGCGTACGGATGGCAAAAGCAAGAATGATTTCATCTGCAAAGCCGACGGCGATCTTCAGAAAGGCCCGGATGACACCAACAACATTCCGGATGCCGGGAATGGGCAGGAAGGATGCAATGCCTTCGATCAATCCGGTAATCGCGGACAGCACGCCCTTGACCAGCTGGTCGATGCCAAAAAGGACCGACGACTGCACGAACCGCTCCTTCACGATGCTCGCCCCATAGGTGATCTGGTTCTTGCCGGTCGGGATCTCCTCTCCGTCCATCAGCTTGATAAGAACGGCAATATGCGCGGCCTTGACCTGGTAGAGGATAAACTCACGGGCAAGATAGATTGCCCCGCCGGTTAAGCCGAGACCGATCAGCGAGCCCCACATGGCGCCCGCGGGGCGGCCATCCGGACCGGAAAATCCACCAATGCCCCATCCAACTCCGCCGGATATCCCGGTGATCAGAACAGTTGCAACGGCGATTCCGCCATAGATAGCGGCGCGAAGTAAAAGGTATGGTGCGGTTCGAGCCATAAGGCCGAAAGCACCGGAAAGACTGAAATTCCACACGGGCAGCTCCTGTATTTCGGGATTTGGAAGGTCAGGGTTTCCAGCCGGTGACGGTGCGGAAAGGGGTGCTTATGTCGCCGGACTGGCCGCGCAAATCGAGCGCATAATTCATCATCTTGCGCACATCCGTGCCCGATACGCATGAGTAGGTGAGGGCATCTCCTTCCCCCAGCGGGTAGTAGGTGCGGTCAAGCGATTCCACCTTCGTCTTGAAGGCTGCTGCCATCTCTTCATTCGTGCGAGGCTCAGTCATCTCGATGAGCTCGGAAAGATAATTCACCCTGTCGCTTGTCATCTGGCAGACGAAAAAGACGCTCTGCCCACGCGTTTTCTTCGTGGCCGGTTTCGACGTTTCTGCCGTGGACGCGGCCGGTGCATCTTGCGCCGCCTGGCTGCCGGTTTCTTCGTCCTTGCATCCGGCGAATGCCAGAATGGCGAGGGATAGGGGGAGTAGAAGAAACTTGTTCATGAGCTTGTCCTTTTTCCGTTGGGTTCTGTTCCTTCCACGCAGAAGCGGGCAAAAGCCGGACAAGCCAATCAAGCTTTTTTGAATTTTTTCATTCTGCTTGGGGTAGATTGCTCTGCGCAGACGGGAGGCAGGACGTGACGAAACACTGCTCAAGTGGCCTCGCGTCAATCTGGCCGCGACTGGAGAAATGAGTCGCAGGCGGAGGAGGCCGTGCAAGAGGTTGCTTAATTCTCTTGGAGTTTGCTCGCCTATATCCCCCGTCAGTGTGACGGAGGAGGGGGCTACTATTCAATTTGCATGAATGGTGGGCGATACTGGGATTGAACCAGTGACCCCTGCCGTGTGAAGGCAGTGCTCTACCGCTGAGCTAATCGCCCGAGATTCGGGAAAACGGGTCTTACTTAGCCTATCGATTGGGGTCAATCACCGACTGCACTGTCAAATATCTGGCGGCTGATCCATGATTTATCAGTATGGGAGCCATGTCTTTTTGCGGGCACTATTTCTTTTGCAAATTTTGGTGCGACACATCGAAACACGGCGATGGTTTCTATTGCAACTAAATCAAATCACCGGTGGGCACTCAAATAGTGCATTAAAAACAACGCATATTGTGGCATTTTCATGCTTTTTGGCAGTTGCTTATGCTAAAAACAGCGAATGATGAACAACCATTCATCCTGAACATCTGTTCATATTCAAACCTTACTCGAATTTCACATGGGAAAAGGGTTGTGAAGGCGGTCGAGAGGCGTCATTTAAGCGTCACGAACGGAGCACGGACCCACAGTGTCTGCCCGTTACAAAAAGAAGCAAACGAAGGACAGGCAGGCTGGAGGACAACCTCCATGCATTGCTATTTAGCCTGGAGAGATTGAAATGAAAGACTGGTGTAACACAGAAGGCGCACGTCGCCTTCGCGAGAAAATTCGTGAGTATTGGGCCGAACGTGGCTTCGAAGTTGACGTCGACCTGGTCGACGCAGGCTTCGTCCCTGCCATGCGCAGCGCACGTACCGATCTGCGTAGCAACATGGTGAACGGCATGCCCCGCCGCCGCATTGCAAAAACGCAAGAAGAAGTGCGTACGTCCTACCGTCCTAACGACGCGATGGTTGAGGCGGCCTAAGCGCCAACTCCCGGATCAGGGCCGGAAGCTCGGCAAATGACGCAGCAGTTTTATCTGCTGACATTTCCGGGGCGGGCCCATATCCAAAACTGACAAATATGAAGGGCAGTCCGGCATTCCGGGCTGCCCTTTCGTCTGTCTGGCTGTCGCCAATCATGATGCTCTTTTCGAGATGACCGCCTGCGGCATCGAGCGTCTCGAGGATATGCCCGCCGTCGGGTTTTTTCTGTGCGACGGCATCGGCGCCACGAACCGCTTCAAACCACCGACTTAGTTCAAGGCCATCCAGGACCCTGATGGCCAGATCCTGCGTCTTGTTCGTGCAGACAGCGAATTGGGCGCCGCGTTCCGACAAGTTCTGCAGTGCTTTTTCGACGCCATCATATGGCCGGCTGAGGTCGCAGATATGCTGTCTGTAAAAGTCTAGAAACGAGCTCCAGACAGGCTCGATTTCGGCCTCATCCAGCGTAATGCCTTGTGATGCGAGCCCTTCAACAATCATCGCTTTGGCCCCGTGCCCGATGAGGGAATCAATCACATCAAACGGGACTTCTGCGTAGCCGGCCTTAACAAGGCAGTGGTTGAGGGCCCGGTGTAAATCCGGAGCGGTGTCGACCAGGGTTCCGTCGAGATCAAAGATGATCGTCCAGCCTTTCAGGTCACTGTCTGTCATTTCGCATCCTCTACCATCTCGCTTCGACTCGTCTGATGGTTTACGTCAGATGTCAAAGCAGAATGAGACCGAACGCATGAAAGAACGGGCAGCAATCATCCTGGCGGCCGGGCAGGGCACGCGCATGAAATCGGCGCTTCCAAAGGTGCTCCACAAGATCGGTGGCCGTCCCATGCTCGACTGGTCAATTGCGCTCGCGCGGAAAGTTGGCTGCACGCGTATCGTCACCGTGGTGAGTAAGGATTCGGATGCACTGTCTGCGCACGTCCTCAAAGCACTCGGGGATGGATCGGTTGCTGTACAAGATCCTCCGATGGGCACCGGACATGCGGTGCAGGCGGCGCATTCCAATATTCAAGGCTTCGATGGCCATGTGATCGTGCTCTACGGCGATACACCGCTAATCTCTCCCGCTTCGGTCGAGGCTCTCTTCGAAAGCCTTGATGCGGGCGCGAAGGTTGGTGTGCTTGGTTTTGAGGCGGCTACGCCTGGCGCGTACGGCCGGCTTGTGACCAATGACGAGGGTGACCTTGAAAAGATTGTGGAGGCCAAGGAAGCCACGCCGGAAGAGCTGGCCATTCAGCTCTGCAATTCCGGCGTGATGGCTGTCAGGTCCGGCGACCTCTTCCAGCTATTGGACGACGTCACAAATGATAATGCGAAAGGCGAGTATTATCTAACTGACATTGTTGGTCTGGCGCGCAAGAGCGGGGGAAGGTGTGCGGTTGTCAGGTGCCCCGAGAATGAAGTGATGGGGGTGAACTCCAAAGCTGAGCTGGCGCGCGCAGAGGCCGTGTTTCAGGCAGGCCGCCGGCAGGACATGCTGGACGCCGGCGTCACGCTAACGGGGCCGGAGACCGTGTTCTTCAGCTTCGATACCGAGATCGAGCCAGACGTTATTGTCGAGCCGAACGTGGTCTTTGCGCCAAATGTACACGTCATGAAAGGCGCAACGATCCGGGCGTTCTCACATCTTGAGGGCGCGATCGTTCGCGAAGATGCTGAGGTCGGGCCTTATGCGCGGCTTCGACCCGGCGCAGACATCGGGCGGGGCGCGAGGATTGGAAATTTTGTTGAAGTCAAAAAAACGCGGGTGGGTGATGGTGCAAAAGCCAATCACCTAGCCTATCTCGGCGATGGTTTCATTGGTGCGAACGCGAATATTGGTGCAGGTACCATCTTCTGTAATTATGATGGTTTTCTGAAGTACGAAACACGCATTGGAGAAGGCGCCTTTGTAGGCTCGAACAGCGCTCTGGTTGCGCCAGTTTCGGTAGGTGATGGCGCAATTGTGGGGTCCGGCTCCGTGATTACGGACGATGTCACGGCAGGCGCTCTTGCCGTCGGCAGGGGGCGTCAGATCGAGAAACAGGGTTGGGCCGAAGCATTCCGTTCGCGCAAGCGTGCAGAGAAAAAAGCCAAAGGCTAAAGGAGGCGCGAGAATGGCGTTCGAACGAGAAAAAGAAAATGCCGCAGTCGCGGCGCTCGAATTTGTCGAAGACGGCATGACGATCGGGCTTGGCACAGGCTCCACAGCAAAATTCTTTGTGGAAGCGCTGGCCGAAGAGGTCGCTGATGGCCTGATGGTCAAAGGTGTACCGACCAGCGAGGAAACACGGCGTCTGGCCGAGTCGCTGGGCATAACGCTGCTTCCGGTTGAGCAGGTCGATAGAATTCACGTCACGGTCGATGGCGCGGACGAAGTCGATGGAGATGCGCAGCTGATCAAAGGCGGTGGGGCGGCGTTGCTGCGCGAGAAGATTATCGCAAATGCCAGCGACCTGATGATTGTCATCGCAGATCCGTCAAAGCAGGTTGAAGTGCTTGGTGCCTTTCCGCTGCCTGTGGAAGTGACCCCATTTGGTTTCACGATCACAGCGAAGAAAGTTTACGACGCGCTTCAGGCGGCAGGCGTCAATCGCCCGAGGATTGAAGTGCGGACAGGTGGTGGCAACAAACCTGTGATCACCGATGGCGGAAATTTCATCCTGGATTGTCGCTGCTCTGTTATTCCGGATGTGCCCAAAGCGGCAGCGTTGCTGTCGACGATACCGGGTGTCGTAGAACATGGGCTTTTCATCGGACTGGCAAGAACAGTGATCATCGGCAGCGATGATGGGGCATCGATATTTGAATACTGAGCCCCGTAGGGCCATATGGCCGACCTCAAACAAGATTATAGAGGTAAGCCTGCATGTCCGACACAAGCTATGACTACGACCTATTTGTTATCGGTGCTGGATCGGGTGGTGTAAGGGCCGCACGTATCGCGGCGCAGGCCGGCGCCAGGGTCGCGGTCGCAGAAGAGTACCGGATCGGCGGAACCTGCGTCATTCGCGGATGTGTGCCCAAGAAGTTCATGGTCTATGCAAGCGACTATGGCACCAAGATCGATGAAGCCAAAAAGTATGGCTGGAAGGTCGAGAAGGGTGGTTTTGATTTTCCGGAATTCATGTCGAACATGAATGCTGAGGTCGATCGCCTTTCCGGCATTTATCTCCGCAATCTTGCGAATGCCGGCGTCGACGTTTTTGAAGAGCGCGCTGAGTTTGAGGACGCAAATACGATTGTGTTGTCCAATAGCGGCAAGCGCTTCAAAGCGGAAAAAATCCTTATCGCGACCGGCGGAACGCCTTGGCGGCCGTCCCCCGACGAACTTCCGGGGGTTGAGCACACCATTACATCGAATGAGATCTTCCAACTCGAAACCTTGCCCAAGCACATTGTGATTGCTGGCGGAGGCTACATCGCCTGTGAGTTTGCGCACATCTTCGCGGGGCTGGGCGTTGAAACATGCCTCGTCTACCGCGGAGACACCGTGCTGAATGGATTTGACTGGGACGTTCGCACAGCAGTGCATGAAGGCCTGAAAGACGCAGGCGTACGCGTCATCACATCTACCGTTTTTGAAGAGATCAAAGAAGTTGATGGAGAGGCATGTCCCTATTGCATCACCTTGTCGAACGGCATGGAGTTGAATGCCGACGTGATCATGATGGCGACGGGGCGCCGGGCTGCGACCGATGGTCTTGGTTGCGATAAGGCAGGCGTGAGCCTCGATAGCCGAGGTGGCGTGATTGTTGACGAAGCATCTCGCTCGAGCGTTCCGAACATCTTTGCTGTTGGCGACGTGACCAATCGAATCGAACTGACGCCGGTTGCCATTCGTGAAGGACACGCATTCGCCGACACGATGTTCGGCGGCAAGGATTGGTCATTCGATCATGACAATGTTGCGTCTGCCGTTTTCACGCAGCCTGAAGTCGGAACTGTCGGCATGACAGAGGCTGAAGCGCGCAAGGCATTCGACGAGGTTGATATCTACAAGACGCGCTTCAAGCCAATGAAGACGGCGCTTCACGGCGGAAGTGAACGTGTTCTCATCAAGCTGGTCGTCAACGCGGCTGACCAGAAAGTCGTTGGCGTTCACATCGTCAGCCCCGATGCCGGCGAGATGATCCAGATGATTGGTGTAGCCATCAAGATGGGCGCCACGAAGGAAGACTTTGACAGGACGTGTGCTGTGCATCCGACGATCGCTGAGGAGATCGTGACGTTGCGCCAGAAATGGGTGCCGGAAACCAGTCCCGCCTAGCCGTTCGAGCACTCAATTTTTGCACTGCTGGAAACCCGCAATGTAAGTGCAGGCCATGCTAGAACTTGTCTGCCATCCGCCATTGTGTTTAAGACGCGCGGTTCAGGAGACCGATGATGACGTGGAAACCAGATAGCTGGAGAACCAAACCAGCCAAACATATTCCGGAAGACTATCCGGACGTTGCCGCTCTGGCAGATGTCGAGAAGCGCCTGAAAGCGTTTCCTCCGCTTGTGTTTGCAGGTGAAGTGCGCCGTCTGAAGCAGAGCCTTGCAAACGTTTCGGCTGGCGAAGCTTTCCTTTTGCAGGGCGGCGACTGCGCTGAGAGCTTCAAGGAGTTCAGCGCGGACAATATCCGCGACACGCTGCGCGTGATGTTGCAGATGGCTGTGGTTCTGACGTTCGCGGCCTCCAAGCCAGTTGTGAAAGTTGGTCGACTTGCGGGTCAGTTCGGCAAGCCTCGCTCCTCACCCGTTGAAACCATTGATGGTGTCACGCTGCCATCTTATCGCGGCGATAATATCAACGGGATGGATTTCACGCCGGAGTCGCGTACGCCGGATCCGGATCGACTGATTACAAGCTATTCCCAATCGGCATCGACGCTGAACCTGGTTCGCGCCTTCTCACAAGGCGGCTATGCGGACCTCGCGAACGTGCACCGCTGGATGCTCGGCTTCGTGGATCGCTCGCCTCAGGGGGAGCGCTACAGCGCCCTGGCAGACCGCATCAGCGACGCCCTTTCATTCATGAATGCCTGCGGTGTGAACTCACAAAGCGTTCCGCAAATGGCGCAAGTGGATGTCTATACGTCCCATGAGGCCCTTTTGCTGGGCTTTGAAGAGGCCATGACGCGTGTCGATTCGACCTCCGGCGACTGGTACGACACCTCGGCTCACATGCTGTGGATTGGTCACCGGACGCGCCAGATTGATCATGCGCATGTCGAGTTCTGCAAAGGCGTCCGCAATCCGCTTGGCATTAAATGTGGCCCAGGCCTCGAAACCGATGAACTGCTGCGTCTGATCGATACGCTGAACCCGAATGATGAAGCTGGACGAATTACGCTGATTTCGCGCTTTGGGTCTGATGGCGTTGCTGAAGGGATGCCGCCACTTGTCCGGGCGATCAAGAAGAGCGGGCGCAATGTTGTCTGGTCATGTGACCCGATGCACGGAAACGTTCTAAAAACGGCAAGTGGCTTCAAAACCCGGCCAGTTGACCGGATCCTGTCCGAAGTCAGCCAGTTTATCGATATCGTGTCGGCCGAAGGATGTTATCCGGGCGGCGTGCATTTCGAGATGACGGGGCAGGATGTCACCGAGTGTATTGGCGGCGCCCAGGCCATCTCAGAAGCTGACTTGTCATCGCGATACCACACGCATTGCGATCCGCGTCTCAATGGCGAGCAAGCGCTTGAACTGGCCTTCCTGATCGCTGAGAAGCTGCAGCACATGAAAGAAGCCGTTAGCGCAGAAGCCCGCGCAACAGGCTGATAGGAGACACTGCCATGCACCGGAGGCGGGTCTGGCCCGCCTGGGCAAGGCCAAGTGACATCACAGATCTGTTGCGGCTCTCAGGGCCGATCGCTGTCTCACGCGCGGCGATGATGCTTATGGGCCTGACGGACGTTATTGTCCTGGGCCAGAATGCGCCGTCAGAGCTTCCTTTTGTTCTGAACTCGTGGCTGCCCATTGGCGTCTCGCTCGGGCTAACCATGGGATTGCTGCTCGGCGTGTCCGTGCTGACGGCGGAGCTTTCTGGCATCGGGAGAGGGGCCGAGACTGGACGCATTTTCAGGCGCGGCATGAAGTTCTCACTATGGTTTGGCGCGCTATTGACTGTAGGCGTCGTGCTGCTGGTTGGGCCGATGTTCACGCTGCTCGGCTTCGAGGCCGATATCGCTTCTGGAACGACAGCTGTTTCGCGCATTCTCGCCTATGGTCTGATCGGCCATATGATTACGCATGTGGCGGGCTCGTATCTCGAAGCGCTCCGTAGGCCGCTTGTTGTGACCGCGATGATGTATTTCGGCGTTGTCGTGAACCTCATCATCGATCTTGCCGTTGTCGCAGGCTGGTGGGGCATGCCGAAAATGGGGGCAGAGGGGGTTGCCATTGCGACGACCGGGACGCGCTGGTTCCTGGTTATTCTGTTCCTGATTGCGGTCTGGAAGTTCACGCCCGCTTTCAGGTCATCGCCGGATGGGCCGCCGGGTGAAGCACGCCGCCAGTTCTCCGTTGGCTACGGCATGGCCGTGTCGAATGTGGCGGAGTGGGGCGGCTTCAATTTTACTTTCGTCGTTGCGACATGGATCAGTACCGCAGCCACGACCGTTTACGGCATGGCTGTGCACGTGATCGGTTTCTGCTTCATGGCATTTCTTGGCCTTGGCACAGCGACAAGCGTGCGTGTCGCGGAGGCTTATGGGCGAAAGAACAGCGAGCAAGTCCGCGAGGCTTCGCGGCTGGGCGTTGTTGCGACCGTCCTGATAGGGCTAGTGCTGGGACTCGTCGTATGGGTTTTCCGGGCGCCGATCGCTGGCGTGCTGGTGAAGTCGGATGCCGTCGTGGACGGCGTCACGATCCGGCCAGAACTCTTACCTATTATCGGGTTCACGGCGTTTGTTCTTGTCTTTGATGGCCTGCAGAACGTCGCTTCGATGGCGCTCAGAGCCCAAAACGTTATCTGGCCGCCGACGACCGTCCACCTCATGTCTTATTTTCTGATCATGATCCCGGCGACATATTATTTCGGTCTCGTTCGGGGCGGTGGCGCAATTGGGATGATGCAGGGCGTGCTGCTAGCTTCGGTTATTGCTGGCGCGCTGCAATTAGTTCTGCTCGAACGCAAAGCGGCGCGCCGGTTAAAACCAACGCGCCGCCCGGCATAGATATTCAAAGAATGATCTAGATGTCTTTCAGAGCCGAAGCTGGCTTGAAAGCACCTGAGGTCTTCTCGGCAATCTGGATCGTTTCGCCCGTTGCCGGGTTGCGTCCTTCGCGTGCGCCGCGCGTTTTCGCGTGGAACGTGCCGAAGCCTGCAATTGCCACCTGCTTACGGCTTTTGACCGCGCCGGAGATGGTGTCGAAAACTGCGTCTACCGCCTTGCCGGCGTCTGCTTGAGACATGCCAGCAGATTCTGCGACGGCTTTTGTAAGTTCACCCTTGTTCATCGGGGCCTCCTTTTAGCTAACGGCGATACGGTGCCGCCTATGTTTTCTACATGATTCGAAAGGGGTAGATATCCTGAAAACCCAATAACGACGGGCTATTTCAGCAGAATCCAACCTTCTTCAGCGATTATCTGGGGAATTTCTGTTTCTTCGAGGCCTTCTGGAGGCCCAAAAAGTGCGCCCAGACGGCCTTTCTCGTCTAGACTGCAATAGTGACGGGCAAGAGCTTCGACCTGAGCGCGGTCGGTCACCTGGCCGTCTACGGGCTTCACATCGACAAGCGATGGGTAGACTTCGGCGAACACGATGTCGGTTTCAGCCAACGTCTCATCGTCGAATGTCGCGAACCCGGTTTCAAATGGCCAGATCTTTGATTTCGGCAGCGCCTTGCGAAGTTTCTGTACGGCGGGAATGCCGAGTAGAGACTGGCTGCCAACAGAGCCAGCGCCATAGAGCTGCCATCCAGATTTTGGCTTGGACTTGTAGTTTTTTCGCACCCAGTGTTCGGCCACCCGAAATTCATCCACGACACTGTCGCTGAAGTCGCCCTTGGTTGCGCTCAAGGTCGATATCCGGTCGCGGGGCGGGGCGCCCCAGAATGGGTGTGGCCCCTTGGTCATGGCGTAGTTAAGCCCGGCAGCGATTGCGAAACGCGTGTTCGAGTTGTCGGACTTCTCTTTTACCTTGGCGGCGAGGTGATCATGCATGGCCTGCCAGGCTGGCTTGTCTTGCGGAAGCCCTGCAGCTTTTGCCGTGCCAGCCGGATAGCCAAGACTGAAATCAACGCCGATCAGAACCTTGTCACCGCGTGAGGTAAAACGTTCTGCGAGTTCCTGGATCATCTCTGTCGCTGCCATGCGCGTAGATGGATTGGCGGCGCTGAATTGAAACTTCAGCCGGGCATCGCGGGCCAGGGCGCCAATCCAAACCGAATTGGCGCCCTGCGCAGGTTTGCTCGCAGCGCTCCAGTCAACGATGATGTATGCGTCGAACAGGCGCGCCATGGAGTTCTCCTTTTAGAATGCCTGACAATCAGGCCAGCTTCACAAGCATTTTGCCTCTGTTACGGCCCTGGAAGAGACCAAGAAAGGCCTCGGGTGCAGACTCGATGCCCTCCATGACAGTTTCCTCGAACTGCATCTGGCCAGATTTGATCCACTTCGCCATATCGGCCATGAAATCGGGCTGCATGTCAGCATGCGTTGAAACAATGAAGCCGCGGATCGAAAGCTGTTTGCCGACGATCTGGATCATATTGCGAGGGCCGGGCACCGGCTCGGTTGCATTATATTGGCTGATCATCCCGCAGACTGCGAAGCGCGCCATAGGCCGGGCACACTCAATTGCCGCTTCCAGATGATCACCGCCCACATTGTCGAAATAGACGTCGATGCCTTTTGGGGCGGCCTTCTGCAGGGCGCCCAATAGCGATTCATAGGTGTCGTGGGCCTTGTAATCGATCACTTCATCGACGCCGAGTTCTTTCAGAAGATCGCATTTTTCCTTACCGCCTGCCGAGCCGATGACTTTGCAGTTCTTGATCTTGGCGATTTGCGCGACGGTTGAGCCGACAGCGCCGGCAGCACCTGATACGAAGACGGTATCGCCTTCTTTCAACGCAGCGACACGAAGCAGACCTGCATAGGCCGTGAGGCCCGGCATACCGGCAACGCCGAGCAGGGCCGAATCAGGAAGCTCTGTGGATGGCATCTTTGTCGCGCCAACCGCTTCAGGCTTGGCTGTCCAGGCTTCCCGCCAACCGGCCATGGAGGTCACAAGATCACCTTCCGAGAAGTCAGGATGGGCTGAGGCGGTGACCCGTCCAACAGCGCCGCCCTGGAGCAGTTCGCCGATCTGGAAAGGGGGCACATAGCTCTCGCGATCATACATCCGTCCACGCATGTAAGGGTCGACAGACATCCAGCTATTCTGAACCTGAATTTCGCCGTTTGCAGGCGCAGCGGCCTCACCGTCAATCATCTGAAAATCGTCGCTCTTGGGCATGCCGACGGGACGTTTGGCCAGAGCCCAACCCTTTGAATTCAATGCTGTCATGATATCCTCCTTTGGTATTTTCTTAGCGCAGAGATGGCGCTTCTGAGAGAGACTGTGAAGGTGCTGCGGTAAGAATTAGCAAGACTCTTTGACCAGCAGGTCTGAAGCTTGATGTTGCGTGTCTGCCCAAACGGGTGCGAAGGGAAGGCGCAATTGTGGAGCAGATAATGCCATTACTGAAAACAGGTCTGGTAGGCGCTGGCGTCTTTGGCGGCTATCATGCCGGGAAAATCGCCGCCTCAAACCGCACTGAATTCATGGGGGTTTTTGACCCTGATATGGCGCGTTGCAAGACATTGGCGGACAAGCATGACGTTCCTGCGTTCAAGTCGCTGGGTGATCTTCTCAAAGCCTGCGACGCTGTCCTTGTTGCATGCCCTGCCGTCTATCACGGCGAGACGGTCGCCGCGGCATTAGAGGCCGGCGTACATGTGCTTGTTGAGAAGCCTCTGGCGCTGAATGCGCAAGCTGCCGACAGCCTGGCCGCCTTAGCCGAAGACAAGAACCTTGTTCTGCAGGTCGGACATCAGGAGCGACTGGTGCTTGATGAAATGGGCTTCTTCTCGATTGATGAACCTGTGCTGGCGATAGAAGCTGTACGCGAGGGTCCACCAGCGCCGGACGGCCGGGCCGGTGACGTATCGGTGATCTGGGATCTGATGATCCATGATCTTGATATGGTCGCGAAGCTGATGGGACGAGCCGTGTCTGCCACCGGAGAAGGCTCAATCAGGCATTCTGACCATATCGACGAGGCCCGCGCAGAACTCTCCTTTGATGGTGGTCGCAGCGCTGTCGTAAGCGCAAGCCGAGCCGCAGCTGAGCGTAACCGCCGCATGAAAGTCGTGTACGCATCGGGCGAGATCGAAATTGATTTTCTGACGCGTGCCGTCGTGAATTCGACCAAGCATCGCATCAAAGCAGATGTCTCAGCCGAATTACCTGACCCGCTGGGCGCCGCCGATGAAGCGTTTTTCGCTTCCTGTCTCGGTGAGAGAGAAACCCCTATACCTGGCAAGGAAGCCGCCGAGGCTGTTCGACTTGCCGAATCGATTGAAACTTCAGCCCTGAAAAAGATCGGAGCCTAGACCATGGCCGCAGATGGAAAACTTGTTGAATTGCCAGACGATGCGCCGATCCAGTTCTTTGACCTGAAAGCGCAACAGGCCTCAATCCGGCCAGCTCTTGAGCAACGCTGGACGACCATTCTGGATCATGGACGATATATCGGCGGGCCAGAAGTCGATGAATGTGAGCAGAAGCTTTGTGAGTTTACTGGCGCAGCCGATGCTGTTGCTGTGGGCTCAGGCACACAAGCGCTCGTGATGCCGCTCATCGCGCTTGGTTACGGACATGGCGACGCGGTCTTCATTCCCGGCTTTACGTATAATGCGACGGCAAACGCCGTTCTCCTTGCTGGCGCAACGCCGGTGCTGGTCGATATCGATCCGAAGACATTCAATATGGATGCCGAGGATCTCGAGCGGAAAGTTCAGCGCGTCAAAGGCACGCGGAATTTGCGGGCGCGAGCTGTCATCCCTGTCGATCTTTACGGTCTGGCAGCGGACTACAAAGCCATCAGCGAAGTCGCCGATGCGCATGGTCTTGTTATCGTCGGAGACGGAGCGCAGGCCTTTGGCGCGAAGCAGGATGGTCAGTGGCTCGGTACGCTCGCAGAGATTACCGCAACCAGCTTTTATCCAACCAAGACGCTGGGCGGCTATGGCGACGGCGGTGCGATCCTCGTCCGCGACAAGGAAATGGGCGATCTGCTTCGCTCGATCCGCTGGCATGGCACCGGCGACAATCGTAAGGAATCGATCCGCGTCGGCATCAACGGACGTTGCGACTCGATCCAGTGCGCTGTGGTCGCTGAGAAGCTCGGCATTTTCGAAGCTGAGCGTCAGCGCCGGAAGCTTGCCGCAGGCATCTATGATCAACGCCTTGGTGGTAAGGTCGAGGGGCAGGTGGCCGGACAGTCGGATGAGCATGCCTACGGGCTCTACACGATCCGCGTGCAGGACCGGGACAGTGTTCGTTCCAAATTGCAGGACGCAGGGGTTCCGACGGCGATCTATTACGACACACCGATCCATCAGATGCCGGCTTTCGAACAGTTCGCGCCAGCACGTGGTCTGCCTGAATGCGAGAAGGCTTCACGAGAGGTGCTGAGCCTGCCAATGCACCCATACTTGTCGGAAAGTCAGGTTCATCGGGTCTGCGACGCGCTTCTTGGGGCTTTGCAGAGCTGAAAACGCGGCTTAAGTCACCGCCATGTCTGACAGTTTAAAGATCCTTGTTGCGCAACTGAACCCGATTGTCGGCGATATCGACGGCAATCTCGAAATGGCGCGCAAGACATTGAAAGAAGGCGCCTCACGCGGGGCTGATCTCGTCGTCTTTGCCGAGATGTTTCTGCTTGGGTACCCTCCAGAGGACCTCGTGCTGAAACCAAGCGCGGTCGATGACTGCATGCATGCCGCACGTGAGCTGGCGCGAGAAAGCGTCGACCTTCCGGCCTTCGTCATCGGCTCACCATGGGCCGAAGAGGGCGCGCTCTATAATTCTGCCGTCTATTGCGCGGGCGGAAAGGTTGAAGCGCGCTATGACAAGCAGCAACTGCCAAATTACGGTGTGTTCGATGAGCAGCGTCTGTTTGACAAAGGCACGTCGCCAGCCGTCATCGTTGAGCTTAAAGGCGTTAAAATCGGCCTCGCCATCTGTGAAGACGTCTGGTTCGAACGCGTGCCGCGGGCAACGCGGGCAGCAGGCGCAGAGCTCTTCATTATTCCGAACGGGTCGCCGTGGCGGCGTAGCATTCACCAAGAGCGCGCCGAGGCGTTTGATCGCTGGAGCGGGCTTGGCATGCCCTACATCTTCGTCAACCAGGTAGGCGGACAGGATGAATTGGTTTTTGACGGCGGCTCCTACGTGACGAACACGACCCATGGCGAACGCTGCGGACTCATTGGCCAGTTTGTGTCGGGGACAGAGCTCGTCGAGTTCGATCTGGAGAGCCGCAAACTGGTCCTGAAAGATGAAGGTTGCAGGCTGGACCATGACGGTTGGCACATGGAGTACCGGGCAGCGACGCTGGCGCTTGGTGATTACGTCAACAAGAACAAGTTTCCAGGCGTCGTGCTTGGCATGTCAGGGGGAATCGACAGTGCGCTCACCGCGGCGATTGCCGTCGATGCGCTGGGCGCTGATCGCGTCTGGTGTGTGATGCTGCCGTCGAAATATACCTCGTCAGACAGTCTTGAGGACGCCAAGGCTTGCGCTGAAGCATTGGGCGCGCGGTATGACATCATCAATATCCGGCCGGGCGTGAACGCACTGGATGAGATGCTAGCCGAGCAATTTGAAGGCCTTGAGGCTAACACGACGGAAGAAAACATTCAGTCGCGTCTGCGGGCTGTCACGCTGATGGCGCTGTCGAACAAGTTTGGCCATATGGTGGTCACGACCGGCAATAAGTCTGAAATGGCCGTTGGATATGCGACGCTCTATGGCGACATGTGCGGCGGTTACAATGCGCTGAAAGATTTCTACAAGACTGAAGTCTTCGAGCTTTGCAAATGGCGCAACCTCAACCATCCGGATGGCGCGCTCGGGCCAACAGGTGAGGTGATTCCAGAGCGGATCATCACCAAGCCGCCATCGGCCGAGCTACGCGAAGATCAGAAAGATGAAGACTCGCTGCCTCCTTATGATCAACTGGACGACATTTTGCGCGGTCTTGTCGATGAGGAAGAAGACATTCGCGAGATCATGGCGCGCGGGCATGATGAGGCGACTGTTAAGCGGATCGAGCATCTCTTGTATCTTGCCGAATACAAGCGTAGGCAGGCGCCGCCCGGCGTGAAGGTCGGTGGCAAGAATTTCGGGCGCGACCGTCGCTATCCGATTACCAACCGTTTCAGGGATGATTGATGACGTCTCCAACCGTTAGATTCGCTCCATCGCCGACTGGCAAGCTGCATGTCGGCAATGTCCGCACCGCGCTGATCAACTGGCTCTTTGCGAAGGGGCAGGGCGGCAGGTTTATCCTGCGCGTCGACGACACCGATACGGAACGCTCGACCAAAGAGAATGAAGACCAGATCAAGGCCGATCTCAAATGGCTCGGTCTGGACTGGGACGACACGTTCAATCAGTCCGACAAGTTCGCACAATATGATGCCGCCGCTGACAAGCTTCGTGACATGGGGCTGCTCTACGCCGCGTATGAGACCGCTGACGAACTAGATCGCAAACGCAAGATCGCGCTCTCGCGTGGCCGTCCGCCGGTTTATGATAGAGCTGCCCTTAACCTCACAGATGAAGACAAGGCGAAGCTCGAAGCCGAAGGCCGCAAGCCACACTGGCGCTTCAAGCTGTCCGGCGATCGCGTTGAATGGAATGACCTTGTTCGCGGACAGCAGAGCATTGATACGTCCAGCGTGTCCGACCCGGTGCTGATCCGCGAGGATGGCTCCTACCTCTATACGCTGCCATCTGTTGTCGATGATATCGACGCGAAGATTACCCACGTCGTGCGCGGTGAAGATCACGTCACCAATTCAGGCGCGCAGATTGAAATCTTCAAGGCGCTCGGCGGCACGGCGCCGGACATGGCGCACACGCCGCTTCTGGTCGATGCCGAAGGCGGCGCGTTTTCCAAACGCCTCGGTTCGCTGAGCATGGACACGCTGGAAGCGCGGGGCATCCTGCCGATGGCGATCCTGTCGCTGCTCGCAAAACTTGGGACGAGCGACAATATCGATGTGCGTGAAACGCATGAGGCGCTTGCGGCAGACTTCGATTTTTCCAAGATCGGCCGCGCGCCAGCAAAGTTCGACGAGAAGGATTTGCTCGCTCTGAACGCGACGCTCTTGCATTCAATGCCATTCGCGGCGGTTGAAGAGCAGCTGAAGGCAATTTCTCCAGAAGCAGCGAACGAGACGTTCTGGCTTGCGGTCCGCGAAAATTGCCAGACCGTTCATGATGCCAAGCCCTTTGCCGATATTGCCTATGGGCGCATTGAGCCAGTGGTCGATGATGAGGATGCCGATTTCATTTCCCAGGCTGGAGACCTCCTGCCTGATGGTGAGATCACAGCTGAGACGTGGAAGACCTGGACGTCTTCTCTGAAAGAGCAAACTGGTCGCAAGGGGCGCGGACTGTTCATGCCGCTCCGCAAGGCGCTGACCGGACAGGAGCATGGGCCCGACATGGGCGTGCTGTTGCCACTCATCGGCCGCGAAGCGGTCGTGCGCCGATTGGCGAACGCCTAGCTAGCTGCTCAGCGTAACCAACCTGTCCTTAAGCGCCGCGATTGCCGCCTCAGGCGTATTCTCGTGCACGAGCGTGGCGCGGAACTCTTCGGGTGTGAATTTGCCGTCGATGATGTGGTTCATCAGTTCGAAGAAGGGTGCCCAGAAGCCGTCCTCATCGAGGAAGGCCATTGGCTTGGCATGCAGGCCAAGACGCGCCCAGCTCAGCATTTCGACAGCCTCTTCGAGCGTGCCGATGCCGCCTGGCAATACAATGAAGGCGTCGCTTTCATCGAACATCATCTGCTTACGCGTGTGCATGTCATCAACAATGACGTGCTCAACGTCTTCAAAAATGCGCTCTTTCTGCAGCAGGAATTTCGGCATGATGCCGAGCACTTCGCCGCCCGCCTCGTGAACGGCACGTGCACAAGCGCCCATAAGGCCAACGCCGCCGCCGCCATAGACAAGCCGAAGATCCTTCTCGGCAAGGGCGCGGCCAAGATCCTTGGCGAGTTGGATATAGGCTGGCTTCACGTCATTCGATGAGCCGCAGTAAACACAGACAGATTTCAGTTTTGGCATTCGGGTATAATTCCTGTTTCAGTCCGCCATTTAGTTGAATGTCTGTGCCGAGGCCAGACAAACCCTGTTCTCCGGACTGTTTATCGCCCATATGGCGACGATGAGACATGGAAACGTGCACGACGCAAATCCCGACAAGATCGAATCGGCGGACGGGGGACTAAACGCCTCTATCGTTCGAATCATCCATCTGTTGAAACGGCCAGAACTGTCGAAGTGGCGGCCGATCATGTTCATCGCCATTATTCTGACCCTGGCAGCTGCCGTGCTCGAAGTGGTTTCACCGATCGTTTTGGGTGATGCGATTAACAAGGTTGCTGGCGAGAACGGGCACGCACCTGCTTTGGGAATCGCCATTGTCTGGATCGCGTGGGCGATCGGGTTGAGGTTTCTGGCAGCCGTCTTGCCGCAAATCCGCGATGCACTTTTCAGTCCGGTTAGTCAGGATGCGCAGCGCGTGGCCTGTGTGGATGCATTTGGCCACGCGCAATCGCTGTCGCTCGCTTTCCACCAGACGCGCCGGTCGGGCGCTTTGAACCGCGTGATTGAGCGCGGCGCCAGCGCGATTGATTATCTCATCCGGTTTCTGGCTTTCAACATTGGCCCCACATTTGTGCGCCTCGCGCTTGCGTCAATTGCGCTCGGGGCAGCGTATGACTATCGGCTGTCGCTGATCGCGATCTTCACGATCATTGTCTACGTCATCGCGACGGTCATTATTACCGAGTGGCGGGTGCGCCAACGACGGCGCATGAATGTCGCCGATACCGAACTGCGTGCGGTCTCAATTGATACGCTGACGAATTTTGAGACTGTGAAGGCGTTCGCCGCCGAGACCCGCGAAACCAACCGCTATGATGCGGCGATGAGCCGTTATAACCGCCGATATGTCGAGGCGGTTCGTAGCATGTATCTACTTAACGGCGTGCAGGCATTTGTCATGAATGCTGGGCTTCTTGCCGTGCTGGCTTTGTCCGCCTGGAACTACAATCAAGGCACGATGCAGGTCGGCGATCTGACAGCGGTCATGCTCGTTCTTCTAAGTCTTTACGCGCCGCTGAACATTCTCGGCTGGGCCTGGAGAGAGATCAAGCAGGGCGCGGTCGATCTTGAGAAACTGCACGGGCTTCTGGCGATGGTGCCAGAGGTTCAGGATGCGCCTGATGCGATGTCGCTCGAGAAGCCAAAAGGACGGGTCGAGTTTGAAAATGTGAGCTTCACCCATGATGCGCGGACAGTTGGTATTGCCGACATCAGCTTCCATGTGGAGCCGGGCAGGAAGATCGCGTTTGTCGGGACATCGGGGGCCGGCAAGTCGACGTTGCTGAAATTGTTGTTCCGGTTCTACGACGTCGATCAGGGAGCCGTTCGCGTAGACGACATTGACGTTCGCAAGCTGACCCAGACGTCGCTGCGCAACGCGTTAGGCCTGGTGCCGCAGGATGTCGTTCTGTTCAACGATACAATACGAGCAAACATCGCATATGCGCGCCCCGACGCGACACTTGATGATTTGCGTGATGCGGCACGCCGAGCCCAATTGCTGGATTTCATCGAGGCCTTGCCCGATGCCTGGGATACGCCGGTTGGTGAACGTGGTCTGAAACTATCGGGCGGTGAGAAGCAGCGTGTCGGGATTGCGCGCGTTATTCTGGCCGACCCGGCGATTCTTGTTCTCGACGAAGCCACATCGGCGCTGGATAGTGCAACCGAGGCGGCCGTTCAGGGCGCTCTGGACGAAGCATCCAAGGGCCGCACCACGCTGATGGTGGCGCACAGACTGTCGACCGTTCAGAATGCAGATGAGATTGTCGTGCTTGAGGCAGGCCGGATTGTTGAGCGCGGATCGCACGCGAAACTTTTGCAGGCCGATGGCAAATATGCACAGATGTGGCAGAGGCAGGTCGCGCGCGATCAGCTCGCGGCCGTTATAGACGCATAGGATTGGATAACATGGCAGGACCCGGCAAATCACTGGCTCACAAAACGTTTCCATGGCGCCAGAGCGGATTCGATCTCGAAGGCGTGGTCGGCTTCCTGCTCGGCTGGCTACTAGCACTTCTGCTCGGTACGATCTGGTCTCCGCTTTTCTGGTTGGCGTTTGTGCCGGGCGTAATGTTTCTTTTTGCGACCCGCACCGCCGAGCGTGTAACGCCGGACGATCCTGATGTAATGGTCGCGCCGTGTGATGGCGTGGTTGTCTCGATTGAAGAGGTCGATCCGCCGGAAGAGATCAAATTCGCCGAATCGTCGCACCGTATCCGCATTTCGACGTCCCCGTTTTCGGCCAACAATATCCATGCACCGGTCGGCGGGCTGATTGATGCTATTTTCGAGAAAGAGGGTGAAGCCAAAGCTGTTGCGGCCCTCAATCCGGATGATGAGGATCTAAGTCAGCTGTTCATGACGCTGGCCGGCGAACACAGCCGGGTCGGCATAAAGGTGATCACCGGCGGACTTGGTCCGCGGCTGGATGTTAAGTCCGATGCTGGAGACCGTGTGACGGCTGGCAAGACGATCGCCATCCGCCGGCTCGGTGGATGGTGCGATGTGTTCGTTCCTTCCGATGCCGCCGGAAGCATACTGGTTGAGCCCGGTCGCACGCTCATCGGGGGCGAGACGTTTCTCTGGTCAATAGTCAGTTCAGCAAGCGAAAGCTTGAACGCGCCTGATGATACCGCGGACAGCGACCCCGTCGCTGTTTCACCGGCTCCCGAAGTCATTCCTGCTGAGGTGGTTGAAGAAGATGTGCCTGAAGCGCCGTTGCTCCCGTCGAAAACAGACGCAACCGATCCTGTCAGCCCGGAAACTGTGCCGCCAACAATTGCAGAAGAGGCACCGAAAGAGCCGCGCTCGGGCGATGAAGAAACCGCATCTGTTTTCGCCAGATTGAGGCGCGAAGCGCGTAAACTCTCTGGTGATCCGCAGAAAGACTGACTAGTCGGCGCTGCGTTCGTCGGGGCGGTTCATCCATGCCAGGATGGGCTTCAGCGGCAACACCCAGGCGACGCCCGCGATGACGTAGAAGACCAGCTGCACCCATTGCGGCGCCGAGGTGAGCTTCGAGCCGATTGTGCCAGCGAGGAATATCCAGAACGCAATAAAAAGTAGAATGACGACGCCTGTGGTGATTTTCTTCATTTCTGCGTCTCCAGTTTGCCGATGCGGACATGTGCGACGGCGTGGCGTCTTGCTCTTTGCTACTAGACCGTCAGATAGGGCGCTATGAGACAGATGGCAAAGACTGAAACAGGGCGCGTTTGGATCCGCAGGTGGCTGATCCTGATTGCGGTCATGGTTTATGCGATGATCCTGATCGGCGGTATGACCCGGCTCACGGATTCCGGATTGTCGATTACGGAATGGGACCCGATCAGCGGAGCCTTGCCGCCGATCGGCCATGAAGCCTGGCTGGCCGAGTTTGATAAGTACAAGCAGACCGCAGAATTCCAGCAGCAGAACTACAATATGACGCTCGGCGAGTTCGAGTACATCTATTGGTGGGAATGGGGACACCGGCTTTTCGGCCGTCTCATCGGACTGGTCGCTATCGGTGGGTTCATTGTCTTTGCGGCACGCAAATGGATGGGGCGCAACCTGTCTCTGCGCTTGCTTGTGTTGATTGCGCTTGGCGGTCTTCAAGGCGCTATTGGCTGGTGGATGGTGTCGAGCGGGATTGGTGAAACAGATCGTCTTGATGTTGCGCCGTACCGACTGATGACGCATTTCGTACTGGCGCTGATCATTATCGGCTACACGGCGTGGCTGTGGCTTGATCTTGGACGGCGATCAGCGGTTCAAGTGAAGCCGCTTCTGCGTAAATTCGCCATCATCCTCGCGATTCTCATCACAGTGCAGATGGCGAGCGGCGCATTGGTGGCAGGCCTGGATGCTGGGCGTACCTATACGGACTGGCCTCTGATGAATGGCGAGTTTGTTCCGTCAAACTATGTTGAGACCCAGCTTGGCGTGCGCAGCCTGTTCGAGGGCAGGGCCGCGACGCAGTTCAACCATCGTATTCTGGCTTACATTATCTGGGCGCTCGCTATGGCGTCCGCTTGGCTTAGCTGGCGAACAGCGGCGCGAAGCCAATTTGTCTGGCTTGGCGGGCTGGTGACGCTGCAAGCAGTGTGGGGAATCGGCACGCTACTCAGTGGCGCGCCGCTCCAGCTTGCAATCGTTCACCAGGCCCTTGGCGTTATTGTTTTTGTCGCAGCAATCCGACTGATGTGGATCAGTCGGACGCCGACGGAACTTCGATCGCCGTCATCGTGACCTTGCTAGGGTCTACGAGCACGACGCGGTGATCGCCGGGCGCAACTGCGCCACCGATGACAACGATTCCGCCTGGGTACCCTCCGCCTCGTGCATCGCCGGTTGCGGCGAGGGCGGTTGGTTCGTCGGGAACGACAACCGTTATCCCATTCAGAATTTCGTATTCAACAGGATCGCCATCGCCGATCTTTAGTGAGATGTCTCCGCTACGGTCGACCAGAATGGATGTCTGGCGTCCGCGCCGTTCAAGGCTTGCAGCGCCAACAATTGGTGCCGAGTAGGGTGTGGCTTGATCGCCCGAGACGGTACAGGCGGTGATTGGCGAATCAGATGCCACGCTGCCGGTTGTCTCAAGCACCAGCTCGTCGCCGGATTGGCTAACCGATGCCAAGACAAGCGTCTCGGGGGCCTCTTCGGTCCAATAGGCGAGATTGCTGAGGGCGCCGGCGTCTGAGCTTGTCGGTGACGAGCACAATCCTATGGCTGAACCGCTCTGGTCACTGACGAGGTCATATTGAATGGCCTCGGCCAGGCTCCCGCCATGGATCCAAATTTTTATTTGGCCATCGGCAGCGATACCGGGAAATACCGTTACCGGTGTCCCTGAAAGCATGGCATATCGCCCGTCGCTGAGGGCGAGGACATCATGATCCGACACTTCTGTTATACGGTCGCCATCGAAGTCGAATATCTGCAGTCCACCGCCATCATAAGCGACAGCAAAGGTCGAACCAGCGCCGCCAGCGATTCCGATGCTACGGACGGGGGCGTCCAGCTCACGCGTGGACCAGACGGCCGGCAGCGAGTTGGCGGGAGCAGGGGGACGGGCTTCTGTTGCCACCGTTTCGGTTTCAGCAGGCTCCGCCGGTGCTTCTGTCGGCTCTTGCGGCCCGGAACAAGATGCAGCATAGAAAAGCAGGAAACCCGCTATACCTGCGTTGACAGGGAAGGTCTGCGCGCTTAAACGCGGGCGCTTGAACATATTCCAACACTCCGATTGAGAGGCTCCCGAGGAGCAATGAAGACTTATAACGCACCAGCTGACGTAGAGAACAAGTGGATCGTTATCGACGCAACAGACGTTGTCGTCGGTCGCCTTGCTTCATATGTCGCAAAACGGCTTCGCGGCAAGCATCGCGCTGATTTCACTCCACACATCGATACTGGCGACCATGTCGTTGTTATCAATGCAGAAAAGGCTCGTTTCACGGGCAATAAACTGCGTGATAAGACGTATTATCGCCACACCGGATATCCGGGCGGCATCAAGTCGACCACGGCCGAGAAGATCCTCGGTGGCCGCTTTCCAGAGCGCGCTATCGAACTGGCTGTGAAGCGCATGATGCCGGGCGAAAGCCCACTGGCGAAGCAGCAGTTCTCAAAACTGCGCGTCTATGCCGGCACCGAGCATCCACATGAGGCTCAGAAGCCTGAAACCGTCGACTACGCGTCGATGAACACCAAGAATCAGAGAGACGACTAAGCAATATGTCCGACACTGCAAATTCGCTTGAAGACCTGAAGTCCGTCACCGGCGGAGAAACTGCAGCCGCAGAGGTTGTTGTCGCTGAGCCAAAGATTGACGATCTGGGCCGTGCCTATGGTACTGGCCGTCGTAAATCGGCAACTGCTCGCGTCTGGATCAAGCCAGGCTCTGGCAAGATCACCGTGAACGGCAAGGATCAGGAGCAGTATTTTGCCCGTCCAGTACTGCGTATGGTTATTGAGCAGCCGCTGATTGAAACTGATCGCCGCACGCAGTTTGATGTCATCTGTACGGTGAAGGGCTCCGGCCTTTCCGGTCAGGCTGGCGCTGTGCGCCACGGCATTGCTCGCGCGCTCGTCAATTATGAGCCAGGTCTTCGCGCCGTTCTGAAGCCATTCGGCTTCATGACCCGTGACCCGCGTACCGTTGAGCGTAAGAAGTACGGCCGTGCGAAAGCGCGTCGTAGCTTCCAGTTCTCGAAGCGCTAGGCCTCGAAACTATTCTGGTCTTGAAAGGGCGCTTCGAAAGAGGCGCCCTTTTTCTTTTTGGATCCTATGTGCAAAGAAGGCGGACATGAGCGATAAACCAATGCAAGCAGCGGTACTTGGCGCGTCTGGTTATACAGGCGCTGAGACTGTTCGGCTGTTAAAGAATCACCCTCACGTCAATGCGGTAGCGGCGACTGGCAACGCGCTGGCTGGCCAACGACTGTCCGATATCTTTCCTCATCTGCGCGGCTCGCAGGACCTCGATGTTGTCAAAGCCGATGATGTTGAATGGGAGTCGATCGATGTCGCCTTTGGATGCCTACCACATGGGACGAGCCAGGATCTGATCGAGACCCTGCCAGAGCATGTGAAAATCGTAGACCTTTCATCCGATTACAGGTTCAGAGACCCTGTTGCTTATGCGGCGGCCTATGGTCGTGAGCACATCGCGCCTGAGCGCGCGCGGGCGGCTATTTACGGGCTAAGTGAACAGTATGCCGACAAGATTGCGGGCTCGAATCTGGTTGCATGTCCGGGCTGCTATCCAACGGCCGTATTGATGGTTCTTCTGCCGCTGATGAATCCTCTGATTGTCGACCGTGATGCGATCATTATTGACGCAAAGTCAGGGGCTTCGGGTGCGGGCCGCGGACTGAAAGAGGGTAATCTCTTCTGTGAAGTTGGTGAGGGTACGCACGCTTATGGTGTTGGTACGCACCGCCATACGCCTGAGATCGAGCAGGAGCTCAATTTGAGAGCAGGGCTCGACGATATCGAGGTGACGTTTACGCCTCACCTTCTGCCAATGACGCGCGGCGAACATGTGACCTGTCATCTGCGCGGCGACGTGGATGCGATTCACGCTGCGCTTGCGACCGCATATGCGCACCAGCCATTCGTTTCGGTGCTGCCGCTGGGTTCTCCGCCGCCTGATACGCGTCACGTTCGCGGGACAAATGACTGCCGAATCGCTGTTTTTCCAGACCGGGCAAAAGGGCGCGTGATTGTTATCGCGGTTATCGACAACCTCGTTAAAGGCTCAAGCGGTCAGGCAATCCAGAATCTGAATTTGATGATGGGCTGGGATCAGGCTTTAGGGCTGGACGTGCTCTTGCCGCTCTTTCCCTGAGGTTTCGATTTCGTCGTCTTCTTCGTGGTCTTGGGCGACGTCTTGGCTTTTCCAGCTGTCGAAGCTGCCGCCCCATTTGAGGCAGGCTTTGTCTTAGACTTTTGGGCGGCTTTTGCAGAGGCGTACTCAGTCGCAGGTTTCTTGCCGGCGCGAATGTCTTCGAGACGCATTTTGACGTACGTGCCGGGCGCGGCACCAAGTCCAGCATCCTTGACCGGTTTGGCGTCGACGAGGTCGCCAGATTTTGGTTCCAGCCACTCCCACCAGGTTGGCCACCAGGATCCTTTTTCTTCGTCTGCGCTCGCGACCCAGCTTTCCGGCGATCCCTTCAGGCCGTCATTCGTCCAATGCTGATATTTTCCGCTATTGGGATGATTGACCACGCCCGCGATATGGCCTGAGCCAGCAAGGACAAAATTGACGTCGCCGCCATAGCACTGAGCGCCGCGATAAATGGAATGCCACGGGCAGATATGGTCTTCGCGGCTCGCCTGGATCGTTACCGGGATGGTGATGTCCCGCATGCTGACCGTCTCGCCAAGAACCTCAAACTTGGCGCGTGCCAAAAGGTTCTCGCCATAGAGGTCATTTAGATAGGTCATGTGCGTGTGACCGGGAATGTTGGTCTGGTCTGCGTTCCAGAACAGCAGGTCGAACGGCCGAGGTTTCTTGCCGAGCATGTAATTGTCGACGACATACCGCCAGACAAGATCAACGGGCCGGAGCCAATTAAACGTCTCTCCCATCATTTCACCGGGCATGATGTTGTCGTGAGAATCGATGACGCCCTGAATGCTTGCTCGGGATTCCGGATCGGTGAAGACCATAAGGTCACCGGCATCGCTAAAATCGGACTGGGACGCGAAGAAGGTGGCTGACGAAATGCGTTTGTCACCGGTCTTTGCCATATAGGCGAGACCACTCGTCAGCATCGTGCCGCCAATGCAATACCCGACCGTGTTGATGTCTGTTGCGCCCGTCAGATCAATTGCTGTCTGAACCGCCGGGAACAGGCCTGACTGGACATAATCGTTCCAGGTAAGGTCTCGCAGCTCGTCATCCGCCGATCGCCAGGAGACGACGAAGACAGTGAGCCCCTGGCCAACCAGCCAGCGGATCATCGAGTTTTCCTCCCGAAGATCCAGGATGTAGAACTTATTGATCCATGGTGGGAAGATCAGCAGCGGCTTGGCGTACACCTTTTCGGTAGTCGGCTCGAATTGCAGAAGCTCTATAAGCTTGTTTCGAAAGACGACTTTTCCGGGCGCAGTTGCGACGTTCTTGCCGACTTCAAATGGCGTTTCGTCAGACTGGCTGATTGACAGACGGCCCTGGCCTTTAGCGATGTCGGCGCGGGCGTTGCGAAGGCCGCTGACAAGGCTTTGGCCGCCAGATTGCAGCATTGCGCGCAGGGCCGTCGGATTCGTGGCGAAGAAATTGTTAGGCGAAAGGGCATCGATCGTCTGGCGCGTATAGAATTGCGCCTTGCGTTTTTCCGACGCTGACAGGTCCGTCGCTGACTCAAGAAGCGACATCATCCATTTGGAGTTCAGCTCATAGGCTTTCCGCATGAACTCAAATGCTGGGTTGGAGGACCATTCGGGATCACTAAACCGGCGGTCACTGGCGTCCTCAATTTCGCCGCTCGTGAAGTCTTTCCAGAGGTTTACCCATCCGGTCCACAAATCGAGATTGGCACTTAGCAGCGCCTGGGGATTGGTTGCGAGTGACTGACCCAGCTTGCCGTAGGTGCTTGACATGCCAAACGGATCCGACTGCGACGACATATCGTCGGCTGGCCGACTTGTCGCCAAAACGTCCCGCAAGAGGGCCTGGGATTCAGCGGCGGCTTCGGCAAGTGCGAGTCCAATAGCTTGAAGCTGTTCCGGAGTTTGTTCGGCCAAAATAGCATTCAGTGTTTGGTCATCGGTTTCTTGCATGTCTTTTGAGCTTTTCATCACCTTATTCTCGCCATTCTACACGAACACATATAGGAGTGAAATGTTGCAGGAATGATGACGGCACCCAAGAAATGAAAAGAATTCAGTTATTTCCTTTACTAGGCGTGGTTTTGTGCACCGGTTGCACCGGCGCATTTGATCAGATGTCTGATGTGAGAAGTTCCACGCCGGGCTGGTTTGAGGCGCGTCAGACGGAACTTGCAGGAGATGGCTATCCCGATCTTGGCCGCGTGCCGGTCAATTCCACCTATCGGGAGTCGAAATTTGAATTGTCCGGCACTCGCAAGGTCAATCAGTCGCTCCTTGTCAGCGTGCTTCAGAGCCCGCGTTCGGCGCCGACTTATCTGACACCCGAAGCCATTTCGCAGTGGGGCGACGTGAAGCGCGCCAGTGTTGAGAAAATGAATGTGCGAGCGGATTTCCTGACCGATGAAGAAGTTGCCGCGCTGAAGGCAAAGTTCAATCGATCCCGAGCGCGACGCTAGATATCATTTATCAAGCGCAATCGTTTCCTCTAGCACCGGGAGAGCCCTAATGGCCGGTGAATTCTATAAAATCAGACGTCTTCCACCCTATGTTTTCGAACAGGTGAATCGCAAGAAGGCAGCGCTGCGTGCGCAAGGTGCCGACATCATTGACCTTGGTATGGGCAACCCGGATCTGCCTACGCCCAAGCATATTGTCGACAAACTTTGTGAAACGGCTCGCAAACCGGACGTGAACGGCTATTCGGCCTCGCGCGGCATACCCGGACTTCGGCGTTCGCTCGTGAACTATTACAAACGCCGGTTTGACGTTGAGCTCGACAAGGACCGGGAAGTCATTGTGACGCTCGGCTCAAAAGAAGGTTTTGCAAACCTCGCTCAGGCTATTTCCGCACCTGGCGATGTGATCCTGGCGCCGGACCCATCCTATCCACTGCATTCGTTTGGCTTCATTATTGCGGGCGCATCTATCCGGGGTGTGCCGGCTCATACGCCTGAGCAATACCTTGCTAATGTCGAGAATGCGATACGTTACAGCGTGCCGCCGCCAACTGCGATGGTCGTATGTTATCCCTCCAATCCGACGGCGGCCGTTGCTGACCTGGACTTCTACAAAGAAGCTGTCCGGATCGCGAAGAAGCACAACCTCTATATTCTCTCGGACCTTGCCTACAACGAAATCTATTTCGACGATCCTCCGCCATCGATCCTGCAAGTGAACGGGGCTCGAGATATCGCTGTTGAAACGACGACGATGTCCAAGACCTATTCGATGGCGGGATGGAGAATCGGGTTTGCCGCAGGCAATGAGCGCCTCATTGGCGCGCTTGGCCGCGTGAAGTCATATCTCGACTATGGCGCCTTCACACCGATCCAGGTCGCGGCCTGCGCGGCACTGGACGGTCCGCAGGACTGTGTTGTTGAGATGCGTGAAACCTACCGCTCCAGACGCGATACGCTGATCGAGAGCTTTTCAAGGGCAGGCTGGGACATCCCGGTGCCGGCCGCATCTATGTTCTGCTGGGCGCCGATACCGCCCCAGTGCAAGGACATGGGAAGCCTCGACTTTTCATTGGCCCTGATCAACGAGGCGAGCGTTGCGGTCGCGCCGGGTGCAGGCTTCGGTGAGCGTGGGGATGGTTTTGTGCGGATTGCGCTGGTTGAGAACGAGCAGCGGATTCGTCAGGCCGCACGCAACATCAAGAGGTTTCTTCAATCCAGGGAAGCTGATAGCAGGAACACCTTTGCTGAAGCTGACACCGGAGGGTAGCCGCCTTGAAGACTTTGAAACTGGGAATTGCTGGATTGGGCCATGTCGGATGTGGTCTGGTAGACTTGGTGCAACGCCAGGACAGCCTGCGTTTGCCTGGCAAAGTCGAAATTGCTGGCATTACGGCTCGCAATCGCAGCCGAAATCGTCCCGTCAATGTCGAGGACTACAAATGGTTTGATGACGCTGCACGCCTTGCTGCAGATGATTCCGTCAACGTGTTTGTGGAATTGATTGGCGGCTCTGATGGGCCGGCGAAAGTCGCGGTTGAAACCGCCCTGAAATCCGGAAAAGCGGTTATCACGGCCAATAAGGCCCTTATCGCGATGCATGGTCAGGAACTCGCTGAGCTCGCACGTGAGCAGGGCGTTGACCTTCTTTTTGAAGCGGCGGTCGCTGGCGGTGTGCCTGTTGTTCGTGTGTTGAGAGACTCTCTGGCTGGCGTCGACGTGCGGCGCGTCACGGGCATTCTGAACGGGACCTGTAACTTCCTGACGACTGAGATGCTTGCGACGCGGCGAACCTATGAGTCGGTTCTCGCTGAAGCTCAGCGTCTCGGCTATGCGGAATCTGATCCGACGCTGGATGTGTCTGGTATGGATGCCGCTCACAAGGCCGCAATTCTGGCAGCAATCGCCTTCTCCGCAGATCTCGATTTCTCGAAAGTCTCCGTCCGCGGTGTTGAGGGTGTCGAGTTACTCGACCTCGACCTCGCCGATCGTCTTGGCCTTCGGATCAAACTGATTGCAGAAGGCAAGATCACGTCGGACGGAGTGGTCTGCCGCGTTGAGCCATATGCGCTGCCCGTTAATCATCCGCTCGCGCGCGTAAATGGCAGCCTGAATACGATCCGTATTGAAGGGGATCCTCTTGGCGCGGTGACGCTTACAGGCCCTGGCGCAGGACCGGGGCCGACGGCCAGCGCCGTGATGGGGGACGTCGCGAAGCTGTTTAATCCGATCGCTCGTCCGGCCTTCGGCCGCGCGGATCATCATGATGTGCGCAAATTCGTGATGGCGGAACCTGACGAGAAATCTGCCTATTTTGTACGGGTCCGTCTGCGGGACCGGGCTGGTTCTTTGGCTGAGTTGACTGAAGCGCTGGCGGATGCTGGCGTGTCGGTCGACAAGCTGCTTCAGGATTCAGCCGATGATGACGGTGCAGCTCCAATCGCCATCGTGACGCATATTTGCTCGCGGCGGGAAATCGGGATTGCGCGGGAACGGCTCGAGTCGCTGGAGTCAAATATCGGAACGCCTCAGATCATGGCGATTGAAGCGTCCGCAGACTAAAACAACTAGGGTAGGGGAGCAGGCGGTTTTACCGTCTGGAGTGTTTGTATGACGCGTAGTGTATTGGTACCTCATCTGGCCGATGCGATGGTTCGGGTCACTGAACTCGCTGCCATCGCTGCGCAAAAGCTGGCCGGACTCGGAGACGAGAAATCAGCTGATCAAGCTGCCGTCGACGCCATGCGAACGGCTTTCAACGGCGTCGACTTCAAGGGCCGTATCGTTATTGGCGAAGGTGAGCGGGACGAAGCGCCAATGCTCTATATTGGCGAAGAGGTCGGCACGGGGAACGGCCCCGAAATCGATATCGCACTCGACCCGCTTGAGGGAACGACCCTGACTGCGAAAGCAATGTCTAACGCTTTGGCCGTGCTTGCGATCTCCCCAAAAGGCGGACTGCTGCACGCCCCTGATACTTATATGGACAAGATCGCAATTGGTCCGGGATATGCCTCTGATGTGATCGACCTTGATGCGACACCGGCTGAGAATGTTTCAGAACTCGCGAAGGCCGCAGGCCGACCTGTCTCGTCAATGACCGCGTGTGTACTGGACCGGCCACGGCATGGTGACATCATCGAGAGCCTGCGAAGTGTCGGCGCTCGGATCCGGCTCATATCTGACGGCGATGTTGCCGGCGTCATCGATACAACGAATGCTGATACGGGGATTGATCTCTATATTGGCCAGGGCGGTGCGCCGGAAGGTGTGCTCGCGGCAGCAGCGCTCAAATGCGTAGGTGGTCAGATGCATGGACGTTTGGTGTTCCGCAATGACGACGAAAAGGCGCGCGCGCGCCGCGTTGGGCTGACCGATTTCGATCGCAAATATAAACTTGATGAGTTGGCGAGCGACGAAACCGTCTTTTGCGCAACGGGCGTCACGAAAGGCGGCCTGGTCGATGGCGTCATTGTCCGGAATGGTTGGACGATCACTGATACGCTTGTGATGAGTTCTGCGGACGGCATGGTCCGGAAAATCAACTCTCGACATCGTACGTCCTGAACCCGTGGCGCCGGAGACTTATCTCTACGGGGTCGAGCGTTCTCTCACTGGGCGGTTCTGGACGCTTACGCCTTCAGATGAGGAGGCGATCAGAAAGCTGTCTCTGGCTACATCCTTGCCAGATGTCATCGCCCGCATTCTGGATCAGCGCGGAGTCGGCCCTGATTCGGCAGATGGCTACCTAAATCCAACGCTGAAAGAGACCTTTCCTGACCCGTCCTCGTTTCAGGATATGGAAAAAGCTGCCGGCCTCATGCTGGATGCGATCCTCGATGGGCGCGATGTCACCGTCTTTGCCGATTATGATGTTGATGGCGGAACGTCATCTGCTCTGCTAGCGCGCTACTTCAGGGCGTGGGGGCGCGAGCTTGGCCTTTATGTGCCGGACCGTCTCACAGAAGGCTATGGGCCGTCCCCTGAAGCCTTTCGGCACCTCAAGAAGTCCGGGGCGGAACTTGTAATCACTGTAGATTGCGGCGCAGCGGCGACCTCAGCGCTTGACGCGGCACGTGACATCGACTTGCCGGTGATCGTGATTGATCACCACCTTATGGGCGCGCAGCTGCCTCATACCGCGGCTCTGGTAAATCCGAATCGACCCGATGATACGTCGGGATACGGCCATCTCGCCGCTGCTGGCGTGGTGTTCGTGATGTTGGTGGCGATGAATGCGGAAGCACGCAGGCGCAATGTGGCGCCGCCTGAAGGCTTGCCTGACGTGCTTCAGTGGCTCGACCTGTGCGCTCTGGGCACACTTTGCGACATGTCGCCCCTGCGCGATGCTAATCGCGCATTTGTGCGCCAGGGGCTGCGTATCATGACGCGTAGTGGCAATCCGGGCCTTCGGGCGCTGGCTGATGTCGCCGGCATCGGTGTGATGGACAGCGTTTATCATGCAACCTTTGTGCTTGGACCGAGGCTGAATGCCGGCGGGCGAATCGGTGATCCCTGGCTCGCAGCGAAGCTGCTGGCGACAGATGATCGCCAGGAGGCGCTCGAACTCGCTGAGCGGCTTCATGGCCTGAATGATGAGCGTAAGGCCGTCGAGGCGCACATATTGGAGATTGCAACGACTGAAGCCGAGCGCCAGCTAGAGGCGAATCCGGAACGAGGCGTGCTGATCGTCTCTGGAGAAGGATGGCATCCGGGCGTGATCGGGATCGTTGCCGGCCGGATCAAGGACCGGTTCCATTTGCCGACAATTGTTATTGGGTGGGGAGATGATCTCGGTCCGGTTGCGAAGGGATCTGCCCGCTCAGTGCGTGGTGTGAATATTGGCGGGGCGATTTCACAGGCGGCGAGCGAAGGCATCATCCTGTCAGGCGGCGGCCATGCGATGGCTGGCGGTCTGAGTGTGGCGCCTGATCGGATCGCTGCGCTGGACGCCTGGATGTGTGAGCACATGGCGGCGTTCAAGAGCGAGCGTGAAGAAGCCAAGCGGCTCGAGGTGGATGGTATCCTGTCGCCAAGCGCAGCCAGCATTGAGCTTTGCGACATGCTGGACAAGCTTGGGCCTTTTGGTCAGGGCGCGCCGCAGCCTGTCTTTGCGATGAAAGATATCAAAGTGATCGCGCCGCGTCGTATCGGACAGAATCATCTGAAGTTCCAGGCTTCGGATGGCGGGACGACAATTGAATGTCTGGCCTGGCGTTTTGCCGATACGCCCTTGGGCGACGCAGCATTCGCTGGCGGCAATCTCAGCTTGGTTGGGCGCCTGAAAGCGGATGAGTGGAACGGGCGCCGTAGAGTTCAGTTCGAAGTGCTTGATGCAGCTGTCACGGATGCCAACTGACAAAAAGTGGCAGGCATGCTGATTGCTGACTTGAACCTCCAGAAATCTACAGCTATACGCACGCCCTCGAGCAGAGCGCTCCCTTCGTCTATCGGTTAGGACGCCAGGTTTTCAACCTGGAAAGAGGGGTTCGATTCCCCTAGGGAGTGCCACTTTCGACACCATCTTCCATAAATTTGAAAATAGTTTCCCCAATCGGGGATGACTTTGCCGAATCAATTTGTCTATCATCACCCACAGGGACGGGCGGTAGATGAATGCTTTCAATTCTCCAATTGAAGACAATGGATCAAATCCTGCTGTAAGGGTTATTGGCGCGGTCAAATGGTTTGATGTCGCCAAGGGGTACGGCTTTGTCGTTCCCGATTCAGTGTCATCCGAAGATCTGACGGGCGATGTCATGCTGCATGTGTCCGTCCTGCGGACATATGGCGAAAGCTATGCCGACGAGGGCGCGCGAATCATTTGCGACGCCGTCAAAGGCCAAAGAGGCTGGCAAGTTGAGCACATCATCGAAATGGATCGTCCGAAGGCGATAATCGCCAAGGAGCGCGGAGAGGCACCTGAGCCCGAATTGGTGATAGTGAAGTGGTTCAATGACGAAAAAGGCTTCGGCTTCGTCAATAGAACGGGCAGCGAGGCCGACATCTTTGTGCACATTTCCGTTTTGAGGCGAGGCGGTGTCGATTCAATCGAAGCCGGAAAGGAAATTCGGGTCTCGATCAGTGATGGCGCAAAAGGTGAATTTGTTTCGAGTATCCATACGGACTGAGGCAGCCAGATGAGTTGCGCTTCGCAGTTGTGCGCGTCTCGCACTGACGCTACACAATCGGCATGAAAACCGCATTTCTCTCCCTGATCGCCAGTGTCGTTCTCGCGACGGCAGGCGCTGCCGCAACAGCTCAAACGCTGGAAACATCGGATCTCACGATCGAGTCAGCCAATGGAGCTCACGAGTTCACCGTTGAGCTTGCGGATGAACCAAGTGAAATCTCTTTCGGGCTGATGGATCGGGAGACGCTCGGCGAAGATGCCGGCATGCTGTTTGATTTCGGCAGTCCAAGAGAGCCGGCCATGTGGATGAAGAACACACTTATTCCTCTCGACATGCTGTTCATCACGTCTGATGGTTCAGTCCAGATGATTGCGCGCAATACCGTCCCGGGCTCGCTCCGGACCATCTCTCCAGGCATGCCTGTCAAAGCCGTTCTGGAAATCAACGGAGGCCGCGCTGCGGAGCTTGGCATTGAGCCAGGTGATACGGTCCTGCATCCGGTCTTCGGAAACGATGCCCACTGATCAATTTGAGAATCGGCCGCCGCCCGAAGGGTTTGAAGCTTCAAAATCGCGCGGTCCATTCACGACCCGCAACGGCCCTGTTTGTCGCGCATCGGCAAAAGGTGATCTGAGAAGTGGCATCTGGGTTCTTGAGCGCCACTGCAACAGCATGGGCTTCATGCACGGTGGAATGGTAAGCTCGTTCGCGGATGGCGCGCTTGCCTATGCAGTCTGGCATGCCACCAGGAAAATGTCCGTTACCCTCAAACTGACCACCAGCTTCTTCGGAACGATTCGTCCCGGGAACTGGCTGGAGGGCACACCTGTTATCAAATCCGTCGATAATGGCATCGTTCATGTGTCGGCAGACCTAACAGTGAAGGGCGGATTGGTGGCCCGAGCTGACGCAACTTTCAGAACACTGCGCAGAACAGCCAAATAGGGCTTGCCTGCAGCGACGTGTCTGCATAGAAGGGCCTCCGATGTCGGAGCGTGGCGCAGCCTGGTAGCGCACCTGATTTGGGATCAGGGGGTCGGAGGTTCGAATCCTCTCGCTCCGACCATCGAAAAACGGAGGCCCCCAATGGATGCACGTATCTATAAGCCCCGGAAAACTGCTATGCAGTCCGGTCGCGGGAAGACACGTGAATGGGTCCTGGAGTTCCGCTCTGGTGATGACCGGTTTTCAGACCCTCTGATGGGCTGGACAAGTATCAACGATACAACCGGACAGGTTCGCCTGCACTTTGATACACGCGAGCAGGCGATTGATTTTGCCAAGCGCGAAAAGCTCACCTTCACAGTAGATGAGCCAAGAGAGCCGAAACGACTCGTAAAGTCCTACTCAGAAAATTTTGCGCCAGATCGCAAACAGCCCTGGACGCACTGAGATCAATCCCGGCCCCTTAGCTCAACTGGATAGAGCACCGGACTTCTAATCCGACGGTTACAGGTTCAAGTCCTGTAGGGGTCGCCATTGCGGCTGATATTGCTATTCTCCAGCCATGGAGAAACGCATCAGATTACCCGAACAGGGAATGACGCAGGACCAGCTTGAGGCTGAACTTGTTGAGCGCGGCGCTAATGACGCCAAATGGCGAGATGGCAAAACGGCGGTCTACGTCTTTAATGCCGGACTGGAGATCGAACGTCTCCAGAAGTTGGCCTACACCTCATTCATGTCAGAAAACGGTCTTGGACCGCTCGCTTTTCCGTCTTTGGCGCAGATGGAAAGGGAGGTCGTGTCGATGGCGCTCGACCTGCTGCACGCGCCTTCTGGCGCCGCAGGTGCAATCACCTCCGGCGGTACTGATTCGATTACGATGGCGATCAAAACTGCTCGAGATTTTGCGCGATCTAAAGGCAGAGCCTTGTCAGTTGGCAATATTGTGCTGCCGCAGTCAGCGCATCTGGCGTTCGACAAGGCGGCTCATCTCATGGACATCGAGGTCCGCCGTGTCCCGCTGAAGACTGATGGATCCTATGAGGCCGACTGCACGGGCATGGAGGCTGCCTGTGACGACGACACCATCATGATTGTCGGGTCTGCGCCTAATTTCCCGCATGGCATCATTGATCCAATACCGGCATTGTCTGATCTCGCGACCCAAAAAGACCTCTGGCTTCACGTGGACGCGTGTGTCGGTGGATATTTCGCGCCCTTCGCCAAGATGAATGGTGAGCCAGTTCCGTCGTTCGACATCGAGAATGAGGGCGTTCATTCGATGAGCGCCGATCTTCACAAGTATGGATATGCGGCCAAAGGCGCCTCAACCGTCTTGTTCAGGTCAGAAGAGCTTTACAGCTTCATGCCATTCGACATGGCGGGTTGGTCTGGCGCGCCGATGAAAACGCCAACGCTGGCTGGGACCCGGCCGGGTGGTGCAATTTCAGCGGCCTGGGCCATCATGCGGTTTCTCGGGCAAGACGGTTATTGTTGGCTACAGGGCAAGGTGTGTGACACGCGCAAGCGCGTCGAACGCGGCGTAAAACGGCTTGGGTTCGAAATTCTTGGCTCGCCTGTGCTTGGCCTGATCGCATTCCGGCATCCTGATCTTCATGCCTATGCATTGTACGGGGAGATGTATGCCCGAGGATGGTTCACTTCGGTGACGAAGGAGCCACCGAGTCTTCACCTTATGCTGTCGCCAGCGCACGCCGATTTTATTGACGACTACCTGTCCGATCTGGCCGAAGTCTGTGAACTTGTTCGCAGAGGAGAGGGTGGAAAACAGGCGGTAAAGCCGCGTTACAGCTAGCTGAAATGACCGGGGCTGCAAAAACTTCAGACAGAGTATTGGACAACCTGCATGAGCAGCGTTATGACGCCGTTTCCCAAGCGGCCTGCCCGGGTAGCTCAGGGGTAGAGCAGCGGATTGAAAATCCGCGTGTCGGTGGTTCAAATCCGCCCCCGGGCACCATTCTTTCCAACAATCAGGTCAGTGCGGGTTCGCCGTTGACGATGCTGGCAAGGCGCGTCGCCTCGCCGCACGCATGCGCAGCAATTTTTGCTGCGAAGGGCCTATCAATCGTGAAGCTGACATGTTGCTATTGTTACGAAAGCGTCCTAACCCGACGCTTCGATGACACGCTCTCGAGGAGTTGACCTCAATGACCGAAATTGAAGCCTTTGCCCTCGATTATCTTCCGGTAATCCTGTTCCTGGCGCTTGGCGTTATTATTTCGCTGCTATTCATCATTGGATCGGCAGTGTTGGCGCCATCCAATCCTGACCCGGAAAAGAATTCCGCCTATGAGTGCGGCTTCAATGCTTTTGACGATGCGCGCATGAAATTCGACGTGCGATTCTACCTCGTCGCGATTCTGTTCATCATCTTCGATCTCGAAGTCGCCTTCCTGTTTCCGTGGGCCGTATCGCTTGGTGCGATCGGCGTGTTCGGTTTCTGGTCAATGGTCGCCTTTCTGGGCGTGCTGACCGTAGGCTTCATCTATGAATGGCGCAGTGGCGCGCTGGAGTGGGAATAATGGCCGACGATTTCAAGCCATACGCATTAGGCGCTGGACGCAGCGGCGTTGAAGGCGGGCACGATGTGCGCGCCGACGATCCGTTTTTCGCCGGACTGTCCGATCACCTTGCTGATAAGGGCTTCTTCACCGCGAAGGCAGATGACCTCATCGCCTGGGCCAGAACTGGCTCTCTGATGTGGATGACGTTCGGGCTTGCCTGCTGCGCCGTCGAAATGATGCAGGCGGGCAATCCGCGTTACGATCTGGAGCGGTTCGGCATGGCGCCGCGGGGGTCACCTCGTCAGTCTGACGTCATGATCGTTGCCGGCACGCTCACCAACAAGATGGCGCCCGCGCTTCGCAAGGTTTACGACCAGATGCCAGAGCCGCGTTATGTTGTGTCTATGGGCTCGTGCGCGAATGGCGGTGGTTATTATCACTACAGCTATTCCGTCGTGCGGGGTTGTGACCGGATTGTGCCGGTTGATATTTACGTTCCTGGGTGCCCACCAACGGCAGAGGCGCTCGTATATGGCATGCTGCAGCTTCAGAAGAAGATCCGCCGCGAAGGCTCGATTGAGCGCTAGGCGAAAGGGTAGATCGACATGACGGAAGCCTTGAGAGAGCTTGGCGCTCATATCAGCGAAAGCTGTTCTGACGCGGTAAAAAGTTTTGACGTTCGCCATGGCGAGCTGACGGTTACGGCTGAACGCGATTCCATCGTCAAGCTGGCGAAATTCCTGAAGGACGACAATCAGTGCGTCTTTGAGACGCTTATCGATATTTGTGGCGTAGACTGGCCGGAGCGCGGGCAGCGTTTCGAGGTTGTCTATCATTTTCTGTCGATGCGGTTGAACCAGCGCGTACGTATCAAGGTGTCGACAGATGAGGCGACGGCCGTACCGAGCCTCGTTGATCTTCACCCAAGCGCAAACTGGTTCGAGCGCGAAGCTTTCGACATGTATGGTATCCGGTTTGCTGGACACCCGGACCTTCGCAGGCTGCTCACTGATTATGGGTTTGAGGGCTATCCGCTTCGGAAGGATTTCCCGCTGACTGGCTTCACCGAAGTTCGGTATGACGACCTCGAAAAGCGCGTCGTGAATGAGCCGGTCCGGCTGGTGCAGGAATATCGAAATTTTGACTTCCTGTCTCCGTGGGAAGGCATGACGAAAGAGCTGCCTGGAGACGAGAAAGCCGAGAAGGAGCCAAGCAATGGCTGATGGCACACCGGCGATGGATGAGCGCAAGTTTACGCTGAACTTCGGCCCGCAGCATCCTGCGGCGCACGGCGTTCTGCGGATGATCATGGACCTTGATGGCGAAGTCGTCGAACGGATCGACAGCCATGTCGGCCTGCTTCACCGCGGCACCGAGAAACTGCTCGAGTACAAGACCTATCTTCAAGGTCTGCCGTATTTTGACCGGCTCGATTATGTTGCGCCGATGAATCAGGAGCATGCTTGGTGTCTTGCGATCGAGCGTCTGCTCGGCCTGGAAGTGCCACGGCGCGCCAAGTTTATTCGCGTTCTTTATTCCGAGATGGGCCGTATCCTGTCTCACATGCTGAATATCACGACGCAGGCCATGGACTGCGGCGCGCTCGCGCCAATCACATGGGGCTTCGAGGAGCGCGAAAAGCTGATGGGCTTTTATGAGCGCGCGTCAGGTTCACGCATGCACTCGGCCTATTTCCGTCCGGGCGGTGTTCACCAGGATCTACCGCAAGCGCTGATCGATGACATCATGACCTTCTGTGAGGAGTTTCCGGCCGCGCTGGAGCAAATCGAAGGGCTCATCACAGAGAATCGGATCTTCAAGCAGCGCAACGCCGATATCGGCGTCGTTGATGAGAAGACCATCATGGAATGGGGTTTTTCTGGCGTCATGGTCCGTGGGTCTGGTCTGGCTTGGGACCTTCGCCGGTCTCAGCCATATGAAATTTACGACGAGATTCCAGGTGACGTGCTGAAGATCGTCGTTGGGAATAATGGCGACAATTACGACCGGTATGTCTGCCGGATGGATGAGATGCTCGTCGCCAATGACATCATGAAATGGTGCATCGAAAACATGCCCGAGGGCGAAGTGCTTCTGGCGGGTTCAAAGGTGTCTCCGCCGCGCCGCGGTGACATGAAGCGCTCAATGGAAGCGCTGATCCACCACTTCAAGCTTTACACCGAGGGCTTCCACGTGCCCGAGGGTGAAGTTTACGCGTGCGTCGAAGCGCCAAAGGGCGAGTTCGGTGTGTATCTGGTCAGCGACGGGACGAACCGGCCATATCGCGCGAAGATCCGCGCGCCGGGCTACCCGCACCTCGCGGCTATGGATCATTTATGTAAGGGCCACATGTTGGCCGACGTGTCGGCTATTCTTGGGTCGCTTGATATCGTGTTTGGGGAGATCGACCGGTAATGGCTTTTCGTCGATTTGATCTGGATGCCGGCGGCGACAGTTTCGCCTTCAAGGCTGAGACAGAGCCAACGATTGCTTTCTGGCTGGGGAAATACCCGGAAGAGAAGAAGCGGTCCGCGGTGATCCCGCTGCTCTGGCTGGCGCAGAAAGATAATAATGGCTGGCTGTCTGAGCCAGCGATGCGCACCGTCGCGGACCGGCTGGAAATGCCTTATATCCGCGTCTACGAAGTCGCGACCTTCTATACGATGTTCCGGCTACAGCCTGTCGGCAAGCATCACGTTCAGCTTTGCGGCACGACGCCGTGTGCGCTGCGCGGCGCCAATGATCTCAAAAAGGTCTGCGAGAAGCGGATCGGCAAGAAGATGGGCGTTACGGATGATGGCCGTCTTTCCTGGGAAGAAGTTGAGTGCCTTGGGGCCTGCGTGAATGCGCCAATGGTTCAGATCAACGACTATTATTATGAAGATCTGACGCCTGAGACGTTTGACGAAATTCTCGACAAGCTCGGGAATGGCGTTGATGTCGAGCCGGGTACATTCGTCGACCGCCTGAACAGTGCGCCGCAAGGTGGCCTGACCAGCCTTGAAGATGAGGCCCTTTTTGACGGTAGCCGAAATGGCGTGAAAGGTCTTCCGAACCTGCCCGAGGCTCAGAACACCGAGGCGCCCAAGGCAGAAGCAAAGGCCAAGCCTGCTCGTAAGGATCCAACTAATGTTGATCGCGAAGAGGCGACCAAGAAGGATGTTGAGGCGGCCGACGCAGAGATTGAGGACGAAAACGCGATTGAAGGCCAAAAGCCTGAAGTTGCTGACATTTCGTCAGACCAGGCGGACAACCTGAAAACAATCAAGGGCATCGGCCCGAAGATTGAAGGCCAGCTTCATGGTCTTGGGATTTACACATTCGAGCAGATTGCTGCCTGGACCGATGACAACATCAAATGGGTCGATAGTTATCTTTCGTTCCGCGGACGCATTGAGCGCGAGAACTGGATAAGCCAGGCGAAAGAGTTTGCAGCTTCCAAGAAGGGGCAAAACTGATGCTTCAGGATAAGGACCGGATTTTCACCAATCTCTACGGCGCACATTCGCCGGGGCTGGAAGAAGCAAAGAAGCGCGGTGCATGGCACCTGACGCGCGAAATGCTACAGCAGACCCCGGAATGGATCTGCGATCAGATCAAAGCATCCGGACTGCGTGGACGCGGCGGTGCTGGCTTCCCGACTGGCCTGAAGTGGACCTTCATGCCGAAGGAAGTTCGTGAACGTCCGCATTATCTCGTGGTCAACGCCGACGAGTCCGAGCCTGGTACGTGTAAGGACCGTGAAATTATGCGGCACGATCCGCACCTTCTGATCGAAGGTTGCATGATCGCGTCCTATGCGATGCGCGCGCACGCCTGCTACGTCTATATTCGCGGCGAGTACATTGCTGAACGCGAAGCGCTCGAAAAAGCCGTCAAGGAAGCCTATGAGGCCAAACTGATCGGCAAGAACAACAAGAACGGTTGGGACTTTGATCTCTATGTTCACCACGGGGCTGGCGCCTACATTTGCGGCGAAGAAACAGCCTTGCTCGAAAGCCTTGAAGGCAAGAAAGGCCAGCCGCGCCTTAAGCCTCCATTCCCGGCGAATGCGGGTCTCTATGGTTGCCCGACGACCGTGAACAATGTTGAGTCTATTGCGGTGGCGCCTACTATTTTGCGCCGCGGCGCCGAATGGTTTGCTGGTTTCGGCCGTCCAAACAATACCGGAACCAAGCTGTTCTGCGTGTCAGGTCATGTGAACAAGCCGTGCAATGTCGAAGAAGAAATGTCGATCACTTTCAGGGATCTGATCGATACCCATTGCGGCGGCATTCGTGGCGGCTGGGATAACCTCAAGGCGGTCATTCCTGGTGGTTCATCGGTGCCTATGGTGCCGGCTGAGCAAATCATGGACGCATACATGGATTTCGATACGCTGCGTGATCTCCGCTCGGGTCTTGGAACGGCTGCTGTGATCGTGATGGACAAGTCGACTGACCTCATCAAAGCCATCGCACGTATTTCCTACTTCTACCGCCATGAGAGCTGCGGCCAGTGTACGCCATGCCGCGAAGGCACCGGCTGGATGTGGCGCGTGCTGGAGCGTATGGCCAAAGGTGATGCGGAATCAGCAGATATCGACATGCTGCTGGACGTTTCCCAGCAGGTCGAGGGTCACACGATCTGCGCGCTCGGCGATGCGGCGGCCTGGCCGGTCCAGGGCCTCATCCGTCACTTCCGCCATGAGATCGAAGACCGTATCTCTCAGTATCGCAAGCCTTACACTCAGGTGCAGGGCGCGACGGTAGCCGCAGAGTAGGGGAAGAGGGGCGATGAAGCAGCTGAGAAACATTCTAACGGCGATCTGGTGCGCCATCATTATCGGGGCGAACGCGTTCGGCCTGATCGTGGTGCTACAAGCTGTTGGGCTCAGCGTTTTTGCCCGCTCGGACATGGCTCTGCCTGTTCTGCAAATGATTCTGCTGAGCGGATTTGGCGTGCTGTCGCTGATTTCCACCAAATTTCTCTGGGTGATCCTTGCGGTATCTGTTGTCTCGATGCTTCTGGGGTTCGGCTACGAAGTCCTGATGCAGCGTGTATGGCGTCCAGCCAGCATGCTGACGGGGCTTGTCCTGATTATCCCGACCTATCTTCTGGCGCGCTGGAATACGCTGTCGCGCCAAACTGAATTTAATCCCGTGAAAGAGTTCTAAGTCATGGCTGACGATCTTTTCAAACTGAACATCGACGGCAAGGACATTGAGGTCCCGAAGGGCTACACGCTGATGCAGGCGTGCGAGGCAGCAGGCGCTGAAATTCCGCGTTTCTGCTACCATGAGCGCCTGTCTGTCGCTGGCAATTGCCGGATGTGTCTTGTGCAATGGAAGGGCGCTCCGAAGCCGATTGCTTCTTGCGCACAAACCGTTGGCGATATGCGGATGAACCCGGATGGCACGCCGCCGAATATTCTCACCAGCGGTGAGTATGTGGAAAAGGCGCGCAATGGGGTGATGGAATTCCTCCTGATCAACCATCCGCTGGATTGTCCGATTTGTGACCAGGGTGGCGAGTGTGACCTGCAGGACCAGGCCATGGCCTATGGCCGGTCAGGGTCACGTTACGAGCTCAATAAGCGCGCGGTTGAAAACAAGAATATGGGGCCGCTGGTCAAGACGATCATGACGCGCTGTATTCAGTGTACGCGCTGCGTGCGCTTTGCGGCTGAAGTTGCCGGTGTCGAAGAGATCGGCATGATCTCTCGCGGCGAAGACGCTGAAATCACGACATATCTTGAAGAATCACTGTCGTCCGAACTTTCAGGCAATGTGATCGACCTTTGCCCTGTCGGTGCGCTGACGTCGAAGCCGTATGCCTATAATGCGCGGCCATGGGAGCTGCGCAAAACAGAGTCGATCGACATCATGGATGCGATGGGCGCGGCCATTCGCGTCGATGCAAAGGGCGATGCCGTGATGCGGATCATGCCTGTTGTGAATGAAGAAGTGAACGAAGAGTGGTTGTCGGATAAGTCACGTTTCATCTGGGATGGTCTCGCCCGCCAACGCCTCGACAAACCTTACATCCGCGTCAACGGAAAGCTTCAACCCGCGAGCTGGTCTGATGCCCTCGCGAAGACGGCCGAGCTGCTCAAAGCCTCCGGTGAAAAGACAGGTTTTGTCGCTGGGGATCTTGTTGAGGTCGAACAGTTGAAAGCTGCGCTCGATGTTGCTGGTTCGCTTGGGACGAAATCAACTGATTGCCGTCCAGCAGGCTGGCAAATCCCCGTCATCGCCGATCGCGAAAAGTACATTCTCAATCCGACCCTGATGGGGGTCGAAGAAGCCGATGCGCTTGTCCTTATTGGCACCAATCCACGCGTTGAGGCCGCTGTCTGGAACGCTCGCATCCGCAAGTCCTGGCTCTGGAATGATCTCAAAGTCGCGGTGATCGGCGATGCCGTCGACCTGACCTATGACTATGAGCATCTCGGCACAGGCGCTGGTGCCATCGCATCAGCCATGAAGGGCGACGGTCCTTTTGCCGACATTCTGAAAAACGCAAAGCGGCCAATGATTGTGGTCGGTGAGACTGCATTGCTGGGCGATAGCGGAGAGGATGTGCTGAACGCTGCGCATCAGCTGGCCCTGGACGCTGGTGGTATCACCGAGGAGTGGGTCGGATTTGGTGTGCTGCACAACGCCGCTGCACGTGTTGGCGCGCTCGATGTTGGCTTTGTGCCCGGCGACGAAGGCCTCAGCACACATGAGATGCTGAATGGCGGCGTAGAAACGCTGGTTTTGCTCGGCGCGGATGAGGTAGACCTCAGCAATACTGGCGACACCAAGATCGTTTACGTTGGTCATCATGGTGACGCAGGCGCAGCCAAGGCGGACATCATCCTTCCTTGCACGGCCTATACCGAGATGGAAGCGACCTATGTGAACACCGAAGGCCGTGTTCAGATGACCCGCAAAGCGGTGCAGCCTAAGGGCGACGCACGTGAAGGATGGGCCATATTCCGGGCTCTGTCGGCTTCGCTAGGCAAACCGCTTGGATATGATTCGGCGTCTGAGCTGCGCGAGCAGCTTCGCGAGGCAAACAGCCTGTTTGCGGGACTGGGCTTTGCGCCTGGAAAAGGCGGCTTCGAGGTTCTTTCGAAAGTGCCGGCCAAAGCAAAAAGTCTTGCGAAAGCGCGTCCTTTTGAAGCGCCATTTGAAGATTTCTACCTGACGAACCCGATCGCACGGGCGTCAAAGACAATGGCGGAGTGCTCGCTTATGAAGCGTGGCCTTGAAACACCAGTAGCAGCAGAGTAGGCGAGCGCCATGAGTGCATTCATTCAGGAACATGGACTGCTGTTTGGCTGGCTGACCGTTATTGGTCAGATCCTGCTGTTCACGATTGTCCTGCTACTGTCTCTAGCATTCCTGCTGCTTATGGACCGGAAGGTCTGGGCCGCTGTGATGATGCGCAAAGGCCCGAACGTTGTTGGACCGTGGGGGCTGATGCAGAGCTTTGCCGACTTCGGGAAGTTCCTGCTCAAGGAAATTATTATACCGGCAGGCGCGAACAAGACCGTGTTCCTGCTCGCTCCAATCCTTTCCTTGACGCTCGCATTTGCAGCCTGGGCCGTTATTCCAGTCGCGCCGGGCTGGGTCATATCTGACCTCAATGTCGGTATCCTTTATCTGTTCGCTGTCTCGTCGCTTGGTGTCTATGGCATCATCATGGGCGGCTGGGCCTCGAACTCGAAATATCCGTTCCTCGGCTCGCTTCGGTCAGCCGCGCAGATGGTGTCCTATGAAGTCTCTATCGGCTTCATCATCATCACAGTCATTCTGCTGGTCGGCTCGATGAACCTGTCGGATATTGCAAATAACCAGTCGGGTGGTTTCTGGACCTGGCATTTGTTCAGCTTCAATCACATCCTGATGTTTCCAGTGATGGTTGTGATGTTCGTGATGTTCTTCATCTCGGCACTGGCAGAAACGAACCGGCCACCATTTGACCTTCCCGAGGCTGAATCGGAACTCGTCGCTGGCTATCAGGTGGAGTACTCCTCAACGCCTTATCTGCTCTTCATGATCGGTGAATATCTCAACATCGTTCTGATGTGTTCGATGATGACGCTGCTCTTCCTTGGCGGCTGGCATGGTCCCATTCCTTTCGGAGAGGACTTCGTTGCCAATTTCCCGACCTGGCTGGTCAATCTCGGCCATGTTGCCTGGTTTATGGCGAAGACCGTTTTCTTCTTCTTCCTTTTCGCGCTGGTGAAGGCGGTCGTCCCACGTTACCGCTATGACCAGCTGATGCGCCTCGGCTGGAAAATCTTCCTTCCAACATCGCTTGGGGCCGTCATCATCGTTGCCGGCTATGTTGTTTACGCTGGAGTGCAATCATGAGCCTTGTGCAAACCCTCCGCGGCGCCTTGCTGACCGACTTTTTCGGAGCGTTCGGATTGGGCATCCGCGAGATGTTCCGGCGGAAAGCGACGAACAATTACCCGTTCGAGAAAAATCCGCTAAGCCCGCGTTTCCGCGGCGAGCATGCGCTTCGCCGGTATCCGAACGGCGAAGAGCGTTGCATCGCCTGCAAACTGTGCGAAGCAATCTGTCCCGCGCAAGCCATCACGATTGAGGCTGAACCGCGCGAAGATGGATCGCGCCGGACGACCAGATACGACATCGACATGGTGAAATGCATCTATTGCGGTTTCTGCCAGGAAGCCTGCCCGGTCGATGCGATTGTCGAGGGACCGAATTTTGAATTCGCGACCGAGACCCGCGAAGAACTCTACTACGATAAGGACCGACTGCTTGCGAATGGTGATCGCTGGGAACGGCTGATTGCGCGCAACCTTGAACTCGATGCGCCATACCGCTAGGGCGGGGCGCTTTTTGGATTAACGACGGGCTTGCCGTCATCTATGGACTGGGGCTGAACCGGTGGAACTCATCGCCTTCTACATATTAGCCGCGATCGTAACATTCTCGGCGATTGCCGTGATTGCGGCAAAGAACCCGGTGCACTCGGTGCTCTGGCTGATTCTCGCCTTCTTCACCTCGGCGGGACTTCTCGTTCTGATTGGTGCTGAATTCCTCGCGATGCTTCTGGTTGTCGTATACGTTGGCGCTGTCGCGGTCTTGTTCCTGTTCGTCGTGATGATGCTGGATGTTGACTTTGTTGAGCTAAAACAGGGCTTTTTGAGCTATCTTCCATTTGGCGCGCTTATGGGCATTGCCTTTATTGCCGAAATTGCGCTGGCGACGTTCGCGCGCGGCGGTGAGGGCAACAATTTCAATCCTTATCCGGGCGCTGAGACGAATGCTGAAGCGATCGGGCAGGTCATGTACACCGAGTATCTTCTGCTGTTTCAAATGTCGGGCCTTGTACTACTGGTCGCGATGATTGGCGCAATTGTGCTTACGCTGCGCCACAAGCCTCACGTCAAACGCCAGAATATCGCGAAGCAAACGCAACGTACGCGCGGCGATGCCACTCGGATGGTTGACGTCAAATCGGGCGAGGGACTTTAGGTCATGGATATTACGATCAACCATTTCCTTGCGGTATCTGCCGTCCTGTTCACAACCGGCGTCGTGGGCATTTTCGTCAATCGCAAGAACATCATTGTGATCCTGATGGCGATCGAATTGATCCTGCTCTCGGTCAATTTGAACCTTGTTGCGTTTTCGGTCTTCTCCGGAACGATCGCAGGACAGGTTTTTGCGATGCTCGTGCTGACTGTCGCGGCCGCTGAGGCTGCAGTAGGGCTGGCCATTCTGGTCGTTTACTTCCGTAATCGCGGCGACATCGCCGTCGAAAACGTCGATCTGATGAAGGGTTAGTGACAGACATGCTACCTGACTACGCACTCCTTTTCATCGTTCTGGCACCCGGCCTCGCGGCGCTCGTGGCTGGCTTGTTCCAGAAGTACATCACAGACCGCGGGTCGATGATCATCACGACCGCGACGGTCGGCCTTGCGGGCATTCTCTCCGTAATACAGCTCTTCACGTTTGCTTTCGGTGGCCATGAAGCCGCTACTGGCGACCATGGCGAAGCGGTCCATCATGCGAGCGCGCACATCATCACCCTGATGACCTGGATGGATGTTGGCCAGTTCCAGGCTGACTGGGCCATTCGCGTCGATGCCATGTCGATTGTGATGATGGCCGTTATCACGGGCGTCTCTGGCCTCGTGCACCTCTATTCCTGGGGCTATATGAGCGAGGATCCGCACCGGGCCCGCTTCTTCTCCTATCTCTCGCTCTTCACCTTCATGATGCTGATGCTGGTGACGGCGGACAATTTCATCCAGCTCTTCTTCGGCTGGGAAGGCGTGGGGCTGGCCTCATATCTTCTGATTGGCTTCTGGTACACGAAAGACGCGCCAAACAGCGCGGCGATCAAAGCGTTCGTGACCAACCGGGTAGGGGATTTCGGTCTGGCGCTCGGTATCATGGCGGTGTTCGTTGTGTTCGGCTCAGTTGAATTCGAACCGGTCCTCAGTGCGATCCGTGAAAACGCGACGGTCACGCCATTGGCGCTTGCCGGTGAAGCTCCGATCCGGGATCTGGTGCTGCCGTTCATGGCGTGGGATGTGCGTGCGTTGGATCTGATCGGTATCCTATTGTTCATCGGTGCGATGGGTAAATCAGCGCAGTTCTTCCTGCACGTCTGGCTGCCGGATGCGATGGAAGGCCCAACACCTGTATCTGCGCTCATTCACGCGGCAACCATGGTGACGGCCGGCGTCTATCTCGTCTGTCTGGTGTCTCCGATTTACGAATATGCGCCGATTGCAGCAGCTATGGTGACGCTAATTGGCGCCGTTACTGCGCTCTATGCTGCCACGGTTGGTCTTGCCCAAAACGACATCAAACGCGTGATTGCTTACTCGACCTGTTCGCAACTGGGCTACATGTTCTTCGCTGCCGGCATTGGCGCCTACCAGGCCGCCATGTTCCACCTGTTCACGCACGCCTTCTTCAAGGCATTGCTGTTCCTCGGCGCTGGCTCGGTCATTCACGGAATGCATCATGAGCAAGACATGCGCCGCATGGGCGGCGTCGCGAAATATATGCCGCTGACCTATGGCGCTATGATGATCGGGACAATTGCGATTATCGGCCTTGGCGTGCCGCACACGCAGCTTGGTTTCGCTGGCTTCTTCTCAAAGGACGCGATCATCGAGACCGCTTTTGCTGCGGGCGAACAGGGCATCACATTCGCGCAACTGGCTTTCTGGTTCGGCATTCTCGCCGCGCTACTCACAAGCTTCTATTCCTGGCGCCTCATCTACATGACGTTCCACGGACCTCGTGAAGATAGCATTCCGCCTGAAACCCACGAAGTCGACAGCCACGCTGATGATCATCTGGCTGATGATGCGCATGGTCATCACGACCATCATGAAGACCCGCATGAGTCCCCATGGGTGATGTTGGTACCTCTTGGCCTGTTGTCGCTCGGTGCGATTTTTGCCGGTTTCGTCTTCTATGACTCCTTTGTGGGGCACCATCAGAAAGAGTTCTGGAATGGTGCAATCTATTCTGCGGAAGCCAACACGCTGCTGAAAGACAAGTACAACATCCCGGGATGGGTGTTCTGGGCGCCGCTGTTCGTCACAGTAACAGGCTTCCTGATTGCGACGTTCACCTATCTTTTCAATCGTGGCTTCGGTGCCAGGATTGCGAAGTCCGGAGGTCCACTGCACAGCCTGTTCGAGAACAAGTGGTATTTTGACGAAATCTACAACGCCACGATCATTCGCTGGACTCGTGTGCTGGGTGACTTCTTCTGGAAAACAGGTGACAAGAAAATCATCGATGGCCTCGGGCCGGATGGCGTGACGTCGCTCGTTCAGTGGGGGTCGCGACGTCTTTCGGCGATGCACACTGGCTATCTCTATCACTATGCATTCGTGATCATCGGCGCTGCGCTCGTCTTTGGCGCTGTGATCTTCTGGCGCGTCGGAGGCGCGGGCTAATGGGCAATTTCCCTATTCTGACAGCGGTCACATTCCTGCCGCTCGCAGGTGCCGTGCTGATTATGCTGGTGCGCGCCATGACGGGCAGCCAGGAAAGCGATGTCGCCAGCGGCAACAAGGCGCTGATGGCGGGCCTGATCTTTTCGGTTGCCACATTCCTGGCGTCTCTCGTCATGCTTGCGAGCTTCGATATCGGCGCGCCGGGATATCAGTTGGTTGAGGAAGTCAGCTGGTTTCATGGTGTGCAGTACAAGCTCGGCATCGACGGCATGTCGCTCTTGCTCATCCTGCTGACGACGCTGCTTACACCCATCAGCCTGATTGCTTCCTTTGGGTCAGTCAAAACGCGGCTGACTGAATACACGGTGGCATTTCTCGTTCTTGAGACGTTCATGATCGGCGTTTTCTGCGCGCTGGATCTTGTCGTGTTCTACGTGTTCTTTGAAGCTGGCCTCATTCCGATGTTCATTATCATCGGTGTCTGGGGCGGTGCAGACCGGATCTACGCATCCTACAAATTCTTCCTGTACACCTTGCTGGGCTCGCTCTTCATGCTCGCAGCCGTTGTCTTCATGTACCTGCAGGCTGGGACGTCAGACATTACGGTACTTGAGACATTCGCCTTTGCACCAGAAGTCCAGACCTGGCTGTGGTTGGCGTTCTTTGCGTCCTTCGCGGTCAAACTTCCCATGTGGCCCGTCCATACATGGCTACCGGACGCGCACGTCCAGGCGCCGACGGCTGGTTCCGTTATTCTGGCGGGTATCCTTCTGAAGATGGGCGGATACGGCTTTCTGCGCTTCTCATTGCCAATGTTCCCCGATGCCAGCGAAATGTTTCAGCCAATGATGTTTGCGCTATCGGTGATTGCGATTGTTTACGCATCGCTCGTTGCGTTCCGTCAGACGGACATGAAAAAGCTCATCGCATACTCCTCGATTGCGCATATGGGCTTTGTCACGCTCGGCATCTTCTCGTTCACCGAAGTCGGCGTGCAAGGCGCCATCTTCCAGATGATCTCGCACGGGCTCATCTCGGCCGCGCTCTTCCTTATTGTGGGGGTCGTCTATGACCGTACCCATACCCGTGAAATTGCGGCCTATGGTGGCCTTGTGAACAAGATGCCAATCTATGCGGCCATCTTCATGCTGTTCGCCATGGCCAATGTCGGCCTGCCGGGGACCAGTGGGTTCGTCGGGGAGATCCTGACGATGACCGGTACTTTCCAGGCATCGACCTGGGCGGCAGCAGGCGCCGCACTGGGCGTCATTTTCTCAGCGGTTTACATGCTTACGCTTTATCGGCGGACAGTGTTCGGCGAGGTGACAAATCCAGCGCTTGAAGCCATTCAGGATGTCAGCGTCAAAGAGCTCGTCACGCTCGTTCCGCTGATTATCGGCACCATTCTGCTGGGTATCGCACCCAATATCGTTTTCAACATCACGCGCGAGACGAGTCTTCGCGCGCTCCAGATGATCACCGGAGGTTAGTCGCCAATGTTAAATATTGAGGCGATGATTGCGGCGATCGGGCCGGAGATGCTTCTGGCCCTCGCGGGCTTGGTTGGCGTGCTGCTCGGTGCCGTTTTCGGCAAAAAATTTAACGCATTGTCGTTCAAACTTGGTGCGGCCACGCTAGTCGTGGCAGCAGCCATTGTCCTTTTGAACTGGTCAGGCGGCGAAGCTTTCAACGGTCTGGTGTCGACCAGCCCATTCGTCAATTTTGCCAAGATTGTCAGTTTCCTGGCCGGCGCCGTGACCTTGCTCATGGGCGAGAACTTTCTGGCGCGCCATGGGACGATCCGATACGAGTACCCGCTACTTGTCGTATTCGCGTCACTCGGCATGGGCATCATTCTGTCGGCGTCGAACCTGATGACGCTCTATATGGGCATCGAGACGCTGAGCCTGTCGTCCTACGTATTGGCGGCTTTCCACCGCGACTCGGCCCGTTCAGCTGAGGCCGGTCTCAAATATTTCGTACTTGGCGCATTGGCGTCAGGCATCCTTCTTTATGGTATTTCGCTCGTCTACGGCTTTACCGGTTCGACCGCCTACGCAGATATTGCAAATGCTGAAAGCGGGATCGGCCTCCTGTTTGGTATGGTCCTGATGATTTCAGGCATGGCGTTCAAGGTGTCCGCAGCGCCGATGCACGTCTGGACGCCCGACGTCTATGAGGGCGCACCTAGCCCTGTCGTCGCCTTCTTTGCGACAGCGCCGAAAATGGCCAGCATGATTGTGTTTGCAAATCTCATGTACACGGCATTTCCGAGCGTCTTTGAAGACTGGCAGATGATCATCGCAATCATCGCGACACTATCGATGCTGGTCGGTGCCTTTGGGGCGCTTGTTCAGAAGAACCTCAAGCGTCTGCTTGGCTATTCCTCGATCGCGAATATGGGGTATGCGCTGATTGCTGTTGCGGCGGGTGCTGAGTATGGCGCGGCTGCGCTGCTCGTCTTCATGACGACCTACGTCGTTGCATCAATTGGCTTGTTCGGTGGTGTCCTGTCGATGCGCCGCGAAGGTGGCATGGTCGAGAATATCGATGAGCTGGCTGGCCTGGTTCGCCGGCGCACCGGTCTAGCGATTGCTTTGACCATTCTTGTGATCTCTGTTGCTGGCTTTCCGCTCGCTGTCGGTTTCCTCGGCAAGCTGGTGGTCTTCGAGGCAGGTTGGAATGCTGGGCTGCTTCCGCTCCTCATCGTGCTGGTGCTTAGCTCTGTGATCGCCTTTGGTTATTACTTGCGTATCATCCTGGTGATGTGGGTGCGTGAGCCTGCTGAGCGCTTCCAGCCGATCGACAAAACGGTCTCTGCCGCGGTCTATCTTTCAGCAATTCTCTGTATCGTGCTGTTTATCTTCATCTCTCCATTCATGGATTGGGCAGCCGCTGCGGCATCCGGGCTTATTCAGTGACACCAGACACCTCTGTCTACTGGCACGATGAGGTCGACAGCACCAATGAACAGGCAAAACGGCTCGCCCAATCGGGTGATTACGGGCCTCGTTGGATCGCTGCGCATAAACAGACTGCGGGCAGGGGACGGCTTGGACGTTCCTGGGTTTCGCCAACGGGAAATCTCTACGTAACGGCGCTGTTTGTCGAACCGTCCGGGATCTCGACTGCGACGCGATATCCGTTTGCAGCTGGGCTCGCCATCATTGATGCCTGCAAGGTCTTTCTCCCGGCGGTGCGCGCCGAATTGAAATGGCCGAATGACGTTAGAGTGGACGGGGCCAAACTTTGCGGAATTCTGGTTGAAGCTGGCACTATACGTCCCGCAAATTCAGCCTGGGTCGCCGTCGGCATGGGGATCAACATTCAAAGCTCGCCGGAAAACGCTGGCCAGTCGGCAACAAGCCTTTGTGAGCTGGGCGCCAATCCAGCCCTCGATGCTCAGACGTTTTTGCAGGCTTTGATCGCGACCTTTGAAAGACGGACACGTCAGGCCCGCGAAAATTTTTCCAGCCTTCTGAAAGACTGGGAACAAGCCGCCGAAGGCCTCGGCAAGATGGTTAGTGTCGGAAAAGACCCTGACAAAATCCATGGCCGCTTCAAAGGACTGGCGAGCGATGGCGCGCTGGTTCTTGAGTTGGCTGATGGCACCAGTCACACGGTTCGAGCCGGAGATGTAGAGCTTATCAGGGAGATCAGCGACGATGCTGCTCGCAATTGACGTCGGCAATACCAATACGGTTTTTGCCCTGCACGATGGTGAAGATTGGGTCGCGATGTGGCGGAGCGCGACAGACTCGCGGCGAACTGCGGATGATCACATCGTCTGGCTGGGGCCGTTGATGGACATGCGTAAGGTGTCAGTGAATGACGTAAGCGCGTGCGTGATCTCATGTGTTGTCCCCCAAGCGCTTTTCAATTTCAGAAATCTGGCCCGGCGATACTTTGCTGTTGAGCCGCTTGTCGTGGGTGAGCCTGACGTCGAGCTTGGTGTTCCCATCCGCATCCAGAGACCGGAACAGGTGGGCGCGGACAGGCTTGTTGCCGCGATAGGCGCGCACATCGCGTATCCTGGCGCCTTGATCGTGATTGATAGCGGCACTGCAACCACACTCGATGTTGTGGGGCCGGACGGTGGCTTCGAAGGCGGCATCATCAGCCCCGGCATCAATCTGTCGATGCGCGCCTTGCATGATGCGGCCGCCCAATTGCCACGCATCGCTATCCAGAAACCGGAACGCATCATTGGCGATTCAACTGTTGCCGCGATGCAGACAGGCGTCTTCTGGGGATATATCGATTTGATAGACGGTCTCGTGAGGCGCGTGAAAGAAGAGTATGCGCAGCCGATGACCGTGATCGCCACGGGCGGTGTCGCCTCGCTCTTTGAAGGCGCTAGCGCGACGATCGACCATTACGACCAGACGCTCATGGAGTCTGGGTTGCTGGAAATATACCGGCGCAACAAGAAAGCTTTGAATGGCAAATAAGGATACACCCGAACTCGTCTTTCTACCGCTTGGCGGCTGTGGCGAAATCGGAATGAATCTCAACGCTTACGGGTATGGTCCTTCCCATGCCCGAAAATGGATACTGGTCGACGTTGGGGTCACGTTTGGTGATCATACGACGCCCGGCATTGATCTCATTTGCCCGGACCCGGAATTCATCGCTGAACATGCAGATGACATCGAAGCGATTTTTCTGACGCATGCCCATGAAGACCATATCGGCGCTGTGGGGCTCTTGTGGCCACGGTTGAGAGCTCCCCTATATGCGACGCCGTTTACCGCGCACCTCGTGGCCGGCAAGCTTGCCGAGCGCGGTCTCAAACATGTGGATGTGAATGTCATTCCCATCGGTGGAGCGGTCGAAGCCGGACCATTCCATGTCCGGTACATGACGCTGACCCATTCCATTCCGGAGCCTAATGCGCTTGCGATTACCACGCCGGCCGGTGTCATCCTTCACACCGGCGACTGGAAGATTGATCCCGATCCGTTGATCGGGGACAGCGTCGATATTGAAGGTCTGACAAAGCTTGGAGACGAAGGTGTCCTCGCCATGGTGTGCGATAGCACCAACGTTTTTGTTGATGGCGAGAGCGGCTCAGAAGCAACGGTTCGAAAGAACTTGATCGAACTTATCGGGTCGCTTGAGGGCCGCGTCGCCGTTGCAACCTTTGCTTCGAATGTCGCGCGCGTATCCACGGTTATAGAGGCCGCCCGCTTGGCCGGACGAAGTGTTTGTCTAGCAGGGCGCAGCATGCACAAGATTGTCGATGCGGCGGTCCAGACAGGTGTGCTGAAGGATTTGCCAGACCTGGTTGATGAAGCGGATGCCGGTAGTTTTCCTTCCGACAAGATCCTTTACCTTTGCACGGGCAGTCAGGGCGAAGAGCGCGCAGCGCTTGGCCGTATTGCCAGCGGATCGCATCGCCATATCGTGCTTGGCGAGGGTGATACGGTCGTGTTTTCCTCGCGTGTTATTCCCGGCAATGAGAAGGGCATATTTGATATGCAAAATGCCCTGGCGGAAAAGGGCGTTCGTATCATCACTGACCGCATGTCGCCAAAAACGATACATGTATCAGGGCATCCCGCGCGCGATGAGCTGAAGCAAATGTATCAATGGGTGAGGCCGCGCATCTCGGTCCCGGTCCACGGTGAGCGTCGGCATATCATGGAGCATGCAATCTTTGCGAAATCCATGCAGGTGCCCGAGGCTGTTACGCCGCGAAATGGAGACCTTATCCGTCTCGCGCCCGGGCGCGCCGAGGTAATTGATGTGGTTCCAAACGGCCGTCTTCATCTGGATGGCTCACGTCTGGTGCCAGCTGATTCTGCCGGGCTCAGAGAGCGTATTGCGATATCGAAATTTGGCTATGCGACGGCCAGTATTTCGTTCGATGAATCCGGCTCAATTGCTGACGGCCCATATTTGTCCGTTCGTGGCCTTTCGGAGCTTGATGGCAGTCTGGCTGACGAGTCCGTGGATATCCTCGAAGAAGCTTGCGAAGAAGCAATAGACGGTTTGTCGCGCCGCAAGCGCCTTGACGACAATGCCGTAGAAGCGGTTCTGGTGAGAGCAATAAGAAAGTCCTGCGAGCGCGAGTTTGGGCGCAAACCGCTCGTGGATATAACAATCATGAGAGTGTGAGGACGCCATGTCGAAAGAATTCAAACTCGGACCCCTGAACCATGTCGGCGTTGCCGTGCCGTCTTTGCCAGACGCAATCGATACCTATCGGACACTGTATGGCGCAACGGACATTACCGAGCCATTCGACATGGAAGCCCAGGGCGTGAAGGTCTGCTTCGTCAACTTGCCAAACAGCCAGATCGAGTTGATCGAGCCGTTGAGCGAGGCCAGCCCGATCTGGAATTTCATTCAGAAAAATCCAAAAGGCGGCCAGCACCACGTCTGTTTCGAAGTTGATGATATCAATGAAGCGGTCGACGTCATGAAAACACGTGGCGCCACCGTACTTGGCGAGCCGCGCATTGGCGCTCACGGCACGCCAATCGTCTTTGTGCATCCAAAAAATTCAAACGGTGTGCTTGTTGAGCTAATGGAGACCCCGAAGGGCGATCACTAATGAACCTCGTCGGCGGCATCGTTATCTTTCTTATATCCTGGTGGATCTGCCTGCTTGTCGTTCTGCCCATCGGCGTGCGTGGCCAGTTTGAAGACGGGGAAGTGACCGATGGCAGCGAAGAAGGTGCGCCCGTATCCCACATGATGCCGAAGAAGATCTTGTGGGCCACGATTGGCGCTGTCCTTTGCACGGTTCTTGCCGGATTGGTTGTAGTGCCGCTCATCCGCGTCTACGGCGGCCACATCTAGGCTGAGCCTGGATCATGATCGGATAACAGCGCATGCTTGCATGCGCGCTCTAGCCAATCTTCAAATCTCACAATAACACAGGCTTCAAATCAGCCGTTCGAGAGATGACGCGCCCATGCGACTTTCAAAATTCTTCTTGCCCGTGTCCAAGGATGTTCCTGCTGACGCGGCCATCGTTTCGCATCAATTGATGTTGCGCACCGGAATGGTGCGTCAGAACGGAGCGGGCATCTATTCCTGGCTGCCTTTGGGCTTCCGGGTTCTTCAAAAGATCGAACAGATCGTTCGCGAAGAGATGAACCGCGCGGGCGCCATCGAAATGCTGATGCCCACCATCCAGCAGGCCGAGCTCTGGCAGGAGAGCGGACGCTATGATGATTACGGCAAAGAGATGCTGCGGATCACGGACCGGCATGACCGCGAGATGCTCTTCGGCCCGACAAATGAAGAGCTGATCACCGACGTCTTCCGCTCCTACGTGAAAAGCTACAAGGCGCTGCCACTCAATCTCTATCACACGCAGTGGAAGTTCCGGGACGAGATTCGCCCGCGCTTTGGCGTGATGCGCGGGCGCGAATTCCTGATGAAGGACGCGTATTCGTTCGATCTGACAGAAGACGATGCGCGCAAAAGCTATCGGAAAATGTTCTGTGCCTACCTCAATGCATTTGAGCGGATGGGGCTGACCGCAATTCCGATGCAGGCTGACACCGGACCAATCGGCGGTGACCTCAGTCACGAATTTATTGTGCTTGCCGAGACAGGCGAAAGCGCCGTGTTCTGTGACAAGGCACTTCTGGATATGCCCGCACCCGGCCTCGATCTTGATTTTGAGGGTGACCTGACCGCGGAAGTGGAAAAACGCACCTCTTACTATGCGGCGACCGAAGAGATGATCGACGAGGCTGAGTTTGCGAAGGTCCCCGAAGATCGTCAGGTTTCGGCACGCGGTATCGAAGTCGGGCACATCTTCTTTTTCGGAACGAAATATTCCAAGGCGATGAATGCAACCGTGCAGACAGCGGATGGTGAGAATCTGCCGGTTCAGATGGGCAGCTACGGGATTGGCGTTTCGCGTCTGGTCGGCGGCATCATCGAAGCCTGCCATGACGAGAATGGTATCGTCTGGCCTGCAGCTGTTTCGCCTTTCGATGTTGGCCTGATCTCCATGCGGCCAAAGGATGAAACAGTCTCGTCACACGCAGACGCCGCCTACGCTGAATTGGGCAAAGCCGGTTTCGATGTGCTGTACGATGAGACGGACGAACGTCCGGGCTCCAAATTCAATCGCATGGACCTGATTGGACTGCCTTGGCAGATCGTCATCGGGCCGCGCGGTATCGACGCTGGTGTGGTGGAGCTCAAGAATCGCAAATCGGGCGAGAAGACAGAGCTACCGTTGGCAAAGGCGATTGAGCGGATCAAGGCTGGCTAATGGCTAATCCTGCGCCTTTCAGTCAGGTCGAGCGCGCTCTTGCCTGGCGATACCTGCGCGCACGCCGTCAGCACGGCGGTGCCTCGCTTATTTCAATCATTTCCTTCTTCGGAATTATGCTCGCAGTCACTGCGCTCATCGTGATCATGTCTGTCATGGCCGGGTTTCGCTCGACCTTGCTGAACGCTTTGCTAGGCGGGCAAGGCCATGTTTTCGTGACGGTGAACGGCTATCCTGAAGGCGATGTGCAGGATCTCACTCAACAGATTATCGAGCTTGAGGGCATAAAAAGCGCGTCTCCGATCATTGAGCAGCAGGTTCTGGCGACCTCAGAATATGCTCGTACGGGGGCAATTGTTCGCGGTGTCCGGCCTGATGATCTCGACAATCTGCCATATCTCGCAAATGGAAAATCGACTGCTGATGCGGCTGGATTCAATGCGGGGCGAAACGGTGGTGATGTCGTCCTGATCGGCGCTTTCCTGGCATCTGACCTTGGCGTTGGGATTGGGGATAAGATCACGCTTATTGCGCCTGAAGGGGTGGCCGGTCCATTCGGGGTGACGCCTCGCAGCAAGGCCTATACGATAGGCGACACGTTCACGACTGGTAGTGTCGAACTGGACAAGCTCTATGTCCTGATGCCGATGCAGCAGGCGCAACTGTTCTTCAACAAGCGCGGCGAATATCAGCTAATCGATGTCCGCATCGACGAGCCGATGAAGTCTGAGCAAGCCGTTGCCCGTATTCGGGATGCGACCGGTAATATCTTTCCAATACAGGACTGGAAGCGCCAGCGCGCGTCCTACTTCAACGCACTCAACGTCGAGCGGGGCATGATGCGCATCATCATGCTGATCCTCATTACAATTACCGCTCTCAACATCATTACGGGCGTAGTCATGCTCGTGAAGAACAAGACCCGCGATATTGCGATCCTCCGGACGATTGGCGCAACACAAGGATCGGTGATGCGCATCTTCATCATGATTGGCGCAATCCTCGGTCTGGCTGGGGCCCTGATCGGCTTGGCTCTCGGTGTGCTGATCGTGTTGAACATTGGTGTCGTGGAGTCCTTCCTCAGCGCCATTCTCGGCCGCGATATCTTTGACGCTGAAGTCTATGGTCTTGATGGTTTGCCCGCCGAACTGGACTGGGGCGAGGCCGTATTCACAACGCTGTGGGCAATGAGCATGTCGATCCTCGTCACTATCTGGCCGGCCTGGAATGCGGCACGGCTCGACCCTGTTGATGCATTGAGGTTCGAATAATGAGCGCGCCCGTCCTCGAATTACGCGGCATCGTCCGAGAATACCGGTCAGGCCCGAACGTCCTGAAAGTGCTGGAAGAGGCTGACCTTGTCCTGAACAGGGGTGAGCTTGTTGGTCTGGTCGGCCCATCAGGCTCAGGCAAATCGACATTGCTTCATACGGCGGGCCTGCTGGAGCGCGCCGAGGGCGGCGAAGTGCTTCTGGATGGTGAGGGCGTGCTTAAGCTTTCCGATTCCGTTCGCACGCGGCTACGGCGTGAGAAGCTTGGCTTCGTCTATCAGTTTCATCACCTTCTGCCGGAATTCAACGCGTTAGATAACGTTGCCATGCCGCTTATGGTGAATGGTGTGAAACGGTCAGTGGCGCGCGAAAAGGCTTCAGTTCTGCTCAACGAAATGGGTCTTGCTGACCGTGCGACACACCAACCCGGACAGCTGTCTGGCGGTGAGCAACAACGCGTCGCGATTGCGCGTGCGCTGGTCAACGATCCGAGACTGGTGATTGCGGACGAGCCGACAGGTAATCTCGATCCGGCGACAACCGACAGGGTTTTTGCGAGCCTTATCAAGATCGCCCAGAGCGAAGGCGCTGCTGTCCTGATCGCTACCCATAACATGGCGCTTACGCGGCACATGGACCGTGTGCTGACCCTCAAGGACGGGAAACTCACAGACTTTACTGCATAGGCCCTTCGACTCAGTGGCTTGAACAGGCATACTCACTTTGTTCTCGCAGGAGTGTGTCTTTGTCCGATCAGCTTTTTATCCATCTGGCGGTCCGTACCAGCTTCTCGCTGCTGGAAAGCATGATCACGCCGAAAGATCTGAAGGCTTGGGCTGCGGACTATTTCGTCCCGGCTGTCGCCGTTACTGATCGAAATAATCTTTTTGGCGCGCTGGAAATCTCTGAAACCTTGGCGGGCGCTGGTGTTCAGCCGATCATGGCCTGCTGCTTTGACGTTACCGACGGGGCGCATCAGGAGTGGCTGACCCAGGTCTCACTCTATGCGCAGGACGAGCCGGGATATCGCCGACTGATGGAGCTATCGTCCCTGGCTTATCTCGAGGCTGAGGACGGGGTGCCACGGCTCAAACGCCAACATCTGTTCGAAAAGACCGACGGCCTTATCCTGCTCACAGGCGGGTCAAATGGCGAAGCGGCGCAATACATCCTTAAGGGCAAACAGGCTGAGGCCGAGGAGACGCTTTCGGCATTCGCTACGGCGTATCCGGGCCGTTGTTATGTAGAGCTCACGCGCCACGGCTTGCCGGATGAAGCCAATAGCGAACAGGGCCTCATTGAAGCGGCTTACAAGCTTAATCTTCCATTGGTTGCAACGCACGACGCGCGGTTTCTGAAGCCTGAAGATGCAAATGCTCATGATGCCATGATGTGTATCGCGAACGGTCAATATCTCGGGCAGGACGACCGCAAGCGGGTGTCGCCAGAGCAGTACCTCAAGACATCGGCTCAGATGGTGGAGCTTTTCGAGGATATTCCCGAGGCTGTCGCCAACACAGTCGAAATCGCCAAACGCTGCGCCATACGTGCGCGCAAGCACGATCCGATCCTGCCAAACTTCGGGGATGGCTCGCGGTCAGAATTTGACGAATTGCGCGTTCAGGCTGAGGCCGGCCTCGAAAAACGTCTCGCTGAGGTGCCGCAGCTATATGCGCCGCGCGAAACTTATATTGAGCGGCTCAATTACGAGCTCGGCATCATCAAGAAGATGGGGTTCCCGGGCTACTTTCTGATCGTTGCTGACTTTATCAAATGGGCCAAAGAGCAGGGTATCCCCGTTGGGCCGGGTCGTGGGTCCGGCGCTGGCTCGCTCGTCGCATGGGTGCTGACCATTACCGATCTGGATCCGCTCCGCTTCGATCTTCTGTTTGAGCGCTTCCTCAACCCGGAACGTGTGTCGATGCCCGATTTTGACATCGACTTCTGCCAGGAGCGGCGAGGTGAGGTCATCCGCTACGTTCGCGACAAATATGGCGCTGACAGCGTCGCGATGATTATCACCTTCGGTACGCTGCAGGCGAAGGCTGTGGTTCGCGATGTCGGCCGCGTGATGCAGATGCCTTACGGACAAGTAGACCGACTTGCCAAGCTCATCCCGTTCAATCCGGCCAATCCGCCGAAGCTTCAGGAAGCTATCGACGACGAACCGAAGTTCCAGGACGAGATTGAGCAGGATCCACGCGTCGGCGAACTTTTGGAGACTGCGCTTTCGCTGGAAGGGCTGTATCGAAACGCCGGTACGCACGCCGCAGGTGTCGTTATCGGCGATCGGCCACTGACCCAGCTCGTTCCGCTTTACAACGATCCAAGATCTGACCTGCCAGCCACCCAGTTCAACATGAAGTGGGCCGAAGCTGGTGGTCTGGTGAAGTTCGACTTCCTTGGCCTAAAAACGCTGACCGTGATTGATCGGGCGCTCAAATTTATTCGGCGCGATGGCCGCGATGTCGGGCCGGAATGGGATAGTCTCGACGACGAAGCCACATATGAGCTTATGGCGAGTGGCAATACGCTCGGCGTGTTCCAGCTCGAAGGGCAGGGCATGCGCGACACGCTGCGCAAGGTCCGTCCCGGCAATCTGGAAGATGTCATCGCGATCATCTCGCTCTATCGCCCGGGCCCGATGGATAACATTCCAACCTATGTCGCTGGGAAGGAAGACCCAAAGAACGTAAGCTATCAACACCCTGACCTCGAGCCCATTCTGGAAGCGACCTATGGCGTGCCTGTCTATCAGGAGCAGGTCATGCGGATGGCGCAAGAGATTGCCGGCTACTCTCTCGGTGAAGCTGACCTCTTGCGGCGCGCGATGGGTAAGAAAAAAGTCGAGGAAATGGTGGCTCAGCGCGAGCGGTTCTTGCGCGGCGCCAAGGAGCTAAAAGGGATCGATGCGCCGCTTGCGAACGACATCTTCGATACGATGGAAAAGTTTGCCGGCTACGGCTTCAACAAATCCCACGCGGCGGCCTACGCCTTGATCGGGTATCAGACCGCCTATCTGAAGCAACACTTCCCTGTTGAGTTTCTCGCAGCTTCCATGAGCCTAGATCTGCACAACACTGACAAGCTCGCTGCCTTTGTTCAGGAAGCCAAGCGTCTGAAGATTTCGGTCATTCAGCCGGATGTGAACCGATCCACGGCGGACTTTGACGTTGAAGATGGTGCGCTCGTTTATGCACTCGGCGCCCTTAAAGGCGTTGGGCTTGAGGCAATGCGACACCTTCAGGCTGAGCGAACGGATAAGGGCCGGTTCGAAAACCTGCATGACTTTGCCGAGCGCGTTGATCCGAAGTCCGTGAACAAGAAATGCATGGAGCAGCTGGCGCGCGCTGGCGGCTTTGATGCGCTTGAGCCCAACCGGGCGACCGCTCTTGCGTCTGCACACCTGCTCGCGGCCACGGCTGTTTCGGCAGCAGAGGACCGTGCAGGCGGGCAGGGGGGACTGTTCGGTGAAGCCGAACCGGCGATCCGCGCAACCTTGCCTCAGGTCTCGCCGTGGAACGGCCAGGAAAAGCTGGACCAGGAATTTGCGGCCATTGGCTTCTATTTGAGCGGTCATCCATTGGATGACGTTCTCGAGAGTCTCGAAGAGGGCCGCATTACACTTTCGAGCAGCATCGGGGACGTTGCTGTGGATGGCCGGCCTCTTGAGCTGATTGGTGTCGTGCGCCGACGTGTAGAGAAGATGTCGAGGTCAGGCGGCAAGTTTGCGTTCCTCACCCTTTCCGACCCGACTGGTGAGGTCGAGCTTATGGTGATGCCGGAAGTGCTCGAGAATTTCAGGGATTTGATGTCACCCGGCAACAGCGTCTGGATGACTGTCAATGTGCGACGCCAGGACGAAGAGATCCGCCTGTCGGCGAAGCAGGTAAAGCCCATTGAAAAGGCCCGCATTGGCAAGAAGGCCAAAGCCCTGATCGTGAAGCTTTCGCGTGGGGCCAATTTCGAACAGTTGGCGAGTGTGGCCGAAAAGCTTGTCGATGCGCCTGGCGCCGATCGCGGTGAAATCTATCTCGATCTTGAGCTTGAAGACGGTAGAACCGTCTCAATGAAACTGCCCAAGACCTATGCCACCGGGTTGGAGGCGCTTCGCGCGCTCAAGATGGCATCCGGCGTGACGCGCGTTGATACCCGCGCTGCCTGACAAGGGCGGTTGCGCAAACGCGCGAAATTTGTATAAGCCAGCCCCATAACCCCCGATGCGCAAGCTATCCGGTGTTGGTCTCTATGGTTTGAGCCCAATAACGCTTGTGCCGGTCAACCGGAAAAGGAAAATTAGATATGGCAGTGCCAGAATTCACCATGCGTCAGCTGCTCGAAGCGGGCGTGCACTTTGGTCACCAAACCCACCGTTGGAACCCAAAAATGAAGCCGTACATCTACGGCGATCGTGCGGGCATCCACATCATGGACCTGTCGAAGACGGTTCCACTGCTTCATCAAGCTCTTGTGCAAGTTCGCGATGCTGTTGCCAAAGGCGGCCGTGTGCTGTTCGTCGGCACCAAGCGTCAGGCCTCGCAGCCCGTTGCTGAAGCTGCACAGCGTTGCGCACAGTACTACATGAATCACCGTTGGCTCGGCGGCACGCTGACCAACTGGACCACTGTTTCGAAGTCGATCAAGCGTCTTCGCGAGCTCGACGAAGTGCTCAGCGACAAGGATAGCTCTGGTCTGACCAAGAAAGAGCTGCTCAACATCGAGCGTGAGCGCGACAAACTCGAGCGCGCCCTTGGCGGTATCGCCAGCATGGGTGGTCTTCCAAGCCTTATGTTTGTCATCGACACGAACAAGGAGTCCATCGCGATCAAGGAAGCCAAGAAACTTGGTATTCCGGTGATCGCGGTTATCGATACCAACTGCGACCCTGACGATGTCGATTTCCCGTTCCCGGGCAATGACGACGCAGCACGTTCGATCTCGCTTTACTGCAATCTGATTGCTGATGCGGTTATCGATGGTCTTGCTGAATCGTCCGCCGGACTGGATCTGGACCTTGGCGAATCTGAGGATGTCGACGCGCTGGCTGCTGCTGATGTGGCTGCTGCCGACGCTGCTGAAGCCGCTGCTACGGCAGAAACAGACACCAGCTCAGACGAAGAAAAAGCTAAAACCGACAGCTAATAGCTGAACCAAAACTCAATCTGGAAGGATCATTGAGATGGCACAGATTACAGCCGCTCTGGTCAAGGACCTGCGCGATCGTACCGGCGCAGGCATGATGGACGCAAAGAAAGCGCTCGTTGAAAACGACGGCGACACCGAAGCCGCAATTGATTGGCTCCGCGCCAAAGGTCTTTCAAAGGCCGCCAAGAAGTCCGGCCGTACCGCTGCGGACGGGCTTGTTGCTGCCGTACGTTCCGACGATGGCAAGACCGGTGCGCTGGTCGAGCTGAACGCTGAAACTGATTTCGTTGCTCGCAACGAGAAGTTCCAGTCCGCCCTTCGTGAGATCGCAGCAGAAGCTCTGAAGACAGATGGTTCGCTGGAAGCTCTTCAGAATGCACCTGCGCCTTCTGGCGAGGGTTCGGTCACCGACATGATCACGGCTTTGGTCGCGACGGTCGGCGAGAACATGACGCTGCGCCGTACGGCGAAACTGTCTGCGCCAAATGGCCAAGTCGCTTCGTACATTCACAGTGCAGAAGCTCCGGACATGGGCAAGATCGGCGTGCTTGTTGCGCTCGAAGGCGCCGATGCCGAGAAACTTGCTGATGCAGGCCGCAAGGTTGCCATGCACGTTGCGGCGACCAGCCCAGCGTCTGCAACCACTGATGACCTTGATCCAGAACTGGTCGAGCGTGAGCGTCAAGTGCTGACCGATCAGGCCCGTGAAAGCGGCAAGCCTGACAATGTCATCGAGAAAATGATCGAAGGCCGAATCAAGAAGTTCTACAAGGAAGTGGTGCTCGTTGAGCAGCCTTTCGTGATGAACCCTGATCAGACCGTTGGTCAGTTCATTGAAGAGCAGGGCGCAACGCTGGTTGGCTTTGTTCGCTTCACGCTTGGTGAAGGCATTGAGAAAGATGCAGACGACTTCGCAGCAGAAGTCGCTTCGATGACGTCAAAGTCCTAGGACGACATAATTGCTTCCAAAGGTACCCGGCTGCCCATGACAGGCAGCCGGGAATCCTTTAGGAGCATGTCGACCCTGGGAGATTTTGATGCCTTCAGATACAGAAAGTACTGGCAAGCTCGTTTATAAACGTGTCCTGCTCAAACTGTCGGGCGAGGCCCTCATGGGGCCCACCGAATTTGGCATTCATATGCCCACCTGCCTTCAATTCGCAGAAGAAATTGCAACGGCCCTTCGAGACACCGGTGTAGAGCTTTGCCTTGTCATTGGCGGCGGAAACATCTTCCGCGGACTGGCAGGTGCAGCAAACGGTATGGAGCGCTCGCAAGCCGACTCCATGGGCATGCTCGCCACAGTCATGAATGCCCTGGCCATGCAAAGTGCCCTGGAGCAGGTTGGCGTGCCAACCCGGGTCCAGTCTGCGATCCCCATGGACACCGTCTGCGAGCCTTATATTCGCCGCCGTGCGATCAGGCACATGGAGAAGAAGCGCGTCGTGATTTTTGCGGCCGGCACAGGTAATCCGTACTTCACGACAGATACAGGCGCGGCGCTGCGCGCAGCCGAAATGAGCTGCGACGCCATGTTCAAGGGCACTCAAGTCGATGGTGTGTATTCAGCCGATCCGAAAAAGGATGCCGATGCAGAACGCTATGACCATCTGGCCTATCAGGATGTGCTTGCGAGAGACCTTCGCGTAATGGATGCTTCAGCCGTCAGCCTTATGCGTGACACAAACATTCCTATCGTTGTGTTTTCCCTTCACAAGAAAGGTTCATTGCAGGATGTCCTGCTTGGGTTGGGAACATCGACGGTCATTTCTTAATGTGCGAGAACACAAGTCATGAGTATTGATAAAAAAGACCTTGAGCGCCGGATGGATGGCGCGATTACAGCGCTTCAGTCAGACCTTGCCGGTTTGAGAACGGGGCGGGCATCCCCTAATTTGTTGGACACTGTTATGGTGCCGGCGTACGGCTCCGACATGCCTCTTAGCCAGGTAGGGTCGGTGTCAGTGCTCGATGCGCGAACGGTCTCAGTCAATATCTGGGACAAATCGATTGTCGGTGCTGCTGACAAGGCGATCCGGGATTCCGGGCTCGGGCTTAATCCGGTCACTGATGGTACGAACCTTCGAATTCCGATTCCCGTGCTCAATGAAGAACGTCGCCATGAGTTGACCAAAATTGCGGGCAAATACGCCGAACAAGCACGTGTTGCGGTTCGCAATGTACGCCGCGATGGCATGGACCAGCTCAAAAAAGCTGAGAAAGACGGCGAAATTGGCGAAGATCAGTCGCGCGGCCTTTCGGATGACGTGCAAAAACTGACCGATCGTCACATTGCTCGCATCGATGAAATCGTGAAGGCCAAAGAAGCGGAGATCATGCAGGTTTGACGGCACAACCCGCACTTTTTGGCCGACCAGAGACATCCGGTACAGATGTCATGCCGCGTCATATCGGCATTATAATGGACGGAAATGGCCGCTGGGCGTCCCGAAACGGACTGCCGAGATCGGTTGGCCATGAGCGGGGCGTGGAGGCATTACGCCGGACAGTTCGGGCAGGGCAGAAGATGGGGCTCGAATACCTCACCGTCTATTCCTTCTCGACAGAGAACTGGCGTCGTCCGGTGTCCGAAGTGACGGCATTGTTTGGCCTGCTGCGAACGTTTATCAAGCAAGACCTCAAGCGCCTGAACTCTGAAGGTGTCAAGATTGACGTTTTTGGAACGCGCAACGGGCTTCCAGACGATATTTCAAAATTGCTGGATCTTGCTGTAAGTGAGACGTCGTCCAACGATAAGTTCCGACTCGGCATTGCCTTTAATTATGGCGGCCGCGAGGAAATCGTGCGTGCTGCGGCTCTGATTGCTCAGAAGGTTCAGGCCGGCGAGATTACGGTTGAGCAAATCGACGAACAAACATTTTCGGATGCGCTTGATACCCGGACTTATCCTGACCCGGATCTGATTATCCGTACCGGTGAAGAGCGCCGGCTAAGCAACTTCCTCGTCTGGCAATCAGCCTATTCAGAATTGTATTTCACCGAAGTGCTATGGCCCGAGTTTGGTGAAGAACAGCTTCGCGATGCATTGCTGGCGTTTACAACGCGTGAGCGTCGTTTCGGCGGACTGAAATCCGGGGCAGCCTGATATGGTTGCCTCCTCGCCTGGCAGTCACAAATCAAGAGAACTGGCCCTGCGGCTCGTATCCGCGGCCGTCCTAATTCCATTCGCACTCTTTGTTGTTGCCTTCGGAGGGGTGCTACTAGCCGTTTCGTGTGCAATTTTTGCGGCAATTATGGCGTATGAGTGGGCGCGTATGACGGCCTCGCCAATTATGCCGGTTATGACGGCTCTGGCCGCGGTGCCGGTCATTGTCAGTCTGTTTCTGACCTGGCAATTGGTGCTTGTGAGCCTTCTGGTTTGCGCTGCAATCGTGGTGCTCGTTCACCCATCAAAGATGAATGACCGCGTCGTCAGCGCCTTCGGTGTTTTCTACACGGCAGGATTGCCCCTCTCATTGATGTTGCTCCGGTCCGGTGACTGGAATGGGCAAGCCGCAGCACTGATTGTCATGGGGACTGTCTGGGCATCCGACTCAGGTGCTTACTTTGCTGGTCGCGGATTTGGTGGACCACCTCTTTCGCCCAAGGACTCGCCTTCAAAAACATGGAGCGGCGCAATCGGAGCGCTCATATGTAGCGGATTGTGCGGACTGATCGCTGCTGGCTTGCTGGATGCGTCCCGTCTGCCGTGGCTGCTAGGCGGTGTTCTGATTTCGGTCGCCTCTCAATGGGGCGATCTGTTTGAGTCGTCGTTGAAGCGAAAGTTCGGCGTGAAGGATACGAGTGGCATTGTTCCAGGCCATGGGGGCGTAATGGACAGGGTGGACGGGTTTGGCATGGCTTGTGCGTTCGCTGTCGTGGTTCTTTCTATTTCGATGGGACTTACTGCGCTACTCGGTCTGGATACGCCTGCATGACCCTTAAACTGACAATTACCGGCTCAACGGGATCCGTCGGTCAATCCGCGCTCGCCGTCGTCGAGGGCGCCAATATTGCTGGACAAGAGCCGGCATTCGAAATCGAAGCCCTGACTGCGAACACAAATGTTTCTCGCCTTGCGAGCCAGGCTATTACTTCAAAAGCACGTCTGGCGGTTATTGGCGATGAGTCTCTATATGAAGAACTTAAAACCGCATTGGCTGGCTCAAATGTCGAGGCCGCCGCAGGTGATAAGGCGATTATTGAAGCATGTGAGAAACCTGTCGACCGTGTATTGGCGGCGATTGTTGGTATTGCAGGGCTCAGATCGACCCATGCCGCGCTCGTGGCGGGAAACTCAGTTGCGCTCGCCAATAAGGAAAGCATGGTGTGCGCCGGGCAGCTCCTGAAGGATGCAGCGGCAACAAGCGGTGCGTCCATTGTGCCAACAGATTCAGAGCATAATGCGATGTTCCAGGTCATGGAACGCAGATCAGATATTGAGTCGCTGATCCTGACCGCATCGGGCGGACCGTTTCTCGACACAGACCTCAGCACGCTGAAGACGGTCACACCTGAACAAGCCTGCGCCCATCCTCAATGGCAGATGGGTCGAAAGATCTCTGTCGATAGTGCCACGTTCATGAACAAGGCGCTCGAGCTTATCGAGGCTGCATTTTTGTTTGATATGCCGGAAGAGCAGATCGAGGTCGTCGTACACCCGCAATCAATCATTCATTCGCTGGTTAGCTACATCGATGGGTCGGTGCTGGCCCAACTTGGTTCGCCAGACATGCAAACGCCAATTGCGCACGCCCTGTCATGGCCGGGGCCGCGTGTCCGCACAACTGTGCGACGGCTGAATCTCATTGAAATTGGGCAGCTGGATTTCAGGGCCGTTGACCATGATCGATTCCCTGCGATCAATTTGGCACGCCGAGCGGTGCGTGACGGCGCAGCAGCACCCGTCGTCATGAACGCCGCGAATGAAGTCGCGGTTGATGCGTTCTTGTCCGGCCGCTGTCGCTTCACGGACATCAATCGGATTGTTGAAAACGCGCTCCAACAGAATTTCTCGGTTCAGACCACCCCCAGCGGCGCGCTTGATATAGATGACATTATTGCACTGGATGAGATGTCTCGAACCAAATGCGGTGAGCTGATAGGACAGGGCCTATCGCAGTTGCAGGGCAGAGCGTCATGATGTCATTTCTGAGCCAAGGGCCGATTTTCATTGTTTGCCTCGTCTTCCTGCTAGGCGTGGTCGTTGTGATTCACGAATACGGTCACTATCTGGCCGGCAGATTTTTCGGTGCTGGCGTTGAATCGTTTTCGGTAGGCTTTGGAAAGCCCATTTTTGAGACAACAGATAAGCGCGGCACGCGCTGGCGCCTGAACTGGATCCCTCTGGGCGGCTTTGTAAAGTTTGTAGGGGAAAGTCAGCTACCAGGAGACGTCGGCAAGGTTGAATCCGGTCCCGTCGGTAAGGTCTTTAATGATATAAGCGTTGGCGGACGCACAATCATTGCGGCCGCTGGCCCGGCGGCAAATTTCCTGTTGGCGGCCCTCATCTTTGCGCTGTTCTTTTTTTTCAACGGCACGTACGAGACGCGCGTCGGAGTCGTAAATGTAGTGGGTGACGGCGCAGCTCATGAAGCTGGAGTTGAGCCCGGTGACATATTTGTGAGCATGGACGGCAAGGCCATAAATGGTATTGGCACGCTGCAGACGATTGTCTCCATGTCGAGCAATTCAGAGCTTGAAACAATCGTTGAGCGAGATGGGCGTGAGCTGACGCTGGATCTTACGCCCCGCCGCGAGCTACGAAGAAATCCCGTTGGTCAGATGCAGCAGCAAGGAACGATCGGCGTCGAGCTCACCCCGATTCGCGACTCGGCTCGGCAAGTTCATTACAATCCAATCGAGGCTATTGCGAAGGGTGGCCTGCAGACTTGGGAAACCCTGACCATGACGACCGATATGATCGGCAGAATGGTAACGGGAAAGGAAGCCCTCAGCTCTCTGAGCGGACCTGTGGCGATTGGAGATGTAAGTCGCCGGATCGTCAATCAGACCATGGAAAACGACCAAATACCGCTGATCGTGAGGCTGGAATCGCTGTTCTGGAGCATGATGACCATTTGCGCGGCGGTTTCTGTAGGAATTGGTTTCTTTAATTTACTTCCATTTCCTGTTCTTGATGGTGGCCACATCGTTTTCAATTGTTATGAAGCTATAGCTGGCAAGCCCATGCCAGCGCGTGTGCAAGAGGGCGCCTTGATGGCCGGTATGGTTTTGTTGCTCGGGATGTTCGTTTTCATCACCTGGGGCGACGTACTGGAAACAGGGCTGTTCAACGGCGCACGAGGCTGATAGCCGATCCTCGAGGTTAATGAGAGTGTACAACATGCGATCAGTGTTCGCCGCGTCCTTCATGAGTGTTGCCGCCACGGTTGGTATAACTGGCCTGTCAGGAGCGTTGCTGGAAGCAAATGCACAGAACGTCGACCAGGATGAGGTCATTCGGTCAATTCTCGTTGAAGGCAACCAGCGCATTGAGGATCGCACGATCCAATCTTACCTTTTGGTGGAGCCAGGCGACAGATTTGACTCAGAGCGCATTGATCTTTCGCTCAAAACGCTGTTTGCGACTGGCCTGTTTGCGGATGCTTCTTTTGATAAAGCGGGCCCGGACCTGATCGTTCGCGTCGTTGAGAACCCGGTGATTAACCGCGTGATCTTTGAAGGCAATCGCGCAATCGACGATGACAAGATGCGCGAAGAAATTCAGGTGGCGCCGCGCGGCATTTTCACGGCAGCACGGGTGCAGGCTGACGTCCAACGTATTCTTGAGCTCTATCGTCAAGCAGGTCGCTTTGCGGTCAGCGTGGAGCCGCAGTACAAGCCGCTCGAGCAGAACCGGGTCGACCTTGTTTTCGTCATCAGCGAAGGCCCTGTAACAGGCGTTCGCGCGATCAATTTCATCGGCAACGAAGAATATTCTGACCGTCGCCTTCGCAGTGAAATTGTGACCCGGCAGTCGCGTTGGTGGCGCTTCTTTAGCTCGAATGACAATTACGATCCGGGCCGCTTGGAATATGACCGTGAATTGCTGCGTCAATTCTATCAGAATAACGGCTACTATGATTTCCGCGTTGTCTCTGCTGTGGCTGACCTGACGCCTGATCAGGAAGACTTCTACATCACGTACACAGTGGACGAGGGCGATCAGTATAATTTCGGCAACGTCCAGGTTTCAACTGAGCTCGACAAGCTCAACGCGGATGCTCTGCGCGGCGTGCTTTCCATCCAGGAAGGTGATCTGTTTCGGGGCAACCGGATCGAAAACGCGATCGATACACTGACTTATGCGGCAGGTGTTGCGGGTTATGCTTTTGTCGACATTACGCCTGATCTGAAACCGAACCCTGAAACGAACACGGTCGACGTGACGTTCGCGATTGATGAAGGTCCCCGCGTCTATGTCGAGCGCATCAATATTATTGGCAATACACGCACACTGGACCGAGTAATTCGCCGCGAGCTTCGCGTATCTGAGGGCGACGCATTCAATCGGGTTCTTCTTGACCGTTCGCGCAACCGTGTCCGCGCGCTCGGATACTTCAAAGACGTTGAGATTACCGAGACCCAAGGCTCACGCCCTGATCGTACGATTGTTGATGTCTCAGTCGAAGAGCAGCCTACAGGTGAGCTTTCCTTTGCCGCGGGCTACTCATCGGTCGATGCGTTTCTTTTTGATGTTAGTATTTCGGAGCGAAATTTGCGTGGACGCGGTCAGTCCGTTGTTGCCCGCGTCTCAGCCTCGCAACGCCAGCAGTATGTCGATCTGCGCTTCCGGGAACCACGGTTTCTTGACCGCAATCTTGCAGCAGGCATCGACATCTTTTCGTCCCGGTCCGACTTCTCGAATATTCGTGATGGTGCCTTCACTTCGGACACGGTCGGCGCAGGTGTGAACCTTGGCTTTCCGCTGACAGAGAACACAAATCTGGGTCTGCGGTACCGCCTGCAATCTGACGAGCTGGACCTTAATTACGGTGAGGTCGTAATTGACGACAATGGTGACCGGGTAACGAAGACGGTTACTAATGACAACGGCACGCCCGACGACCCTAGCGATGATACGACTTCGACTTTTTTCGCCGTGCCCTCAGATCTCCCATTGGCCGATGTACCGAGTGCCAAGGCCGTGGACTTCTGTTCGCCAGCATTCAATGATCGCCCATTTGCGACCTGTCGCAATGAGCGTGCTGAAATCTCGTCCATCCTCGGATACACGTTTAACTGGGACCGCCGCAACGATCCCATCACGCCAACAGCCGGCTTTGACTTCTCCCTTAGCCAGGACGTTGCCGGGCTTGGCGGCGATGTTCAGTATCTTCGCACAGAGGTTTCTGGTGCGACCTATAAAGGCATCTTCAAGGACGTTCGTGCCAGCTTGCGCCTGTCAGGCGGTTATATTGTTCCGTTTGGCGATGACGACGGCATCAGGATTAACAACCGCTTTTTCCGTGGTGGTAGCTCATTCCGTGGTTTTGATGTTGCCGGTCTCGGCCCGCGTCGTATCCAGCGCGAAGTGGATACTGACGGCAATACGGTACGGGTCAGAAAGCTCGAAGCCCTCGGCGGTACGGCCTACTATCAGGGCACATTCGAACTCGCATTTCCAAACTACCTGCCCGAGGAATACGGTATCGACACTGCGTTCTTCGTAGAAGCAGGTTCGGTCGGATTGCTGGACGACGTTGATATTGAGCCAGCACAAGTTATTGCGACGACATCCGACACGACGACAATCGAATTGTCCAAATATAGCATGGCTCTGCGTGCGTCTGCAGGGCTCTCGGTGGGCTGGGATTCACCGTTCGGACCGATCCGGTTCGATTTCTCTCAAATCTTGAGCAAGGAAGAGTACGACCGTACGGAGACGTTCCGGTTTAGTACCTCCACTCGATTCTAGTCAGTTCTCAGGAGGAACTCATGAAACTTTTGAAAGCAGCGCTCGCGTCTTTCGCGATGCTTTTTTCAGGTCTGTCCATTGCAGCGCCAATCGCGGCAGCACAGGGCACCAGCATCGTGGTCATCGATCAGGCGAAGATCATGCGCGATAGCGCCGGTGGCAAAGATATCGTCAGCAAAGTCAATGCGATTGAAAAAACCATGCAGGCCGAGTTGCAGCCTACTGCCGATAGCCTGACCACTGAAGGCAACGCGCTCGAGGCGAAGACCGCCAATATGACGATGGACGCCATGAGGGCGGATGCTGCGCTTCGGGCGGAAGTGGAGGCCTATGCCAAGAAAGCTCAGGACTTTAATCGTCAACGACAGGTTGCCGCTGCAGAACTTCAAGCAACTGAGCGTAAGGCCTGGGGCGATTTTTTCACAGCTCTTCAGCCAGTGCTGCAAGAAGTCGTCACTGAAGAGGGTGCAGACCTGATGTTGGATCGTGCTGACGTCGTCTATTCTGGGCCTTCGATTGATGTCACCAACAGTGTCATCACCAAAATGAACGCAAAGATGCCCACGGTTTCTGTCGTGCGCCAGAAGATGCCTGCTCAACAGCAGCAATAGTTTTCGGTCATGGCGGTTGATTCGAGATTCTACGAGAAGACGGGCCCGGTTCGCATTGCCGATTTAGCAGCCACTACAGGCGCGACTTTTTCTGGTGATGGCGAGGTTCGGATTTCCGATGTCGGTGCGGCAGAGCATGCCAAGTCGAATGAAGTCTGTTACTTTGAGGGAAAAGCTCCGCCGACGGAAGGCCAGGTCAGTGCTGAAGCCGGGGCCTGCTTTGTCACCGCCGCCCATGCAGACAAGTTGCCGGCCGGCACAATAGCGCTGATAAGCCGTACGCCGCGGTCTGCCCATGGCAAAGCCGCGGAAATGCTGTTTCGTCTACGCAATTGGACGGATGAGGCGTCAGCCGAAAACCCGACCAACATTCACCCAACGGCTGTGATTGCTCCATCTGCGGTAATTGGCCAAGGCGCCGCTATTGGTGATCGTTCTGTCATTGCCCCCAACACTGTGATTGGCCCCGGCGTGCAGATAGGCCGTGATTGCATCATTGGACCGAACGCTTCGGTTCAATGCTCACTTATTGGCAACCGCGTGAAAATCTATGCCGGTGCACGAATAGGTGAAGCGGGATTCGGGGTGGCTGCTGGACCGGAAGGAGCTGAAGACGCTCCACAGTTTGGAAGAGTGATCCTGCAAGATGGCGTCACTATTGGCGCCAACACTTGTATTGACCGAGGCGCCTTCGACGACACGATTATCGGTGAGAATTCCAAGATCGATAATCTTTGTCAGATCGCGCATAACGTCGTCTGCGGCCGTAATGTCTTGATTGCATCGTTTGCAGGGATTTCCGGCTCAGTTGAGATTGGCGACGGTGTCATGTTTGGTGGTCGCGTCGGTATTGCGGACCACGTCAAGATCAATGAAGGCGCACAGATTGCTGCAGCGTCAGGCGTGTTTCGCGAAATACCCGCTGGTGAAACCTGGGGCGGTGTGCCGGCGAAACCTTTGAGACAGTGGATGCGCGAAATTGCGTGGCTACAGAAACATAGCTCTGGCGGAAAGCGGAAAACGTGAGTGCAAATATACACCCAACCGCCATCGTTGAATCCGGCGCATCGCTTGGTGAAAACGTCACCATCGGCGCGTTTGCGATCGTCGGCGAGGAAGTCGTGCTGGGCGATGGATGTGTTATCCACCCGCGAGCAACCGTCATTGGCCGAACGAAACTCGGTAAAGATGTTGAAGTCTATCCGAATTCCGTTGTTGGCGGGGCGCCGCAAATCTTAGGGTTCGAAGACGATGGTACGTCGCGGACAGTCGTCGGTGACAGATCCATTATTCGAGAACACACGACGATCCACGCTGGGTCGCCGGCTCACGGGGGGCTAACCGAACTTGGTGACGACTGTCTTCTTATGGTCGGGTCCCATATCGCGCATGATTGTCATTTTGGAAGCAAATGCGTGCTTGCCAATAATGTGCAGGTTGGAGGCCATGTGACCGTCGCCGACCAGGTATGGATGGGTGGTCAGGCCGCCATTCATCAGTTCTGCAGAATAGGACCTCACGCATTTGTTGGCGGTGGTGCAATTGTCGTTGCAGACGTCATTCCATACGGCTCTGTTATTGGGAACCATGCCCATCTGGCCGGGCTGAATATCATCGGGATGAAGCGCCGTGGTTTCACTCGGAAATCCATTCATGACCTCCGCGCAGCCTATCGCATGTTGTTCGCAAAAGAAGGCACTTTCAGTGAACGTGTTGTCGACGCAGAGCAGACGTATGGCGATTGCAAGGAAGTTATGGAGATCATTGCTTTCATTCAGTCGTCGAAAACCCGCTCACTTTGCTTGCCTGAATAGAGGGCCGCGAATGCCCACTTTGGGAATCATAGCAGGCCTCGGACACCTGCCTGTAAGCGTCGCTGAAGCCGCTGAAACAGACGGCAAGACTGTCCACATAATCCGTATCGCCGGATTTGAAGAGCCCGCGCTTGAGCGATTCAAGTGCGAAACCATGGGTATTGGACAGCTCGGTCGTCAGATCAAACGACTGAAGAAGCTGGGCTGTGATGAGGTCGTGTTCGCGGGCATCGTAAAGCGGCCGGAGTTTTCAAAGATAAAGCTCGACCTTCACGGTGCACGCGTATTGCCGAAGGTGCTCAAAGCCGCTCGCCAGGGCGACGACGCGCTTTTGCGTGTGATCATCAATGAATACGAGCAAGCCGGACTGAACGTCATTGCAGCCGAAGAAGCCGCCGCCGGTTTACGAGCCACAGAGGGTTTGATCTTCGGCTCGGAACCGGACGAGACTGCAATGCGAGACCTTCGCAAAGCCGCCACTATAGCTGCAGAGATCGGCAAGCTGGATATAGGGCAGGGCTGTGTCGTATGCGACGGCCTCGTGGCGGCCGTAGAAGCGCAGGAAGGGACGGACAGCATGTTGGAGCGTGTTGCCTCACTCGATGTCGCTGTTCGTGGCTCTATCAACCATAAAAGAGGCGTTCTGGTGAAACGCCCCAAGCCTATCCAGGAGCGACGGATTGATCTGCCCACAATTGGACCGGGCACGCTCGAGCGCGTCGCCGAAGCAGGCTTGGCCGGCATTGGCGTTGAAGCCGGAGGCGCGTTGCTTCTCAACAAAGGAAAGCTGGGTGATCTCTGTGATCGTTACGGGATCTTTGTATTTGGCTTTCCTTCCAACTGGGAGTGAGTATGGCTGAACGCATATTCTTTGTGGCGGCCGAATCCTCCGGTGACTTGCTGGCATCCGAGATTATCCGCGAGATTCGTCACTTGCAGCCCGAGTGCGAGATGGCGGGGATTGGCGCGGACAATATGGCAGCCGAGGGCGTTGTTTCACCTATCGACATATCGGACCTATCTGTCGTCGGCTTTGTTGAAGGCCTAAAGATCTACAAGCGAGTTGTTGAGCTAGCAGACGCGGCAGCGGATGAGATCGTCGCCTGGGGGGCTGACACAGTTGCCCTGGTGGATTCTTGGGGCTTCACGCTTCGTGTTGCCCAACGCGTGCGCGAGCGGATGCCAGAGATCCGTCTCGTAAAAGTTGTTGGCCCTCAAGTCTGGGCCACCCGTCCAGGACGAGCAGAAACCCTCGCCAAAGTCGTTGATCATCTGGTGTGTATACACGCCATGGAGGTCGACTTTTACACACCGTTCGACTTACCTGTGACCGTGATGGGCAATCCGGCATTGTCGCGCGGTCATGCCGGTGACGCTCTCAAAGGCCGGGAGATTCTTGGTGTAAAACCGGATGAGCAAATTTTGCTCGTTTTGCCGGGAAGCCGACGAAGCGAAATAGATAAGGTTGCGCCGACACTGCTTGCCGCAGCGCAAGAGGTCTATAACTCACGACCGAATACCCGAGTTATCGTTCAGCCGTCTTCCAACATTCGTCCGTATTTCATTGAAAACAATAAGAGTATCGAGAGCTGGGCGACGTTAGCCCCGGTTTCCGGCGATCGTTATGATGTGATGGCGGCAGCTGATTATGCTCTGGCCTGTTCTGGAACCGTGACGAGCGAGCTCGCAATGCAGAACGTCCCGTTCCTTGTAGGCTATCACATGGGATGGGTGACCTGGGCCATCGCTCGGATGTTTCTCTTCAAGCCCGACCATATAACGCTTCTGAATATCGCTGCGGACGACACAGAGATCGTGCCGGAGTTTGTGCAAACGAAGTTCAACGCAACTGAGATGGCCAAAACCGCAATAAATATGCTTGCATCCGAGACTGCTCGTAGAAGCCAGGTGCTCGCCCAAAGAAAAGCCCTCTCCAGGATGGGAGAGGGCCAGACCAATTCCGCAAGAATCGCGGCAGAGGTTCTTCTAGATCGTACCTAGTCGCGCTCTGAAACCGGTTTGAAGTCACGCATGGCTTCACCTGTATAGATTTGCCGTGGACGTCCAATCCGCTGGGTCGGGTCTTCAATCATCTCATTAAGCTGTGAGACCCAGCCGACCGTGCGAGCGAGTGCAAACAAGACCGTGAACATCTCGGTCGGGAAGCCCATCGCATCCAGGATGATGCCGGAATAGAAGTCGACATTAGGATAGAGCTTTTTCTCGATGAAATAATCGTCTTCCAGAGCAATCTTCTCAAGCTCCATCGCGACCTTCAGAACAGGGGTGTCGCGAACGCCGAGCTCATCAAGCACCTCATGCGCCGTTTCCTGCATGACTTTCGCGCGCGGATCATAGTTTTTGTAAACACGGTGACCGAAGCCCATAAGCCGGAAAGGGTCATCCTTGTCTTTGGCCCGCGCGATAAATTCAGGGATCCGATCAACCGATCCGATCTCATGGAGCATGTTGAGGCAGGCTTCATTGGCCCCGCCATGGCTTGGCCCCCAAAGACATGCCACGCCAGCCGCGACTGCCGCGTAAGGATGGGCGCCTGACGAACCGGCGAGCCGAACCGTTGACGTCGATGCATTCTGCTCGTGATCGGCGTGCAGAATGAAAAAGCGATCCATAGCTTTGGAAAGAGTGGAACTGATCTTGTAGTCTTCGGCCGGGACCGAGAAGCACATGCGCAGGAAGTTTTCTGCGTATGACAGATCGTTGCGCGGGTTCACGAAGGGCTGGCCAATCGAATACTTGTAGATCCGTGCAGCCAGTGTGGGCATCTTGGCAATCAGGCGGATCGATGCAAGCCGGCGCTCTTCTGGATCAGCGCTATCCATGGAGCTTGGATAAAATGCCGACAGCGCGCCAACGGCGCCGGTGAGCATCGCCATTGGGTGGCTGTCTCTGCGGAAGCCGTCAAAGAAACGATCCATTTGCGTGTGCAGCATAGTGTGCTGCGTAATCTCCCGGGCGAAGGTCTTGAACTCCGCGCCTGTTGGAAGTTTGCCATTCAAAAGCAGGTAGCAGACTTCGAGGTAACCGGACTGTTTTGCAAGTTGGTCAATCGGATAGCCGCGATGAAGGAGGATACCTTCCTCGCCATCAATGAACGTGATCTTTGATTCGCAGCTGGCTGTGGAAGTGAAGCCTGGATCAAGAGTGAAAACACCTGCTTGAGCATAGAGTTTTTTCACGTCAACGACGTTCGGCCCATGGGTCCCGCTTAGAACAGGCAGGTCATATGATGTGCCATCAATCTCGATTTTAGCGGTGCCAGCAGGTTTAGTACTATTGATCATTTCAGCCTCTCAAACGGGTCGGGTCTTATTCGCCCTGCATTTCTGCACGAGCGAGATGAAAATCAATGCGCGTTAAAGTCTCGTCCCGGCCAAGCCACTCCATGACAGGAGCCAGATCTGGCGCAGGCAGTCCGCCTGTCAGTGCGGCGCGAACGGGCGGGCCGACTTGTCCAAACGATAATTCGTTCGAGGAACAGTAAGACTCTAAAGCATGTTGCAATGCGGTATCGCGCCATTCAGGAACAATGGCAATGATTTCTCGCAATTCAGCCAACGTTGAAATCTTGTCGCCGGAAAGAGATTTGCGCGCCTTCTTGTTCAGATTGTCGGCATTTGACGTCCACAAAAAGCGGAAAGCCTCAGCAAGCTCGGGCAGTGTCTGTCCTCGATCTTTCATGGTCGGAAGTGCCAGAGCGATCTTCTTGTAGATATCGTCTGATAGGTCATGCCCGGCGGCTTCTACCAACCAGGGACGCAACAGATTCAATAATCTTTCGGGGTCGCAGGCTCGAATGAAATGGGCATTCACATCATTCAGTTTCGCGAGGTCCAGCCGAGCAGGCGACTTGTTGATCGCGTCGAGCGAAAAAACTTCCGCCGCTTCGTCCAGCGTGAATATCTCTCGGTCTCCATGGCTCCAGCCAAGCCTCAAGAGATAAGCGTTCAGAGCTTCGGGCAGATAGCCCATGTCGCGATATGCGGTGGTGCTGAGGGCTCCATGCCGTTTTGAAAGCTTGGCCCCATCATCGCCATGGATCATTGGAACGTGGGAAAAAGAAGGAACAGGCCACCCCATACCTTGATAGATTGGGATCTGGCGGAAGGTGTTCCGCAAATGGTCGTCGCCCCGAATGACGTGAGTGACGCCCATATCGTGATCGTCGACCACCACTGCGAGCATGTAGGTGGGGGAGCCGTCAGCTCGCAGCAGTACAAGATCATCAATCTCATTAGCCGCAACTTTTACGGTGCCCTGAACCTGGTCCTGCAACACGATGTCTGTCTGATCGGGCGCACGAAGGCGCACGGTGAATGGCGCGTCTGGCGACGGTGGTGTGCCGCCGTCGCGGTAAGGCGAACGGAAGGGGGCTAGAAGCTCTTCGGCCTCTTTGAAGCGGGCTGACTTCTCGCTCTCACTCAAGCCTTCCTGCTTCGCAGACGCCCTTGCGGCCTCACCGCGTTCGCGCCTGTGCTGCAGCTCTTCCGAGGTTACATAGCAGCGAAAGGCGGCTCCCTTTTCGATCAGCTCCATCGCGCAGGCAACATGACGATCCGACTGCCTGCTTTGGAACACAGGTTCCTGATCGGGCTTCAGACCAAGCCAGTCCATCCCATCAAGAATCGCGTCGACCGCGGCCTGCGTGGAGCGGGCCTTGTCGGTATCCTCGATACGGAGAAGAAACTGACCGTGGTTGCGGCGCGCAAACAAGTAGTTGAAAAGAGCGGTGCGGGCTCCACCGATGTGGAGCATTCCGGTTGGGGAGGGGGCAAATCGCGTTATCGTCGTCATCAGTCTGACAAATCATCCAGTTTGTTCGAATTGCAAGCGTCTGCGGGCCATGAACACGCTTGCAAAGGTTCAGGCAAGAGCCCTGCTGAATTCGAGCCAATTGATGCGCCAAGAGATGCAGTTTCAGAGCTGATCCTGCAGGGGCCGCTCTATTTTGCACTTGGTATGTGCGTCGGCGCAATCGCGTACTTTTCACTTCCGTTTGAACCCGGCCTGCTGACATTGATCGCGTTAAGTCTATGCTTGTTTTGCGGTTCGCTGATCGCCCTCAGATACGTTGCTATTGTAGCGCTTCGGATCCTCCTGTTTTTAGCACTTGGGTGCGCCGTCGGAGGTATGTCGGCGAAGATACATACAGCTATTCGTCCGGCACCGACGCTTAGCGAAGCGCTGGGCCCCACAATTATTGAAGGGTGGGTCACATCGGTGGAGCAGGGGGCGAACGGCGTTCGTCTTAGATTGCGCGTTCACGCGATTGGCGGGCGATCAACCGCAAACTTGCCCGATACCGTCCGCCTGACCCACACCCTGTCGCTCAATGTCGCACCAGGACGATTTGTCAGATGCTGGGCAGTTTTGCGGCCTCCACCCCAACCGTCATTGCCAGGCGATTACAATTTCAGCCGACAGGCATTTTTTGAAGGGCTTTCCGGCGTTGGGTATGTTCAGGGAAGATGTCGCGGTGGCACGCTTGGCGAGCCAGCTAGCGCGCGCGGCAGTATCGCACTGGCGATCTCACGCGCGCGGCGCCAACTGGCAGAACATGTCCGACAATTGTCCGGCGAAAGAGCAGGGGGCTTTGCAGCGGCGCTTTCTTCGGGCGACCGGAGCTTCATGAGGGCCGAAGACGTAGAAGCGCTTCGCCGTTCGGGCCTCGCGCACCTTCTCGCAATATCTGGACTTCACCTGGGCATAGTTGGCGGACTGGTTTTCTTTTCGGTGAGGAGGGGCCTCGCCTTGTGGGAATGGCTAGCTCTGAGGATCGCTGTGCAGAAGCCGGCCGCAATCGTCGCCTTGGTCGCTCTGACCATATATATGGTGCTCTCTGGGGCGAGTATTTCGACCCAGCGCGCCTATGTAATGGCTGCGGTCTTTTTCGGCGCAATCATACTCGACCGATCGCCGCTGAGTTTCAGATCATTCGCTGTGGCGATGATCGCGATTCTCATCTTGCAGCCTTACAGCGTCATGACGCCGGGTTTTCAGATGTCGTTCGCTGCAACTGGGGCGCTCATCGCCGTTTACACCGCGTGGCGCCGGTACAGCGCATCTTCAGCAAGCTTGCCGAGAAAATCTGGTTTCAGCTTTATGATGAAGTCGCTCGTGCTGACCTCGATTGTTGGTGCTGCCGCCACAGCGCCTTTTGCGCTTTACCATTTCAATCGCGTTGCACCTGCAGGCGTCGTTGCCAATCTCGCGGCTATGCCAATCGTAACATTCATCAGCGCCCCAGCTGCCGGACTGGCACTTGTTACGGCTCCGTTCGGATTGGATGGCGTCTTTCTGCGCGTATTTGGATGGTCGCTGGAACGCGTCTTGATGATTGCGCACTGGACTGCGGGTCAGGGAAAAGATGGTTTCCAGCTGGACCAACGCATGCCCGGTTCAGTGCTGATCGTCATGAGCGCTGCAATGGTCACTATATGCCTGTGCAGATCAGCGAAAACGGCGCTTCTCACGAGCGTATCGGCTGTTGTTCTATGCTTATTGTGTTGGATCGCCAGCCCAAAGCTTGTGCTGCACTGGTCGGCATCGGGTGACATCTATGTTCGTGAGACCAATCAGCCAATCCGGCGCTATCAGTTCACCAGGGGCGATGCCCTGTCTCCGCTGTCATTCAGCGATATGGAACCGGCAGCAGATTGCAGCGCATCTTCATGTTCGTTCCAGACTGCATCCGGGAAGATCGCGGTTATGACCGGAAGTTGGAACGCAAACGGGTGCCCAGAAGCTGTCTCGTATATACTGCAGACACAGCCTGAGGATCACCTATGCAGCGATGCCAAAGCGCACCTCCTCAGTTGGGATGCCGTTGAAGCTTCAAAGGGCGTAACCGTGCGATCAGCCCTTATAGGCGAAGACATCATAAGCTCGCCCACATGCGGCATCCGCCCTTGGGCACCATGCCTTCACGACTAGCATCAACGTCTTAATCGTAACGCCGCACCAGAGCGACAAGACGACCCTGAACACGAACGCGGTCCGGTCCGAAAATGCGTGTCTCATAAGCAGGGTTGGCGGCCTCGAGCGCGATGGAAGCGCCCTTTTTGCGAAGTCGCTTCAAGGTAGCCTCTTCATCATCGATGAGCGCGACCACGATATCACCGGTATGAGCCTCATCAGTTCTCTTGAGAATGACAAGATCTCCGTCATGAATGCCCGCATCGATCATTGAGTCGCCTTTGACCTCGAGCGCAAAGTGCTCATCACCTTCAGGCAATCCATGAGGCGCATTGATACGCGACGTCTCATGCTGAATAGCCTCAATCGGAACGCCCGCAGCAATTCGTCCCAGGACTGGAATGGACTTGCTAGAGAAATGTGGCATGGCGCCAACATTGCCAACGACGCTCGGCCTGAAGACCTGTCGTCCTCTAGGGGGCGCAGCGGGAGTGGCGGAGTCGGGGAGCTTCAGAACCTCAAGAGCCCGCGCGCGGTTCGCCAGACGCTTAATGAAACCGCGCTCTTCCAGCGCAGTAATAAGCCTGTGGATGCCGGACTTCGACGCGAGATTCAAAGCTTCCTTCATCTCATCGAAAGATGGTGACACACCATCCTTTTTGATACGTTCGTGAATGAAGAGAAGAAGCTCTCTCTGTTTGCTTGTAAGCACGTCGTGTCCTCCGACTATACCGATTACGTTCACATGTGTTCTACATGCGTTCTCGTTTCGGGTCAATCGTGCTTCGCGTTGCTCAAGGTCTCGCAGGCCGCCTGACGGTCATCAGACTTCATCAGACTTTCGCCGATCAGAAAACGTCTCGCGCCAGTTTTTCTGAGACGAGCAATATGCTCAGGACTGGAAATACCGCTCTCCGATATAAGCATCTTGCCTTCTGCTAGATGGGGGGCGAGCTTTTCTGTTGTCGACAGGTCAGTGACCATTCGTTTCAGATCGCGGTTATTGATGCCCACGAGTTTGCCCGGCAAATTATTCGCTCTGTCGAGTTCTGCGCGATCATGCACCTCGATAATTGCGTCCATCCCCAGCTCTTCGGAAAGGTTTATGAGGCTTTTCGCCTGGCTGTCGTCCAGCACAGAGAGAATGACGAGTATTGCATCGGCACCGTAAGCTCTGGCCTCGGCCACCTGAATCTCATCAACCATGAATTCCTTGCGGAGGATGGGTAGCTTCACGGCGTTCCGGATCTGAACAAGATCATCCAAAGATCCGCCGAAACTTGGCAAATCTGTCAGAACCGAAAGGCAAGCGGCACCGCCCGCTTCATAATCGCGCGCGATTTCGACCGGGTTGGCGCCGGGCATGATCTCGCCGGCAGACGGCGACTTTCTCTTCAGTTCGCAGATCAGCGCGTTCCGGCCATTGTCAGCGACTTTTTGCAAGGCATTAGAAAACCCCCTTGGTTCAGGAGTGTCGCGTGCCTGTGAGAGTAGGGCGGTCAGTGAGCTACGCTTCTTCAACTCCGCCACTTCGTCTCTCTTGTAGTCGATAATTTTGTCCAGCGCCGTTTTCATTCGTTTGCCAATCCGCGGCTTGTCGCAACCAGTTTGGAGAGCGTATTCAGTGCCCGTCCGCTATCAATCGCTTCGGCGGCCAGAGATGCACCAGCTTCAAGACTGTCTGCCTTGTCCATTATCATCAGTCCTGCGGCCGCATTCAGAAGCACCACGTCGCGAAAGGGCCCAGACCGCCCCTCAAGCAACTCGCGAATTGCCGCTGAGTTCTGCTCAGGTGAGCCGCCTTCAAGCGCCGAAAGCGGACTAGTGTCGAGACCGGCATCTGCAGGGGTCACGGCAAATTTGCGAAGCGACCCTTGCGCCACTTCCATGACTTGCGACTCACCTGCGATGGACAGCTCATCGATCCCATCTACGCCATGGACGACCCAGGCTTTTTCAACGCCGAGCTTTAAAAGCGTCTCGGCCACCGGCTCGATCCACCTCGACTCGTACACGCCAAGAATATGGTGCGTTGCATTGGCTGGGTTTGAGAGCGGCCCTAACAAATTGAAGATGGTTCGAATCCCGAGGCTTGCCCGCACGGCCGCGACATGCCGCATCGCAGAATGATGGCTAGGCGCGTAGAGAAATCCGACCCCAACCTGGTCGATACACTCACTGAAGATTTCAGGCGTAACATCCAGCTCAACACCAAGGGCTTCCAGGACGTCAGCCGACCCGGTCTTTGGCGGCACCGAACGATTGCCATGCTTGGCGACACGCCCGCCCGCAGCGGCAATGACGATTGCGCTCGCGGTGGACGTATTGAGCGATGTCCATGGAAGACCGCCAGTGCCGCACGTATCCAGAAGAGGGCCGTCCACGTGAACCTGTCGCGCATGCTTGCGCATGGTATGTGCGCCAGCACTAAGCTCCGTCGATGTTTCGCCACGAACAGCCAGCCCCATCAAAAATGCGCCCACTTGTTCAGGCGCGGCCTTACCGTCCAGCAGGGTGTCGAAAGCAGCTTCTAGCGTGCTTTCTGACAATTCCTCTTTCCGGGCAAGCGCCTTTATGGACGCGGCAAGGGCTGTGTCAGTCATCGTCATTAAATCCGGTCGGGGCCAAAAGTCAGGCCAGCGATAGCCAGCTTGTCTGCAGGACGCAATTGCATGGATGTTTCATCCAGCCAGAAATGCCTTGATTTCCGAGAGAATGCCGCGGTCCTGAGCAAGCTCACGGTGATCGAGATCTTCGACCTCCAGCAGTTCGGAATGGGGAAGCGTTGTAGCCAAGCGTTTTATGCTGTCGATCGGGCAGTCTTCATCGTTTTGAGACCCTATCAGCAGGATGCGTCCTCTGAAATCATTCAGGCACTCACCAATGTCCAGAGCCTGCAATTCGAAACCGTGTATTTGTCGGTACTTTTCCTGCGCACGCTGGATGATCTGTTCATCGACACCCTTTCGGCGCTGGCGAGCCTCCCAGCCTCGTCCGTTGCCGGGCAAAGGCGGCGCGATCAGAACGATGGCCGGTACATCTGCACCTTCGGCAATTGCGTTGGCCGTCGCCGAGCACCCGAAGGAGTGGGCAATGATTGCGTTCAACTGCGCTTCACTGTCCATGACGGCTTTGACAGATGCGCCAGCCGACTTCCACGTGCAGTCCTCATCCTTCGAGGCGCCATGACCTGGCAGATCCATCAGCAGGACGGCGTCTCCACGTTGCAGGTAGTCCATCGCAAAGGGCCGCCAGACGCGGTGAGTATCATCCCAGCCATGAACGAATAGTGTCGCGACACCGTCTCCGGCGCGCCAGACGGGTGCGCTTGTCTCATCAAAATCCACATCGAAGCGTGTCTGCGGTGGCAGAAGGTTTTGACCAGGCCCTGCCGTCGCGCTGATGGGACGCATCGTCTCCAGGAGTGCTTCAGCCTGTTGATCTAGATCGTTCATCTGCCTGCTTAGCTAGCGAGTAAGTTTCAAAAAGTTCTCGATGAGCTCGTGCCCGTACTCAGTCTTGATAGATTCTGGATGAAACTGAACGCCGTACACCGGCCGCGAAAGGTGGTGTACCGCCATGATCTCACCGTCTGGCGTCCACGCATCGGCTTCCAACGCAGCGGGAAGACGATCAGACGGAATGGCGAGCGAATGGTAGCGAACAACGTCGAACTGTCTTGGCAGACCTTCAAAAAGGCCTGTTTGCCGAGTCTCAATTGTTGAGATCTTGCCGTGGAGAATTTGCTGAGCCTGGGTGACCGGCTCTCCAAATGCATCTCCAATGGCTTGATGGCCGAGACATACGCCGAGTATCGGCAGGGACTCCGGAGCCGCCTTTATCAGATCAACGCAGATGCCAGCTTCACGCGGCGTGCAGGGGCCAGGAGACAAAACGATGCTCTCTGGTTGGAGCGCCAGGACGTCGTCAACAGACATCTCGTCATTGCGAATCACCCGTGTGCGACCGCCGGCCTGTTCGATGTAATGAACCAGGTTCCAGGTAAAACTGTCATAGTTGTCGATGACGGCAATCATTGATCGAACTCGTAAATTGCAGACATTTCCGCGGCGCGTCTAAGCGCGCCAGCCTTGTGAACAGTCTCATCGAATTCGTATTGGGGCGAGCTATCGAGAACGACGCCGCCACCCGCCTGGATATGTATCTGTCCATCTTTCAGGACAGCTGTCCGCAAAGCGATACACGTGTCCATGTCGCCATCCCAGCCAAAATACCCAACGGCCCCGCCATATATTCCACGGCGGGAAATTTCCAGCTCGTCGATAATCTGCATGGCGCGGATTTTTGGGGCGCCTGAAACTGTGCCTGCCGGCAACCCTGCTAGCAGCGCGTCGACACAATCCAGCCCGTCCCGCAAATCACCCTCAACGTGGCTAACGATGTGCATGACATGGCTATAACGCTCGACGATGAACTGCTCTGAGACTTCAACGCTGCCATATTTGGCGACCCGGCCAACATCATTGCGACCGAGATCAAGAAGCATCAGGTGTTCTGAGCATTCCTTCTCGTCCGCAAGGAGGTCGGCTGCGCGACGTGCATCCTCAACAGGGTCACCGGACCGAGGCCGCGTGCCGGCGATAGGACGGATCGCAACCCGGCCTTCACGAAGTCTGACAAGAATTTCGGGGCTCGACCCGACAAGCCGGACGTCGCCGAGATTCATATGGAACATGAATGCGGACGGATTGAGCCGGCGCAGAGCGCGATAGAAACTTATCGACTGGCGGCCGAAGGGGGCCGAGAAGCGCTGGCTCGGCACTATCTGAAACGTATCGCCTGCACGGGCGTACTCTACAGCTGCCTCAACCATCTCAAAGTATCGAGCCTTGGATGTGTTCGATGTAAAATCCATCGAAGCAGGCTCACCATCGCGAGGCGAGATCGGTGAGGCGCGTCGCAGGTTTTGCTCGACCCGATCCAGCCGCGCATTCGCCGCGTCTTCTCCGCCTGGCTCATGGCGCCCAACAAGAAGAAGCTCCTGGTACAGGTGATCGAAAATGATCATGACGCCAGGAATAACGAGAAGCGTTTCAGGGACTTTCAGGTCGTCTGGCGCGTTGATCTGAACAGGCTCGACATATTGGATCATGTCATAGCCGACATATCCGAAAGCGCCGGATGCCATTGGAGGCAATCCGGCTTCATCGGTTGTCGCGCGAGCCATCGAGACAAACTGGCGAAGCGCAGAAATAGGGTCGGCCTCAACAGTTTCAGAAGATGCGAACCCCGCATCAGTGGCTATCTCGCATTTCCCCTCAAGGATCCTGAACCACTTGATCGGCTCTACACCGACGAAGGAGTACCGACCGAGCCGTTCGCCCCCATGAATGGATTCAAACAGGAACGAGCCGGGCTCTTCGGGGTCGAGCTTGAGCATCGCCGAGACAGGAGTCTCGATGTCACCGATCCGCCGACGCACAATCAATCTGTCGCGGGTCATGTGTCGGGATTCACGCGAGCCTTGTAGGACGAGAAGGCGCCGTCATTGACCTTGAGCTTAACGTCGCTCTGTATCTCAGCGACAAACGCCTCCAGCAAGTCATTCGTTAGCTGGCTTTCGATCTCCGTTGACGCAGCAGAGCTAGCCGCTTGCAATGCATCACCGGCAGGTTTTTCGATACTGGTCAGTTGGACCACAGCAACGGCTTGTCCAGTTTGAAGCGGCGCCAGATAGATGTCCCCGACCTCTTTGAGAGAAAACACGCCCGCGGCGAGGGCAGGGGGAATTTGGCTATTCGGTCCAGGTACGCGCGTGAAGGCCTGATCAAATTCAACCACATTTGCGTCATAGGTTTCGGCGGCATCTTCAAGGGTCAGCGCCCCACTGGCGATGTCATGCTGGATCGACTGAGCAGTCGTGTTGAGCGCTTCTGAATCTCTTTGAGCCTCAAGCGCCAGACGCAGGTCGTCCCGTATATCCTCCAGATCAGGCGTGAATGGTTCCACGATCGAGTCCACGCGTAGAATATAGGCGGTCTCATCTTGTCCGAAACGCGAGGTCTTGCCGCCTTCGGTCAACTCAAAAGCTCGCATGAGAATGTCTGGGTCGGCCTGCAGCGCAGCAATGCGAACGCCATTCTGGGTCGTCCCTGAGCGGTCGACGGGGGCAAAGCTGAGCACCGGGGTCCCCATTTCCGCACCAATTGATTCCAGGCTGGCGCCAGTCCCGATCAGATTGTCGAGCTGCGACAGCGAGTCATAATAGAGACCAATCGCCTGTTCCCGAGAGAGCTCATCAACAATCTCTTCGCGAACCGCATCGAAAGGTTCGACTTCACCAGGCGTAATCGATTCCAGGCGAGCGACAGTGAACAGGCGTCCTGTCTCGAACGGACCGAAAATGCCGCCAGGTTGCGCGGTTGGCCCAAACACTCTCTCGGCAAGCTGACGATTATTCATGCTGGTCATTTGTCCGGTGCGGTCCGCAGAGTTCAGCAATCCAGGAATGACCGACGGCGCCGCGCCACCCGCAATACGTCCCAGAGCTGAGCGGGCCTCTTCTTCGGATTCGAACACAAACTCTGTCCAGGACCGCGTATCAGGGCCGGCATACTGGCTGGACTTCACTGCGTCGTAATAGCTTCGAAGTTCATCCTCGCTGAATTCAGACTGGTTGAGGAAGTCCTCGACCTTCAGATTCAATATGCTAACGCGACGTCTTTGTGGATTGGTTAGCGCGTCCTTGCGTTCATCATAGAACGCCGTGAGCTCGTCATCACTGATTGGCTCAGCTTCTGGCAGCGCGTCCCGCTCAAGAAAGAACCATTGAGCCTTGCGCGTCTCACCGGAATAAGATGCTTGCAGGGAACTGACCACTTCCGGGGTCTGGAGACCCGCAGAAATTGTGCCGGTCAGGCGGTTGATCGTCAGGTCCCGCTTCAGGAATTTCTCGAATGAGGCAGGTGTGAAGCCACTTTGATTGAGCAGGCCGCGATACAGATTCGGGTCAAAAGCACCAGTGTCCGATTCAAATGCAGGGTCCTCGCGAATGACGTCTAGAACTTCAGCGTCTGTGGCTCCGGCGCCAAGCTTGGATGCGTAGGCAACCAGGGTCGTGCGGAACAGCTCTCGCTGATAGACTTGATCGACCAGTCCGCGCTCGACAGCTTGTGCCTTGCTCAATGAGCGGCCGCGATCATCGGTTGCGGTTCGCAGTTGTCGTTCCACCTCGCGGTCCAGATCGGATTCTGAGAACTCGGTGTTACCAGCTTGCGCGAGATTGCCGCCCAAACCGCCCGAAAATACATCGGTAACGCCCCACGCCGCCATTGCGACGATAAGCAAAACAAACAGCAATCCCGCCAATTTCGAGCGGAGCATGTTTCGGATCATTGTCAGCATGTGCGGATTGCCTCGCAGTTTGCCTTGTAAGCTGGTCATGTGCTTGCTAGGCGAGCGCGCTATTAGTTGCAAGATGGGGAGAGCTGCATGATCAGGCCATTGATCGCCGGAAACTGGAAAATGAACGGGCTTGAGGCCTGGCTGGAAGTCATCGAAGCGATCGGCGATGGGCTGAATAAGCAACCAGATGCTGCGGATTGTCTCATCTGTCCGCCATTCACAATGATTGCAGCGGCAGCGAAGGCCGCTGACAAAACAAGGCTCAACATAGGTGCACAGGATTGCCACACCGTCGCGAACGGCGCTCATACAGGCGATATCTCAGCGGAAATGATCGCTGACGCAGGCGGCAAGTACGTCATTGTTGGCCATTCCGAACGCCGCGCTGATCATGGTGAGTCGGATGCGACTATTGCAGCGAAAGTGGAAGCTGCCTTCAGGGCCGGCCTCACGCCAATCATTTGCGTTGGTGAAACTCTGTCAGAGCGAGAATCTGGAGAAACAATTGCCGTGATTTCAAGTCAGCTCGCCGGCTCGATTCCTGCATCTGCCTTCGGACAGCACTTCGTTGTTGCCTATGAACCGGTCTGGGCAATCGGAACCGGTAAGGTGGCCAGTGTCGAACAGGTCGAAGAAGTTCACGACAAAATCCGGGAAATTCTCGGTGAACGTTTTCCAGGCCAGGCGAATGAAACGCCCATCCTGTATGGCGGCTCAATGAAACCCTCGAACGCGCCCGAACTTTTGGCCGTGGGCAACGTCAATGGGGGACTCATTGGAGGCGCGAGCTTGAAAGCGGACGATTTCCTGTCCATTTACGCCGCTAGTGTCAGCTAATTGTGAGCTTCAGGGCTTGGCGTAAGCGCCTGAACAGCCTATCCGGCGCGCAGGAATTCTCGAAGGTTCGTTCATGACCGTTATTCTTGTCATTCATATTCTGGTGAGTCTCGTGCTCGTCGGTGTCGTTCTGATGCAACGCTCTGAAGGCGGTGCCTTGGGTGTCGGCGGCGGCGGCGGTGGTGGCGGACTGATGTCCGGTCGCGGTGCCGCTGGCGCGATTGTTCGGACCACGATCATCGCTGGTGCAATCTTTTTCGTCACGAGCTTGCTGCTCACAACGATGACGGCACGCCACCTTGGTGACAACCGGACGGATGTCGAGCGCGCGCTGGATGAGGAATTCGGTGGCGATACAGGGCAAAGCAATATCGATATTCTGAATGATCCGACCGCCCCATTGCTGGATGACGGTCCTTCGTCTGCGCTCCCATCAACCGAACCGACACTTCCTTCCGAAACGGACGCTGAGGATCCACTGGCTGCGGATATTCCTGCTGCCACCGTTGAGGATCCTGCTGCTTCGGATGTTGAAGAAGATCAATCTGTGGAAGAACCACAGCAATAGGCAATCAAGTGCATTTACCAATTGTGTGACTGCGCGCGAATCGGGCAAGCTGACTTCCCATGATCCGCTATATTTTCATTACAGGCGGCGTGGTTTCCTCGCTGGGAAAAGGTATTGCGTCCGCTGCTATGGGCGCCCTTCTGCAGGCGCGCGGATACAAGGTACGCCTGCGCAAGCTCGACCCATATCTCAATGTTGACCCAGGGACGATGTCGCCCCGCCAGCACGGCGAAGTGTTCGTCACTGATGATGGTGCAGAAACCGATCTGGACCTTGGCCACTACGAGCGTTTCACTGGCGTCTCGGCGCGTCAGTCAGACAACATAACGACGGGCAGGATCTACCAGTCCATCATTGAAAAAGAGCGCCGTGGCGATTTTCTTGGGGCAACGATCCAGGTGATCCCGCACGTGACGGATGCGATCAAGGAATTCGTCCTTTCTGATCCCGGCGAAGATGTCGATTTCGTCCTGTGCGAGATTGGCGGCACCGTCGGTGATATCGAAGGGCTTCCGTTCTTCGAAGCGATTCGCCAATTGGGCCAGGAACTGGGCCCCGAGCGCACCTGTTTCATCCATCTCACGCTTTTGCCTTACATTCCGGCCGCCGGTGAAATGAAGACCAAACCGACGCAGCATTCCGTCAAGGAATTGCGCTCGATCGGCATTCAGCCTCAGATTCTTCTTTGCCGCTGTGACAGACCAATTCCGGAGACGGAAAAGGGCAAGATTGCGAGCTTCTGTAATGTGCGTCCGTCAAGCGTCATCGAAGCGCGAGACGTCGGACACATCTATGATGTGCCGTCCGCCTATCATGCAGAAGGCCTCGACACTGAAGTGCTCTGGCATTTCCGTATGGAGGATGCACCGCTTCCGGATCTCACGCGGTGGAATGAAATCGCTCAGACGATCCACAATCCCGACGGTGAAGTCTGTATCGGCCTGGTTGGCAAATACACCGATGTTCCAGACGCCTATAAATCTGTATCCGAGGCACTTGTTCATGGGGGCCTTTCAAACAAGGTCCGCGTAAAAGTCAGAATGATCGATTCTGAGCAGTTCGATGATGAGCATCATCCGCTCGACATTCTTGAAGGCGTGCATGGCGTATTGCTGCCGGGCGGTTTCGGGGAACGGGGCGCACGCGGCAAGATTCGCGCGGCCCGATTCGCGCGCGAGCGGAAAATTCCATGCTTTGGGATCTGCTACGGCATGCAATTGTCTGTCGTCGAAGTGGCCCGGCATATGGCCGGTATTAAAGCTGCGTCTACGACAGAATTTGGGCCCACAGATGAGCCTATTGTCGGCCTGATTGAAGAGTGGACCAAGGGCAACGAGAAAATCTTGCGTGACGAGAACACTGACAAGGGCGGGACCATGCGGCTGGGCGCGTATCCGGCAGTCTTGAAGCCCGATAGCAAAGTTGCGGAGATTTACGGTTCCACAACGATATCAGAGCGCCATCGCCACAGATATGAAGTGAACCGCAGCTATATTGACCGCATGAAGGGGCTTGGAATCAGCTTCTCGGGTATGTCACCTGATGGGCTGCTGCCGGAAATTATCGAACTCGAAGATCACCCCTGGTTTATCGGTGTTCAGTTTCACCCGGAGCTGAAGTCACGGCCGTTTGAGCCCCATCCGCTTTTCTCAAGCTTCATCGAAGCGGCCAAAGTGCAGTCCCGCCTCGTCTAGCGGGTTGCATTCGCATTGCGGCGCAAGTATACGCGCGGTTTGATTTTCATGCGGTGGAGACGCCGCCAAACTCTGGAATACGATCATGGCAGTTCCTAAGCGTAAAACATCGCCTTCGAAGCGTGGCATGCGCCGCGCACACGATCGCCTTGCGACCCCAACTTACATCGAGGACGCCGATTCCGGCGAGCTTCGTCGTCCGCACCACATTGACCTGAAAACAGGTGTGTATCGCGGCCGTCAGGTTCTCGAGCCAAAAGACTAATCATACTGTTCGCCTTGCTTCGGCTGGCGACACAAAGTAACCGACATGGCGCCTCCGGATTCCGGGGGCGTTGTCATATCCGCTGCTAGCCGACAGGATCATGTATCATGAGCGAAATCGTCGATATCCACGCCCGCCAAATTCTCGATAGCCGGGGCAACCCGACAGTCGAGGTTGATGTTCATCTGGAAGATGGATCCTTCGGCCGAGCTGCTGTGCCATCGGGCGCTTCCACGGGCGCGTATGAAGCCCACGAGCTGCGCGACGGTGACAAGGATAGCTATGGCGGTAAGGGCGTCTATAAAGCGATTGACGCGGTGAATGGTGAAATCAACGACGAACTCGTTGGAATCGATGCAACCGAGCAGCGCCTCATTGATGGCTTGATGATTGAGCTGGACGGGACCGACAACAAGAAGCGCCTTGGCGCAAACGCAATTCTTGGCGTTTCCATGGCCGTCGCCAAAGCCGCCGCTGAGAGCTGCGGTATGCCGCTCTATCGTTATATTGGCGGCACCAATGCTCGCATCCTGCCAACCCCGATGATGAACATCATCAATGGCGGCGCGCATGCCGACAATCCAATCGATATTCAGGAATTCATGGTCATGCCGGTTGCGGCAGAGAGCGTGGCGGACAGCATCCGCATCGGGGCAGAAGTCTTCCATTCATTGAAAAAACTGCTCCATGATGCCGGCCATAACACGGCTGTTGGCGATGAAGGTGGTTTCGCGCCAAACCTCGCTTCGACAGACGAAGCAGTTGGCTATGTCATGAAGGCCATCGAAAAAGCGGGCTTCAAGCCTGGCGATGAAGTCGCATTGGCGCTGGATGCTGCATCGACCGAATTCTACAAGGACGGAAAATACGTTCTTGCGGGTGAAAATACCACGCTGGATGCCGAGGGCATGGCGAAATACCTTGAAGACCTCGTCAACCGCTATCCGGTCATCTCGATTGAAGACGGTATGGCTGAGGACGATTGGGAAGGTTGGGGTATTTTGACCGAGCTGGTCGGCGACAAGTGCCAGCTTGTTGGTGATGATCTTTTCGTCACCAATCCTGCGCGCCTGTCAAAGGGCCTCGAGCTTGGCGCGGCGAACTCCATCCTCATCAAGGTCAACCAGATTGGCACGCTGTCGGAAACGCTGGATGCAGTCGAACTGGCGCACCGCCATGCATACACGGCGGTGATGTCACACCGGTCGGGCGAAACCGAAGATTCCACAATTGCCGATCTGGCGGTTGCCGTTAATTGCGGCCAGATAAAAACCGGCTCGCTCTCGCGCTCGGACAGACTTGCCAAATACAATCAGCTCATCCGGATCGAGGAAGAGTTGGGCGCTACGGCGTTGTATGCAGGGCGTTCGCTTATTAACGCGTAGACAGCGCAACTCTCCGGTAACGCAAATTTAACCTAAATCGAGTCCTCTGCCGATTCGCAGAATTGCAGAGGTCTCGATCATGGCTCCCAAATATGCTGCAGCAGGTTTAACCGCCCTAACTGCATATTTCGCGTATCATGCATTTGCCGGTCCGCAGGGGCTCGGGCAATGGACAGACATGCAGGCACAATTAGCGGACCGGAAAACGGAGTTGGCGCGTGTCCAGGCCGCCAACGATCTGCTCCGCATTGATATTGCACGGCTTACCCCAGGCACGGTTGATCCTGATCTTGTAGAAGTGCTGGCACGCGACGATCTTGGATTTGTGTATCCCACAGAGATCGTCGTCATAGGTTCGACCACCGGCGCTGCATTTTGACATAGGTGCTAAAACTGGACGCGGCCCTTTATAGGGATACATATGGTATCCTCGACAAAGGGAGGCCGCATGGCCAAAATGCCGTCCAAGAGCAAAAGCTCGAAATCCACGCCTAAGCTTCAATCTGACGAAGCTCTCAAATTCTACCGCGACATGCTTTTGATCCGCCGCTTTGAAGAGCGCGCCGGGCAGCTCTATGGCATGGGCAAGATCGCAGGGTTCTGCCACTTGTATATCGGTCAGGAAGCTGTCGTCACTGGCATGCAGGCCTGCCTGAAAGAGGGTGATCAGGTGATCACCGGCTATCGTGACCACGGCCATATGCTTGCGTGCGATATGGACCCCAAGGGTGTCATGGCCGAGCTGACCGGACGTGCAGACGGCTACTCCAAGGGCAAGGGCGGCTCGATGCACATGTTCTCCCGCGAGAAGAATTTCTTCGGCGGTCACGGCATTGTCGGGGCGCAGGTGCCGATCGGTACCGGTCTCGGGTTTTCAAACAAATACCGAGGAACAGACAATGTCTGCGTCGCGTATTTCGGCGACGGCGCGGCAAACCAGGGACAGGTCTACGAATCATTCAACATGGCTTCGCTCTGGGACCTTCCAGTCGTATATGTGATTGAGAACAATCAGTACGCGATGGGCACAAGCGTCGCTCGCGCATCCGCTGAAACCGAGCTCTTCAAACGCGGCATCTCATTTGAAATTGAAGGCGAAGAAGTCGACGGTATGGATGTCTACGCCGTCAAAGCCGCCGGGGAAAAAGCGGTGAAATATGCCCGCTCTGGAGAGGGCCCATATATTCTGGAAATGAAGACATATCGCTATCGCGGCCATTCCATGTCTGACCCCGCCAAATATCGAAAACGCGAGGAAGTTGACGACATTCGAACCCATCACGATCCGATCGACGGCCTTAAAGGCCAGATCATCGAACAGAAGATCGCGACCGAAGATGAGCTCAAAGATATCGACAAAACAATCAAGGATCTTGTGAAAGAGGCTGCCGACTTCTCACTCGATAGCCCGGAGCCCGATCCTGAAGAATTGTGGACCGATGTGTTGCGTGAAGTGGAGTCCGCATAATGGCGATTGATGTTCTAATGCCTGCTCTCTCTCCGACCATGGAGGAAGGCACGCTCGCGCGCTGGCTTAAAAAAGAGGGCGACACGGTCTCATCAGGCGATGTGATTGCCGAGATTGAGACCGACAAGGCGACGATGGAAGTCGAAGCAGTCGACGAAGGTACGCTCGCCAAGATTTTGGTCGCGGAAGGTACCGAAGGCGTCAAGGTGAATGCCGTCATCGCGCGCTTGGCAGAAGAAGGTGAAGACGCTTCTGAGGTGGATGATCAGCCATCTGAAGAGGCTAAATCCTCACAGGCGGCCAGCGAAGCAAAAGATGCTCCAGAAACCGAAGGCGACGGATCTGACGACGACTCTGGCTCTGAGTCCGACGGCGCCTCGACGCCGCCTAAACCGGCCGCCAAGTCCATTGCTGACCCGGATGTGCCCGACGGCACAAACTTCGTAGATACCACAGTCCGTGATGCGCTACGCGACGCCATGGCTGAAGAAATGCGCCTCGACGATACTGTGTTCGTGATGGGCGAGGAAGTTGCCGAATATCAGGGGGCCTACAAGGTCACGCGGGAGCTCTTGCAGGAGTTCGGTGACAAGCGCGTCGTGGACACACCGATCACCGAGCACGGGTTTGCCGGGCTTGGCGTGGGCGCAGCTTTTGGTGGGCTCAAGCCCATCGTCGAGTTCATGACCTTTAATTTTGCCATGCAGGCGATTGATCAGATCATCAATTCAGCTGCCAAGACGCTCTACATGTCAGGCGGACAGATGGGGTGCCCGATTGTGTTCCGCGGACCGAACGGCGCAGCCTCGCGCGTTGGTGCCCAGCACAGCCATGACTATTCGGCCTGGTACGCAAATGTGCCCGGCTTGAAAGTTGTCGCGCCATACGACGCTGCAGATGCCAAGGGATTGCTCAAGGCGGCCATTCGCGACCCGAACCCTGTCGTGTTCCTGGAACATGAGCTGTTGTATGGGGAGAGCTTCCCCGTGCCAGATGTCGAGGACTATGTCCTTCCGATCGGAAAAGCCCGGGTCCGCCGTGTTGGCTCTGACGTTACACTGGTCGCTCATTCCCGCATGGTCGGTTTTGCGCTTCAGGCGGCTGAGAAACTCGCCGAAGATGGCATTGATGCTGAAGTTGTCGACCTTCGCTCACTTCGCCCGCTCGACACCGATACTGTGATCGAAAGCGTGAAAAAGACCAACCGGATCGTCACCTGCGAAGAAGGCTGGCGCTTCATGGGCGTTGGAGCAGAGATTTGTGCGACGGTGGTGAATGAGGCATTCGACTATCTCGATGCACCGCCGACCCGTGTGCACCAGAAGGATGTGCCACTGCCATACGCAGCCAATCTGGAAGCGATGAGCCTTCCGGGTACCGCGGATATCATCAAGGCGGCAAAAGCCGTCTGCGAAGGCATGTAGGAGGCATCCATGTCCATTAACATTACGATGCCAGCGCTTTCCCCCACGATGGAAGAGGGTACGCTTGCCAAATGGCTGGTGAAGCCAGGCGATACCGTTTCCTCAGGCGATATCATTGCTGAAATCGAAACCGATAAGGCGACGATGGAAGTCGAAGCTGTCGATGAAGGCACCATCGCGAAGATTCTTGTCGATGCAGGGACTGAAGGTGTGAAGGTCAACGCCGTGATCGCCGTGCTTGCCGAAGAGGGCGAGGATCCGGACAGTGTCGATGTTCCTGAAAGTGGTACAGGCGACGAGCCGAAACAGGCCGAAAAATCGGACTCCAAGGCGGAAAATCCCGAGCCGGCATCCTCCAAGGCAGAAAAACCAAAAGAGACTGAAGCTCAGCGCACCACAGACGAGGACGAGAGTGCCCAGAAGCCGCGTGAAGCTGAGGGCAAGACTGTCTCGAAGGAGCTCGCGGGCACACCGATGAAACTGGCCGATGTTGGCTCTGGTGAAGAACGCATCAAGGCTAGCCCGTTGGCACGCCGGATCGCAGCGCTGCGCGGCATCGACCTTTCTTCGCTCAAAGGGTCCGGCCCGCGGGGACGCATTGTCAAAGCCGATGTAGAGAATGCAAAGCCTGGTAAAACAGCTGAAGCGCCTAAGTCCGCTGCAAGCACCCCGGCGTCTCCCCAGAAATCGCCTGACGGCCTGATCCTGCCACAGACCCTCGACGACAGGGTTTATGATCCAGATAGCTACGAGCTGAAACCGCTCGACGGTATGCGCAAAACGGTGGCGAAGCGGCTCACGACGAGCTTCATGCAGGTTCCGCACTTCCCGCTGAATATCGACATCAACCTCGACAAGCTCCTTTCAGCGCGTGCCGAGATCAATGAAGCCGCCCCCGAAGGCGTGAAGATCTCCGTCAATGACATGCTGATCAAAGCGTCTGCGCTGGCCCTGATGGCCGAGCCTGATTGCAATGCGAGTTTCACTGACGACGGCATTGCCTACCACAAGTCGGCGCACATCTCGGTAGCGGTCGCTATTGAGGGTGGTCTGATCACACCGGTCATCTTTGATGCGCAGACCAAGGGGCTCGCCAAGATTTCAGAAGAAATGAAAGACCTGGCCAGCCGGGCGCGCGACAGGAAGCTCAAACCCCAGGAATATTCCGGTGGCACCTTCTCGATTTCCAACCTCGGAATGTTCGGCATCAAATCATTTGGATCGATCATCAATCAGCCAGAAGGCATGATCCTGTCTGTTGGGGCAGGGGAGAAGCGTCCGGTCGTGAACGAAGAGAATGAGATCGTGCCAGCAACTGTGATGACTGTTACGCTATCTTGCGACCACCGCGTTATTGGCGGCGCGGAAGGGTCTCGCTGGCTCGCCGCATTCAAGCGCTATGTCGAACGACCACAAAGCATGCTGCTCTAAACTGGAGGCCTGACCATGGCTGACTATGACCTGATCGTTATTGGCTCGGGGCCGGGCGGGTACGTCGCGGCAATCCGTGCAACCCAACTTGGTATGAAGACGGCCATTGTGGAGCGCGAGAGTCTTGGCGGGATCTGTCTCAACTGGGGCTGCATTCCAACCAAAGCGCTCCTCAGGTCCGCAGAGGTGTTGCACCTTGCCAAGCACGCCAAGGATTTCGGTCTCAAGATCGAAAAGGCTGACTTTGACCTCGATGCTGTCGTGAAGCGTTCAAGAGGCGTTGCGAAACAGCTTTCGTCAGGCGTCACCCACCTGATGAAAAAGAACAAGATTGACGTCATCATGGGCGAGGCAACGCTCAAAAAGGGCAAGCCCGCTCCAGTGGTGGTCGTCAAAGACAAGGACGGCAAGTCCAAGGAATACAAGGCCAAGCACGTCATGCTGGCCACCGGCGCGCGCGCGCGGTCCATCCCGCAGGCCGGGCTCGAACCTGACGGCAAGCTGATATGGACCTATCGCGAGGCGATGGTGCCTGACATTACGCCGAAGAAGCTGCTCGTCATCGGATCCGGCGCAATCGGGATCGAATTCGCAAGCTTCTACAATGAACTTGGAAGCGACGTGACAGTTGTCGAGGCGCTGGATCGAATTCTGCCCGTTGAGGACGAAGAGATCTCTGCCGCTGCGCGCAAGCAGTTCGAAAAGCAAGGCCTGAAGTTTCACACAGGCGCGCAGGTCAAATCGCTCAAGAAAGGCAAAGACAAAGTCACGGCGGACATCTCTGTCGGCGGCAAGTCTGAAACCATAGAGGCGGATCGTGTCATCCTGGCAATCGGCATTGTCGGGAACGTCGAAAACCTCGGGCTCGAAGAGCTTGGTGTCAAAGTTGAAAAGACGCATGTGGTTGTGGACGGTTTCGGTCGTACCGGTGTCGATGGCCTTTACGCGATTGGGGACCTTACAGGCCCGCCTTGGCTGGCCCACAAGGCGAGCCATGAAGGCGTTATCTGCGTTGAAGGCATCGCCGGCGCCAATGAGAGCCATCCGTTTGACGCCTCCAACGTTCCCGGCTGCACCTACTCGCATCCGCAGATCGCAAGCGTGGGGATGACGGAGACCAAAGCCAAGGAAGCGGGGCACAAGGTCAAAGTCGGAAAGTTCCCGTTCATTGGCAACGGAAAAGCCATCGCGTTGGGGGCCGCCGACGGACTTGTGAAGACAGTGTTTGATGCGGAGACGGGTGAACTGCTCGGCGCGCACATGGTCGGCGCCGAAGTCACCGAACTGATTCAGGGCTACGTTATCGCCCGCCAAGGCGAACTGACCGAAGCAGAATTGATGGAAACGATCTTCCCGCACCCAACATTGTCCGAGATGATGCATGAATCGGTTCTGTCCGCCTTTGGCAGGGTCATCCACATGTAAGTCACGGTCCTGCGTCGCTTGACCATTCAAGCGACCAGCGACACCAATAAGTAATGCTAGCTGCGTCCTCACCTCGTGCCGCCGATACGTTTCTATGCGTCGCCGGTGAAATGTTCCTGCCGCTTGCGGAGGGAGCGCTGTGGTGGCCTGAGCAGGAAACGCTGATCGTGTCTGATCTCCATCTGGAGAAAGGGTCGAGCTTCGCCCGTCGGGGCCAGTTTATTCCTCCATATGATACCGCATCGACGCTCACCTCTGTAGAGAAACTCGTCCGCCGATTTGGACCGAAGCGGGTCATATCCCTGGGGGACAGCTTTCACGACCGGCGGGCAGAGGAACGTCTGGATGAGACTTGCCGAGGGCGGATAAGGGCACTGACGTCCACAACAGACTGGCTCTGGGTGGAGGGTAATCATGATCCTGCGCCACCAGAAAGCCTTGGCGGAACTGGGACCAAGGAATTCAGACTTGGGCCGTGTGTGTTTCGCCACGAACCCACGAATGAGCCGGGCGAACTATCGGGGCACCTTCACCCGGTAGCCCGTATCAAAGCGCGTGGTCGCAGCATTAGAAGAAAGTGTTTCATCACCGATGGCTCTCGCCTGGTCATGCCGTCATTGGGAGCGTTCACCGGTGGCCTGAATGCCCTGGATTCAGCCATCACGGGCTTGTTCCCTAGAGGCACAATGGTATTCGCCAGCAGCGGTAACCGGGTTATGTTGATAGACAACCGGACACTGGTGCCAGACTGCGCATCTGCTTTAATACGCTAAGCTTCGCACTTGTAACTTAAGTAAATTGTTCTAGCTGAGACGCTGGAAGGAGAACTCACTTTATGGAAGATCTGCAGAATATAGATTTCAACTCGCTCTTGGCCGAATACTGGCCCGTCCTGCTTGGCGGTGCGTTGAAGGTTGTTGGCGCACTCCTCGTTCTATTTATTGGGCTGCGCATCGCGGGGTGGCTTGCCAAAGTCGTGAAAACGCAGACTTCCAAACGGCCGGGTGTCGACGACACGCTAGGTAGCTTTTTTGGGTCGCTGGTCAGATGGTTTGTAACAGCTGCCGTCTTTATTGCCTCGCTTCAAGTGTTTGGCGTGCAGGCGACCAGCTTCGTTGCGATCCTTGGTGCGCTTACCCTTGCCATTGGTCTCTCTCTCCAGGGCGCACTTGGAAATATCGCGTCCGGCGTGATGATCATGCTGTTTCGGCCGTATAGTATGGGCGATTTTGTCGAGATTGCCGGCGTTTCTGGTACCGTCAAAGATATCAATCTTTTCCAAACTATCCTTTCGACCGTCGACAATGTGAAAATCATCATCCCAAACTCAGAAGCCATCGATGGCATTATCAAGAATTTCTCAGGCTTCGACACTCGCCGATGCGACATCACTTTTGGCATCGACTATGATGACGACATGGATGCCGCCATCGGCATCATCAAATCGCTTGCAGATGACGACGAGCGCGTGATGCGTGATCCCGAACCGTTCGTAAAAGTTACCAATCTTGGCGACAGTTCCGTTGATATTACTGCCCGCCTTTGGTGCAAGGCCGAAGATCTATGGGGATTGAAATTTGACATGACCAAGCGCGTCAAGGAACAGTTCGACAAGCAGGGTATTTCGATACCATACCCGCACCATACCATCGTTCAAAAATCTTCAAGCTAGCTACTCACCTGCGTCAGGACAAAACAAGATGACCGAACAGGGCTCGCCAGAAGATCCCGTCATTACCCCCGTCACGATGACCTCGAAACCAGATCCGAGGCCAGCGTCGGAAGAGACGCCGAAGCGGTCAATGACGGCGAAACTGTTTGCGGTTTCACCCTGGGACGTGGTCCGGCTTGTCCTGCTTAGCATTCTGGTTGGTTACTTTTTGCTGGCACTGGATTTCAGCACTGACTCCCAGGGTGTCGATATTCTCGGAGCTATCTGGGACGTCGTTCAGACCATTCTCAGCGCCTTGTGGTGGGTCATCAAAAATTTCTGGAAGCCCTTGCTTGCCGGTGCGGCAGTGGTGCTTCCTGTCTGGCTGATCTGGCGATTGGTGAGTCTGCCCTTCCGGAAGTAGGGCAAAACGCTCCAGCGCCGCTTTCAACAACATAGGAATCTGGAACGTTGGATACACAAAAACTCATGTTCAAGGACGGTCTTATGACCGGCGAACGCATTCTCGTAACCGGAGGCGGAACTGGTCTGGGCAAGGAGATGGCCGAAGGCTTTCTCAAGCTTGGCGCCGAAGTCCATATTTGCGGCAGACGAGGGGCGGTCTGCGAAGAAACGGCCAAAGAACTCATGGCGAAACACGGCGGCAAAGTCGTGCCACATGCTTGCGATATCCGTGTGAGCGACGCCATTACAGACATGAATGACAAGATCTGGTCCACGCACGGCCCACTGACAGGTCTGGTGAATAATGCAGCCGGCAACTTCATCTCTCGGACCGAAGATCTGTCGATCAGAGGCTTTGACGCAATTTCCAACATCGTCTTTCGCGGGTCGTTCTATATGACTCACGACATTGGCAAGCGCTGGATTGAAGAAAAGTCTCGCGGAAACGTAATTTCGATTTTGACGACATGGGTCTGGAATGGCGGCCCATTTGTTGTGCCATCGGCCATGTCCAAGGCGGCTGTGAACACGATGACGCAAAGCCTTGCTGTCGAGTGGGGACGTTATGGTCTCCGTTTCAATGCGATTGCGCCTGGCCCCTTTCCGACGGAGGGCATGTCGAAGCGTCTTTCACCTGACGAAGAAGGTGCCAAACGAATGGATTCCGGGGCGTCGAATCCAATGGGGCGCGTTGGCGAAATGCATGAGCTCGTAAATCTTGCTGTCCTGTTGATGGCGCCGGGGGCTGAGTACATCAACGGACAGACCATTGCTATCGACGGCGCGATGTACAATGCGTCAGGCGGCAATTTTGCTCAGCTAACGGCCTGGGGCGATGCCGAATGGCAGGCCGCACGTGAAGCGATTGAATCGACCAATGCCAAGGACAAGGCTCAACGGACGGTCTGACTTGAGTCAGACCTATTCGCCGGGCTCCATGAAGCGATCTAGCGGTTCACCCCGCCAGTTCGCTTCAGCAATCTCGATGCGCTTGTGAACGTCGTCGGGAATCGATGATAGTCTATGGATGGGCAGGAGAAGCGGCCGCAAACCAAGCAAATTTGCTGTTTGAATTGCGATTCCGGGCCGGGCGTTCAATTCCAGCAACGTCGGCCCTTTGTGTTCGCATATCACGATGTCGACGCCCACATATCCAAGACCGACATGATGCCCAAGCCTGGACGCTAGCTCCAGAATTTCAGACCAGCCTGGCACCTGAAAATCGCGAACGGGCGTTTCAAAGTCCGGGTGTAATTCCACCGAATCATTGTGCTGGACGCCCCGCGTGGTGACACCGTTCACAAGATCAATTCCTGCGCCAATCCCCCCTTGGTGCAGGTTGGCCTTTCCGTCTGACTCAGCAGTGGGCAGGCGCAGCATCGACATAACTGGAATGCCCCGGAACACGATCACCCGGACATCCGGCACACCGCCAAATGCAAGCTTTGAAAATGCAGAGTGTGGGACAAGGCGTTCTTCAATCAGGACCCTGTCGGAGCCATCCCCCATCGAAAACATACCCGTGAGCATGTTGTTCAGGTGATACTTCACATCAGACCAGGGCATGATCTGACCGTTCATCCGCCGCAGACCCGTTTTAGCGACACCATTGAACACCATGATGCCGCCGCCTCCCGACCCGCGCGCAGGCTTCACGACGAATGATCGGTGCTTTTTGGCGATCTCTTCAATGAGATGCGCTTCACCCCCGTAGCGAATGACGCCGTAAAGATCCGGGACTGTGACACCCGCTTCGATCGCAAGCTCCTTGGTGATGATCTTATCATCGACGAGCGGATAGAGCCGGCGAGGGTTGTATGCCGCAATGAATTCGAGATTGCGGCTGTTTATCCCCAGCACGCCAGCCTTTGCGAGTTTGGAAATAGGTCCGAAAGGCAAGATCAGTCCTTTCCGGCGTTCGCGAGAACTTTAAAGCGGAAAAACTCTGTCACTTTGTATCCAGTGTAGCGACCGAGCAGGAGAACAATCGCGAGAACAATCAGCAACAGTTCTGGAAACACGATCGCGATATGCTCGATATACTCGCTCGTCAGGATGTAATAAGCGGGCACGGCGCAGGCCAGCGATCCAATAGCTTTCTTCATTGCCTCAGATGCGCCGTCCTCTTCCCATGTCAGCGACATCCGCTCAATCGTCATCGTGATGATCACGAGCGGGAACAGCGAAATTGAAAGTCCTGTCTGAATACCGAGTGCCTCACCAGCCAATGCGATAAACATCATGAGGAACGTCACGATAATCAGGACGGCCGCCAAGCGAGGCACGAGCAGCAATTGCAGCTGATTGAAGTACGCTCTCAAGAGCAGGCCAGTCGCCACGATCCCCACAAATAGGGTCATGCCTGTTATGAGCTGGGTCTCGCGAAATGCCAGCGCAATCAGAACCGGCATGAACGTCCCGAATGCCGGCATGCCGATGATCTGTTTCAGCAAAACGATAATCAAGGCGCCAAGCGGGATCAGAAGCAGCACACGAAACACCAGCTGCAGATCGATCGGGAGCGTAAGCAAGGAGGTCGCATTGACCCAAGGTGCGAATTCTTCACCTCGTTCCATCGCGCGGAGGAGCTGACTTTCAAAATTTCGGGCGACCGACCAGGAAACGCTCACACGGCTGAAACCGTCGCCATCTACGATAGGCTGTCGATCATATACGATGGCCAATGCCCGATTATCATTCAGCGGCTCTGCAGTTCGACCGTCAGCACTTATCCAGGCCCCATCCAGCCAATACTCGACCCAGGTTTCCAGCGGCGCCTGGCGTGTATCTGTGTCGAGAATGATACCTTGAACATGCCGTGCAGGCGTACCTGCCGCATTCAGAAGAAACACCAGCCGGTCAGACGCGTTGCTGATTTCTGGCGGGCCGCCTTCAATAATCGTGGTAATCCGATCATCGTTCTCATCGACACTCAGGCGGGCAAGTTGCGTAATAAAGCTGCGCTCCCCGGCAGACTTGTCCAGCGCTTCTGTCAGGACGGAATCGAGGGCAACCAGAAGCGGCGTCGCATTCTCCTGAATGGCCCGGCGGCGTTCAGCCCGCCGATAGTCCGATACTGCTTCGGGGGCAGGGCTATTGTCGTCAGCACGATAGCGTCGATCTACAGCAATAAGCTTGGACCGATAAAATATGACGGCGTTTCCGTCTTGGGCGCGTCGCTCAAAAATAGCTTTGCGACCCGTCTCGTCCGTGTCTGTTTCGATGCCGAAGCCTGAGGCGACAAACGACTCATCGACGACAGAAAACTGTCCCTCAGAATCAGGCAAGGCCAGCCTCAAGGTTACCGGATCACCTCGACCCCGAAAGGAGATTTTAGCCTCAATTGTCCAAGTGTCGGAATCGAGATCCGGCACGACCGGAAACCCTAGCCGCGTAACCTTGTAAGAGAAAATGCCTAGTGCCGTCGCAATCAAGACGCCGACAATTATAAGCAGCTGTGTCCGTTTCAAAAAGCGACTCCGATTTCCCTACACGCGACTTATGGCGCTACTTGGGGCAGCGAGCCTTCTTCGTATAGATTTCGCTGGAATCAACAACAATGTTTGCAGATTCGAGCATATTTCTACCGATAAGCGTCTCATAATTGAAGTGTCCGCGGTCTGCGAGCGTCACTTCATCAGTTATTGATCGCCCGCCAAGGCAGAATTCAAGTTCAACGACAGGGCGGTAGATCACGCCACCCTTTTTTGTCTTGATAGCGGCCCATCTGACGATCTCAGTCTCGATGGTACGCTCGTCGCCGTCTTCATTGATCACCTTGAAGATAATGTCGCGGCTCTCATCCTCGTCATCGAACTTCTTTCTCGAAGGCTGAGAGAGAACTTCTGCGTGAATTGAAGATGTTGTCGCACCTGTATCAAGCTTGGCATCAAGCTCAATATCGAGGTCGGCAATCGCGACGTGCTCAAGCCAGCCCAAAAGATGTTTGTCTTCCATGTCAGTCTTCTTGTCAGCCGCAGCAGGCAGCGCAGCCATAGCGACAATAGCGAGGCAGGAGAGATGGAAAAATTTCATTTTGGGTACCGTCCTGTTTAGCTTCTTGCATTAGGCGCGTCTAAGAGGCTGAAATTGTGATGATCAGATGGCGTTTCCGCATCAATCTGGTGATCAAGCCTCGGAAATCTCGGTCACCCGCTTTTGAATTGCGCCGTAGTCTAACTTCCCCGTTCCGAGTACAGGTATTTCTTCTACATGATAGACTTTTCTCGGTACGGAAAGTTCCGACACGCCATGCGATTGGGCCCAAGCCAGAATGTCGGCGCGGTTGGCCGTCGGGCATGTCGAGAGCAGTATGATCTGCTCTCCTTTTCGCGGATCCGGTATCGCTCCGGCCGCATGCATATGATCTGGCCAGATCGCGCTCGCGCAGTTTTCGACGACAGACAGAGAAACCATTTCGCCGCCGATCTTGGCGAATCTTTTTACGCGGCCCCGGATCCTGATACAGGCGTCGCTATCAATTGCGACGATATCGCCTGTGTCGTGCCAGCCATCCTCGAGGGGCTCAACCACACCTGGCGCATCACCGCGCATGTAGCCTTGCATAATGTTCGGACCGCGAATTCGCAGTCGACCACCTTCAGAGATGCCTTCCACCGGCACGAGATCATACTCCATGCAGGCCATAAGCTGGCCCACCGTGCCCGGCTTGTTCATCTCTACACTATTGGCGGCAACGACAGGGGAAGCTTCGGTTGCGCCGTAGCCTTCGAGGATTTCAATATTGAATTTGCGTCGGACAAGCTGTCGCGTTTCATCCTTGACGCGTTCTGCGCCGCAAACTGCAAGCCGCACACTATCGAGATCGCCTGCTTGCCCAACTCGAGCGTATTGAGAAATGAAAGTGTCAGTGGCGAGCAGGATCGTCGCCCCAGTTGTACCGATCCGCTTGGCGATTTCTCGAGGCTGAAGCGGTGTCGGATGGAAAATAGCCTTCACGCCGGCGATGAGCGGCAATAGCGCGCCGACCGTCAGACCGAAGCAGTGAAAGGTCGGCAAAGGATTGAAAACAGAGTCCGTTCCAGGATCGAGCCCGATGTGGGCGCGAACCTGCTCAACATTCGCGACGATATTCTGATGACTGAGTACAACGCCCTTCGGCTCGCCCTCGGTTCCGGAGGTAAAAAGGATTACGCCTGTCTTGCGATAGTCAGGTGCCGAATGAACAAGAGTTGGCGCAATCGGGCCGACGGCGCCTTTGATTTTGTCCACAATCGTCAGTTTTTCCCTGACATCTTCAAGATAGACCATCTCACCGGCCGAACTGAGCTCTTCAATCAGTGGCTCCAAACCGCCGATCTCTACAAACCGGTGTGCCGTAACAATGCGTTTGACCTGAGCGGCTTTCATCGCGGCCTTGAGGCTCGATGGGCCAGCCGTAAAGTTGAGCATGGCCGGAATTCGACCGGCAGCAAGAACGGATAGAAAAGCGATCACGGCGCCAGCGCCGGTAGGCAACATTATACCCACGACTTCGTTTTTGGAGGTCAGTCGTCGAAGTGCGGATCCCAGAGCGAAGGACGCGCGTGCGATCTCCGTATAGGACAATTCGCGCTCGTCTCCGTCAATGACGGCAGTGGTTGAGCCACCAAACTCTCGCCGTGCACGCAGAAAGGCCGACAGGATGTCGGTTCGCGTCCGCTTCAAAGAAAATGGAATGGGGGCAGGTGAGTTCGACATATCAGTTCTGCGCTTCACTAATTTCAGGCATGTAACAAACTGTCACACTGCGTTACGATTGCAAATCGCTCAATACATTCAGGGTGGCAGCTATGAGAAGAAGCGACTTGATGCTGATGCGCAGTCAGGCCATTTAGGAACTATGGCCACTCTTATTGATAACAAGATCAAGTTGCGACATCCGGAAAAACGGAATCGCCCGGACACGCCGCTGTTGCGCAAGCCCGACTGGATTCGGGTCAAGGCGCCGACCAGCAAAGGCTTCGCCGAAACCCAGGACATTGTGCGTTCCAACGGTTTGGTGACGGTCTGCCAGGAAGCCGGCTGTCCGAACATTGGTGAGTGCTGGACGAAAAAACACGCAACGATGATGATCCTGGGCGAGACCTGCACCCGGGCTTGCTCGTTCTGCAACGTTTCCACAGGTAAGCCTTCGCCAGTGGACCATGACGAACCTCGCCGCGTCGCTGACGCCGTTGCGCAAATGGGTCTTGAGCATGTTGTAATCACGTCTGTCGACAGGGATGATCTCGAAGATGGCGGCGCCATGCACTTCGTTGAGGTCATCTCCGCGATCCGCAAAGCGTCTCCGGGCACCACGATCGAGATATTGACGCCAGACTTTCTGAGAAAAGATGGATGGGAAAACCGCGTCATAGATGCGGCGCCAGATGTGTTTAATCACAACCTTGAAACCGTTCCACGCCTCTATTTATCCATTCGTCCGGGCGCGCGTTACTACCATTCATTGCGCTTGCTGGAGCGGGTCAAACAACGCGACCCTAAACAGTTCACAAAATCCGGCCTTATGGTCGGCCTCGGTGAGACCAAAGAAGAAGTCATGCAGGTCATGGACGATATGCGTTCAGCCGACATCGATTTCCTGACGATTGGCCAGTACCTTCAACCGACGCGCAAGCATGCGGCCGTTGACCGGTTTGTCCATCCGGACGAATTCAAAGCGTATGAAGAGATTGCTCGCTCGAAGGGCTTTCTGATGGTGTCCGCATCGCCACTGACACGGTCCAGCTATCATGCTGGCGACGATTTCGCGAAGTTGAAAGCGGCGCGTCTCAAATTGAAGGCCTAGCTTCGTCTTGCCCAGCCTTAAACGCCAGGTCAAAATTCCATACCATGCTGACGATGTCTTCGATCTCGTAGCAGACATTAGCCGCTACCCGGAATTCATTCGCTGGATAAAAAAAATGAAGGTGTCCGGCATAGCCCACAGCGGTCCCGTTCGCACCTATCGCGGAGAAGCGGATGTCGGCTTCAAGGGGTTTTCGGAACGCTTTTCAACGGATATCAGGGCCGACACCGAAGTCCGGACCGTTGATGTTTCGTTGGCTCGAGGGCCGTTCAAGAAGCTCAAAAATTCTTGGAAGATGAAGCCCGATGGGCAAGGCCAGACCGACATCGAGTTTTTTATCGATTATGAGTTCAAGAATCCGGTGCTTTCATTGCTGGCGCGGGCGAACACAAATCTCGCCGTGAGCAAAATCATGCAGGCCTTCCAGGATGAAGCAAAGCGTCGTTTCGGGAAGCCGTCAGCTTAAGGAATTTGTTCCCGGATCATAGACAGAGCCGTCTCGATCGTTGCCATGCGCACTTCGTGACGCCCTATGTCGCCGAAATAGCATGCCTGATGCAGCACGGCCTTGTTCTCTCGCGCACAGGCTATGTGGACGGTGCCTACGGGTTTCATCGGCGTGCCGCCGCCGGGACCAGCGATCCCGGTCACAGCGATGGAGAGGTTGGCGCGGCTGATCTCAAGCGCTCCCTCCGCCATCATTCTTGCGACCGCTTCAGAGACTGCGCCGTAATCCGCGATTAGGTCCCCGGGGATGCCAAGAACTTCTTCCTTCGCGCGGTTTGAATAGGTCACGAAGCCGCGCTCAAATACATCTGAGGAGCCGGAGAACTCGGTAAGAAGAGATGCAATCAGGCCGCCCGTGCAGGACTCTGCAGTTGCGATTTTGATACGCCGTTCACGCGCCTCGTCCAACGTTAGCAGGGCGAGATTTTGTAGTTTTTGCGGAAACATTATTGAGCGCCTTTCTTCTCTTCCTTCTCCAGAAGGACAACCGCCTGAGCCGCGATGCCCTCCCGCCGACCCGTGAAGCCCAAGCCTTCTGTTGTCGTTGCCTTCAGGCTAACGCGATCAACATCGACTCCAATGAGTTCTGCGGTTCGCTCGCGCATGGCCAAACGATGCGGCTTCACTTTTGGAGCTTCGCAGATCAGCGTGATGTCGCAATTACCAATGGTCCAACCCTGCGCTTTGGCCAAATCCACAGCGTGTAACAGGAACACCGAAGAATCTGCGTTCTTCCATTTCTGATCCGATGGCGGGAAATGATCCCCCAGATCGCCAAGTGCCAAGGCGCCAAATATCGCGTCGGTCAGCGCATGCCAGCCCACATCGGCGTCAGAATGGCCTGCAAGACCAGACCCGTGCGGAATGCTTACGCCGCATAGCGTAACGTGATCACCGGGCTCAAAGGCATGAACGTCGAAACCACTTCCTGTCCTGAATTCCATTCTATCATCAAACATCAAACGGCTGATCCTGCCAAAGTCTTCCGGGTAAGTTATCTTTGATAATTGTTCGTCGCCCTTCACCAATTCGATAGAGCAGCCAATGGATTCAATGGCCGCTAGATCGTCGACATGATCAGACGCGCCATTTTCCAAGGCTTCGAAGATGGATGCGAAGCGGAATGCCTGAGGCGTCTGAATACGAAAAAGGCTGGTTCGATCAACTGCGGTAATGCCATCAGAGCTGTTCCGCTTCAGCGCATCGACAACCGGCAACGCCGGTGCAGCTGCATCTTTCCGCGACAAGGCATCGATCAGAAGATCAATAACCGCGTGACTAAGTCCTGGCCTCGCGGCATCGTGGATCATCACAATGTCTTGGTCAGATGATCCCGGAATCGCTCTCAGACCATTCAGAACAGAATCGCTACGCGTCACGCCGCCTGTCGCTAACAGGATTGGTTGCTGTTGCAGACCTGCAGTTAGATCATCCGCTGCCGTACCGTCGGGCAGCACCAAGCATATACTATCGATTGCCCTATGGCTGTTCAGCGCCTCCAGAGACCAGCGCAGTACGGGCTTGCCGGCAAGCATTTGAAACTGCTTGGGCATTGAAGAACCCGCGCGCGTTCCACTGCCAGCGGCGACGATGATTGCGTGCACTTTCATGCGACGAGGCTTATCGCTGCTGATGCAAGATGGCCACACTATTTGTCGGGGCAAAGCGGCACGTCTGCTCAACTATTGTGCAGATGCTTTTTATGCATGAATAGAGGGCATGACTTCGATGCGCGATATTTCACCAGAACGCGTTTGGTTGGCGCCCATGTCTGGGTCCACCGATGCCGCTTTCAGACGCCAGGCTATACGCTTCGGCGCGGAAGCTGTTGTCTCCGAAATGGTGGCTGGTGAAGCTTTGACCGCTGCGCGTCCCGATATGGTGCGGAGAATATGTCGGCACGAGGGGGCAGGACGCTGGATTGTGCAGCTTGCAGCCAGGCGCCCTGAGGACATGAAAGCTGGCGCCAGATTGCTGGCCGAAGCAGGGGTCGATCAAATAGATATCAACATGGGCTGCCCATCGCGACAGGTCACCGGCGGACAGTCGGGGTCAGCGCTCATGAGGGAACCGGATCTGGCCCAGCGAATCATGGACGCGGCACTTGAGGGTGGCGGTGGCTTGCCCGTTTCATTGAAGATGCGACTAGGGTGGGATCATGACGCCCTCAACGCGCCCACGCTGGCGCAATATGCTGAACGAGCGGGCATTTGCATGGTCTTCGTCCACGGCCGGACGAGGTGCCAGTTCTACAAAGGCGAAGCCGACTGGGCGCAGATCGCCGACACAAAGGATGCGGTGACAATACCTGTCATCGCAAATGGTGACATCTCAGATCCTGCCTCTGCTCAACAAGCTCTTGAACTGTCTGGAGCTGACGGCGTGATGATCGGGCGGGCCGCAATGGGGCGCCCCTGGTTGTTAGGCTCTGTCTCCGCATCCTTGAATAACAATGACAATTGGACGTGGCCTGACGTACCAGAACAGCTCGACAGCCTTGTTTCCCAGATCGAGGACAGTCTGTCCCTGTACGGAGCCGCCTTGGGCCTCAAAATTGTTCGCAAACATATCTCAGCAGCGATCGACCACCTGGACCGCCCTTGGCATTCAGACGCGCGCCGCGAAGCCAGGTCGACGATCTGCCAATTGAGCTCTGCGGACGCCGTGGTCGAGGCGCTTCAGGATGTCTATCTCAAAGACCGGCGGCTTGCAGCATGAGCCAACTCACCACCGTAAATCTTTCAGAGCTCATACCGTTCGCGATTTTACAGATCGACGAGCGCCGCAAGATCGTGACGGCAAATACCGAAGCGCAGATGCTTCTCGGTCACTCCATCACCAGCCTGATGGACCGTAGCCTCAGCGAATTTATCTATCATGACTCGCCTATCTTTGAGCTTCTCGACCGCGTTTACGGTCAGGAGGGCGATGTCAGCGCGCACGGCGTCTCCATTTCCGGACCCGCCATCACTAAAGGGCGCCTTTACGACATCCGTCTTCGTCCGTCACCTCCAACGGGTATCGTCATTGCCGCATCGGAAGCGCTTAGCCGCGACCCGTCCGAAAGCGCCGCTGGGATTTCAGGTTTTGGCCGCATCCTCGGGCACGAAGTTAAAAATCCACTCGCAGGCATATCAGGCGCAGCTCAATTGCTGATGCGAGACGCCACCGAGCAACAGATACCGTTGCTCGACGTCATCAGAAGCGAAAGCAGTCGGATCGAGCGTTTAGTCAGCCGTCTGTCTGCGTTTGAGCTATTTTCATCGCCGAGACAGGACAGATTCAACATCCACCAGTTGCTCGACAAGATTCTCATGGCTGAAGAAGCTGCGCACGGTGGCAGCATCAAGCTGCGGCGGGCCTATGATCCATCCTTACCGGAAATAATGGGGGATGAAGATCATCTACATGAAGCATTTCAAAACATTGTCAGGAATGCCGCAGAAGCTGCGTCGGAAACGAGCGGAAGCGGCGAAGTCATCCTTCAGACGGCTTTTGAAACCGGCTTTGCATTTTCAAGAACACGTAACGCCAAAAGGCTCCAGCGCGCCATTCGAATAACTGTTGAGGACAATGGCAAGGGCATCAGCGCCCGTGCCCGCGAGCAAATGTTCGACATGTTCTCATCCACCAAGTCAGGTGGCCGCGGCTTGGGGCTCAGCGTCGTATCAGAGGTTATCGCTGCCCATGAAGGGCGAATAAAAGTAGACAGCAGGCCCGGCCAAACGCGCTTTTCCGTTTTCCTGCCGATGAAACGAGACCAAGTTCAATGACACAAAAAACTGTTCTTCTTGCAGAAGACGATGCTAGCATCCGCCTCGTTGTAAATCAGACCCTCGTAACCGCAGGATATCAGGTTCGCGCAACCAGTTCTGCTGATGCCCTTGAACGATGGGTACGAAACGGGGAGGGCGACGTCATCGTCAGTGACGTCTACCTCGGTGATACGGCAATATTTGAGTTGCTGCCTTCCATCAAACTTGCCCGACCGGAGCTTCCCGTCATTGTGATGAGTGGTCAGAACACCATTCTGACGGCAGCGTCTGCGGCTCGGCATGGCGTTTTCGATTACTTGCCTAAACCGTTTGATATCGACCAGCTGACCAGTCTTGTCGGTCGTGCCCTTAAGGCGCCAGGCAAGAAAGACGCCCTCACAAGCGCGGCCCTTAAAGACAAGTCCGAAGGAAGCTTGCCGCTGATTGGCCGCTCGGATCCAATGCAGGAAGTCTACCGGATCATCTCAAGAGTGATGAACACAGACCTCACAGTGCTGATCGAGGGTGAATCCGGCACGGGCAAAGAACTGGCTGCAATTGCCATTCACGAGCTCGGCAGCGAACAGGATGGACCGTTCAAAGCGCTGGATCTTGCCGCGATGTCCACGGACAAAATAAGCAAGGACCTCTTTGGCACGCCAGATGAGCCCGGAATTGCCTTTGACCCTGGCGCGACGCTGTACCTCGATGAAATCGGTGACTTACCCGCCGAGGCTCAGACCCAACTTGTCAAACTCATGCGCGAAGCGGGCGGCGCTCGAATAATTGCGTCCACTCGCCAGCCACTGAGCAAACTGGTGGAGGAAGGCAAGTTTCGGGAAGATCTCTTCTATCGCATAAATGTGGTTCGTATTTTCATGCCGCCCCTTCGGCAGAAAAAGGAAGACATTCAGGAGCTTGTTCGCGCCTTCCTGCTGCGAGCGCAACGCAAGGGCCTCGCAAGCAAGCAGATTGAGCCGGCAGCGATGGACTTGATGATGGCCTATGACTGGCCAGGAAATGTCAGGGAACTTGAGAACCTGATCATGCGGCTTGCTGCTCTGAGCCCCGATGCGGTCATTTCGCAGAGAGATGTAGAGCGGGAACTGCGCGCAGAAGCGCTCAAAGACATTGCGTCAACGGGCAGCTTCGAAAGTGAAATCGAGTCACTTCTGCATCGCTACGTGATGGCTGACCTTCTTCAGGCCTCGCCCGACGATAGCCGCATACACCAGTCCGTTATGGAGCAGGTCGAACGCCCCCTGATCAAGCTCGCTTTATCCGTCACGTCGGGCAACAAATTGCGGACGGCCGCACTTTTGGGCGTGAACAGAAACACCCTGCGCGCACGGATAAACTCCCTCGGATTAGCAGACGACTAATTGACGTCTGCCGTTAGTGTTGCTCTAAATCCTCACTGTTGCCGCTTGGGCACAGGCCCGTCTGTGAGGTAGTGTTTGTTTGGCTTCCTGAAGCCCGGGAGATCGCAAGCTGGCTGGAGACTGTTCCAGGGGCTGTTCGTGGTTGCGGCATTTCTGGCTGCGACAGTCACGTTCATTGCTGTCTCCGACATGGATCCGATCGAGCCCGTAAACCGGGACGTTCAGCTCCTGATCATCGCCAATACCGTAATCATCGGCATTTTGGCGATTCTGATATTTCAACGCTATCGAGCGTCTCGCTCGCCGAAAAAAGGCGAACAAGGCGACCGCCTTGCCAGGCGGTTTCTTATCCTGTTCGGCCTTTCTGCCGTAATTCCCGCGCTGGTCGTATCGCTATTCCTTTGGGCAGCCATTTCGCGCGGTTTCGACACCTGGTTTGGTGAACGTATCGTCACGCTCGTCGAACAGACGGCAACCGTCGCACGGCAGAATGTGGAGGAATACAGCAACGTCCTCGAAGAGGACACCCGCCTGATGGCGACGGACGTCAACAACGCCCTTGAAGGCCTGACGGAAGACAATGACCGCTTTGAATCCTATCTCGGCATTCAGGCTTATGTGCGTAACATGCCGGCCGCCTATGTGATTGACCGCAAAGGCATTCCGCTCGCAATTGGGGAGAATACGGGCGGCGAGGGTTTTTACCGTAAGCCGACCGCCGGAATGCTGAACGATGCAGATAAAGGCGAGGTGATTCTTTCCTTGCAGGAAGCGGACGGTTTCGCGACATCCCTGATCCGGCTTGAGGGAATGAATGACGTTTATCTTTATCTCGCCAAGCCGTTGGACAGAGATGCATTCGCCAGACTGAGACGTGCGGAGCAGGCGCTTGAAGAGTATCGCATTGCGGCGAACCTCAGCGCCCGTTCTCAGACTTTGTTTGTCGTGGCTTTCGGCCAGATTGTTGCGCTTGTCCTGTTGCTCGCTGTGCGGCTTGCGCTTGAGGCCGCAGGGCGGATAACCGGGCCCATTGGCAGGCTCGCGAGCGCTGCCCAATCAGTGCGTGACGGAAACCTGGACATTCGAGTGCCACTCCCAGGAAGCAAGGACGAAGTGCGTGCCCTGACTCGATCCTTCAACGTCATGACGGACCAACTTGGTACGCAGCGTGCCGCTTTGATTGCAGCACGCGAAGAGGCTGAAGATCGTCGGCTGTTTCTGGAAACCCTTCTTGAGGAAGTCAGCGCAGGCGTCATCCGGGTTGATGAAAAGTTTGAAGTCACTCTGGCAAACGCATCAGCACAGAAGTTGCTGGGGCTTGAGGATAATATGGAGGGCAAGCACCTTCAGAAAGTGGCTCCGTCCTTCTTTCCCCTTAGCTCTGAAGTCATGGCGACTGGCCAGCCTGTAGATGCATCCCTGGACCTTAGAGAAGGCTCAGGAGCCCGGCATTTCCGCCTGAAAGCAGCGAGGGATTCGACCGGCGGTCTGGTGCTCACTTTCGATGACGCCACGCGACTAGTGACAGCCCAGCGACAGCTTGCCTGGCGGGATGTGGCGCGGCGTATCGCGCACGAGATTCGCAATCCTTTGACGCCGATCCAGCTTTCGGCTGAACGTATCCGACGTCGTTACACACAATACATTCCTGAGGACGACACGATTTTTGCGAAATGCACCGACACAATACTGCGCCAGGTTAGTGACATTGGCCGGATGGTGGAAGAGTTCTCTGGCTTCGCCCGTATGCCAAAGCCGACACTTCAAAGCTTTGATTTGGCCGCGATGCTGGATGAGACCAGCTTTTCGCAGCAAGTTGTCAGTCCAGATATTACAATCGAATTACATCACGTCACGAAGCCATTGATGATCACAGGCGATGAGAGACTATTAGGTCAGGCCATTGGGAACATCGTCAAGAACGCCGCGGAAGCGATCGAAAGGCTGCCAGAAGAAGATGAGAGCCTGGGATTGATCGAGATCACAACACATGATGCGCTGGATTCAATTGAGATCGTCATCGAGGACGATGGCCCGGGTTTTCCGGAAGAGGCACGCGACAGGTTGCTGGAGCCCTATGTGACGACCAGAGAAAAAGGCACGGGTCTCGGTCTTGCCATCGTTAATCGTGTTATCGTCGATCACGGCGGCTCAATTCTTCTGCAGGGGCGGGACGACAACAAGCGAGGCGCACGTGTGCGAATAATGATACCGAAACAGGCCACGCTAAATGAATATGAAGAACCAGCTTCTACGGAGGTTCTGCAATGACCAATGATATCCTGATCGTTGATGACGAGCCCGATATTCGCGATCTGATCGCAGGCGTGCTCGAAGACGAAGACTACGCCGTACGGACGGCCGCGACCGCTGAAAGCGCTCTCGAAGAGGTTCGCATGAGGGCGCCAGGTCTGGTGATCCTGGATGTCTGGCTGCAGGGCAGCGATATGGACGGGCTTTCACTGCTGAAATACCTTAAGTCCATCGATCCTCTTATCCCGGTCATCGTCATCAGCGGGCATGGCAATATCGAAACAGCCGTCGCTGCCATCCGCCGTGGTGCCTACGACTTTATCGAGAAACCTTTCAAGTCGGACAGGCTAATCCATCTGGTCGAACGGGCTCTGGAATCGACGGCGCTGAAACGCGAAAATGTTTCGCTGAGAAACATGGTCGTGAACAGCGATGACTGGATTGGAAGCAGCCATGCAGCGACGACCCTTCGGTCTTCGATCGGCAAAGTGGGGCCGACAAACTCTCGTGTGCTCATTACCGGGCCCGCTGGCGCCGGCAAGGAACTCACGGCACGCCTCATTCATGCGCATTCGAACCGCAGCGCAGGGCCGTTCGTCGTCGTTAATGCCGCAAATATCTCCCCTGACCTGATGGAACAGGAGCTGTTTGGCGAAGAAGACGCCGACGGAAGACCTCGGCGCATCGGGCTGTTCGAGAAAGCCCATGATGGCACCCTGCTGCTGGACGAGGTGGCGGACATGCCGCTCGGGACGCAAAACAAGATACTGCGTGTCCTGACGGAACAGAGGTTTCAACGCGTGGGCGGCAAATCCGATGTGCGTGTCGATGTACGCGTCATGTCTTCGTCGACTAAGAACCTCAGGGAGGAGATTGAATCCCGACGTTTTCGCGAAGATCTTTTCTATCGGTTGAGTGTCGTGCCAGTGAAGGTGCCGCCGCTGTCTGAACGGCGTGACGATATTCCAGAGCTTATCAACCACTTCACCGGCAAGATCGCTGATAGCTCAGGGCTGAATGCGCGGACATTCTCATCCGAGGCGATAGCAGTGCTTCAGTCCATGGAGTGGCCGGGCAATGTGCGGCAACTGAAAAACCTCGTAGAACGCATCCTCATCCTGTCGCCAAATGACGCAAAGCGGCCGGTGTCGGTCGATGAACTGCCGCAGGAGCGCAGTGGCGTCTCGAGCAAAAGTGGCCCATCAGCGTCGGCAGAGCTTGTCGGGCTTTCGCTTCGCGACGCACGTGAACAGTTCGAACGCGAATATCTCACGCTGCAGATTACGCGATTTGATGGCAACATATCCCGGACGGCTGAGTTTATCGGCATGGAACGCTCGGCTCTGCATCGCAAACTCAAGGCACTTGGCGTGAATGCATCCGCCAGCCGGTCGGAAGTCTAGGTTATGCGCGTTATCATCTGTGGGGCAGGGCGTGTCGGGCAGGGCATAGCCAGACGACTTGCGAAAGAAAATCATGACATTGTGATGATCGATCAGGACGCTCGTCTGATCGACATCGTCCAGACCGAACTGGACGTTCGCGGTGTCCAAGGGCACGCAGGGCATCCGAATGTATTGCTCGCCGCAGGTGGTGAAGCCTGCGACATGATTATCGCTGTCACTTATTCTGACGAAATCAACATGGTGATTTGTCAGGTCGCCGACACCCTGTTCAACATCCCGACAAAGATCGCCCGTATTCGGGCCCAGCAATATCTTGAGAGTTCCTGGCGACAACTGTTCAGCCGGGACGGGCTAGGCATCGACCTGGTTATCTCTCCGGAATTGGAAGTCGGTGACGCTATCCTTCAGCGGTTCAAGACACCCGGCGCTGTCATGAGCGTCAGTTTTGGCCGCGGCGATGTTCAACTTATCGGCATCGAAGTCCTGCCAGACAGTCCTGTCCTGGACACGGCTCTGGACCAATTGCAGGGGCTGTTTCCAAGCCTCAATGCACGCGTCGTTGGCATCAGCCGGAACGAGCACGTCTTCGCGCCGCGCGGAAATGACAATTTGAAGGTTGGTGACACGGCTTATGTGGCCGTCCTCAAGTCTCACGCCCATCGCTTGAACAGTATATTCAATCGACCAGAAGCCGAGACGCGCCGTGTGGTTATTGTGGGCGGCGGCAATGTGGGTCTCTATGTTGCGAAGGGCCTGGAAAAGCAGAGCGGTGTACGTGTTCGCGTGATCGAAGCCGACATCACGCAAGCCGAGCATGCGGTGTCAGAGCTCAGCCGAACAATCGTCATACATGGCGACGGACTGACGCGCGAAATCCTGGAAGAGTCCGACGCGCCGACAGCCGACCTGGTGATCGCGACCACGCACGACGACAAAACGAATATTCTGATCTCAAAGCTATCGAAGCAGATGGGAACGAAACGGGCGCTCGCACTCGTAAATGCACCGGAGCTTGCGCAGCTCGCCAGAGAGATGAAATTGGATGCGGTGCTCGATCCACGCGCGCTCACCGTGTCGAGAATTCTCATGAAAATGCGACGAGGTCGCATTCTTGCCTTGCAGTCGCTTGAAGATGGGGCCGCAGAAATTGCTGAGGGCGTCACGCTTGAGACGTCTCCCTTGATCGGAAAATCTCTGGGCTATGACGATCTGCCTAAAGGGATTACTGCCGCAGCGATCCTGCGAGACGGGGAGGTTATCTTCGCGACACCGGAGGTCAGACCTCGCGCCAATGATCATGTACTGCTTTTCTATGAGACGACGATGACAAGCAAAGTTGAGCAATTCTTCCGCGTCAGCGCAGACTTCTTCTAGCCACTTTCACACGCAGATAGCGATACGCCTGAATGAACTACGCTGCCATCATTCGCATGCTCTCATTGGCGGGACTAGGCTACGCAGCCATCATGCTATTCTGCGCGATGATTGCCTTGTTTTCAGGTGAGACTGCACAATTGCATGTCTTCCTGACGACGACTGTACTTGTAGCGACCCTCGCAATCGCCGCGCTTGTTCTGACGGGAACGCCAAAGCGTCGGGCGCTGCCTTCTGATGGCCTGGCGTTTATGGTGTTTTTCTGGATCTTTTCCGGCATTGTTTGTGCGCCTCCATTTTTGATGGGTCTACCAAACGATAGCTTGGTCACCGCACTTCACGAGGCCGTGTCCTGCCTCACGACCACAGGCCACAGCGCCCTGAACCCGCAATTTCTGGATCTGCCAGTATCAATCCTGATGTATAGGGCGGCCCTTCATCTTGCCGGTGCAATTGCCACGATCACGCTGGCGGCGACTGTGCTCGCTGCGCTGAACCTTGACGGCCCGGGTATCCATCGCACGCACCTTTACAGTCTTTCCGATGCCAGTTTCTTCGATTCGGTGCCGCGCGTATTGCGTACGGTCGCCTTAGTGGCATCGGTCTGCGTATTGCTGGTTTTCGCCATCGAAGTAGTCGGGGGCATCCCTGTAACAACCGCTTTTTTTGACGCCGTCAGTGCGTTCAGCACCGGTCTGGCTGAACCGCAGGGCCTCATCAACGATGTTACGCGAGAGGCGAGGGCCATCGGCATCACATTCGGTCTTATCCTTGGATCAGTTGGTATCTTCGTTCTGCTGCAAATGGTGACGCGCGACTGGAAGCGCACTTTGACCGACGCCGAAGTAACGACCTTTGTCGTGTGCCTGGTTCTGTTTACACTCTTGGCCGCAATAGAAGGGCTGAACGGGCTCAATTCGTTTGGCTGGGCCATATCAGCGCTGTCGACGAGCGGCATTGCGCTGGTTTCGCCCTCCACGACCCAATCGCTGCCACTGGCGCTTCAGCTTGCGCCGGCCCTTATAGGGGGCGCCGCGCTGTCTGCAGCCGGCGGTATAAAACTCGCGCGGGTCTACGTGCTTAGCAGACGCGTCGGTCAGGAATTCCTTCGGATGGGATTCAAGCAATCGCTTTTGCACTTTCAGTTCCGCCGACGAGTGCAGTCGGACAGAACCCTAATGGGCATCTGGGTCTATCTCGTTGCCTACATCATGGCATCGGTAGTCGGAATGCTGCTGTTCTCATTTTCGGGACTGAACTTCGAAGACTCGATATCCAACACAGTCGGCAGCCTTACGAATTCGGGCAACCTGATCGAACTTCAAAACTTGCCCGGTCACGATGTCCATCAGCTGTTTTTAGTATTCGGCATGATTTTAGGCAGACTGGAAGTGCTTGCTTTTATTCCATTGCTAACGCTGTCATTTTGGCGACGATAACGCGCTCGGGACTTGCCAAGGCCGTTCAATCCAGATAGCGCCTGCAAAAACGCATAGCGTATACATCCAGTTTACGGAAACCGACAATGTCTTCAGATAAAAAACAAAACTTGCAGGACACGTTTCTCAATGCTGTCAGAAAGTCCCGCATTCCTCTCACAATCTTTCTGGTCAACGGCGTAAAACTTCAGGGCGTGGTCACCTGGTTCGACAATTTCTGCGTTCTTCTGCGCGGCGACGGTCGCCCGCCACAACTTGTTTACAAGCACGCCATTTCCACCATTGCGCCAGGTGCGCCGGTGCAGCTGTTTGACGAAGAAGCAGCGACGGGCTCCGATTGAGTTCGGACCTGATTGATCGCACCCCTGCGCAGGATCGTGCAGGGGTCATCATTCCTTGGGCCTCACCGCCTGACCGTCCCGATCGCGACAGGCTGACGGAAACGGCTGGCCTTGTCGAAGCGCTTGGCTGCAATCTTTCCTTCTTGCGAGCCGAACACGTGCGCAAACCTAGCGCGTCACACCTGCTCTCTGGCGGACTGCTGGAGAGGCTGAAGGCCGACATCGAGGAATCTGAGTGTACGCTTTGCGTCATCGACGCATCGCTGAGCCCGGTCCAGCAGCGGAACCTCGAAAAGAACCTCAACTGCAAGGTCATTGATCGAACCGGTCTCATCCTTGAAATCTTCGGTTTGAGAGCTCGCACCAAGGAAGGCAAGCTCCAGGTCGAACTGGCGAGGCTGTCCTATGAGCGCTCCCGCCTTGTGCGCACCTGGACCCACCTTGAGCGCCAGCGCGGCGGTGGCGGCTTTCTGAGTGGTCCCGGCGAGACGCAGCTCGAAGCTGACCGCCGAATGCTCGACCGTCAGCTGGCATCCCTGAAGGCTGACCTCGACGAAGTGAAACGCACCCGCGGCCTGCAGCGCTCAGGACGTCGGGAGGCTGGCTTTCCGGTCATTGCGCTGGTTGGGTATACAAACACAGGCAAGTCGACACTGTTCAATCGACTGACCGGCGCGAATGTTTTTGCGCGCAATATGCCATTCGCGACGCTCGACCCGACAATAAGGCGGTTTGAGCTGCCAACCGTTGGTGAGGCGGCGATTGTTGATACGGTCGGGTTCATTTCGGATCTGCCAACCCACCTGATCGATAGTTTCCGAGCGACGCTTGAAGAGACGCTGGAAGCGGATCTTCTCGTCCATGTTCGCGATCGCTCAAGCCAGTTCGACGATGATCGCAAGCAGGATGTCTTGCGCGTCCTGAAACGGTTGGAGCAGGAGACGGGACAAGTCCTTCCGCCGATGATCGAGGCCTGGAACAAGGTCGATTTGTTGCCTGATGATCTACAGGACACAATGAAACTTGCCGCCGCGAGCAACAGCGCAACCTCTACTCCCGCTGTCGTCACCTCTGCGCTGACAGGCGAAGGCATAGAAGACCTGCTTCACCTGATCGAGGCCTCAGTTCGCGAAGAACTGGAGCATTATGTTGTCGCGCTTCGACCAGTCGATGGAGCGGCGAGAGCGTGGCTCTATCAAAATGGACATGTTCAGGCAGAAGACACCGACGAAAAGGGGAACGTCAGCCTGCAGGTCGGCCTGAGCGCCAAGCACCGCGGCCGGTTTGAAGCTACGTTCCCTGATGTCGTTCTAAGAACCGTGCCTGGCCCAGCCGACTAGACAGCCTTCAACAAGGCGTGACGCTTTTTGCCCGCCGACAACTTTACCGTGGCGTCGTCACTGAGATCGTCTGCCGACACAACAGCGTTTTCATCCGACACGACGGCGTCATTTACCCGCGCAGCGCCTTGTTTGATGAGGCGTCGTGCTTCGCCGTTGGACTTGGCAAGTCCAGCCAGATTAAAGGCCGCTGCAACCAGCATTCCTTTTTCGAACTCGCCGCTTGGCACCTCTGTCGTCGGCAAAGCCACGTCCCGATCACCGGCACCAAAGACCGCAGCCGCACCGCGTTCAGCATCCCTGGCCGCCTGTTCACCATGAAGCAGGGCGGTTGCAGCATTGGCTAAAGCGATCTTGGCATTGTTTATTTCCGCGCCCTCGAGGCTTTCCAGCTTCTCAATTTCGTCCAGCGGCAAGTCCGTGAACAGGCGCAGGAAACGCCCAACATCCGCATCTTCGGTGTTGCGCCAGAACTGCCAGTACTCATACGGCGATTTACGATCCGCATTCAGCCAGACTGCGCCATCGACCGTCTTGCCCATCTTTCCGCCCGAGGCGGTGGTGACAAGGTGTGACGTCAGTCCAAAGGCCTCGCCATTGGCAACGCGGCGTGTCAGCTCAACGCCATTGACGATGTTGCCCCACTGGTCGGAGCCGCCAAGCTGGAGGCGAACCTGGTGGCGACGGAAAAGCTCCAGGTAGTCGTACGCCTGCAGCAGCATGTAGTTGAATTCCAGAAAGGTGTAGGGCTGCTCGTTGCGCAGCCTGCGATCGACGGTTTCCTGCTTGATCATTGTATTGATCGTGAAGTGCACACCGTAATCACGTAAAAATTCGACGTAACCGATCTTGGACAGCCAATCGTCATTGTTCACCATAATCGCGTCGGTCGGCCCATCCCCGAAGGTAAGGAACGGCTCAAAGACGCGTTTGATGCTTTCGATGTTATGGCTGATCTGCTCATCGGTAAGCAAAGGGCGGGATTTTTCCTTATCGGTCGGGTCGCCAACTTTTGTCGTCCCGCCGCCCATAAGCACGATCGGTTTACCGCCCGCTTGCTGCAACCGTCGAAGCATCATGATCTGAAGAAGAGACCCAACATGCAGACTGTCGGCAGTCGCATCGAATCCGATATATCCGATAGGAGTTTGTTTAAGGCAGTACTCATCCAGCGCATCGGGATGCGTGATCTGTTTGATGAAACCGCGCTCATCGAGCGTCTTCAGAAATTCGGATTTGTACTGGCTCATAAAAGTTTACTCCGCGAACGCATGCGCAGCTAGCACGAGAGAAGCCACTGTTGAACCAGATGAATGACGAATTTGAACCAATTTGGGCAGCAGGCTTCATGTCGGGAACGTCGCTCGATGCCGTTGATGCCGCAATGATCCTGACGGACGGTATTGATGTGCTGGATTTCGGCCCGGTCGCAGAGCGTAAATATACGCCTTCTGAAAGAGCTGTTCTTAAGAAGGCCGTGGATGCCGCCAGAAGCTGGAATTGGACGGGGCCACAGCCGGACAGGGCGTTCTCAGACGCTAACCAGGTGCTTACGGCAACCCATGTCGATGCCTTTAGAGAGATGATTAGAGTTCGTAACGAGCATTCGCCTGAGTTGGCCGGCGTCCATGGTCAAACGGTTCTCCACAGGGCGCCAAAAGCGGACGCCAAGGGAAACACGCTACAAATCCTCGACGCTAAGCAGCTACGCGACACAATCGGTCTTCCGCTGGCCTACGACTTCCGCACAAAGGATGTAGATGAAGGCGGGCAGGGTGCGCCACTCGCGCCGGCCTATCATGCCGCACTTCTGCGTCGGCTTGGAACGGACCGCAGCCAGGCCGTTCTCAATCTTGGCGGCGTCGCGAACATCACGCTTCATCAGACTGACGGCACGATAGTGGCATTCGACACCGGCCCAGCCAATGGTCCGATAGACGAGTGGGTAGAGCTGCACGGCCTCGGAACTTACGATGTTGATGGAGCAATTGCCTCGAGCGGCCGGGTCAATGAATTATCGATTGAGCAATGGATGGATAATCCGTGGTTCGACAATCATGGCCCAAAGAGCCTCGACCGGTTCGACTTCAGTGCTGATCTCGCCCGTGGCATGTCAGTCGAGGACGGCGCTGCAACTTTGACCGCCTTTTCAGCGGAATGCGTCGCACATGCCGTGCGTAACGCGGCTGAAGTGCCTGAACAGCTTATCGTCTGCGGTGGTGGACGTAGAAACCCAGCGCTGATGGAAGAGTTACGGCGCCGCGTACCCTGTCAGGTTTTGAGCGCCGAAGATGTGGGCTGGTTAGGCGATTCCATTGAAGCGCAGGCGTTTGCGTACCTTGCTGTCAGGACACTCCGAGGTCTTCCAATCAGCTGGCCCGGCACCACGAGGGTGCCGGTTGCCATGACAGGCGGCAAGCTGATCGACTAGTCTTCGCTGTCGATGTCGCCTTCATCTTCATCGTCGTCTGTAACATTCGGCAGGGCCGCCATGCCACGCTTCTTCGAGGTGTCTGTTTCCAGACGCATTTTCTGCTCATCTTCGACAAGGCGGCGGTCCACATAGGTTTCGCACTTCGCCAGCAGCTCATCCTGCTTGCCCTGGAAGAAGTGGTTGGCACCCGTAATGGTGTCGCGCTCGATGACTTCGCCCTTCTGAACGCGAACCTTGGTCAGCGCGCGCTCGACATCTTTCGGGCCGGAGATCTTGTCATTGTCGCCCGAAAGGATGAGGCCTGAAGCCGGGCAAGGGGCCAGGAACGAAAGGTCGTAGTGATTGCAAGGCGGCGCAATCGCCAGGAAGCCATCGATTTCAGGACGACGCATCAGAAGCTGAAGTGTAATCCAGGCGCCAAATGAATAGCCTGCGCACCAGACAAACCGAGGGCTTTCCGTCAGATTCTCCATATAGTCGAGGACATAAGCAGCGTCTTCCAGCTCGCCGACGCCTTGATCATAGACGCCCTGGGAACGGCCAACACCGCGCGTGTTAAAACGAAGAACGCCAAAGCCGCGCTTTTCGAACATCTGGAACAGGCGGATCGTGATCGGATCCTGCATCGTGCCGCCGGCACGAGGATGCGGATGCAGAATCAACGCGATTGGAGAGCCTTCCTGAGGGGGCTTGGTATAGCGCGCTTCGATACGACCGGCCGGACCTGGAATGATGAGCTCTGCCATTTAGGGGCGCCTCTTCTGATTTTAGCTGCTTCTAGCGAAGTTGGCGCTTTAGGCGAAAGCTGCAAGGAAATGCAAGTTTTTGTGTAAGCCCTGACCGTGTTACTTTAGGGGCATCGGTTATGATTTATGCAGATTACAATGCCACTGCGCCCCTAAGGCCTGAAGCGCGTGACGCCATGATGGCGGCTTTGGACGTTGGCGCTAATCCGTCCAGCGTCCACGCGCCAGGGCGCAAGGCACGCAAAGTATTGGAAACTGCACGCGCCCAGGTCGCCAGTTCGATACGCGGCCTGCCTCAGGACCTCGTTTTTACGTCCGGCGGCACTGAAGCCATTTCGCTGGCAATTGGAGGCGTCGTCAAACAACTGGAAGCAAAGTGCACATTGCTTGTATCAGCAATTGAGCATGAAGCTGCCGCGAAGAATGCTGGCTATTCAGGCGCGCCGACCAGAACGGCTTATGTGGACGCAAACGGGCAGATTGATCTGGAGCAGCTTCAGAAAACACTGGACGACTGGGATGAAGACGCATTTGGCAAGCCCGTCCTTGTCCTGATGCTCGTCAATAATGAGACAGGTGTCATTCAGCCGGTGGCGGACGCAGCTACCCGTGTTCGCGCAGCCGGAGGGCTCGTTGTCTGCGATGCCGTTCAGGCGCTCGGAAAAATTGACCTCAACGTGTCACTGCTCGGCGTCGATTATCTTGCGCTGTCCGCGCATAAAGCTGGTGGCCCTCAAGGAGCAGGCGCGCTCTGGATAAGAAGCGGTGCGCCTCTGAAGCCTGTCATTTATGGCGGCGGCCAGGAGCGATCGCTGAGATCGGGGACAGAAAACCTTGCTGGAGTAGCAGGATTTGGGGCCGCAGCGGAGGCGAGCCTTCGCGATCTGGGCCTTTTCAGCAAACTCTCCGGATGGCGCGACGCTATGGAAGCGCGCCTGAAAGCCGAGGCTGGCGTTGTCGTTTTCGGTGAAAGCGCGCCGCGTCTCGCCAACACATCCAACTTTGCATCGTCGGGGTTTCGCGCGGAAACGCAGGTCATGGCGATGGATCTTGCAGGGGTCGCTGTGTCCTCAGGCTCGGCATGTTCCAGCGGCAAAGTGCGACGCTCAGTCGTGCTGGCTGCGATGGGCGCACCTGACAACCTTGCAGAATGCGCTATACGCACCAGCTTTGGATGGAAGAGCACAGCCAAAGATTTCGACAAAACTGCCGAAGCATGGCTCAAAGCTTTTCACCGCCGCAACCTGAAGGAGACCGCCTGAGATGCCGGATGATCTTAAAATCAAGGACAGCATCGATGCCGGGACTGTTGCCGCTGCGAAGGCGCTTGAGTCTGAAAACTATTCTGCTGGCTTCAAGACGGACATCGAAACCGAATACGCGCCCAAGGGTCTGAACACGGATGTGATCCGTTTCATCTCAGAAAAAAAGGGCGAGCCATCCTGGATGCTGGACTGGCGTCTGCAGGCTTATGAGCGTTGGCAGACAATGGAAGAGCCAGACTGGGCGAAGGTCGAGTACGAAAAGGTCAACTATCAAGACATCTATTACTACGCAGCGCCAAAGCAGGGCGCGAAGTATGAGTCTATTGATGACGTCCCGAAAGAGATTCTCGAAACGTATGAGAAGCTCGGCATTCCGCTTCGTGAGGCGGAAGTTCTGCTTGGTGTAGAGGGCGCTGCGAATACGGCCGCTGATGCACGTGGCAGCGCGCAGCCAGCCGGCAATCGCGTCGCCGTTGATGCGGTATTTGATTCTGTTTCGGTCGCGACCACGTTCCGCAAGGAGCTTGAGAAAGCCGGCGTGATCTTCATGTCGATCTCCGAGGCGCTTCGTGAGCATCCGGAACTCGTCAAAAAGTACCTCGGCTCTGTGGTGCCACAATCTGATAACTTCTTTGCCACGCTGAACAGCGCCGTCTTCTCCGATGGTACCTTTGTTTACGTGCCCGAAGGTGTGCGGTGCCCGATGGAACTCAGCACCTATTTCCGGATGAATGCCGAGAACACAGGGCAATTTGAGCGCACGCTCATCGTGGCCGACAAGGGAGCTTACGTTTCGTACCTCGAAGGTTGTACAGCGCCAATGCGGGACGAAAATCAGCTTCACGCAGCGGTCGTGGAACTCGTCGCGCTCGAAGATGCCGAGATCAAATATTCGACCGTGCAGAACTGGTGGCCCGGCGACGAGAATGGCAAGGGCGGAATTTTCAATTTTGTGACCAAGCGCGGAGATTGCCGCGGCGCACGTTCAAAGATCAGCTGGACGCAAGTTGAAACAGGGTCTGCCATTACGTGGAAGTATCCTTCCTGCATTCTGCGCGGCGACGACAGCACGGGTGAGTTCTATTCGATCGCCGTCACAAATGGTCGGCAGATGGCCGATACCGGCACCAAGATGATCCACTTGGGTAAAAACACCCGCTCTCGAATTATCTCCAAAGGCATCAGCGCCGGTAGATCCGACAACACTTATCGAGGGCTCGTGTCCGTGCACAAGAAGGCGGAGAAAGCGCGGAATTTCACCCAGTGTGATTCCCTGCTGATCGGCGGCGATTGCGGTGCGCACACCGTCCCATACGTCGAAAATCGCCGTGTCGACGCCCAGCTGGAGCACGAGGCAACGACGACGAAACTATCTGACGATCAGTTGTTCTATGCCCGTCAACGCGGCCTCGGAGAAGAAGAGGCGGTCGCCCTTCTGGTGAACGGCTTCGTCCGGGAGGTGATGCAGCACCTTCCTATGGAGTTTGCCGTGGAGGCCCAAAGCCTTCTGAAGGTCAGCCTGGAAGGCAGTGTAGGGTAAAGCCATAAGGAAACGCGCGGGGCCGATGCAATTGGAGACTGTAGAGACGTTCAGCCAATGGCTGGAGCAGAGCAGAATTTGTTTGCTCGGTTCAAATAGCGACGCGCTAATTAGCCAGTTCAGCCACGACGTTCAGATATGCACAACGCCTTTCGAAGCGCCCAGAAGAGGGGCGGCTGCATTATCACAACTGATCTCTGAGGTTCTGCCGAAACAGCAAGAGCTTGATCTACAATTCCAGACCATAGGCTTTCGGGACAAAACAGGCTGGGCCCATTTTAGTTGCAGTTTCACACGCCCTGGCACGGACGACCCAGTCCGGTTCGATGGCGTTCTTCAGCTCCATTTCACGGGCTCACATTGCCATAAACTCAGCGCCTGGTGGCACCGGTTGGAGCCCGGGCAGGGCGATCTGATGCGGGATGTCGACGCCTGAGCTCGACATAAACGTTCTTGAAATGGCTGCAGAATCCAAACGATAAATTAGGGCGGCACGCCATTTGCTGGTAAACAAGCCCGCACGTGTAGTGCCTGATTCGATTGGACTGATTTGGCTCGACTTTGGCTCATTCTGGGATTCTTGCTCACGGCGTGTGCCACGCCCAGCAAGCCTACGCCCTATTATATCCCGTATGATGGATATGGTGCGACGGCATATGAGCCGGGCTTTTCCCGTGGCGAAGTTATCGGGCGCGATGATGGTGTCTACGCCTCCAGTCTGGAGGTCCGAGATATCGGACCGGCGCTTGATCGCTTCATGTCTCCGGAGGGTGATCGGCTCATCCTACTGCCGAATCGGCTGGACCGCTCCAAGCTCGACTTCTCGATTGAGAGCATGAAGACAGTCGATAGCTGGTTGAAAGATGTCCACACAATCAACCGTCTTCAGGCATCGGAAGGCAAGGCAGGCGAGTCCCTTATTGCGGACGGCCGTGGGGACAATACTGTCATGTTTGCCGGGCTTTACCTTGGTGAAGTCATTCGGGCCAATTCTGATCTAGACTGGCGTTGGGAACGCTTTGATCGCTTCATGGCGGCGAATCCCTACTTCACAGAGCATTACGGCTTTGATCCAGGTCTCGACAGTTTCGTGCTGGTTGGGCCTCAAGGCGTGGCAACGCCGATTAACACCGCATTGAAGCGTGTGCTGAACGGAAAAGAAGAGAGTCTTCACTATATTGCGACCCTGCTCGTAAATCCTGTTGATCTCGAAGCAGCCGTTTCTGGTCAGGATTTCTACGGGCTGACCGACATTCGCTGATATTTGGGCGAATTTCCACGCATTACGGGCTTTGAATCGAGAGCTGACGGCTCTACATCCACTGCATGTTGAAACTGGAAAATCTTACAGCCCAAGTTGGCGAAGGTGACGAAGCGAAAACGATCCTGAAAGGGCTTTCGCTAGAGGTGCCTGCAGGCGAGGTCCATGCGATCATGGGGCCGAACGGCGCAGGCAAATCGACGCTGTCCTATGTCCTGACCGGACGGGACGGTTATGAAGTTACCGACGGGACGGCCACCCTCAACGGTGAAGACCTTCTCGATATGGAGCCGGAAGAGCGAGCCTCGCATGGCGTGTTTCTGTCCTTCCAGTATCCGGTCGAGATTCCCGGCGTACCGATCATGACTTTCGTGCGCGCCGCGATGAATGCGCAGCGCAAGGCGCGCGGCGAAGAAGAAATTTCGGCGCCCGATTTCATCAAGAAAGCCCGCCAAGTAGGCACTATGCTAAATCTCGATGCCGAGATGTTGAAGCGGCCCGTCAATGTCGGCTTCTCCGGCGGCGAGAAAAAGCGACTTGAGATTTTCCAGATGCTGATGCTGGAGCCTCGGTTTGCGATTCTCGACGAAACAGATTCCGGCCTTGATATCGACGCGCTGAAAACCGTTGCAGAGGGCGTCAATGCGCTTCGTGATGCCGAACGCGGTATGCTTGTCATTACACACTATCAGCGCCTGCTGGACCACATACGGCCCGATAAGGTCCACGTGCTTGCCAACGGCCGAATCATCAAGACAGGTGGCCCGGAGCTTGCCTTGCAGCTCGAAGACGAAGGGTATGACGGCGTCCTCGGAGAAGCGGTTTGACGCAGACCACACTCGCTCCAACCATCAAAGATCCAACGACCGCCGAACAGCAGCTCGTGGATCTTTATCGTTCGCTGCCCGAGAGTGAGCAACGAACAGAGCTGTTCGAAGCATTCGCAAAGATCGGCTTGCCAAGCAGGCGTCTTGAACGATGGAAGTGGACCGACTTTCGCAGGGCGCTCGAAGGCCTTCAAGCGACCGATCAAGCTCCAAAAGAGACGCTCGCACTTCCTGTTGATGCAATTCGTCTATCATTCGATGGCGCGAAGTGGACTTGGCCGGACGGTGAAATAGACGGTCTCCACATCCATTCGAAGTCTTCGCCTCAGCCTTTCGGCGAAGCTGACGCCCATCCACTGGCTGCGTTGACCGCTGCCATGACGGGCAATGACGGACCCGACACGCTTGTTGTCGAAGTTAGCGCATCGCACACGCAACCAATCTGCATTGATGTCGCGCCAAACGCGCAGAGCGCCGCCTTCGCCCGGATTGCCTTTGTGGTACGCGAGGACTGTTCCGTCGATTTGATCGAGGCCTATGGCGGTAGCGCTCCTTTCTCCTCCACATTGTTGGAGTTTGGTCTTCAGGACAGGGCAAAGCTGACACGCACAATCTTTCAGTGCGGCACAGCTTCACAGTGCGTTGCGATTACCGGTTTTGCTCATCTGTCCGAAAGTGCCGAGTTTACTCAGACCGCGCTGTCGTTCGGCGCGAAACTTTCGCGCTGCGAAACGCATGTCAGTTATTCCGGGCCGAATGCGCGCGCAATGATCGACACCGCATACCTCGCCGCAAGCGGCTTTCATTCCGACACGACCACGCATGTTACGCATGGCGCAGAAAGCTGCGTCACGCGTCAGCTCACCAAGGGTGCGGTCAGCGATGGCGGGCAGGGCGTTTTTCAGGGCAAATTCCTTGTCCCGCGAACGGTTGGTCAGTTTACGGATGCCAATATGCAGCATCAGGCACTGTTGCTGGAAAATGGTGCTGAGGTTTTCGCAAAGCCCGAGCTTGAAATCTATGCTGACGATGTTGAGTGCGAACACGGCAATACATCCGGACAGCTGGACGACAGCGCGCTCTTCTACATGCGCCAACGTGGCATTCCACTGCCGGAAGCGCGCGCGCTACTGACCGAGGCCTTCATCGTCGAAGCACTGGACAAAGCTCATCCGGGCGTCCGTGAGCAAATGATTGATGCAACGCGGCGCTTTCTCAGGGCTGAAAAGGCGGTCTCGTGAGCCGGCCACTGGATATCGAAGCCATTCGCGCAGAGTTTCCGATACTTTCGAGATCGGTGAATGGCCGCCCGCTCGCTTACCTGGATAATGCAGCAAGCGCTCAGACGCCTGATGCGGTCCTGAATGCGATGACAGACCAGGCTCATACTGCCTATGCGAATGTCCATCGCGGTCTCCACACGCTTGCCAACGAGACGACAGCGGCTTTCGAGAATGCGAGAGAGATCGTCAGGGCGTTCCTGAACGCACCTGACGCGTCCAACATAATATTTACCAAGGGCGGTACTGAGGCCATAAATTTGGTCGCTAACGGTATCGCAGGCGACATAAGCCCGGGCGATGAGATCGTCCTGTCCGTGATGGAACACCATTCAAACATTGTTCCCTGGCACTTTCTGAGAGAGCGCTACGGCGCCGTTCTCAAATGGGTGGAGATACTCGAAGACGGCTCACTCGACATGGAGTCCCTTCGCGAACAGGTCTCTTCGAAGACCCGGATGGTCGCGCTTACTCATATGTCGAACGTGCTGGGAAGCATCACAGATGTCACCGAAGCAACAAGAATCGCCCATTCGGTCGGAGCAAAAATTCTGGTGGATGGCTGTCAGGCAGGCGTTCATCTCGACATCGATGTTCAGGAGATCGGCTGCGATTTCTACGTCCTGACAGGTCACAAAATCTACGGCCCAAGCGGCATCGGAGCCTTGTTTGGCACGACTGACGCCTTGCAATCGCTTCGGCCGTATCAGGGCGGCGGTGAGATGATCGAGATCGTCGAACGCGACCGCGTCACCTATAATGAGGCGCCTCACAAGTTTGAGGCCGGCACACCGCCGATCCTGCAGGCAATCGGCTTTGGCCGCGCGCTGGAGTGGCTCCGAAGCTTCGACATGGAACAGGTCCGCGCTCACGAGAATAGTCTGTTGAGTCGAGCCGCCGAAGCGCTTTCCGGTGTCAACGGGATCAAACTTTATGGGACGACCCCATCGAAAGGACCGGTGATGTCCTTCAGTGTCGAAGGCGCCCATCCGCATGACATTGCTCAGCTTCTCGACCGGTATGGTGTCGCGATACGTGCAGGCCATCATTGCGCTCAGCCTCTGATGCACCATCTAGGTGTCAGTGCCACTGCGCGCGCAAGCTTTGCGGTGTACAATACGCCGTCTGAGGTAGACGCCTTTGTCGATGCGCTCCACAAAGCACGCGAAATGTTGTTATAAGGTCCCTCAATGCCCGATGATATGAGCCTTGAAAATCCAGACCACGCGGTTGCAGATGACCCGGCGACGACCGGTGAAGGCAGCGCGATTCCTCAAGACGAATTGAACCGGCTGACCGATGCGCTCATCGCAGCGTTCAAGACAGTGTTCGACCCCGAAATTCCTGTCGACATTTATGAGCTAGGGCTGATCTACAAAGTCGACATCGACGACGACCGAAAAGTCGACATCGACATGACGCTAACCGCACCGGGCTGTCCGGTTGCAGGCGACATGCCCGGCTGGGTCGAAACCGCGGCCCGTACCGTCGACGGCGTTAAGGATGTCGAGGTCCGGCTGACCTTCGATCCGCCGTGGGATCCGTCCAGAATGTCTGACGAAGCCCGTCTTGCACTGAACATGCTCTAGTTGAATTCAGCCAACAGGAACATCATCTCTAATCCATGGCCAGAAGACCACGCCCCCAACTCGTAACCCTTACTGATGCTGCCGCGACCCGCGTTCAGGAGATCATGTCCGAAAAAGGGGCAGGGTACCTTCGCGTTGGCGTCAAGAATGGCGGCTGCGCCGGCATGGAATACGTCATGGACTATGTTACCGCACCTGAAAAATTCGACGAAGTCGTCGAGGACAAGGGCGTGAAAATCGTCGTTGACGCGAAAGCCGTACTTTTTCTGCTGGGATCTATCGTGGACTACGAATCAACGCCTCTGCATGAGAAGTTTGTATTCCGGAATCCAAACGAGACCGATGCCTGTGGATGCGGGGAAAGTGTAACGATAATGCCTGCAGAGGCTTCCTGAAGCTCAACGGCGTTGATCAACCTTCATTTTGGTCGAGACGTAGGCGCATCACGGTCTTTTCACTTCTAATCGACCTTGCGCGGTTTCGGGTCGCTGATCAGGCGCGTCGCCTCGCACGCAAATGGCGTATCTTTCAACAAAGCGGCGCACTCGGATTCGATTTGCGTTGTCAGACGCTCAAGAAACAGATCCTTGGGCAATCCGCTTTCCAATGGCGATAAGATGCGCACCGTAGCCGTACCGCTACGTTTCCTGATGTCCTGCTGCGTCCAGAATGCCCCGAGATTAGAGGCGACGGGCACAACTGGAAGGTTCGTTTCTCGTTGCATATGCCAGACACCGGCTTTGTATCTGAAGTATTTTCCGGGTGGAGCCAGATGGCCCTCAGGATAGATCAAGACGCGCCGGCCCTCACTCTTGGCCGAGGCGAGCCCTTCCTCCAGCGAACGAACTTTCCTGTCTCCACCCCCGCAGGTGTCGATAACGATGGCACCGAGTTTCTCCAGGATGCCTCCAACCAGCGGAAACTTGGCAAGATGGTCTCCAGTGACGAAGGTCAGGTCCCGAATTTCTGGATAGATGATGATACCATCACCCCAGCTCTGGTGCTTCGCGGCGAGAATGTAGGCGCCGTCGGGCAAGTTTTCCTTGCCTTCAATTCGAACTTTGACTCCTCCGATCCAATGAAAGGCGAAGCGGACACATCGGCAATACTGGCGAATTGACCAGCTCACGGCGGCACGGCCGGGCAGAATGAGCAATGGAAGGGTGATCAGAACGAACACCAGCGACAGGACATAATAGATGCCAGTAAAGGCGTATCCTCTGATCATGATGGGACGCCCGAATTATTTCTGAAGCAGGATTGCCATAATAGTGCGGGTGAAGGTGTCTATATGCGCCGCAAATGGTCCGGGAAGCCGGTTATAAATCTTGTTTTGCCCAGACTGCATAACGACGCCAAGACACATTGCGGTCGAGAGAGCCGGATCACCGGCCGGAATCTGGCCCGCTTCCATCATAGCCCCAATCACGCGCTCAATCACCGACACCGGATCATCATCGCGTTTGATATCGTGCGGCAAAAAACGATTGAGCGAGACGAGGTGAAACGAAAATAAAAGCCAGTCTTCATCAGCCAGACTACAATACGCTGTCACGGCGCGCCGTACACGTGTCTCCAGAGTACCGTCCTGCGAAAGCGCGTCGCGAAGCATCGCGCCCAGCCTGTTGTGGGTCTCCATGAACAGGGCCAGCGCCAGCTCATCTTTGCCGCTATAGTGCCGATACAGGGCGCCTTCCGACACGCCTGCAGACATAGCAATTTCGCGCGTCGTCGCTGCGTCGATCCCCTCATCGACAAAAAGCTTCAAAGCCGCCCGTTCTATTTTCGGACGAGCATTTCGAGCGCGCTCCCTGCTGACGGGCTTCTTGTCGGGCATCCAGATTATCTCCACCTGCAGTGAGACGCAGCCATCTCTTCAATGGGCATCCGTGAACGACTACTCACAACGCATTGTTGGGAATTTCAAGCACGAAGTGCTATTGATCCGCTTGATACTCATAACAAAACACCACCGGGAGAACGACAATGGCCGACGGACATATCGCAGGGGATCGCGCCCAATTTACCACAATGGTTGAGGGTTCTGGCGATGACTGGGCCGTCATTGCGCGCAACGCCAAGGAATTCAACAGGGGACTGGCTAAACGTGTGCTCGCACACCTGCGCCTCCTTGATGGAGATTTCGGAGGATTTCCAATCGACCGGCTTCAGCACTCTCTTCAGACCGCGACTCGCGCCCATCGCGATGGACGCGACGAAGAGTACGTTGTTTGCGCATTGCTTCACGACATCGGTGATACGCTAGGAAGCCATAACCACCCCGATATTGCCGCGGCTATCCTCAAACCGTTCGTTTCGGAAGCAAACCTCTGGATGGTCGCCAATCATGGCATCTTCCAGGGGTATTATTTCTTTCATCATCTGGGACTCGACCGGAATATGAGAGAGAAATTCAAAGATAGTCCCTACTACGAATATACGGCGCAGTTCTGTCACCTATATGATCAGGCAGCTTTCGACCCTGACTACGAAAGTGAGCCGCTCTCATTCTTCGAGCCAATGGTTGAACGCGTCTTTCGAGCCCCGAAACACTCAATCTATTTGAATGAAAACAAGAAGCCGCGGAAAAAAGTCTGAGTCAGGACTGCTATCGCGCATTGATCGGGCTTGTTTGCAATGTAAGGCCTCCACAGATATAGGCACGTTCCTGAAATCTGGGGAGTAAATCAGCATGTTTTCACGTCTGGCCACGACGGCCATGATTGCAGGTGCATTCGCACCATTCGCATTCGCTCAGGAGCAGGGGGGCGGTACCGGGGGTATTCTCGGGCAGCTCATCTTCTTTGTTCCGCTCATCCTGATCTTTTATTTCCTGCTGATCCGCCCTGCGAACCAGCGTCAGAAGAAGCACCGCGCCATGATTGAGGCGGTCGTGCGGGGTGATACAATCATCACGTCAGGCGGCCTGATCGGCAAGGTCACGAAGGTGACCGACCAGGAACTCAGCGTTGATCTGGCAGAGGGCGTTCGGGTCCGGGTTGTGAAAACCATGGTTGCCGATGTTCGTCCAAAGAATGAGCCGGTTGCAGCGAACGACTCCAAGTCTTCCTGAATAATTTCTAGGAGTTTGCCGTCATGTTGAATTTTCCGGCCTGGAAAGTGGCATTGATTTCCCTGGTGCTCCTCTGGGGCGCTCTGCTTGCATTGCCCAATGCGTTCAGCGACGGCTTCCTTGGCGTAGCGCCAAGGGACACTGGCGCCACGGATGCCCAGTCGGTCGCAGAATTCAATGAACAGCAAGAAGCGGCCGAACACTCCTGGTGGCCGAGCTTTCTCCCGACCAGAAAAGTCAATCTTGGCCTCGACCTTCAAGGCGGCGTCTATCTACTGACGCAGATTGATCCTGAAGAGGTTGCCAGCAATCGCCTTGAAACACTGCAGGCCGATATCGTTCAGGCGCTCAATCGCGCGCCTCTGATTGAACGGGATGTCCCTGAACAGCAGGGCAGCACGCTGCCGATCAGGCTTCGCAATCCAGACCAGATGGATGATGCGGTTCGTCGCTTGCGCCGTTTGAACCCCAGTATCGGGGCCACGGGCAATGAGAAGGTCATGTCAATCGAGAAGTCAGGGCCGGAGCTGATTACTGTCAGCGTCTCTGACAGTGCCAAACAGGCGCTTGCCGCTGATGCCCAGAGCAAGATGATCGAGATTATCCGCCGGCGTCTTGACCCTGATGGCGTTAGTGAAGTTTCCATCACCCCTCAGGGCGATACTCGGATCGTGATTGAGGCGCCGGGTGAAGCTGACCCGCGCCGCATCAAGGATATCCTCAGCCAAGCAGGCCGCATGACGTTCAACATGGCGGATGTCGATGCATCAGCCATCAATGCGGCTCAGTCCACCCGTCCGCGACCAGGCTGGGAATTGCTTCAGGACGTGGAAGGTCGGCCAATCCTTGTGAACCGCACGCCAGTTGTAACGGGCAGTGACATTGCGACAGCCAATCAGGGCAATGACCCTGATGATAACAGCGCTGCCGTTGATTTCCGGCTGACCGGCTCTGGAGCAGAACGGTTTGGCCGCACGACAGCCTCCAATCGCGGGCGGATCTTCGCTATTGTGCTCGACGGCACGGTCATGTCCTCTCCTCGGATCAATGAGCCTATCTGGGGCGGCAACGTTCAGATTACGGGTCAGTTCACGATCGAGGAGGCGCAAGACCTCGCAGCGATCATTGAAGCGGGGGAATTGCCCGCCAAACTGAATTTTATTGAGGAACGGACTGTCGGACCCGGTCTGGGCGCCGATTCGATCGCTGCCGGTACGCGGGCCAGCATCATTGGCCTGGTTCTGGTGGGCGTGTTCATGATCATCGCTTACGGTTTGATCGGGGGATTTGCGGTCGGTTCTCTGTTAGCCAACATCGTATTGATTTTGGGTGCGCTTTCCGGTCTCGGCGCAACGCTCACGCTACCGGGTATTGCTGGTATCGTCCTTACAATCGGTATGGCTGTCGATGCCAACGTGATCGTATTTGAACGCATCCGCGAGGAGCAGCGAGCGGGAAGGTCACCATCCACGGCCGTTATTGCCGGCTATGAGCGGGCGCTTGCGACCATCCTTGATGCCAACATCACGACATTCATTGCCGCGGCGATCCTCTATCTGCTTGGGTCTGGCCCCGTCAAAGGCTTCGCCGTGACCCTCGCCATCGGGATCGTGACGTCGGTGTTCACAGCATTTGTCGTGACGCGTTGGTTCACCGCCATGTGGCTACGCGTGGCAAAGCCTCGCAAACTCTCGATCTAACGAGGACAATTTCATGTTGCTTCAATACTGGCCGAAGAAAACAAATGTCCCGTTCATGCCATTGCGGATGGGCGCCCTGGTCATGTCGACGATTCTCATCGCAGCTTCGTTCTTCATGATCTTCACCAAGGGCCTCAATTTCGGGATCGACTTTTCGGGTGGGTCGGTCATCGAGATTGAACGTCCGGATGGCGCACAGGAACAGGACGTCCGTGAAGTGATGAGCGGACTTGGACTTGGCGAAGTACAAGTAAACGCCGCCCGCGGGACAGGCGTCGATAGCGTCGAAGTTATTGTCATCAGATTCGCGACACAGCGGGCCGAAGAAGGCGTCGATCAGGACGTTGCCCAACAGCAGGCCAATGATCGGGTCCTTGCGGCCCTGGGCGAGGCGTTTCCGGGCTACATCCTGCGCAGCAGCGCCGCCGTTGGCCCCAAGGTATCCGGCGAGCTATTGCGTAGCGGCTTGATCGCACTCGCGGTCGCTCTTCTGTTGATGATGGCGTACATCTCTGTTCGCTTTCAGTGGAAATACGCGCTTGGCGCCGTCGCTGCGCTTTTCCACGACGTGATCATCACAATGGGGATGTTTTCCCTCACGCAGTTTGAATTCAACCTCTCAACCATCGCGGCATTGCTGACGATTGTGGGTTACTCAATGAATGACACGGTCATCGTGTTTGACCGCGTTCGGGAAGAAGCGCGCAAATACAAGAAGATGCCTTCGGCTGACGTGATTGATCTTGCCATCAACCAGACGCTGTCCAGAACCTTGCTGACATCCGGCACCACATTGCTGGCCCTGCTGAGCATCTACCTGTTTGGTGGCACGGTGCTGAGCGGAATGAGCTTTGCGCTTATCTTCGGCGTGGTGATCGGGACGTATTCGTCCGTGTTTGTAGCTTCCGCTGTGGTGCTCATGCTGGGCCTTGATCAAGGCGACAAGCCAAAACGCGAAGTTACCGGTTTCCAGGGCGTCTGATCAGAAGGCAAACTGCTCTCGCAGAATTCGTTCATCAAGCGCCTGTCCTGGATCGAAGAGCATCGTAAGTGGGCGAGAGCGATCTTCCACGACGGTAAGCTTTGCGACTTCCCGCACTTCCTGATTGTCAGCCGCAGCTGACACCGGACGGCGCGTCGGCTCGACAATTTCGAACTCCACCTTCGCGTCATGTCGGAGCAGGGCACCGCGCCACCGACGCGGACGAAAGGCACTCACAGGGGTCAGGGCAAGCAAATTGGCACCGATCGGCAGGATCGGCCCGTGGGCTGACAGATTGTAGGCGGTTGAGCCCGCTGGTGTTGCCACCATGATGCCGTCACAGGTCAGCTGGCTCATTCTTTCCTGCCCATCGACCTGTATCCGCAGCTTTGCGCTTTGCGCGGTTTCACGGAACAGAGATACTTCGTTTATGGCCAGGCGCTCAAAGTTTTCGCCATGAATATCCGTCGCAATCATGCGCAGCGGAACGAGCGTCGCTTTCGCAGCCTTGTTGATTCGTTCGAACAGGCCGTCTTCCGCAAAGTCGTTCATGAGAAAGCCGACGGTGCCGCGGTTCATCCCGTAGACGGGCTTCCGGTCATCAAAACGGCGACGCATGGCATCCAGCATGGCCCCATCGCCGCCGAGAGCGACAATGACCTCGGCGGCCTCCTCAGATGACTGTCCGTAGCGCTTGGTCAGGCGCTGTAGAGCTTCCTGGGCTTCTGGGCGCCGCGACGCGGTGAAAGCGATATCTATTTTCATGTCACCCAAATCCATTGCCCAATCGGGCACGTCAAGCTCCGAATGGTGAACGGGGCTGGCGCTAATGCTCGGTTTTCCTGTATGTTACCGAAAACAATACATGGAGGAACTGATGCCAGACGATATGAAAGCCATCACCGTAAAGGATGCCGTGTCCGCCGAAGAGTGGAAAGCACGGGTCGATCTGGCGATGCTCTATCGTCTCACAGCCCTGCATGGCTGGGATGATATGATCTTCACCCATATCTCCCATCGCGTGCCGGGGCCCGAGCATCATTTCCTAATCAATCCATACGGCATGTTGTTCGATGAGATCACGGCGAGTTCTCTGGTCAAGGTCGATCTTGAGGGCAACATCGTGTCGGACACGCCATACTTCATCAATCCGGCTGGCTTTACGATCCACTCGGCTATTCATGCAAGTCGAGACGACGCAAACGTCGTTATGCATCTGCATACCGATCAAGGCGTTGCTGTTTCATCCCAGAAAGAAGGCCTTTTGCCTATTTCTCAGACGGCCATGATTGTCCGTTCCGACATCGCATTTCATGATTATGAGGGCGTCGCGCTCGACCTCGACGAACGCGAACGTCTGGTGGCAGATCTTGGTCCAGACAAACACACCATGCTTCTTCGTAATCACGGTACGCTGACCTGCGGCGAAACTGCAGCAATGACGTTCACGCGGATGTTCTTTCTCGAACGCGCCTGCAAAATGCAGATCATGGCACTCTCTGCTGGACGCGATGGCGTTCTGGAGTGCGGGGATGATCTGCAAAGCAAGGTGGCCGGCCAGGGCGGTTTGATGGGCCACCGGTCGGGCATGAGCAAATTGTCAGAAAAACTTATCTGGCCTGCCATGCAGCGCAAGCTCGACCGGGAAGCCCCAGGTTACGATATCTGATCCCAAGAACCTGCGACATTTGCAGCCTACGCGAAGTCACCTATAGATACCTACGCAATGACTTGCCATATAGCTGCCAAGCCATTTGATCACTGAATACGAAGGCAAGTGATATGAAACATATCAAGGCATTCGAAGACGCCCTGACAGACATCAGGGATGAAGGCCGTTACCGGGTCTTCGTCGACCTGCAGAGACACCGCGGCAGTTTTCCGAAAGCGACTGCGCGCTTTGAAGACGGCGAGCGGGAAATCACGGTTTGGTGCTCTAACGATTATCTGGGCATGGGCCAGGATGATGACGTGCTGGCATCGATGCACGAAGCCATCGATAGTTTCGGTGCAGGTTCAGGTGGCACCCGAAATATCTCTGGCACCACTCGCTTCCACGTCGAACTGGAGAAAGAACTCGCGGATTTGCATGGCAAGTCCGGTGCGCTCCTGTTTACGTCCGGCTATGTGGCCAACGAAGCAACCCTGTCGACACTCGGCAAAATCCTGCCTGGTCTGATCATCTATTCAGATGAACTGAACCACGCCTCGATGATCGAAGGAATCCGCCGCTCGGGTGCCGACCGTCGGATCTTCCGTCATAATGACGTCGAGCATCTGCGCGCGCTGATCGAAAACGATGACGCCGATCGCCCCAAACTGATTGCCTTCGAAAGCGTCTACTCAATGGATGGCGACATTGGTCCGCTGAAAGAGTTCTGCGATCTGGCAGACGAATTCAACGCACTGACCTATCTCGACGAAGTCCATGCGGTCGGCATGTACGGCAAAGAGGGGGCTGGTGTTGCACAAGCCCAGGAGCTGATGCACCGGATCGATATTATCGAGGGAACGCTTGGCAAGGCCTATGGCGTGATGGGCGGCTATATCGCAGCTCATTCCACAATGATCGACGCTATCCGGTCGATGGCTTCCGGCTTCATTTTCACGACGTCTACCTGTCCTGTTATGGCCGCAGGCGCTTTGGCGAGTGTCCGCAAACTTCGCAGCGACGAAGGACGCGAGCTTCGCGCTGATCATCAAGCCAAGGCAGAACTGCTAAAGAACAAATTCCGCGCAGTGGGCCTGCCTGTCATGGACAGCGTAACCCATATCGTGCCGTTGCTCGTTGGCGACCCGGAAAAGTGCAAAGCGCTGTCTGATACGCTGCTGTTCGATTTCGGCATCTACGTTCAGCCAATCAACTACCCAACCGTACCACGGGGCACCGAGCGTCTCAGATTTACGCCGGGACCGGTCCACGACGAAATCATGATGGATGATCTCGTTTCAGCGATCCTGGCGGTGTGGAAGCAGCTGGGCCTCGACGAACAAGCTGCCTGATTTAGTCAGTGCGCTTTTTGCCAAGCCCAATCTTCTTGGCGAATTCTGATCTTCGTTTGGCGTAGTTTGGCGCGACCATCGGGTAATCTGCTGGCAGATTCCACTTTGCCCTGTAGGCGTCGGGCGTGAGCCCGTAATGGTTCTGCAAGTACCGCTTGAGCATCTTGAGCTCTTTGCCGTCTTCCAGGCAGATCAGATAGTCCGCTGTAATTGACTTGGCGGGGGAGACAGCGGGAAGCTTTTCTTCTTGCTCGGTGGTGTTAACTCCGCTCAAGCTGCAAATGGCTTCATGAACCGTCTCTATAAGCGACGGCAGAGACGCGACGCTCAGCGAATTATTGGCAACATATGCCGATACAATTTCAGTTGTGTACTGAATGTATTTATCTCTCATCTTACCATACCGGCCTAATTCTTGAAATCGCTGCGCATGCTAGGTTAATACTCAATTTCATCATGTGTTGAGCAACAATTACAATGAATTCAAGTTCAATAATACCTATAAAATAGACGGTCTGCGAATTGTCGCATTGGCTTGCCGTAACCGGTCATGATGCGTAAACGGGGGGAACACTCGCAAAAGGTCACAATCCATGCCCGATACCTCCGCAGCACACACCTTTTCAGCTGACAAATTCTTTTCCGCGCGCCTTCAGGACACAGACCCAGAGCTGGCGTCCGCAATGGAGAAGGAGCTTCACCGTCAACAGCATGAGATTGAGCTGATTGCATCAGAGAACATCGTGTCTCGAGCCGTGCTGCAGGCGCAAGGCTCGGTCCTGACCAACAAATATGCCGAAGGGTATCCCGGCCGACGCTACTATGGTGGTTGCCAGTTTGTGGACCTTGCTGAAAACCTCGCGATAGACCGCGCCAAACAGCTCTTCAGTTGCGGGTTCGCAAACGTACAGCCTAATTCAGGCAGCCAGGCCAACCAGGCGGTTTTTCAGGCGCTGATCAAGCCTGGTGACACCATTCTGGGCATGAGCCTCGATGCTGGCGGTCACCTTACCCACGGCGCAAAACCCAACCAGTCGGGTAAATGGTTCAATGCCATTCAGTACGGCGTCCGCGAAGACGATCATCTGATAGATTTTGATCAGGTCCGCTCGCTCGCAAAAGAGCATTCCCCCAAATTGATCATTGCTGGCGGCTCAGCCTATCCGCGGCAAATCGATTTTGCGAAGTTTCGGGAAATCGCTGACGAGGTTGGCGCGTACTTCATGGTCGACATGGCGCACTTTGCAGGCCTTGTAGCCGGCGGCGCTCACCCTAACCCACTGGACCACGCCGACATTGCAACGACGACCACACACAAGACTTTGCGCGGACCTCGTGGCGGCATGGTTCTGACGAATGACGAAACGATTGCCAAGAAGGTCAATTCGGCGGTGTTTCCAGGCATTCAGGGCGGTCCTCTGATGCACGTGATCGCCGGCAAGGCAGTGGCCTTTGGCGAAGCACTCACGCCAGCTTTCAAGACGTATGCGGCCAAGGTGGTTGCCAACGCCAATGCCATGGCAACGGCCGCAAAGAGCGCTGGCATGGATCTGGTCTCCGGCGGAACAGATACGCACGTCGCGCTCATCGATCTTCGCCCGAAGAACGTCACCGGCAAGGATGCGGAAGCTGCGCTTGGGCGCGCTTACATCACCTGTAACAAGAATGGGGTCCCTTTCGATCCTACTAAACCGACGATCACAAGTGGCATCCGGGTAGGGTCTCCTGCGGGCACGACGCGCGGCTTTGGTGAAGCGGAATTCCGCCAGATTGGGGATTGGATCGGACAGGTCGTCGATGCCGTAGCTCAAGGCAATTCAGAAGGCGTTGAAGCACGCGTCAAATCCGAAGTCATGGAGCTAACATCCAAATTCCCGATATACGCTGATCTGGAGCTGTGAGTTGAAGTGCCCGTTCTGCACTGCTGAAAATACGGCGGTTAAAGATTCCCGGCCCGCTGAGGACAACACAGCGGTTCGGCGTAGGCGCGCCTGCGAGGTATGCGGCGGGCGCTTTACCACATTTGAACGCGTTCAGCTGCGTGAAATCATCGTCGTCAAGCGCGACGGCAAGCGCGCGGTATTCGACCGGGAGAAAGTCGCCAGATCGGTTATGATAGCTCTGCGTAAGCGTCCCGTAGGCGATGAAAGTGTAGAGCGCTTGGTATCGGGCATTGTCCGCAAACTGGAAAGCAGCGGCGAGACCGAATTGCTATCGTCTGAAATCGGTGAGCTGGTCATGGAAGCGCTTAAAACAGTCGATCCCGTCGGCTATGTCCGCTATGCGAGCGTCTACAAGGACTTCAAGGATCCGAGCGATTTCGCCCAGTTCATTGAAACCTCGTCTCTGGATGAATCCGGGGTCGACGATTGACTTCCAACGTTGGCGTCACGCTCAAAATCGCGACATCGCTTGATGGTCGAATTGCGCTTTCCAACGGGACGAGCCAGTGGATCACGAATAGCGCTTCTCGGGCGCGCGTTCATGAAATGCGCGCCAACCATTCAGCCGTTCTGGTTGGAATCGGGACGGTTTTAGCTGATGATCCATTGCTAACCGCCAGAACAGTTCCGCCGCCCCAGAACCAGCCTGTCAGAATCGTCGCAGATAGCCGATTGCGGACACCGAAACATGCGCGACTGCTCGCTTCAGCCGCATCGGGACGAGTTGTCCTGGCTCACGCGCAGAACGCATCAGGCGAGACATTTGATGGCTCCGACGTTGATCTATGGGAGGTAGGCGACGGCAGCGGGCGCGTTTCACCGCAGCACCTGCTTCGCCGTTGTAGGGCCGAGGGCATCAATGATGTGTTTCTCGAGGGAGGTGGCATTCTTGCTGCCAGTTTCTTGAGAGCTGGTCTGGTTTCACGCATCGCATGGTTCAGGGCCCCGATCATCATTGGCGGCGACGGCATCTCGGCGATTGGCGCTCTCGGATTTCAATCCATGGACGCGGTGTCATCCTGGAGACTGGAGTCCAGAGAGCAGATCGATAGCGATACGCTCGAAATCTGGACGCCTGACGTATCCTGATCCCTTTTTGGCTCACGCTTACCGCTGCGGGATAGATTGGCGGAGCAGCCCGCCTTTCCTATATCAGCCCCCGAGGAGGAGACCGCATGTTTACAGGACTTGTTACCGACATGGGTAAAGTCGAAAGCACGACCGATCTGGACGGGCTTAGACGTATCCGCGTGCAGTCTTCTTACCCCGCTTCTGACATCGAACTTGGCGACTCGATCATGCATTCGGGGGTCTGCCTGACGGTGACTGACTTCGGCGAACTCGAAAGCGGCAGCTGGTTTGAGGTAGAGGCAGTTCCAGAAACCCTATCGAGATCGAATCTCGGCGCTCTTAAAGCCGGGTCGATCGTGAACCTCGAGCAATCGCTCAAACTGGGCACCAAGCTTGGTGGCCATTTCGTATTTGGGCATGTCGACGGTTTGGGTGAGATTATATCCATCATCGAAGACGGTCAGAGTTTCAGGATCACCGTCCGCCCCCCGCGAGAACTGGTTCGATATTTTGCGACTAAAGGCTCGGTGACCATCGATGGCGTATCTCTGACCGTTGCAGACGCCCATGCAAATGGTGACTTCGAAGTTGCTGTTATTCCACACACGTGGAGCGTCACAACCATTGGCCAATTGCAGGCGGGCAGCAAAGTAAATCTTGAGGTGGATATGCTAGCGCGCTACGTCGCCCGCATGATTGGCGTCGACGCGCCAGAAGGCCAGGTGAAATAATGAGCGACGACATACACGCAGCGATTTCTTCAATAGACGAAATCATCGAAGACGCCCGCAATGGGCGTATGTTCATTCTCGTCGATGCTGAAGACCGCGAGAACGAAGGCGATCTTGTCATTCCGGCCAGTTACGCCACACCCGAAGCAGTCAATTTCATGGCCCGTTTTGGCCGGGGCCTAATCTGCCTCGCCATGACGAAAGAACGCGCGCACACGCTGAACCTCGACATGATGGCGCGCGACAACCGCGAAAGCATGCAAACGGCCTTTACGGTGTCGATTGAAGCCAAAGAGGGCGTAACGACCGGTATCTCTGCATCTGACCGCGCGCGGACGGTTGCTGTGGCGATCGATCCAACCAAGGACCATCACGACATCGTTTCACCGGGACATGTATTCCCGCTGATAGCCCGTGATGGAGGCACACTCGTGCGAGCCGGCCACACCGAAGCGGCCGTCGATATCTCGCGCATGGCGGGTCTGTTTCCGGCCGGGGTGATCTGCGAGATCATGAATGATGACGGCACGATGGCGCGGTTGCCGGAACTGATCGCTTTTGCACAGCTTCACGGCCTGAAAATTGGCACGATTGCAGACCTCATTGCGTGGCGCAGAAAGAATGATCGTTATCTGGAGCGGCGCGTCGAAGCACCGCTCGACAGCGAATATGGCGAAGGTTTCAAGACGGTCGTCTTCAGGAACTCGCTTGATAACATCGAACACATCGCCGTTGTTCACGGCTCGATTACGCCCGACAAAACTGTCCTTGTGCGCGTTCACCGTACAGACGTTCTGGCCGATATTCTCGGTCAGAAAGGTCCGCGCGCCAATCTGGTCGAACAGGCCATGAAGGTCATTTCGAACGCTGACGAGCCGGGCGTTGTCGTGTTCGTCAACACGATGCGTCCAAACTCGCTGGCTGCCCGACTGGGCCTCAAGACCCTCGACGGTGAGGACGAACATATGCCCCTGCGCGAGTATGGTGTAGGTGCACAAATTCTAAGAGAGCTCGGCATCCGGAAGATGATCTTCCTTTCGGATACCAAACCGACCCGCGTTGCCGGGCTGGAAGGGTACGGGCTCAGCATTGAAGGTTGGCGCACGCTGACCAAAGAGAAAGACTAGTATGGCTCACCGCATTCTGATCGCGACTTCGCGCTATTATGAACACATCTCGCTTGAACTCGAAGCAGGCGTTGCTGAGGCCCTTGAAGGCGAAGATATCGTTGCTGAAACGATCGAGGTTCCAGGTGCGTTCGAGCTTCCTGGCATCATTGCCATGGCGGCCGATAGCGGTCGCTATGACGGCTTCATTGCGCTTGGCTGCGTGATACGGGGTGAGACGTCTCATTACGATTACGTTTGCGGAGAAAGCGCACGCGGATTGATGTCGCTCGCCGTCGACCGGCGTCTTGCCATCGGATACGGCATCCTGACGGTTGAGAACGAACAGCAGGCAATCGTTCGCGCTGACCGCAAACAGAAAAACAAAGGCCGCGACGCCGCTGTCGCATGTCTGGAAATGTTGAAACTGCGAAAGAAGTTTGTCGGATGAGCAACGCTCAGAAACTCCCTTTCGAAGTGCTGCGAGCAAGACGCGCTGGCGCAAGACTTGCTGCGGTGCAGGCGCTTTATCAGATGGAACAAACCGGCGAGAGCGCGAAAGCCGTCATCCGTGAATTCATGGAAGACCGCCTCGGTTTCGGACCGGACGAAGAACCTGTTGAGGAAGCTGACCCGGACCTCTTCAAGTCAGTGCTTGCTGCAACGGTTGAGCATCAGTCCCAGATAGATGAAGCCATCCTCAAACGGCTCTCCAAAGGCTGGAAACTCGCGAGGCTGGACGCAACGACGCGGGCGATTTTGCGCGCGGCCACTGCGGAACAGATTGCCCACACTGAACTTTCCCGCGCGGTTATTATCGATGAGTACGTGTCGCTCGCACACGACTTTTTCGACAAGACGGAAGCGAACTTCGTAAACGCCGTTCTCGATAACATCGCGCGCGACATTCGCCCTGATGGCTAAGGCGTCGAATGGATGAGTTCGATCTCATTGATCGGTATCTGAAGCCGCTTGCCACAAGTCCTGGCGCGGATGGCCTGTCAAACGATGTCGCAATACTCAACACTGCCGGGACGGGTGCCGCGGTTGTAACCGTCGATACGCTTGTATCCGACGTACATTTTCTCGCCGATGATCCATTGCATTACCTGGCACGGAAACTGGTGCGCGTGAACGTTTCGGACATTTTGTGCAAAGGCGCACGGCCCAAGGACGCGCTCCTGTCTTTGGCTTTGCCTTCAGACATATCTGAGTCCAGCTTTGCGGAATTTTGTGCTGCCCTTGGGGAGGAATTTCGCCTTTGGGGAATAAGTCTCATCGGCGGAGATACGGTGCGCACTCCCGGACCGCTGACCGTTACAATGACCCTGACGGGACACTGCGTCGGTAAAGGCCCCACGCTCCGGTCAACCGCGCGGCCTGGTCATCAGATCTGGGTCACCAACCAAGTTGGCCACGGCTTTCTCGGCCTTCGCGATGCGAGGGCGAAAACGCCCTCCAAACACGCTGAATTCTATCGCTCACCAGATCTGCCACCCATGGCAATTGCTGATCTTATTGCCAACTTTGCGACCTCATCAATCGACGTTTCTGACGGTTTGCTCTCGGACGCCGCACATATTGGCGCTGAAAGCGCCGTGCAGATGACACTGGATCTTGGCACTATTCCTTTCGCTGCATCGGTCACCGGAATTGAAGCTGCGGTGCAGCTCGCAACCGCCGGCGATGACTACCAAACGCTCTTTACCGTCCCCGCATCGGCCGAATTTGCTATGCAAGAACAAGCACGTGCAGATGGCATAGAGCTCACCAGGATTGGCATGGTCGAGGCGGGCAGGGGCCTCGAATTGAGATGGAAGGGCGAAACCGTTGCCGTGCCTTCAAACCTTGGATACCGGCATAATAGCGAAAGTTAGAGCAATCGCCTGCTCAACGAACTTGCTTGCTTATCGCTGCGCCTTTTGGCAGTGATTCTCCCACATGAATGATCGAACCGACTCAAATTGGGTCAGGTTTGACGCTTACAAAGGGAGGAAGGGCATCAAATGACCCTCTGGCTATACGTTGCACTCGCTGCGGGTCTCGCAGCCGTGCTTTATGGATGGATCCAGTCGCGATCCATCATGAGTGCCGACGCAGGCACTGATAGAATGAAAGAAATCGCTGCGGCAATTCAGGAAGGGGCAAACGCTTACCTGAAACGCCAATATACGACGATTGCGATTGTTGGCATTGCCGTTGTCGTGCTTCTCGTCATTGCGTTCCGCAGCTGGGAAGTGCCGGTCGGCTTCGTCATCGGGGCTGTGTTGTCCGGTGCCGCCGGCTTCATCGGCATGAAAGTTTCCGTACAGGCGAATGTGCGCACCACGCAGGCGGCGAGCATCAGCCTTGCCGGCGGACTCAACATGGCCTTCAAGTCCGGCGCCGTAACGGGGCTCCTCGTCGTCGGGCTCGCGCTACTTGGCGTGGTTGGCTACTACGGATTGCTTACAGGCGTCGTTGGTTACGCCGATAGTGATCGCGCAGTTGTAGACGGCCTCGTTGCGCTTGGCTTCGGGGCTTCCCTGATTTCGATCTTCGCCAGGCTAGGCGGCGGCATCTTTACAAAAGGGGCCGACGTTGGCGGCGACATGGTCGGCAAGGTCGAAGCCGGCATTCCTGAGGACGACCCTCGCAATGCCGCAACGATTGCGGACAATGTGGGCGATAATGTCGGCGACTGCGCCGGCATGGCAGCTGACCTGTTCGAAACCTTCGCCGTTACGATCGTTGCAACGATGGTCCTTGGCGCAATCTATTTCGGCGGGACAACTTACCTTGGATCGATCATGGTTCTGCCGCTCGCCATTTGTGCGGTCTGTATCATTGCATCGATTGTGGGCACCTGGTTTGTCCGCCTCGGCAAGGGCTCAACCAACATTATGGGGGCGCTCTATAAGGGTCTGATCGCGACGGGCATCCTGTCCGCTGGTGGTCTGGCGATCGCCATCAATTGGGGCCTTCCAAACGGCTTCGGCGTGCTGGAAGGTGCTGCCGCAGCGCTTGGCCTGGCTGGCACCGGCGTGACAGTCACAGGTATGGATCTGTTCCTCTGCGGTCTGGCTGGCCTCGGTGTCACGGCACTTATCGTGGTAATCACCGAATACTATACCGGTACGGCCTATCGACCGGTTCGTTCCGTCGCGAAATCTTCAGAGTCTGGACACGGCACGAACGTGATCCAGGGTCTCGCCGTTTCGCTTGAATCCACGGCTCTACCAGCCATCACGATCATTGCCGGCATTATCGTTACCTACAACCTTGCCGGCCTTTACGGGATCGCGATCGCAACCACGACCATGCTGGCGCTCGCCGGGATGATCGTTGCGCTCGATGCCTTTGGACCAGTGACGGATAATGCTGGCGGTATCGCTGAGATGTCTGATCTTCCGAGCGAAGTTCGCGACACCACCGATGCGCTCGACGCTGTTGGCAACACCACGAAGGCTGTGACGAAAGGCTATGCGATCGGGTCTGCCGGTCTCGGTGCTCTCGTCCTGTTTGCGGCGTACTCAGAGGACCTGAAGTACTTTGCCGTGAATGCCGCAGAGGGAAGCGTGCTTCTTGGTGTGTCGGTCAATTTCTCGATCGCCAACCCATACGTCGTGGTCGGTCTGCTCTTTGGCGGCCTTCTGCCCTTCCTGTTCGGTGGCATGTCCATGATGGCTGTTGGCCGGGCCGCGCAATCGGTCGTCGAAGAAGTCCGTCGCCAGTTCCGCGAGATGCCAGGCATCATGAAAGGCGAGGTCAAACCTGACTATAGCCGGGCGGTCGATATTCTCACCCGCGCGGCGATCAAGGAAATGATCGTCCCATCCATGCTCCCAGTCTTGTCGCCGATCGTTCTGCTCTGCGTCATCTGGGCAATTGCAGGCATCGCTTCGGCGCTCGCTGCGGTTGGCGCCATGCTTCTTGGTGTCATCGTGACCGGTCTGTTCGTCGCGATCTCCATGACATCCGGTGGTGGCGCCTGGGACAACGCCAAGAAGTACATCGAAGATGGCAATCATGGCGGCAAAGGGTCTGAGGCTCACAAAGCGGCCGTGACCGGCGATACGGTCGGTGACCCTTATAAGGACACTGCTGGCCCAGCTGTGAACCCGATGATCAAGATCACCAATATCGTTGCTCTGCTGATGCTGGCATTCCTGGCTCACTAGACAAGTTGCGATAAGTCCAAAACGAGAAAGCCCCGGCCAAACAACTGGCCGGGGCTTTTTTAAGTTCAATTGGTTGAAAAAACCTAGTTGCGTCGACCGGTCGGGTTGCCGGGGGTCGCTTCGTTCGTTGCTGGTAGCACCGTGCGCCCGACATTGCCGAAGATCTGTTCCCACAGCCCAAGCTCGCGGCCACGTGTTGGCGTTTCGCGCGATGCATAGTTCAGCACACGTCCATCTTCCTGGTCGTATTCCAGGACTTCCTGAACCACGTCTTCTTCGCTGAAACGGATAGCCGTTACCGTGCGTGTGGATATCTGCGGGCGGTAAAATGCAATCCGCTCCTGGATCGTCGTAATGTAGATCCAGGTGTTATCGTCAAAGATGCTCTCTGTGGACGGCGAGCCAAGCTGCGCCAGAACGCTGGAGCGCGTATCGATGCCCGGGGTAATCTGGTTTGGCGCCACCTCGTCCGGGGCATAGCCGTGATACGCCTGCACAGGAGAGATACAACCAGCTGTCAAACAAGCCAGCGCGACGGTCGCGAGAATGGTACGGTGTGCCATTGACTGTTCCTTTTACTCCTTTTTCGATTACAGGGCCGGGCGTGCGATTGGCAAGTTGTGGAGCGCAGATATGTTTTCGATAGCCGAGAAATTATTTCCCGCCCGTACCCGGCGACGCGCAATAGCAAGACAACTTCACGCCCAAATCATTGCCGAAGCCAGACGTCAGGAATTGTTCGGAGACGCTCGCATAAAGGATGATGTAGACGGCCGTGTTGCCGCCATCTCGATTTTCTCCAGCTTTGTAACGCTGCGGCTCTCGCAGGCGGACGAAGATGGCAAAGCGATCGCAGATTTGCTGACCGCACAGATATTTGAAGGGTTTGATGCCGCGCTTCGCGAAACGGGCGTCGGCGATGCGTCGATATCCCGTAAGGTGCGCAAACTTGGCGAAGCTTTTGTCGGCATCGGCGTGGCCGTGAACGAAGCGCTTGCCGGAGAAACCCCGAAGGACGATCTCGAAGATGTCCTGATCCGAAACCAGATCGTTCAGCCCGAAGGCAGTGAGGCGGTCGCGAGGCATATAATGTTGGCACACAGCAACCTGATGAAGCGTAGTATGGAAGACATACGCAACCCGCAGGCCGATCAGCCATTATTTAAGGCGTGAGACAATGCGCCGTGGCAGTTGCACTCAATAGGGCGCCTGCGTAGTGTCCCCGCTGAACCGGACGGCATTGAGCGAGTCATGACGAATATCACTATCTCTGTCGACGCAATGGGGGGCGATTCTGCGCCCGAAATTGTCCTGGATGGCTTAGCCTTATTCTGCAAGGAACGCTCCGGTGTACGCTTCCTCGTGCATGGGAAGTCGGCTGAAGTCGAAGCTGGCGCCAAGGCGCGTGGATTTGCCGATCGATGCGTATTTATTGACCAGCCTGAAGTTGTCTCGATGAGCGCTAAACCGTCCTCAGCCCTCCGGCGCGCCAAGGGCACGAGCATGTGGAGCATGATTGAGGCTGTAAAGTCTGGAGAGGCGCAAGCTGGGGTCTCGGCAGGCAATACGGGCGCTCTCATGGCGATGTCGATGGTCGCTCTCCGGAAAATGGATGGCGTTCATCGTCCGGCAATGACCGCTGTCTGGCCTAGCCTGAAGGGCCGATCGGTCGTCCTGGACGTCGGCGCAAACCTGGATGCAGACGCCGAACAACTGGTTGAGTTCGCTGTCATGGGTGAATCCTACGCGCGAGCCGTTTTTGGCATCAAGAAGCCAACCGTCGGCTTACTGAATATCGGGTCCGAAGAAGAGAAAGGCCGCGACGCCATCAAGTTTGCTGGTGAAATTTTGCGCACACGTGACCTTGGTCTGGACTTTCGTGGGTTTGTCGAAGGCAATGACATCTCAATGGGCGCCGTCGATGTTGTCGTCACAGATGGCTTTACCGGAAATGTCGCCTTGAAAACCGCAGAAGGGACCGCGCGTTTGGTATCGACTTATGTGAGAGAGGCGCTGACGGGCTCCACGCTCAGCAAGATTGGCGCAGTCATGGCGTCTTCCGGCTTGAAATCACTGCGCCAAAAACTGGATCCATCCAGCGTAAATGGTGGGGTATTGCTCGGTTTGAATGGCGTTGTCGTCAAAAGTCACGGCGGCACGGATGCAATCGGATTTGCCACAGCTATTCGACTCGCCGCAAATCTCGCCCAAAGCAACTATATGGACGAGGTCTCAACGGGGCTCAGTCGCGTTGCCAGACAGGGTTTAGCTCCAGAAGCAGTAGAATAGATGTCCACACGAAAAAGTATCATCCGGGGAACCGGCGCTTATCTGCCAAGCCGGATTCTATCAAATGATGATCTCTCCAAGATGGTCGACACCTCCGACGAGTGGATCCAGGAGCGGACCGGCATCAAGCAACGCCATATCGCTGCTGAGGACCAGGTAACGTCTGATCTCGCCACAGCAGCAGCTCTCGATGCGCTCAAGAACGCAGGCGTATCGGTTGATGATGTTGACCTGATCGTTCTGGCCACGACGACCCCTGATCAAACCTTCCCGGCGACCGCGACAGCGGTTCAGGCAAAGCTCGGCGTCAAGTCTGGCGCGGCGTTTGATGTGCAGGCGGTATGTTCGGGCTTCCTCTTTGCAATGGCGACTGCCGATTCAATGCTCAAACAGGGATTGTTCTCCACTGCGCTCGTCATAGGCGCGGAGACGTTTACACGCATCCTTGACTGGTCGGACCGGGGCACTTGTGTCCTGTTCGGCGACGGAGCCGGCGCTGTTGTCCTTCAGGCTGAAGAAACTGACGATGATGTCGGCGTGATCGCCCATCACATTCGGACCGACGGCACAAAAAGCGATCTTCTCTATGTTGATGGCGGCGTTTCATCCACGGGCACAATCGGGCACGTACGCATGCAGGGCAATCAGGTGTTCCGGCATGCAGTGACGAACATTTCCAGCGCGATCAAGCATGTCCTGGACGAAACAGAATTGACGATTGAGGACATTGACTGGTTCGTGCCTCATCAGGCCAATCAGCGCATATTGAACGGCGTTGCCAAGAAACTGGGCCTCCCGGAAGACAAAGTAGTTTCAACGGTGGCCTTGCATGGCAACACGTCTGCCGCTTCAATACCGTTAGCGCTTCACACCGCGGTCGCCGACAAGCGAATTAATAAGGGCGATCTCGTTCTCAGTGAAGCAATGGGAGGCGGATTCTCATGGGGAGCGTCTCTCTTCCGGCTGTAATTCTTTCGTTAAGAAATCAGCCATATCTGTTAATCAGGGGAGCTGTTCAGTGGCTAACAAAACCATCACTCGAGTTGAGCTGTCAGATGCCATTGTCCGTGAAATCGGACTTACGCGTCAGGAGTCAGGCGACATTCTCGATCGCATGCTGGACATGATCGGCAAAAGCCTCGAGCACGAGAACGAGGTGAAGCTTTCGCGGTTCGGCAATTTTGTCGTTCGCAAGAAAGCCGCAAGGGCAGGGCGCAACCCAAAGACGGGCGTCGAAGCCCAGATTTCCGCGCGTCGCGTCGTGACTTTCAAGCCCTCTCCAATGCTAAAATCTACCGTTGAAACAGACGAATAGGGGACGTCTTTAATGCCATCTGCCGCAAAACGTATTACAAAATCTGCCCAGGCGTACCGCTCAATTGGAGAGGCGGCTGAAGAGCTTGGCTTACAGACACATGTTTTGCGGTACTGGGAAACAAAGTTTCCGCGGCAGCTCAAACCCGTAAAGCGGCCAGATGGCCGACGCATGTTCCGGCCGGAAGACATCGAAACGCTAAAAGCTATCCAGTTGCTGGTGCACAAGCAGGGCATGACATTGAAGGGCGCTGCGAAGCTTTTGAGCGAGCACGGCAGCGTTCAGATTCTTAACGAAGGCCCTCTGCCAGGCAGGCCAACTTCAGCCCCGACCAGCAAAGAAGGTCCGGCCCGCGAACTTCAAAAGACGATCGCGAGCGCTTTTTCTTCTGAAATCAACGATGCGCCTCTACAGGACGCTTCTCAAAAGCGGCTGGAAACAGTCCTCGCAGACCTGCAAAGTATCAAAGCCCGGCTGGATGCTTATCGCGTCGACCGCGCCGCCTAACAGCTAGCAGCACGGGGCGTTGCAATAAGCTCAAAGCGAGCTTAAGCAGTCGCCAGTCGGAGCGTAGCGCAGCCCGGTAGCGCACTTGTCTGGGGGACAAGGGGTCGTGGGTTCGAATCCCGCCGCTCCGACCATTTCCACCTTTTCTCAGCGCTGCCTTTTAAGTTCGGCATGGTACAGTGTCGCCTTTACGGCGCTATGCCATCCTGAAACCAGTTCACCGCGCGTCGCTGCAGACATTTTTGACGAGAATTCGCGCTCACTCGTCCAAAGCGAGCTCAGCGTCTCGACGTCTTTGTAAACGCCGCTTTGTAGGCCCACGAGGAAAGCCGCGCCCCTCGCCGTACTTTCGATGACGGAGGGCCGATCAATGTCCACGTCCGTGATGTCCGCTAGAAATTGCAGAAACCAGCTGTTCTCCACCATTCCGCCATCAACCCTCATCCTGTTCGCCTGAAGGCCATCAGCCTTCAACGCATCCAGTAGATCCTGTGTCTGATAGCCGACGGCCTCAAGCGCCGCCCGTGCGAGCATTTTACGGTCCGTCGCTCGTGTCAGTCCAAAGAGGGCGCCTCTGGCATCGGCGTCCCAGTGCGGTGCGCCGAGTCCCGTAAAGGCCGGAACGAAATAGACCCCGCCATTTCCTTCGACGCTGGACGCCAGCGCCTCTGTATCCGCCGCCGTCTCAATGATTTGCACCTGATCACGCAGCCATTGAGACACAGCGCCAGCGATGAAAATAGAGCCTTCTAACGCGTACTGAATGCTCGACCCTGTGCGACAGGCAATCGTCGACAAAAGCCGGTTCTGCGACTGGAGGCACTCCTCACCCGTGTTCGCCAGCAGGAAGCAGCCGGTGCCATAGGTGCTTTTAATCATGCCAGGCTCAAAGCAGGCTTGCCCAAAAGCGGCAGCCTGTTGATCTCCTGCAACGCCGCGTATCGGGAGTGGGCGCCCGAACAGGTCCGCTGACGTCATTCCAAACTCTGATGCACTCGGCTGCACGGAGGGGAGAACAGACGTTGGAATATCCAGCATGGCGAGAAGGCCATCATCCCATTCCTGCGTCTTGATGTTGTAGAGCATTGTCCGGCTGGCATTGGTTTCGTCGGTCAAATGCATTTGCATCCCGGTTAGCCGGAAGATCAAAAAGGAGTCGATGGTTCCAAATGCCAGCTTGCCTTGCGATGCAAGCGCGGCCGCCTCCGGCCTGTTTTCCAGGATCCATTTGAGCTTGGTGCCTGAGAAATACGGATCAATCGTAAGTCCCGTTTTCTGATTGATCTCTGCCTCGCGACCACTCGCCTTGAGCTGCTCGCAGATCTCCGACGTTCGTCGATCCTGCCAGACGATGGCGTTACCGATGACCTCGCCGTTATCCCTGTGCCAGGTGAGAGTGGTTTCGCGCTGATTGGCAATGCCTATAGCAACCACTTCCGCATCGCCGCCGGCTTCAGCCTGCGACATTGCTTGCCTGGCCGTCTGCAAGGTGGTTTCCCAGATCTCCTCACAATCGTGCTCAACAAAGCCAGATGCCGGGAAGTGTTGCGCGAATTCCATCTGAGCGGTCGCGACGACCGCTCCATTGTCATCAAACACCAGGGCTCGGCTGGACGTCGTTCCCTGGTCAAGTGTCAGTATCAATGGCTTTTTTGTCATTACTGTCTCTTAGACTGATCATTGGCTCCAAACCAGATAGACGAAATTTTATCCATTTGCCTTCAAAGATATTCACCTCTGTTCACTAGGTGTGCTCCACTCTGAGTTTCGAAAGCAGGATAGCGGATGTCTGATATCGCGCAGCCAAAGAAAAAAAGTTCTCTGTTTTCGTCGAGCCTCATCAAGAAGATCAACATTCCTGATGAGCAACTGGCCGTTGTGCAGGAGCGTCAGCTCAGCACGGTCAGCGACTTGATCCCTGTTATTGGCCTGGCAAATCTCGTGAATGCCGCCGTTGTCGTGATGTCCTTCTGGGACACGCCGGCAAACAGGCTATTGAGTGTTTGGTGCTTCAGCATGGTGTTTGCCACCACGGTCATGCTCGTGGCCTATATGCGGAACCGCTCGCAGAGCGCGAATGGCTTCAGCGAGCATTCCTCGACGGAGCATTTCGCATCCAAGCTGGAAAGTAGCGCCAGATTTGCGTCCGTCATCGGGCTGCTTTGGGGCATCCTGCCTCTGCTGATTCTTCCATTTACCGACCATACGAACCAGCTTGCCGTCAGCTCGATCGTGGCCGGCGTCATGTTCGCCGGCGTGCTGCTCATTGGGCGGATACCTGAAGCGGCCATGGGGTTCCTCATACCCACCGTCGTGGGCTACATCGTCGGCCTGCAACTGGGCCAGGACCCGCGCAACGATTTCCTATCCGTTCTCGCTCTGGTCTATGCCGTCGTACTTTGGACATCATCGCGTTGGTCGTACACCCAGTTCGTGGAGCAACTTCTCAGTGGGTCAGCGGTAAAGCAGCAGGCGCAACTGATCGGACTACTTCTGCGCGATTTTGAAGAGAGCACGTCTGATTGGCTCTGGCAGACAGATGCCGACGGCACACTCATCGAAATACCACTTCCAACGCTTGGAGAACAAAAGCACTTCGAGCTCATGGAGCAGGGCGTAAAGCTTTCCGGGCTGTTCAAGAGCAGTGAGGCCAGCGCCACTCTATCGCGCGCCCTCAACCGACGTCAGAGCTTCCGCGATCTCTCGCTAGAAATTGAGAGCGACGGCGAGGGTGAGACCTGGTGGTCTCTGACTGGCAAGCCGATTTTTGACGTAAATGGTCAGTTTCAGGGCTTTCGCGGCGTTGCCTCGGATGTCACTCAGTCGAAAGCCATTGAAGACCGTATTGCGTTCATGGCGCACTTCGACCCGCTCACCTCTTTGCCAAATCGAGCCTTCCTGCATGAGGCGCTTGAAAAAGCGACCCTGCGACAGATACCGGAAGGCGCCTGCCGGGCCTTGTTCTGGCTGGACCTCGATAACTTCAAATGGGTCAACGACACGCTTGGGCACCCAGCAGGCGACGAGCTGCTTTGTCAGGTGGCCAACCGTTTACGGACTACAGTCCCGGATCAAGACGTTATTGCGAGATTGGGGGGCGATGAATTCGCCATCCTGCTTGAGCTGGACAGCCACGAACTGGTTCTGGAGCAAGTCGAGCGCCTCAGTGAAACACTAAACCGGCCCTATGAAATCTGGGGGTCGATTGTGCATTGCGGCGCGAGCATCGGTGTTCGCATCATCGAGCAGCACAATATGGAAATTCAGACCCTGCTGAAACATGCTGATCTTGCGCTGTATCAGGCCAAGGATGCCGGTAAGCGCACCTGGTGCATATTCACCCAGGACTTGGCCGACCGGGCCAAGGCTCGGCAAGTCATCGAACTCGATCTGAACACTGCGCTTGAAAATAATGAGCTGCGTCTGTTTTTCCAGCCACAGCTTTGCGCCAAGACGGGCGAAATCATCGGCTGTGAGACCCTGATCCGCTGGCAGCACCCCACACGGGGGCTCATCGGACCTGATCACTTCATCCAGCACGCCGAGGACAGTGGCATCATCACGCGTCTGGGAGACTGGGCGTTGCGGGAGGCTCTGAAGGCTGCGCGGCGCATGCCTGAGAGCATGCACATTGCAGTCAACATCTCGCCCCTGCAGATCCATAGTTCAAGCCTGGTCACGACGATCATCAACGCAATCGCTGCGAATCAGATCGATCCATCACGCCTTGAGCTGGAAATCACCGAGTCGGTCTTGATGAGTGATACCGAATTTACCCTTGAGCGGCTGAAACAGCTCAAGGATATCGGGCTTCGGATCTCACTTGATGATTTCGGCACGGGCTTCTCGTCTCTCAGCTATCTGCGCCGCTTCCCATTCGACAAGCTCAAGATTGATAAGAGCTTCGTTGAAGACGCAGACCACAACAATGAAAGCCGCGCGATTACCAAGGCCACTCTGCAGATTGCAAAAGCCCTGAACATGCGCTGCACGGCCGAAGGCGTTGAAACGGAAACCCAGAAACAGTTTCTGACTGAAATCGGCTGTGATGAGCTCCAGGGCTATCTGATCAGCCGGCCACAACCGCTGGATAGACTGGGTCACCTGTTTCCGATCCTGTCTGAGGAAGAGGCTGACGCGCGACTTGAGAAGCGGCATGAGCAAGGCAGCAAGACTGCTGAGATTGTCTCGATATCAGAAGCGGGTTTTGCCAAACGCTCCGCGATGTAGCGGGCTTTCGAAACAGTAGATTTCGCGCCATTACGTGCACTCAGTTTGTCTTTCAGGACATGACAAGCCGCGCCGCCCTCAGCATTTTCTGAATTAGCTGCAAGTCGCTGCATTGTGATGTCAGTTCGCGCTTGACCGGGGCAGTCTGCTTGTCTAATCAGGCGCCTCACCGTCAAATGCGGTGGACGATCTGTGCGGGTGTAGCTCAGTTGGTTAGAGTGCCGGCCTGTCACGCCGGAGGTCGCGGGTTCGAGCCCCGTCACTCGCGCCAGATCGCTCCAGTCCATTTATGGACGACAATTATTCCCAAATTTATCGAGCTAGCCCACCCCATATTTTGGGGCAGGCTTCCTGTATCTCGATTGTTGTTGGGCTGCGACAGCGCCGAAGCGCTATTCGCGCTTAGCGACCGTCGGTGAAGTTTGCCGGGCGCTTACCAAGCTCAGCCATGATGGCTTCAATCTGATTCTTGCTGCCGATAAGCTTGTCCTGCAAAATCGATTCCTGGAGCAGGGCTTCAGCTTCCGTCATATCGGCAAGACTGTTGAAGATCTGCTTGTCGGCTCTGATGGCATCCGGGTTCTTGCCGGCAATCAGATTAGCCATCTCCATCGCGCGGTCATACGGGCTCTCAGAGACCTCCGTCGCAAAGCCATAATCGGCTGCCTCAACGCCCGAAAAGATACGGCCGGTATAGGTTAGCTCGCGAAGGCGGTCGTCGCGGCAGAGAGAGCGCATGATCGGCGTCCCGGCCATATCCGGCACCAGTCCCCACTTGATCTCCATAATTGACAGTTTCGTCTCCGGATGAACGATCCGGATATCTGACCCGAGCATCACCTGGAAGCCGCCCCCGAGCGCGACACCATGCACTGCAGCGATGACCGGCACGGGCAACTCGCGCCATCCCCACACAGCCTGCTGGGCGCGATTGGTGATGCCGTGTGTACGAGGCTCCAGCTTCTGCTTACCGGCTGGTGTACCGCCAGTCCCTTCAGCCATCTTGCCGAAATTGCCCATATCGAGCCCAGCGCAGAAGGCGCGGCCATCGCCCGACATGACAACACAGCGAACGCTCTCGTCCTTGGCCAGCTCTTCTGCTGTCTCCAGCAAGGCGGAAAACATCGCATCATCCAGCGCATTCATCTTGTCTGCGCGCGAGAGTTTGACGTCGGCAACGCCGCCCGATTTCGTAACTGTAATCCGCTCGGCCATTTCGTGTCCTCTATAAGCTTTTCTCAGAAGCACTTTGACCAACGAAAAACGCCGGGACAAGTAATGTCCCGGCGTCAGGTAATGTCTATTGAGCTCGTCGCTAGAGAAACAGTTTCGCGAACTCGCGGGGTTTACGCTTCTTCCACTCGCCCTTGTGCCAGGACGCAGAGGCCAGCAGAGGAATAACCGAACCGGCTTCGGCGAAAACCATCTGCTCATAGACCGTCTGAACCTTGCCCCAGCTTGCGGCTTCTTTCAGCGTCGAAGACGAGCAGGCACCGTCGCGCGTGTCGGCAACCGTGATCTGCACGGCATATTTGTGCATCTCGCACTCCTTGCCGAGGATTTCAGCACAGACAACCGTGTCCTGAACGAAGTTCTTCGGCACGCCGCCGCCGACCATCAGAAGGCCGGTGCTTCCAGCGGCGATCTTCACATCAGTCAGCTCACGGAAGTCCGCAACGCTATCGATCGACATGTAGTTGCCCGGATTTTCAACCTGGTGCTTCACCAGACCAAAACCGGCAGAGCAGTCAGAGAAGGCCGGCACGAAGATCGGAACGTTGTGGTCGTAGCAGGTCTCGATCAGTGAGTTCTTTTTGACGGCATTGGTCTTGAGCCATTTGCCCATCTCCCAGATGAATTCACGGGAAGAATAGGGGCGTGGCTCCAGGCTGTTGGCAATTTCCAGAATGGTATGGTCGCAGGACTGCAGCTCTTCTTCATCGATGAACGTATCGTAGATACGGTCGATATAGAGATCGCGCAGAATGTTGTCGTCAACGGACTCAGGCGCCTGATAGTGCTTGTACCCAAGCGCTTCAAAGAAATCCATGTCGACGATGGACGCGCCGGTTGCCACGATACAATCGACGAGACCGTACTTCACGAGGTCGCGATAGACGTGCATGCAGCCGCCGGCGGACGTTGAGCCGGCCAGCGTAAGGATGATTGAGCAGTCTTCATCCTCGACCGCCATGTTGAAAATGTCCGTAGCGCGCGCAAGGTCGCGCGATGTGAAGGACATCTTACCCATCGATTCGACAATTGGACGGGCGTCGAAAGATGTAATGTCGATGTGCTCGACGACTTTGCTCAGCAATTCCGCCTTGCGGTTGGTGTTATCGGCCATAGGGAGGAACTCCAGTTGAATTGAATGGCTTTGTAACGGCAGGGCCCATAAGGGTCCAGCCAAAGCGAAGCGCCGCCACAAGAGAGCGGTCGCTCGCTACGATTAGATTGTAGAAAATGAGACTTACGCCATCACAGCGACAGTGGTTTCACTGTAGAAGCCGTTGAAGCGCGAGGAGAGCGCCTGGCCATAGGCACCGAGATGGCAAACCTCGATCCAGTCGCCTTCAGCAATGTCACCAGGCAGCTCAAACGGCCCCTCCATGACATCCAGGCTGTCACACGTCGGACCAAAGAAACGAAACGGCTCATTGGCCTCAGCGATCCGTGGGGTCGCCCGGTGAAGCTTGACTGGAAACTTCCAGGCGCACTGAGCCGCATCAAACAGAGACCCATAGCTGCCATCATTGATGTAGAGGTCAGCGCCCTTGCGAAGCTCCACACGCGTCAGCGTAGACCCACCTTGAGCGCAGAGCGCCCGGCCGGGTTCGCCGAGGATCTGCAGACCGTCGAAGCCGTTCTCTCGAAGGGCCGTCCGGATCGCGGCAAAGTAATTGCCCATAGGCTTGTGACTCATGCCCGGATACGCAACGGGAAAGCCACCACCGCAATCGACCGAATCGATTTCGACGTCGGCGTCGTCAACGATCGAGCGTACCCACGACAGGGCACGGCCATAGTCTTCTACGTCCAGGCATTGAGAGCCGACATGGAAGGTGACGCCCAGCTGGGCAACGTGCGGACGCGCAGCTTTCAGCAACTCGATCGCTGTTGCCCGGTCCGCGCCGAACTTGCCAGACAGTGGCATCGCTGCATTGCCCTTTGGCAGCGCCAGACGAAGGTGGAATGTCAGATCAGGTGCGTAGCCGGTTTCCTCGAGCATCTTCTGAAGCTCTTCTGCGCTATCGAACGAGAAATCACGCACGCCCGCCTCATAGGCCTGACGGATCGTGGCTCGCGACTTGACCGGGTGCATGAGGAAGAGTTTCGCATGCGGCGCAATCGAGCGAACGAGATCAACTTCACGTGTCGAGGCGACATCGAAATTGCGGATGCCGCTCGTCCAGAGAGTCTTGATAACGGCGGGATGCGGGTTCGCCTTCACCGCATAAAGGACAGTGCCAGGAAAACCGTTGAGAAACGTCCGGGCGGCCGCCGCGATCTTCTTCGGGTAAAGCACAAAGATTGCGTCATCGCCCTCATAGGCGTTGAGCACATCACCAACGCTCGCAAAGGCCGGGAGGCCTTGACGGTTGGAGGCATCGGGAAGAATTGCGGGACGCGCCAGAGACGCGAAATCGTTTTTGAACATGATTGAAAAATTCGGTTTGTACCTGGCAAACGCCAGTGAACTTACAGACTGCATACAAGCAACAACGCCTAATGCGCGGCAGAGTTCGGCGGGCGAACCCGCTACGGCCTTATAAGTTCAGCGACCGCAGCCGCATAATCTCCGAATTTTCTATCGTAATAGTTGTAGAGGCCGTTGTCGTAAGCAACGTCCATACGTTTATAGTTGATCGCTGATGCGAACTCATTGCGGGTCATCCAAGTATCCTCGTCCAGCACGACTGGCGCCTTAGCCAGTTATGAAAGTGAAGACAGTTGGGCTCACCCGTACTGACGACCTTTCGGACCCGTCGTAGCTCGCTTGCTTGTCGGCGGTGGAGATATGAGAAACCGGAACCGGAATCAAGTATTTTTTACGTTAGCTAACGCAGCGAAACCGCGATCAAGATCTTCCATCAGATCACGCGTGTCTTCTAGGCCAGCATGGACGCGCATCAACCATCCATTTCGGTCGCCAGTCCAGTCACCCGGCAGACGCGTCAATTGCTCGTCACAAGGGATAATCAGGCTCTCAAAGCCGCCCCACGAAAAGCCAAGTTCAAAGACTTCAAGCGCTGACAGGAAGGCGTCGACCTCATGATTCGACGCTGCTTGCAGAACGAAGGAAAAGAGGCCCGAGCTGCCCGTAAAGTCCCGCTTCCAGAATTCATGGTCAGGATGTGATGGCAGGGCAGGGTGGATGACATCGCTGACCAGTGGCTGCTCCTGAAGCCAGGACGCCAGCTTCAGCGCAGATGCCTGATGATGGTGGAGACGTGTAGATAGCGTGCGGGTGCCGCGAAGGGCTGCGTACGCATCATCAGCGCCCAGCGATATGCCCCAGTCCTCAAGCAGATCATCGATCGCACCCGCATACCGTGCATCGCTCGTCATCACGGCGCCGCCAAATGCGTCTGCATGACCCACCACATATTTTGTCAGTGCCTGCACAGAAATATCGACGCCGAGGGCCAAAGGCTGGCAAAAAACGCCTGCAGACCAGGTATTGTCCATGATGGTTGCAATGCCGCGCTCGCGCGCGATGCTCGTAAGTCTTGGCGTGTCTGAGATCTCGAACGTCAGAGACCCCGGCGCCTCAAGAATGATTGCGCGAGTATCCGGACGAATGAGGTCGACAAGTCCGTCGGCATTCCTCGGATCAAAGCGCTGTGCCTCCACGCCCATTGTCTTCAGACGTTTCTCACAAAAACGGCGCGTCGGCCCATAAACAGAATCAGACAGCAGCACCGAGTCGCCAGCAGACACGCATGACGCAATCGCAACTGCGCAGGCACTGAGGCCAGAAGGCGTGAGCCGCGCATCCGATGCGCCTTCGAGCTCGCACATAGCCGCTTCGAGCTCACGATGGACCGACAGGCCCATCCGGCCATAGCCGGGCTTGGCGTTGTACAACTGCTCCCGGTCAGGAAGAAGGACGGTTGAGGCGCGCTCCACCGGCGGATTCACAGTGCGGCGCGCCGGATTGCCCGACCGATTATGTATCAGCCGCGTTGGTAGCTTCATGCGTTTTCCACTGCGATTTCATTTTCCGCTGACGCGGCCCATTCAGACCAGGATCCGTCATAGATCGCTGCGTCCCAATTTCCGAGCTCTGCCAGAGCGAGCGCAATAACGGCCGCCGAAACGCCTGAGCCGCACGTCGCAATAGCAGCAGTTGAAGTATAATCGTCCAGCAAGGCTTTCAGTTCGTCCTTCGGGGCCAGTTTACCATCAGCGCCGACCAGCTTGCTTGCGGGTACATTCGCGCTGCCTGGTATATGACCTGATTTCAGCTCAGGACGCGGCTCTTTTTCAGAGCCACTGAAGCGGCCCGCCGGCCGGGCATCCAGTATCGCAGCATTCTTCTGCTTCGACGCGGCTCGAACCTGATCCATGGACTTCAGCAGATCGGCTCGCACGCGGGGCGTAAAATGTCGTCCACCCGTGATGACGGGCGGCAGGTCTTCCAGCTCACCTTCGATGGCTTGCCAGGCTCTGAGGCCACCGTCCAGCACATAGACATCTTCATGACCCATCGCCCGGAACATCCACCATACGCGCGCTGAGGCGAAAAAATCATTCGCATCATAAACAACGATCCGATTGCCATCACCGACGCCGAGCTTTCTGACCCGCGATGAGAATTTCACCGCATCCGGCAACATGTGCGGCAGCTCAGAATTGCTGTCAGCAATCTCATCAATGTCGAAATAGACGGCTCCTGGAATATGGCCTCTATCATAGGCCTGCTTCCCAGCACCCGACGCCGCAGTCCACGCCGGGAAATAGCTGGCATCAATCACGCGCAGGTCCGGGGCCTGCAAATTATCTTTAAGCCACTGGGCCGAAACGAGCGGAGATCTGTCGGTCATTATTATTTGTCCATCCATGGCGGAACAGGCAGATCCTTGCTGCGTAGAAATTCCGGATTGAAGAGTTTTGATTGATAGCGATTTCCATAATCGCAGAGCACCGTCACGATCGTGTGGCCGGGTCCCATATCCTTCGCCAGGCGCACAGCACCGGCAATGTTGATACCGGCTGAGCCACCAAGACAAAGGCCTTCATTGAGAATGAGATCATAAAGGATGTGAAGCGCCTCGGTGTCCTCACATCGATAGGCATAATCGACCTTCAGGTCTTCAATGTTCTTGGTGATGCGTCCCTGACCGATCCCCTCAGTGATCGACGTGCCTTCGGCTCTCAGCTCTCCGGTCTTGAAGTACTCATAGAGCGCCGCGCCGCCCGGGTCGGCAATACCGATCTTGATGGCCTCATTCTTTTCTTTGAGCGCCTTCGCGACACCAGCAAGCGTGCCGCCCGAGCCGACCGCACAGATAAAGCCGTCAACCTTGCCGTCCGTCTGGGTCCAGATTTCCTGTCCCGTCGTCTCGTAATGGGCGTTGAGGTTGGCGATATTATCGAACTGGTTAGCCCAGATCGCTCCGTTCGGTTCGGTTTTGGCCAATTCCTCAGCGAGGCGGCCAGAGTAGCGGGCATAGTGATTTGGATTGGAGTAAGGCACGGCATCGACTTCGATGAGTTCGGCGCCGAGCAACTTAACGGCCAGTTTCTTTTCCTGGCTTTGCGTGCGCGGCATCACGATGACGACCCGATAGCCCAAAGCGCTGCCGACCAGCGCGAGGCCAATACCGGTATTGCCCGCGGTGCCCTCAACAATCGTCCCACCCGGCTTAAGCTCACCAGACGCTTCGGCGTCGCGTACAATGCCCAGGGCGGCGCGATCTTTTACCGACTGTCCGGGGTTCAGAAACTCCGCTTTGCCAAGGATCGTGCAGCCGGTTTCTTCGGAAACCTTCTGAAGCTTGATGAGCGGCGTGTTCCCGATCGCATCCAGAACCGAATTCAATATCATCTAATACACTCCAATGGGGCCTAACGGTGTAGCTGCCCGTCCAATCACTGACAACAGGTCGCGAATGATCCAGATGGGCGCCACTCGCGTAGAACATGTAACCGATGCCGTGAGATGGAAGTTTTTAATGACAGATGCCTGCACCTATCAGTCGTTCATGCTGGATCATGTCGCAGGCAATCTTGGCAAGGGCATGCATGTCGCAGCCACCATCCACACGCTGATGTCTCGCGAGGGCAAAGAAGCGAGGCAGGTCTGGCAGAGCGTTAAACGCGCGCTCCATACGGATACGAAGTCCGTTAAACAGGATCCAACACAAGACTTCCTCGAGGAAGCCCTCACAATTCTCGATACAGACTATGACGACGTGAAATGGCGGCGCGGCTTGTCGGGTATAAAGTATTCCAAAGTCAGCGAGGCAGGCGGCAAACTGATGCGCCTCTCGCCAGGCGACCGCGTCTTCGAACATGGCCACAGCGCCCTCGAGGCGATGGTTGTGCTTGAAGGTTGCCTGAAAGACGGTCGCGGTCACTACGAGGCGGGCGAACTCGTGCTCGCAACACCTTCGGTGCGCCACAGACCCGAAGCCGCGAGGAACGGGGCCTGTACCTGCTTCGTTGCTCAGTCAGACATTCCATTCTGGAGACTCACTTGACGAGAACATGCATTCAATTCGCTCTCGGTTCGCTTTTGCTGGCCGCAGTGCCGCTCTCTGCAACCGCGAATGAAAACGCGCCGTCCGAAACTGTGGATACAAACGCGCCACAAGCCTGGCAGCCTGAAGACGGCGATGTCATCAGCTTCAAGGTCTTGCGAAAGGGAAAGCCGTTCGGCACTCACACCGTGTCGTTCGACGTTGATAGCGATGGATCTTTCACGGCCACGTCTGAGGTCGAGCTGAAAGCTGGCTTCGGGCCGATCACCTTGTATCGCTATGAACTGAACACCACCGAAACGTGGGAAGATGGTGTGCTCGTCGGACTCGAAGGCCAAACAAATGATGACGGTGATGACGAAGCTGTTTCAGCCAGTCTGGAAGAGGGTAAACTCGCTGTCGCAGGCACTGGCTTCGAAGGCGCAGTGCCAGTGGGCATAATTCCTTCGAGCCACTGGAATATTCAGGAAGCCTTCAGCTCGAAGATCATCTCAACACAAGACGGTGAAATTCTTGATGTCGATGTGACAACGATCGGTGAAGACACGGTCACGGTTGCGGGCGAAGAAGTGCCAGCCACGCATTATCGTCTCGTCTCAGACCTGACGGTTGACCTCTGGTATGATGAGCAGTCGAGATGGGTGAAACTTAGTTTTGAAGCGCGCGGTCAAAAGATCGACTACGTTCTGAACGCACTCTACTAGACCAGTCCGCAGCAGCCAAAAGTAAGGCCGATCAGGACCAAAAACCTGATCGGCCTTTTAGTTTAGCTCTTCGCGAGCTGGAACTGGCCAACATTGATACGGCCATTGCTGAAGCCCGCCTCACAGTAGCTCAGATAAAACCGCCAGAGACGCCTGAACCGTTCATCAAATCCGAACGTCTGGATACGGTCCCAGGCGTCCTCGAACCGCTGCGCCCAGAGCTTCAGCGTGTGCGCATAGTCCTGCCCAAAGTAGTGGACGCCATCATAGCGAAGACCCGCCGCCTGGAACTGGGCCTTCAGCGCGTCTTCACTTGGCAGCATCCCGCCGGGAAAGATGTACCGCTGAATGAAGTCGGCCCGTTTGCGGTAGGTCTTGAAGAGCTCGTTGTCGATTGTGATGATCTGGAGCGCGGCCCGCGAAGAGTCTTTCAGCGTTTCACGAACCTTGGCGAAATAGCTGGGCCAATAGCTTTCGCCGACCGCCTCGAACATCTCGATTGAAGCAACACCATCATACTGGCCTTCATGGTCTCGATAGTCCTGAAGCCTGATGTCCACGCGCTCCGACAGGCCTTCACGCTGCATACGCTCCATCGCGTAGTCACGCTGGGCCTCGGAAATCGTCAGACAGGTAACCCTGGAGCCGCGCACCTTTGCTGCGTACTCGGCAAATCCACCCCACCCACACCCGATCTCCAGGAGGCTGCTGTCAGGACCGGCGCCGATCTCGTCTGCTATGCGCGCATACTTGGCCGTCTGCGCTTGTTGCAGCGACATATTCGGCTTGTCGAAAAGGGCTGACGAGTAGGTCATCGTCTCGTCCAGCCAGGACGAATAGAAGTCGTTTCCGAGATCATAGTGCGCCATGATATTGCGGCGCGCGCCAGAGCGGCTGTTGCGATTAAACAAGTGCCGCAATTTGTTTATCAGCCTCATGATCACGCCGCCGACCGCGAGCTTGCCGGCCGATTCGAAGTTTTCGGAAAAGAATTCGAGGACTTCGGTCAGATCCGGTGTCGTCCAATCTCCATCCATATAGCTTTCGGCAAAGCCGATGTCGCCATTGGCCAGGGCGCGCTGGGAAAATCCAAATCGAATCACATCCACGACGGCCGTCGGCCCTGGATTTCCATTGTCGAACAGGACTGACCGTCCATCCGGCAAATTGAACCGGATGGACCCGTTTTCGGTGCGTAGAATGAGCAATCCTGCCAGCCGAAAATTGGCGGGCACGCCGGAAAGTTGGCGCAAAGAAGAGACGCTCGCCCGGATCGTGTTTTCTTGGTTCGTCATTGTAAGCCCTTAAGTCTCTGAATTCGCAGATCTGGCGACTGTGAGCCTGTCTCGTTTGGTTTCAGGTCGAGAATGATATTTTGCGCCTTTTAGCCAAAGCTTCAATGCCTCCCAATGGATCGCAATGCTGACACCAAGGGTGGAGAAAGGCATTGTCAGGAACGCTGAGAGAAATGCCCGGTCGGTGGCCGGTTTTCGGCGGGTGGCGAGGGTCGCCATGTGAAGCGGCTGCCCGTCTTTGATCGTCGTCACGCCTAGATGCAGCTCATTCGCGTCAGAGCGGAGCGAGAACTGATAACGGCCCGAAATGTCAAAAAACGGTGAGACGTGAAACGACTTCGGGGCGTTATGCCTATCCCATTCGCCGTCAATTCTCGCCGCATAAATGTGTCGATCACCAAACGTATTCCGTACTTCGTAGAGCACACCAACAGGCGAGCCATCCTGCCCCCGCGCGATCCAGATAGAGATCGGCGCAAATTTATAGAAAAGATGCCGGGGCAGGGTGATGAGACCGACTGATGCCTCGGAGATGTCCACGCCTGCTTTGGCAAACTCGTCGGCAGCCCAACCACGCAATTCGCTCTGCCCAAGGTCGCCATGGTCTTTCCGTTTGAACGAGAACAACGCCGCACCCGTCGTGCTGAAAAGGCGGCACTGACGACCGGCCTCATCAAGGCGATCAATGTCGACCTCAATCAGAAACATCCGGTAGCGGAACGCCGACAGGAACGGCTTGAACCGCCGATGAGTCGTGTGCCCCTTATGGACGCTGAGGGGTTTCGGCAGGTTGATCACTGAACGACCTTGAGGCGCGGTCTGTCTACGTCGGCCCTGTCGCGGGCAACCTCGACCAGCTCTACGCCTTCTGCCGACCATGGCACCCGCCCGCCAAGAGACAAGCCAGCACGAAGACCGCTTTTCAGTCCGTCTTCATGAAAGCCTGACCCAGCCCACGCCCCGGCCAGCCATACGCCGCTTTCACCCTGAATGCGCTCAAGGGATCTCACGGCCGCTTCAGCGGCGCCATCGAACTGCGGGTGGTCAAACGTCACCATCTGGAAAATGTCTTCCTCTGCCGGCGGCGTTGCCGGATTGAGCGTCACAAAGAGCGGATGCGATTTCGGCAAGTTCTGGAGACGGTTCATCCAATAGGTCAGGCAGATGTCACTCCCGGTGGACTGCGCTTCAATGACATTCCAGCTCGCCCACGCCTGCTTGCGAGACGGCATGTAGGCAGGGTCACGATGGAGAAAGATACGGTTTGGCCGGTAACGTATTGAATTCAAAAGAAAGCGATGCTCCGAAAACGCGTCGCCTGCCAGCAAGGCCCGCGACGTGTCTGTGTGCGTGGCCAGGATCACATCATCGAAAAATTCGGTTGAACCGTCCTCAAAATCGACTTTCACCTTGTTTCCGTAGGAGACGACCGACCTAGCCGCCATCCCAAGCTTTAGCCGGTCGCCCAGCTGCGCTTTCACCTTGTCGACATAGGACCGTGACCCCCGAGTGACGGTTCTCCATACCGGGCGTTCGGCATGCATCAGTCTGTGATTTTCGAAGAACCGGAAAAAACTCATGGCCGGATAGTCGAGGATCTCCTGCGGCGGCGTCGACCAGATCGCGCCGCCCATCGGCAGAATATAATTCTGCTTGAAATCATCGCTGAACCTCTTCTGCTTGAGCCAGATGCCAAGGCTTTCAGACCCTACGTTTCCAGCAGCGAGCTCCGCACGGGCGACATCGTTGAACTTCAGGATCTCACGCCAGAAACTGTGAAACCGCATCCGGAAGAGATTGCGTTTGCGGGCAAACATACCGCGCACGGTCGAGGCCCACTCAAACCCGTCGGGATTAGAAACGGCGAAGCTCATATCTGTCTCTTCTGTCGAGACGTTCAACGCTTCGAAAAACCCGGTCAGGTTTGGATAGTTCAGGCCGTTATAGACGATGAAGCCCATGTCGACGCTGAGCTGAGTGCCATCATAATCGACATCGACGGTATGCGCATGGCCGCCAGCCCGCTCTCTGGCCTCAAAGACGGTGATGTCGGCGTGACCATCAAGCGCAAAAGCTGCGCCCAGACCTGATATTCCAGAGCCTATAATGCCTATTCGTTTCGTCATGCGTCCTGCTTCTCTTTCAGGGTGTCCCAAGCATCGAGCGCTTTTTGCCGACCTTCGGCGTGCTTGATAATCGGCTTGGGGTAGGTATCGCCGAGTTTAACACCGGCTTTTTCTAGTACGTCCGAGGGGGCCTCCCAGGGCGCATGCAAATATTTGCCGGGCAGGTCTTTTAGTTCCGGGCACCATTTACGGACATATTTGCCGGTTTCATCGAACTTCTGCCCTTGAGTGATCGGATTGAAAATCCGGAAATAGGGCGACGCATCCGCGCCTGAACCGGCCGTCCATTGCCAGCCCGCGGCATTTGATGCGGGGTCTGCATCAACCAGCGTGTCCCAGAACCAGGTTTCACCGTCGCGCCAATGGATCAGCAAATGCTTGGTCAACAAGGATGCCACGATCATGCGGACACGGTTGTGCATCCATCCTGTATGCCAGAGCTGCCGCAACCCAGCGTCAACGATCGGATAGCCCGTTTGCCCATCCTGCCAGGCCTCAAGCGCGCTTTTGTTCTTGCGCCACGGCATCTCGTCGAATTTCTTGTTGTAGTTTTCCCAACCAAAATCAGGGTTGTGATAATAGAGAACGTAGGAAAACTCGCGCCAGACTACCTCTGACAGAAACGTCCACGCGCTATCATCCTCCTTCAAGCCGCGATTGATTCTCCCGGTAACAGATCGCCAGATCTGCGCCGGACTGATTTCACCATGAGCGAGATGCGGGGATAGACCCGACGTCCCATTACTGATGTCTGGCCTGTCTCGCGCCGTTTTGTAGGATCTGAGGCCATCATCGAGAAAGTCAGAGAGCCGCTCCTTCGCGCCCGCTTCGCCGGGTTGCCAAAGATCGGAAAATCCCTCTGACCAGTCCGGGTTTTCCGGGTGCAGGCCCCAGTCTTCAATCCTGTCGCCGTCTATTCCCGCTCCCGAAAAGCTCTCAGGCGTGGAGAAAGGTGAGGGGGCTGAATAGGTGGCTTTCACCGACTTCCAGTAGGGCGTGAAAACCTTGTAATAGCCACCGGACGTCGTTTCATAGCTCCACGGCTCCGTCAGCAGGCAGGTGTTGAATGATTTGGCCTCAATGCCATCATCCGTCAGAGCTGACTTGATACTGGAATCGATTTCACGCTCTGGCTTTCCATAGCGTCGGCCCCAATACACCGCACCAGCCCCAATTTCATCAACCAGTTCTGGAATGATCTTTCTCGCATCTCCGCATCGACAGATCAGTTTGCCACCCTTTTCAGATATATCAGACCGCAGGGATTTCAGGGATTTATCCAGCCACCACTTCGAAGCACCGCCGCGCGCACGAAGATTGGCACCATCCTCCAGAATATAGACAGGATAGATGTCTCCGCCTCGCTCCATAGCGGCTGCCAGCGCCGCGTGGTCGTTGAGTCGTAGGTCATTGCGAAACCATACGATGACCGGTTTTTTATTTGATGCAGCCAGGGCGACAGCTCCTTCAGAACTTGTATGTACTGTTACGATCCAAATGCGTGCTTGGATCAGCCAGTCGAGCAGCTATCTTGATCGCTGGCGCAGGCAAACGGTTTTCGCTAGGCAGCCACGACGTTGACCGGACCGGCGGACGGAATGAATGATTTGAGAATGAAACAGCAACTTCCAGAGATTCTCGCACAGGCCAGTACGCGTCGTATTCTATGCGTCGGCGATCTGATGCTAGATCGCTTCGTTTATGGGGCCGTCGACCGAATTTCTCCGGAATCGCCCGTGCCGGTCCTTCGCAAGACCCATACGGTTGAGATGCTCGGCGGGGCAGGCAACGTCGCGCGCAACATGGCCGCCATGGGCCTGAAGGTGATCATGGCAGGCCTCGTCGGCGAAGACGATTCCGGGCGTCGCTTGGTCGAATTACTCGATGAGAATGATCGCATCGAAACCCGAATTGTTTCGACTGCGCAATTTCAAACCGTCGTGAAGTCCAGATTTGTGGCCAGAAACCAGCAATTGCTGAGGGTCGACTCCGAGCAGGCCAACCCGTCTCTTGATGCGCCGGCAAAAAAACTCGTCGAGTTGATTGAGAAAGCTGCACCGGACTGCGACGCAATTGTGGTCTCGGACTACGCCAAGGGCGCCATCAATCCTGATGTTTTCGCTGCCTGTAGGAACGCGGCGAGCCGTCATTCCATTCCGTTGCTAGTCGATCCGAAGTCCCGAGACTTCTCAATCTATGCTGGCGCCACCCTCATCAAACCCAATGCCAGTGAACTGGCGGCCGCCACCTCTCTTCCATGCACGGCGGATGAAGACATTGAGGCGGCTCTCGATGCTGCTTCGAACAAAGTCGAAGGCGCGAGTATCGTCGTCACACGTGCCGGAAGAGGGATGTCCTGGCTAGAGGAAGGCCACGTGTCGCACAAACGCGGTGAAGCCCGTCAGGTCTTTGACGTGTCCGGGGCAGGCGACACAAGCATGGCGGCGCTCGCGCTCGGCCTCGCATCAGGCGCATCGCTTGAACAGTCCGTTTCGCTGGCCGTCACCGCATCTGGCATCGCCGTTTCGAAGACGGGCACTGCAACAGTAGATGCCGATGAGATCATCGCAGCCTTACGGACCGGCCAGATCGACAGAACAGGCGTCGTGCTGGGGCGCGATGCCCTCATAGATCAGGTGCAGAAGTGGAAGTCAGCCGGCTTGCGTGTCGGCTTCACCAACGGGTGTTTTGATATTCTCCACACCGGCCATCTATCATTGCTGGAAACCTCGAGAGAAAATTGTGACCGGCTTGTCGTCGCGATCAATACAGATGCGTCTGTGCGACGGCTTAAGGGCGATGAGAGACCGATCAATTCCGAAGCTGACCGCGCCAGATTATTAGCCGGCATGACGGTCGTCGATGCTGTCACCAATTTCGATGAAGATACGCCAGCCGAGCTGATCGCAAGCCTGATCCCCGACGTGCTGATCAAGGGTGGGGACTACTCGATTGAAACAATCGTCGGCGCCGATGTTGTAAGGTCTGCAGGCGGCGAGGTGCTGATCGTGCCGCTCGTGCCCGGCCAGTCCACCACCGGCATTATCGAGAGATCGCGGCGCTAGTTGCCGCGTTCGCCCGAAATATCGGTCTCCGAATTTGGTCGCCGGATCGGCGCGACATCCACCACCTCATCCGCAGCCCAACTATCGAAAGGCTCGGCCGGTTTGACCGCATTGTCATCCAGCCAGGCAGACAGCGTCTCGGCGCGTTCGTCTACGACACCGCCCAGGGGCGCCTCTGCGCTATAACTCAATGGCGGGTGGGCAAGCGTTGGCATGAAGAATCGGGTTTTTGTCTTGGATGCCGATAGGGTCGTTGCGACCGCACACGCGTCGAAGGCAGGACTGCAGGCACCAACCTTGTCAGTCCATTCTGTGGCATCCACACCCTCAGGCAAAAGCACGCCAGCAAAGCGGTTCCGGAACGCCTCATCATCAGGCAGTTCTTTTAGCGCAGCTTCCAGAAGAGTGACTGTATCCGGCGCCGCCAATATCATCAGACCGCGCTGACGATTATTTGCCGCAAGATAACGACGCATTGCATCAGAAACATCTGATGCCGATGTCTTCAAGCCTTCCACGCGAGCTTTCGCGGACGAGGCCGGAGATGGCGCGCGATAAGCGGGCGCATAAACTATTGCCGACTCGGGCTGAAGGCCTGCGCCCTCAGCAAAGGCATCATAGTCAGCCTTTTGCGCATCACTTTCTGCCGGGATCAGTCCCTTGGGTGCTGGTGTTGTGGTCGGTGGCGCAAGCACAAACACATCCACGCCCCAAGGCGTCGCCCAACCACCCTCTGGCGTTTCAGCCGGGCGTTCAAACCAGGTTTCGTTGTAGGAATAATCCGGTGTGATGGCGTCTGTATCCGACCGACCAAGAAATGCGGAATAGCCAACATCCTTCAGCGCAATCCAGGCCACAATGACGACGAAGACAGCGATGAGTATGCGGCGCATCTTTACTCCTTGAGGGCGTCGGCCAGCCCCGAATATCCAGGTTGATCGACTTTTAGCTGCGCGATTGCGGTCTTTTTGAGGTGATCGAGCAATTGGTCCGACTCGATTGTGAGGTCGCCAGCACGAATAGCATCGCGCAGGTCTCGGTTCAGTTTTTCGATAGAGGAGGTGCCATTGTCCGAAAGCAGGGCCTGAAGCCGCCCCAACTCGGCAGCATCATTCGAGTCCCGGCTTTCAAGGTCGCGAAGAATTGTCGCCAGTACGTTTGACGCGACGCGGGCGTGGAAGGCAGCGCGCCCGGTGAGTTCAGGCATCGCGGTTTGATCTACGAAATTCTTCACAGACTGCACCAGCTCGGTGACGCTTGGTTGATTATGCATGGCGCTGGCGCTCCAGAAGGTTGATGAGGTCCATCTCTGTCTCTGACACACGGCGCCCGATCGCGGCGCGCTCAACACTCGGGTCTGCGCCAGACCTGAACGATTCGTACATCAGCATGCACATGATGCCCCATTTCATACTGCCCAGCATGTCCCACCAGTCGATGTCGGCTGGTTTTATCTCCACGCCGCCTGACGCCGCATAGGCGTCAAGAAAGGGCTCAAGATCGCCGAAGCCACCGAGACGCTTGTCCGAATGACCAAACCGCCAGGAATTAGTGCACATCCAGCCAATGTCTTCACGCGGATCGCCAATGTGGGCGAGTTCCCAGTCCAGCACGGCGGCGAGACCTGACTCATCAACCATGATGTTGCCCAGTCGGAAATCTCCATGAACGACGACGGTAGGCAGGGGCGCGGGCGCATTCTCACGCAACCACACCATGGCAAGATCGAAGATCGGACGACAGACCTCTCTCGACTGGTAGATATTCTCGTAATAGGCGAGTTGATCCAGGCCGCTACTCGGTTTCAGAACCGGAACTTGCGCACTATCGATGGCATGAATACCCGCCAACGCGCGGCCGCACTGCTCGGGCAACACATCTCTGGCCGTGGCGAACTTATCGTCACGCAATATCCGCCGGGCAATTGTTTCACCTTGAATGCGCGACATCAGAAAACCGCTGCCCATATCGTCATCTTCGTCGAGAACATGGACGACACCGGGCACAGGAACGGCGCCTTGGTGAGCCTGCCGGATAACCTTTGCCTCATTCTCAAGCCCAATCGCGGCAGACCCCATCGACTGTTCGGCACCCGGCGGCGCACGGCGCAAGATCAGGTCCGAAGGACCTGACTCTGCGTCGAGCGCAATTAACCAGGTCTCCTGGCTGGCTCCGCCGGAGAGGCGATTTGCCGATTGAAGAACGGTGTTGTGTCCATACACCCGGCGAAGGACAGACTGGAGCCTGTCATTGAATTCTTGCGTGTCACTCATCTTCGCCACATTTAACCGAAATCATAACATCTCCAACCCATACTCAACGTCAACCAATGCGAATTCAGGAGCGCCTTGATGGCCAATCAATCTGGTCCGGACGATAATGGACTGACGCCTCCGCCGCCGAAGCGGCCGAGCGTATGGGCATGGCTGCGTGGACGCTTCCTCGCGGGCATGGTGATCGCTGCACCTATCGCTATCACCTTCTTTGTTCTGCAGTTTTTGATCAATTTGATCGACAACCGGGTAAAGCCGCTGCTGCCGCCAATTCTTCAGCCGGAGACGTATACAAATTACGCCATTCCGGGTTTTGGCGTACTGGTCATGGTGGTCGCGCTAACGGCGCTGGGCGCCGTGGCGACAAACCTGATTGGCCGTTCAGTGATTCGCGGCGCAGATCGTCTTCTGTCGAGCGTTCCAGTCGTTCGGAATGTGTATGCTGCCTTCAAACAGCTCGTCGAAGTGCTGACCAACAATCAGCAAGCATCGTATGACCGTGTCGTCATGGTCGAATATCCCAAAAAGGGGTCCTGGTGCATCGGCTTCGTCTCGTCGAATGCGAAAGGCGAAATCAGCCATCATCTCGGCGCCCACTTTGTCGGCGTATTCGTCCCAACGACTCCCAATCCGACATCCGGTTTTCTCATCTATGTGGACGAATCAGAGTGCATCGAGATGGATATGTCGATTGAAGACGGCGCCAAGATGATCCTGTCAGCCGGCCTCGTTGTTCCGGATTTTGAGCATGGCGATACCGCTCAACGCTCACTCCCCCTGCCGGACGAGGGGGCTGAGAAGCTCCCTAAGAAGGCTTAGGGCGCGCCCTCTAGCACTGGTAAGACCAGGATCGCGCTCGATTGCAAATCTCGCATCCTTGCGGGCAATGGTGATCAGGTCAGCGTCTTTCGCGAGATCGAGTATTCTGTAGTCGACCGCGCCGGACTGGCGCACGCCCAACAGGTCGCCCGGACCGCGTAACCGGAAGTCGGCTTCAGCAATGACAAAGCCGTCCTCGGTGTTTCGCAGCGTCTCGAGTCGCGCTTTTGCGGTCTCGCCCAGCGGGGGCCTGTAGAGCAACAAACAGTACGACTTACGGCTTCCGCGTCCGACGCGCCCCCGCAGCTGATGTAGCTGGGCAAGTCCAAAGCCTTCAGCTCTCTCGATCACCATGATCGTGGCATCCGGCACATCGACGCCAACCTCAATCACCGTGGTCGCGACGAGAATTTTCGTGTCGCCCCGCCTGAAACTGTCGAGCGCCTCATCTTTCTGATCTGACCGCAAGCGGCCATGCACCAGCCCAACCGGAACCGACAGCCAGTCCGACAGCGACGCGGCGCGATGAACGGCCGAGCTGTCATCTTCATCCGCATCCACGCGTGGGCAGACCCAGAAAATACGCTCATCCCGCGCAATCGCCCGGCCGATGGCCTCCACAACGTCCTCTATTCTTGTGTCAGGTATGGCGCGTGTCTCGATCGGCTGGCGTCCGGCAGGTTTCTCATCGAGCACCGAGACGTCGAGATCTCCATGCACGGCCTGCGCAAGCGTGCGAGGTATCGGCGTCGCACTCATGACTAGCCTGTGCGGCGCATGCGCCTTGCTGACGAGCCGCATGCGGTCAGCCACGCCAAACCTGTGCTGTTCATCCACGACGATCAGGCCGAGTTTCTGAAAGTGCACAGCCTCTTGAAACAGGGCCTGCGTGCCAACGACAATCTGGATCGAGCCATCCGCCAGCCCCATCAACACTCCTTCACGGCCAGCGCCTTTGTCACGCCCAGTCAGCGCAGCCACCTCATAGCCGAGCGGTGAGAGAAGCGATGCGATCGTCTCATACTGCTGACGAGCCAAGACTTCGGTTGGCGCCATGAATGCCGCCTGAAACCCGGCCGATACCGCTTTCACCGCCGCCATGATCGCGACCAGTGTCTTACCCGCGCCCACATCGCCTTGCAGCATCCGGCGCATCGGTTGATTGCGCGCGACATCTGCCAGGATCTCCTTGATGGCCTTTCGCTGCGCATCGGTCATCTTGTAGGGCAGGGCCTTTGCAAGCTCATTCAGCGCATCCGACTCAGACACCAGCGCCGGGGCCGTTTTCTGCGACCGTGCCTGCCTTGCGAACGCAAAGACCGTCTCGCGGGCCAATGCCTCGTCATAAGCGAGGCGCTGGCGCGCAAGCTCCAGAAGGTCGAGGTCATATTTCTCCGGCATGTGCAGCGTGGCGAGCGCACTCTTGAAAGTCGGCCAGCCACGCTCAGCAATCAAATTCTCATCGAGCCATTCGGGCAGATCGTCAGGGACGAGGTCCATCGCCGCCACCATCGCAGAATGGACGCGCTTATTTGTCAGTCCAGCCGTCAGCCGGTAGATCGGCTCGACAGCGGGCGGCAGCTCACCTTTGGCCGGGTCCAGAATGTAATCAGGGTGCGACATTTGCCGCTCCCCATTGAACTCACTGATGGGCCCCGAAACGATGCGTTCCTTGCCGTTCGGAAATTGCCCCTGAAGCCACCGCGGATCAGCCCGAAAAAAGGTGAGCGTCAAAAACCCTGACCCATCGAAAAGCTGAATTCGGTGCGGCGCCCGGTCACTGAACGGCGCTTTGTAGGAGTGGACTTCGCCTTTCACCGTCGCGACTTCGCCAGCTTCCAGCATATCGAAAGACGCCTTCACGCGGCGGTCGAGCCAGCGCTCCGGCAGGTGCAAGAGCAAGTCCCAGACTGTCTCTCCATCGATCAGCCGTTCGAACACTGGCCGCAGCTTCGGGCCAATACCCGGCAAGCTGTCGACAGGCTGAAACAGAGGGAAGAGTCGTTCGTCGCGCATGAGTCAAACTGACAATAGTGGAAGTCGGGCCTGCTGCAATTGTGCTTCGGCGGTGGGAAGGCAGACGAGTTTGCCCTATGTCAGCCCAGAACGGTGATGAGAGGCAGACCATGAATGAGAGAAAGCGAAAACTGAAGTTCCGGGCTCAGCGGCGCGGCTTTAGAGAAATGGACCTGATAATGGGCCAATTCGCTGATGCGCACATTGCTGCCATGAGCGACGCCGAACTCGATGAATTTGAGCGGCTCCTCGCCACGCCGGACTGGGATGTCTACGCCTGGATCATTGGAAACAAACCCGTTCCGCCAAATTATACAGGCCCGGTTCTGGACCAGCTGCTTGGCTTTCGATACGACCCGGGCGCCTGAGCCCGCAAAACTCTCCGACTTTTACCGATAGACTGATACGCGATGTCCAGTGCTGACTTCCTGAGCCGCCTGTCTGCGCCGACAAATGTGTCAGGCGCCCCCTTTGGCGTTGACCTTCAAGCCTTGCAGGATGCTTTGGCGCTTAAGGGCGGGATCGCACTTTACGTTGCCCGCGACGACAAAACCGCGGCGACAGCGCTCAAACTCGCAGAGTTCAACCGGCCAGCCATGGACCGCGTGCTTCTGCCGGGTTGGGACATTCTCCCCTATGACCGCGTTAGCCCGAGCGCCGCTGTCTCTTCCGCCAGATGCGCCGCGCTCTCCCGGATTGCCCAATACAGCGACGGCGACAAACCTTTGCTGGTCATCACAACCGCCTCGTCTCTGGTCCAGAAGGTGCCCCCACGCGAGACCATGAAAGCGGCCAGCTTTTCGATGGTTGTCGGCGAGGAAATTCGTGAGGAAGCCCTCACCGATTATCTGTCAATCAACGGCTATATCCGCACAAGCACAGTCAGCGAACGCGGTGAGTTCGCGATTCGCGGCGGCATTATCGACATCTATCCGCCAACCAGCCCGGAACCTATCCGCCTCGACCTCTTCGGCGACACGCTCGATCAGCTAAAAGCCTTTGATCCGGAAACGCAGGTGTCGACCCGGTCCCTGACATCCGCCGTGCTCGCCCCAGTCTCGGAAATTCTGTTCTCCAACGAAACGCTCAGCCTGTTCCGCGAGAAATACCTCGCCGCGCTCGGCGCGCCGGCTGGCGACACGATGTACGAAGCGGCTCGCGCGCAGATCCGCCGGCAAGGGCTGGAAAACTGGCTGCCACTTTTCCATCCGCACCTCGATACATTGTTCGACTACATTAGCGGGGAGGCCCTCATCGGCTTCGGCCACCTTTCTGGCGAAGCGGCGTCAGAGCGGCTGACACAGGCGGAAGACTATCATGCAACCCGCCTGGAAGCGGCGAGTGATGACCGGCCAGCCAAGGTCCTGCCGCCAGAAGATCTCTATCTCGTCCCAGCTGAGCTGACCGCCACGCTTGAAACAAGCGGTGTCGCGAAGTTCTCGCCTCTACCGGGCGAAGGCGGCCTGGACCTTCAGGGCAAGCCCGGCCGCGATTTCGCGCCAGAGCGTGCCCGGCCAGACATCAATGTCTTCGAAGAAGCCGCCGCCCATGCGAAAACACTGCGCGCAGAAGACCGCACGGTTGTCTTTGGGGCATGGAGTTCCGGCTCAGCCGACCGCCTCATCAACGTCATGGAAGACCATGGCCTCGGCGTTCTGCCGCGCATCTATTCCCTAGAGGCCGCGACAAAAGCCGGGTTGAGTATCTGCGAACTGCCGCTCGAACACGGCATCGAGACAACAGATCTCGCGATCATTTCAGAACCGGACATTCTGGGTGACCGTCTCGCCGCGCCTCGGCGCAAAAGGAAAGCCGCAAACTTCATCGCCGAAGCAGGGTCACTGAACACCGGCGATCTCGTCGTTCACGTTGATCATGGCGTCGGCCGCTATGAAGGCCTCAAAACGCTTGAGCTGACCGGCGCCCCACATGACTGCCTAGAGCTGTCCTATGCGGGCGGTGACCGCATCTATCTGCCCGTCGAGAACGTCGACCTGATCAGCAGATATGGCAGCGACGAAGCCGAAGGCGCGATTGACCGACTCGGCGGGGTTGGATGGCAGACGCGCAAGGCGAAAGCCAAGAAGCGCATCCTCGAGATGGCGGCAGAGCTGCTCGACATCGCCGCTGCACGTGAACTGAAACGCGCCGAGCCAACGACAACGGGCCAAGGGCTCTATGAGGAATTTGCGGCGCGATTCCCATACGAGGAAACCGACGACCAGTTGAACGCGATCGAAGACACGCTGACTGACCTTGCCAGTGGCAAGCCCATGGACCGTCTGGTTTGCGGCGATGTTGGCTTTGGCAAGACGGAAGTCGCGCTTCGTGCCGCTTTTGTCGCCGCCATGAGCGGCATGCAGGTGGCCGTTATCGCGCCAACGACATTGCTGGCCCGCCAACATTTCAATGGCTTTGCTGAGCGTTTCGCGAACTGGCCGGTCAATGTGCGGCACCTCTCGCGCATGGTCTCCACGAAGGAAGCCTCCGAAACGCGCGACGGTCTCACCAGCGGCTCGGTCGATATCGTCGTTGGCACACACGCCCTGCTGTCCAAATCCATCGATTTCAAGCGCCTTGGCCTCTTGATTGTCGATGAGGAGCAGCGCTTCGGGGTGAAGCACAAGGAACGCCTCAAAGAGCTCAAATCAGACGTGCATGTTCTGACCCTGTCGGCCACACCCATTCCGCGGACATTGCAGATGGCGCTGACGGGCATTCGCGACCTCTCCATCATCGCAACGCCGCCGGTCGACCGCCTGTCTGTGCGCACCTATGTCGCAGAGTTCGACACCGTCACAATCCGCGAAGCCTTGCTGCGCGAGAAGTATCGCGGCGGTCAGGCCTTCTTCGTTGCACCGCGCATCTCCGATCTCGATGGCCTGGAAGCCTTCATGCGGGACAATGTGCCGGAAGTGAGCTTCGTCGTCGCCCACGGCCAGATGCCTCCGACCGAACTCGAAGACATCATGACGGCTTTTTATGAGGGTGAATTCGACGTTCTTCTGTCGACCACGATCGTCGAAAGCGGACTCGACATACCGCGCGCCAACACGCTGATCATCTATCGTGCTGACAGGTTCGGCCTGGCGCAGCTCTATCAGCTACGCGGTCGGGTAGGGCGCTCAAAACTGCGGGCCTATGCCTATATGACAACCCCGCGCGACCAGGTCATGACGCCGAATGCTGACCGTCGTCTTCGCATTCTTCAGTCCCTCGACAGTCTTGGTGCAGGCTTCCAGCTTGCCAGCCATGACCTTGATATGCGTGGCTCCGGCAATCTCTTGGGGGACCAGCAATCGGGTCATGTCCGGGAGGTCGGTGTCGAGCTTTATCAATCCATGCTCGAAGACGCCGTGAATGCCCTCAAGGCCGGCGCGGGTGACCTCGACCAAGAAGTTGCCGACGACTGGTCTCCGCTGATCAATCTCGGCGTGGCTGTTCTTATTCCCGAATCCTATGTCGAAGATCTAGGCGTTCGACTGGGCCTCTATAGACGCCTCGCCGAAATTGACACCGAAGAAGGACGTGAAGGGTTCGCTGCAGAGCTGATCGACAGGTTCGGACCTCTGCCGGAGGAAACGCGCCAGCTTCTCGACGTCACGGCTATCAAGGCCGCCTGTAAGAAAATAGGAATTTCAAAACTCGATTCGGGCCCCAAAGGCGTCGTCATGGCCTTCCGCGATGATACGGCCGTTGACCCCGGCCAGCTGATGCAGCTTGTTCGTTCGCGGCCAAATTCTCTGAAACTGCGCCCCGATTCCAAGCTCGTGGTCACGCGCGTTCCCGACGGCAAGGACAAGCGCGTCCAGCTGATACGCGGTCTTCTGAAAGAACTCACTGAGATCGCTGACTCTGCCGCGTAATTAAAATAACCGGCGCGACGCGACGGTAAGGCTTGGCAGTGGTGAGCACTTTTATATGGTCCAGCCAACAGACAAGGGAGACCAAAATCATGGCCAGTGGACCACTCAACGGTATCAAGATCGTCGAATTTCAAGGGATTGGGCCCGGCCCATTTTGCGGGATGCTCATGTCGGACCTCGGCGCTGACGTTATCCGTATCGACAGGGCAGGGGCAGGCGGCCGCGCCGCAACGCCCGCCAATGTTGAGTCGCGAGGACGCCGGTCCATCGCGCTCGACCTGAAAAACAAAGACGATGTTGAGACCGCTCTGAAACTGATCGAGAAGGCCGACGGGCTGATCGAAGGCTTCCGGCCCGGCGTCATGGAACGCCTTGGCCTTGGACCGGATGTTGCGCTCGGTAGAAATCCGCGTCTGGCCTATGGCCGTATGACGGGCTGGGGTCAGACAGGCACGCTCTCGCACTCAGCCGGCCACGACCTCAACTACATCGCCCTTACGGGCGCCCTCGGTGCGATGGGTCGCAAGGGTGAGGCGCCATACCCGCCGCTTAACCTGATCGGTGATTATGGCGGCGGCGCGCTCTATCTCGCTTTTGGCCTTCTGGCAGCGATCCTCAGCGCCAAGTCGACAGGCGAGGGGCAGGTGATCGATGTCGCGATGACGGATGGTGCAGCGTCTCTGTCTGCGATGTTCTTCGGAATGAGAGCCATGGGCATCTGGTCAGATGAGCGCGGGGACAATCTTCTGGATGGCGGCGCGCACTTCTATGACTGCTATGAAACCAGCGACGGAAAATATGTGTCCATCGGCTCTATCGAGCCTCAGTTCTATGCGCTACTCCTGGAGAAGGCTGGCTTGTCCGATCCTGATTTCAAACATCAGATGGACCGCAAGAAGTGGCCAGAGCTGAAAGAGAAAATTGCAGACACATTCAAGACCAAGACCCGGGATGAATGGTGCGAACTGATGGAAGGCACCGATGTCTGCTTTGCGCCAGTTCTTTCCATGGCCGAAGCGCCCGACCATCCACACAACAAGACGCGAGAGACGTTTGTTGACTATGAAGGCGTCACGCAGCCCGCGCCGGCCCCACGCTTTTCCAGGACACCGGGCAAGATCCAACGCCCGCCAGCCTCACCTGGCGCACATTCGGACGAAATTCTCAGTGACTGGGGTGTGTCCTGACGCCAGATTTTCGGTCTGAGAAACATGAACCGATGACAACACGAACACCGTCATCTCGTTCAGACTAACTTTGTTAGAAAGAGGATGTCAGCAAATTCTACCTGCAACTACGCTAGGTTTATGAGCTGACGTCCTTCTTGCTAAACTTTGGCCGCTCATTGAGCGGCCTTTTTTTCTGAGTGTTAAAAACTCCCGCACTATTCAGGATTTAATGTTTCGTGTTTCATATTCTTTATAAACAAGTCTATTGCCGTAACACGCTCTGAAGTCGAAAAGGCCGCTGACCAAAGTTGATTATTTTTACCTAAGAGGAACGGCTTTATGGAGACCGTGCTATCGGCATCGCCTAGAAAAGTCAGCGATGCTGACCGGGGAATCGGACAACTGGTGCGCAACGCCCGGCGTCGTATCGGTATGACCCTCGATGATCTGGCTAAGAAACTTGGACTGTCCTATCAACAGGTCCATAAATACGAGAATGGCACCAACCGCATTAGCGCAGGCACACTTGCAGCAATTGCGAACATTCTGGTTGTTCCTATTGAAGAACTCTTTCCCGCCGACGCATTGCTCGGCAACGACAGTTCAGAAGAGGGCAGCGAACTTGAGCAGATGCGTAATGAAATTCATCGCATCGTGCGGCTGATTGACGATCCCAAAAAACTTGAAGCGATCGTCACCATCCTGAAGACGGTCTAGCCCTCAATCCTTAGCAGCAGCGACGGGCAACCTGTTGTCCAACGATACCTTGTCTGGATGGATGAAGGTTTCGCGGAACCATGGATGCTCGTCGCCTGCAAACTGGCGCCGGACCCAGTCAACCAGCCTGCGCCCGCGGGACAGGCGTTGCAGCCTCTGGGTATACACCAGCCAGAATTGAATCGGCGCGATTTCGGGCATCTGCAAAGCGATAAGGCGCCGGTCAATCTCCGCCACATAGGACGGCATGAGCGCAACTCCGCCGCCATTGGCGCATACCTCTTTCAAGACTGTACCTGAATTGGTCTGCATCTTCACGTGAAGCGACTTCTTCAGGTTGGCACCACGCGATGACCAACGCTCAACCTGATGCACATAGCTGTCATGAGCGAGACAATCATGGGCGTCGAGATCAAAGAGGCTTTGCGGCGTACCGCGGCGGTCCAGGTAATCCTGCGACGCGAAAAACATGTAATGCAGAACACCCAGGCGGATAGACTGCAGCTCGCGATGACGTGGTTCGCTGAACGAAATCGTCACATCTGCCTCTCCGGTCAGCAGATCCGGCTCCCGCTCCTGAATCTTGAAATCGAATTCGACATGAGGATTGTCCCTCTGAAAGCTCGGGAGAAATCGCGTCAGCCAGTGTGACGCCACCCCATCCTGCGCGATCATCCGGATATTGCCGCCACCTTCTATGTCGAAATTGGCAACGTCATTCCATAGCGTATTGGCCTCGTCATTAATCGCGAGAATGTGTTTTGCTGCAAGCCGGCCAGCCTCTGTCAGTTCGACGCCCTGGGTCGTTCTCACAAGCAACTGGCAATTGAGCGTTTTCTCAAGCTCAACGATCTTTCTGCTCACCGTCGGCGTGGATTCCCCGAGGCGTTTGGCGGCCGCCGTCAGGCTCTTCAATTCGGAAACAACACCGAATACCCGAAGCTTGTCCCAGTCCATCTGTTTCGTACTCATGCCGCAGCATCCCAAAAAATGTGGTATGAAGCGTCTCTCCTGCCGATTGTTTCGCCCATTGTAAATTTACCAACTTGACAACTCTTACGCGAATTTACCACATTCTCCCGTGAAGGGAGAATTTCCATGTCGATTCACCGAACAGTTGCAGACGAGACCGTCAAACCATACTGCCATGTGCCACCGAGTGATATGGCCCGTGCAATGGGAGAGTTTGGCTTGCGCCGGTGCCCAATGGGGCGCGTGCAGGAAGCTTTATCTCTCGGCGAGGACCTTATCGCCGGCTCACTATCGCGGCCGGAGGTCGTTTCCACGGTCGACGCGATTACCGGAATGACGATCTGGGTCGTTGAGACCGATAGCCAGCTTAACGGCGTCTATCTCATCGTCCCATTGACAGAAGAGGGCAGGGCCGCAGTCGAGTCTGGCGATTTTAATCCAGCAGACCCCGCCTTGCGGCACCTCGCGCCGGCCGGCACGGCGATCTTCGGCCTGTATATTGGCATTTATGCCGGAAGCACAAAAGATGCCCGACGCTCGATTATGGCGGCCTCCGCGAATGTGCGGGTTAGCCGGTTTTCGCCGGTGCCTGTTTTTGCGCGAGCCGCTACGGAAGATGGTGCGCGGTCAATGCTCAGCCTAGGCTTCAGACCTCTGGAAGGCGGACTTCCAGATTTGTTTGTCTCTGATCCACTAAATGGTTGAGACGATGGACCACCAGCTTTCCTTCCCGGAGATCGGATGCCGAGCGCTCAGGAGAGCGCCATCTGTGGACAGCTTTGCCGCAGTACACGTCAGCACGGCACGATCTCTGGATGACCTCCACCGCGTTTTCATGATCCGGGCCATTGTCTTCATGGCAGAGCAGGAATGTCCCTTCGATGAAGAATATGACGGGAATGATCTCGCCTGCCTTCATCTGATCGCCCGGATTGACGGAGAGCCTGTTGGCACGCTTCGGCTGCGCTGGTTTGCGGGGTTCGGTAAGATTGAACGCGTCTGCATTCTTCCACGCGCACGCGGGCATCGGCTCGACCGGATACTGCTTGCTCATGCGCTCGAAATTGCGGCCCGCAAGGGATACCGGCTGATGATCGGACAAATTCAAGCCAGGCTATGGCCGCTCTGGTCGCGCGTCCTCCATTGCCATCTACAGGAAGACCGCGCGAAATTTTCGTTCTCGGATTTTGAGTATCTTGAGATCCACATTCCCGTCCCTCGCCATCCGGACGCGTTAAGCCCAACAAGCGATCCGTATGTTCTGATCAGGCCTGAAGGCGACTGGGACCGCAGAGGTATTCTGGAAGCATCAACCGACAGAACCGTGGCTGACAAGCCGGGCAGGGCGGCCTAATCCGCTTTTGGACGGGTCGGACTTGAAATCGAAAAATATAGAGCGCGGCGAACGTCCACTTGGCCATGATCGGACCAACGGCCAAGGGTTTTGCTCGGCTCGACCTCATAGTCGTTCCGGAAGCTAGCGCCGCATTTCGAAAAATTGAGTGGTGCCAGGAGAGGACTCGCATCGATCTGATAATCGATTGATTTATCTGTATATTATTTATTTGTCAAAGCACTATACCAACAAATATACCAACAATCTCTGCCTTTGCTCTAAGCGGGGTAATCTTTTGCGACGCCACCTTTCGCATATAGAGACGTCGGCGTTTCGGCAGTCTCGATTGCTTTTCTTACCGTAGGATCTTGCAGATCCAGCACTCTTAGCACTCCGTCACTCGTTGCCGCTATTGCGTCAATCCTTCGGAAGTGGCCACCATGAAGCTCTGCATACCGTGCCAAGCCCCTTAGCTTTGGAAGCGCATCGCTGAACTGCGTGCCGTGAGGGTCCACGATGTCGGCAACAATTGTGCCATCCCCTAACTCTGAGAAGCAAATCAAGTCCGGCCGAACGATCCGCAGCTCGTCCATTTCGTAAGTTATACCCAGCGAGTCTTGGCTTGCTCGTGGTGGATTTCGATACCAAGCAACGAAGTCGTCTTGGCTCATCTCTCGGTTCAGAACTCGTGTCTCCCAATCGTTTAGCTCATCAGGGAAAAGTCCCTCTTTATTGCAAAGCAAGTGCCGGGCAAATGTGGGCAAATCGGCTATTCTCCCATCCGGCATCTTCATCTTTGTCGGTTGCAGCCAGACGTCTGGCCGCACGAGATCTACGTTTTGCGGGTCGGAACTCATTTCGCGAATCTCGCGATAAGTGTCTTGGCGCTGATCACTCAGGCTTTTGATCGCGCCGCCATGTTCTGAGAACCATTCTTTCGTAAGGGCGTCGGCAGCGGCATCCAGCTTGTCACGAACGGTTGGGACCAGCCCGATCGCTGCCACATCGGTATGTGCCTCTACCAGTGCTTCCTCAATATCCTCTGCTTCTTCATTCTTGTCGGCGAGGTATTCGCTATAGGTCCGCGCCACATCAGGCGTAATCAGCCGTGCGGCGCGCCTATAGGCATCCTCGATAACCGCAAGGTCAGCGTCCTCTACAAAACTCTCGAAACTCTGCTCTCTCGTGTTCACGTCGGCGACAAGCCTTAACCCCTCCACCCTCAGAACAGCTTCGCGTGCAGCTTTGATTTCGTCCGCTTGGCTTACGGCAAAGTCATCCAGCACCTTGTGCAGATGTGCGTGCGCCCGTTTACCAGCCCCGTCCAAAAGGTCGTCAGCAGCCAACTCGTGCGCCAAGGCCGTCAGGCGCTTAATCGGACGGGCCTGGCGCTTAGGCAGGCTTTGAGATGGCAGTGAGACCAGCTTTTCCCAAACGGCTTCCGGAACGTCTGGATTTGGCGTCATTTCGCGCGGGTTAATCAACACCCGGCGCTCGAGGCTATCGCCGCCGGGTTCGCCGCCGTGCATCAGCACATCCACCACGTTCTCGACGGTCTTGCGATTGAAATGAGGCAGAAGGCAATCGACGGCGTTCAGCATCTCATTGCCAGGGATGCGGCGGGCCAAAGGCGTCCGGACCATCCGCCCCAAAAGTTGCGTAATGTGCGTATTGTCCTGTGCCGCCCGAAGCGAAACCATCACTTCCGCGCGTGGGCAATCCCAGCCGGTACTAATGGCATCCTTCGCAACGAGAATACGCACCCACTTCGACTCTTGAACGCGCTCCGGTGCGATGTAAGGCGCTTCGTAGGAGCCGAATTTTTCGGCACGGTGCTCACCAAAAACATTGGCAATGCAATCACTGTCCAATTCTGGCCACGTCTCAAATATGGTCTGCAGCCACATTCCGATTTCATTATGATCCGGCGAATTGGGAACCTGCAGCACCAGAAGCGGGATGACCTGATCCGCATCGTTTTCTTTCTGATGATAGTCCAGCCAGCGCGTGGAGATATTGCGGAACTTTTCACCAGCGCGCCGCAAAAGCACGGTCTCAAAATCTCCCGTCTCATCGGGCACGTCCATGTTAATGGTGTCTTTGAGCAAGCCGGACGCCTGCACCTTCTTTGAATCGACGACAACATCGGGAAACTTGGTATGGCCCGCCATGTCCTCTATCGCTTCGTTAAAGCGTTGGACTGTCGCGGAAATTCCCCAAACAACTGGAATGCCTGGCACGCGACCTTGGCCGTTGATCAACCGGGTTACAATCGTCTGGCGGCCTTTGGCTGTCCCGCTAACGCCACGGTGCGCTTCATCCAGCATCAGGTAAAGCGTCAGGTCCGGATCCTCGATCGTATTCTGTATCGTATCCCAGATCGTGTGCGCACGCAGATCCGGCATGACGCGCTGCCCGCCTACCTCCACAACGCTATCATCATCGTCGTGACCGCGCACCAGCAGACTGGTTTTCGATAGCTTTTGGGTATTTAGAAAATAGATTTTGCCCGCTTCGAACGTCTCTCGGCCAAAGCTGCTTTCGACCGTCTCAAGATTGCTAGTAGTCAGCTTGTCGGACGCCTCCATCAAGCGGTATTTCGATTGCTCGTTCAGGGACGGGTCATCACTGAACCAGATGACAACAGCGCCAGCATCTGCCTCAAACTCAAACTCATCGCTGCCATAGAACAGCGCTTCGAATACGGCGGCTGCCATGACCGTCTTGCCAGCGCCCGTCGTTGCGGTCAGCGAGAAGGCATGCTTGTCGCCGTCCTCGTGCCAGCGTTTGCGCGCCTTTTTGAGGTTATCCAGAACGTCTCTAACGGCGTCATCCTGATAGTCTTTGAGCGTAAACTTCATCGTCTATCGTCCCATAGAGAAGCGGAAATTTGTAAGGTAGGATTCGTAAAGCCGCACAGGCTCCACGCCGTCAGGCAGACGCTGCGCAATTGACTGAAAACGCCTTTCATCATCCGTCACGATATAGGCGATGCGGATCGCCTTTGCTGCCTCGATAGCGGCGCAATAGGCTGCCGCCTGATCGAGATCGGTCAGCAGGCCATATGTGTCGGCTACATCCCATCCAGCTTCTGGCAAATTCTCGACGCGTCGCCCTTCGCTACCCGCCCGCATCCAGAGGAGCGGCGCAATGCGGGCGAAAGCCTTGTTATGGCTGACAGAGACCGGCGTTTCATAGGTCAGCGTGAAGAACTCGGCATTCTCTTCGAAGCCGTCCGCCATCGGAAATTCGTCAGTAAACTTGTAATCGCCATTGATCGGCTCGCCGTCCGGTGTCTTGCCGGTGATCGCCGCAGCAATGCGCGGCTTGGTGATGTGGTCGCAAATGCCCCATTTCTCCCAATCCGGGTCGCCGGGGCGAAGGCCCGCTTCGCGCAACACCTTCTGTTCGTCGGCGGCAACTTCATTATTTGTGACCGAAATACATTGGCGCCGTCCGCCATCTTGTCGGTTCAGCCGCATCACGGCATGGGCGGTAGTCCCGGAGCCCGCAAAGAAATCGACCACGGTGGCGTTTGGTTTGGCTGAAACAAAAAAACGCAGTGCATCTTCAACTGCGAATAGTGACTTGGGGAAAGGAAAAACCCGGTTGGGTAGCAATCGCTTCAGTAGAAGGCTTCCATGGGATTGAGCGTTATGAGAATCTCTCAGCCAAACACTTTTTGGCATCAGCGTCTTGCTGCCCGGGCGAAAATATCCTTCAATTCCCCCGAATGAATCGCGTCCGGTTACCTCGACTTGCCCAGATGCTATGGCTTGAACTGTGCCAGCGTTTAGAAACTGAACCAGTCCGCGGTCATTGACGCGTGCATATCCATTTTCTGCTAAATATCTCAGACGCTCGGGGACTACGCCCCACAGTCTTTCTTCCCCAGCTGGATTCAAAGGAAATACTGCATGAGTGCCCACAGGGGCTTCAACGTCTTCAATGTTCACATCGTTAGGAAGCGAATCTCCAACAGAGTGAATAAGACCGCTCAAGTCGTCTACAAAAATAGGATAAAATTGATTTGGGCGAGCGCCACGAACACTTTCTCTCTCTCGTCGCCTAAGGTTTCTCCATTCAATCGGCACGACCACTTCACGCTCATTTCGGTCGAACATGTTGTCCGCATTTGCAAGCAACTCGTATCCTTCAAACATGACAAATAGAATGTATTCATGCGTCCGAGAGAACTCGTTGACGCGACCTGTTCCTTGAGGGTTGATTATTATCGATACCGTCTGGATAGTTGCATCCGGATATATTTGCTCAAGTAGCAGTGCAAGGCGGTGGATTTCTTTCTCGTCGACCGTTACCATCAGTACGCCTGACGGAGCTATTAGCTCTCTTGCGATTACTAGCCGCCGCTCCATGAAGGCGAGCCATTTGGAATGGCGGTAGAGATCGTCGGCTTCGACATAATCATTATTGTATTTCCAGTCCTTTGCCCCGGTATTGTAGGGCGGATCTATGTAGATCGCGTCGATCTTGCCGCGATGTGTGTAAGTCAGCGCTTCCAGCGCGTGAAAATTTTCACCATTGATTACGCAATGAAACGGCTTGTCTCCGCCACGCTCAACCTTGCCAGTGCCAATCAGCCCCGGATAGATATAATCGCGAAATTCCGCGACGACGCATAGATCGGCCGCATCGACAGTCAGCGTTTCGTCTTCCTGCCCCTCAAGCAACGACAGATGGGCCAGGCGCACGCAATCGGTGCGCTGGATGCGGTTGACCTTCCACAAACGCTGATCGCCCTTGGACGTGTCTCCACGCTTCGGCAGCACGCGCACCTTGTCGCCGCGCCTGATCGGACGCCCCGGCAACTCAACGCTTTCCGGCCGGTGACGCTCAAAGTTCAGCCCGAATGACCGGCGCGATGCGAGCGTTTTGAACTCGCGCTCCAGCTCACGCCCCAGCGCTTCATTCTGTTTTTTGGTCTCTGCAATCAGATCAGTGAGGCGTGACATTATCGCCTCCCATCGTCAGCCGCGCTTGCAGCGCCCAAGTGTTCACACAATCGGTCATAGTCGATTCCATCCCTGAGGACGCATCGAATGCCATTCAGCCTTCCGCATCAAGCCCGAAACTTTGGGTTAGCTGTTTGTCTTGCGCGTGCGCGCGAGACAACTGGGTTAGCGTTTTCGCTTGGGATAGGCGCCGATGGCGCATCAAGACGCTCCCAACATTCTTGCCCCCTCCAAATCTTGAACTGAGGAAACGCGCAGAAAGCATAGGACGCCGGTTGCCGTGCGTTCCCCTCTGAAGTTTGCCATACCCCCGCCCCCTTACTTGCGGCCAAGCCTGCGAACGTCATGCATCAGCAGCGCGTCAATCCGCATCTGCGCCGCCCAGTCCGCTTTTCTCAGCCGGTTATAAGTCTTCCAGTGCATGCCCTTTGGCCGGTCGGGGAATGGGTAGGCAAGGCCCATCTCCCCCTTCAACTTCCGGCGCACACGCATGGCCCGCGTGACGCCGGGCGCATAGATGCGCTCATACTGGCTTTCATAGGTGAGGCGGCAGCATTGCCGACAGCGGAAATAAGTGCCGCCAAAAAGCACCCTGCATCGCCGTCCGCAGCCTCTGCACTCGATCCACCAGCGCTGTCCGCCAAGGGGCTGTTCAGTGGGTGTCATGACGAAGCATTCCGTAATGTCCTGGCGCTCGCCTTCGCGCGTGACGGTGTAGTGCAGCTCCAGCCGGTTTGGTGACAGGCGATAGCCGATGCTGCCGGTTTTATGATCGCCGCGTGACCAGGTGAGCGTGCCGGTGCGGCGATGCTGAAACCATTCGCGGGGGAAGTCAGTCAGATCCCGCCTGTGAAACTGGTCGCTTCGTCCTGCCCCGCGCGCGTGCCGTCCTGATCCGTAACCGCCCATGTTTCAGCCTCGTATTTTCGCAATCATGTGGAAGGTGGAGACTGTCGGTCTTTGCCGGATACCCCGCCCGCCTTGCCCCGCTCGTATGAGCGGCGGGGCGGCGTTGGGCTAATCACTGCGCCGAAGCGGTCCGGTGTCTTCCGATGCAAGGCTATATGGGTGGAAGCCGTATTCTGGCGTGTGACAAAAACTGGCGCAGGTTTCGATAAACATTCAGGTTTTTTCAGGTTTTGCGGCATGGCAAAATCATTTCAGACGCATCAGATTTGCAGCGCTCATGCTGCAGATTTGCGGCGTTCATTTTTCTGGCGTCTCTGCCACAGCGTGATTGGCCACATTGGGTCTCCAGCTGCCGTCTCGGTGTCATAGTGGGTAAGCGAAACGATCCGCTCGCGCCCGACGGCTTTGCCACGGTTGCGGCCGGTCTGCTCGACCCGCAGAAAGCCGCGCTCGATCAGGTCGTCTATTGCCTTCTTAGCCGTTCTGGGCGGACAGCAGCTCATGGCTGAGACACGCCTTTCGCCGACAGGGAAAATATTTGGTTTGTCGGGACGGTAAGACGTCATGAGCATCACGATGATCTTGAAGGCAGGCGACGTCAGCTCCATCCAGGCCGGATGGTGCATCCAATGGTCAAAGATACGCGCATGCGGCATGTCTCGCCGTTTCAACGGAAAGACGGCTTTAGACTCTTCTCTCGCCATTTTCTTAGCCCCTCTACGCCGCGCCGTTTTCGATCAGCGCGCGGATATCCTCGACGCGCCAGACGGTCACACGCTCGCCCAGCTTCTTTGGCTTGGGAAAGCGGCCATCTTTCACGCCCGCCCACCAGGTCGATTTGCTGACGGGGATCGGGCCGTCGGGCGCGAGAATGGACTTCAGGCGAAGAAAGCCCGTTTCGGGAAAATCAGATTGGTCGTGCATGGTTTCACCTCGTTCGTTTGAAGGTGAAACAGACTTATCCGGTACGTCTGAGGGGTTGGACGATTTCGGTTTCGATCAAACCGTTTTCGGTAATCGGTTTCAATCAAACGGTCCGAGCCAATGCTCTTCGCCTGCTTGTTCAAGATGGCTTCGTACAGCATCATCGCTGATAGTTAGCTCGATCTTGGCGGCAGCGTCCTGAATGCTGCGAGGCGCCGTGTTCCGCGTTTTATCAGGATCATAACGATATTTGTCCACAGCCATAATCAAGATGATTTTGCGAAGTGTAGAGATAACTCTCGTCTGCGAAGACTGATTGGCAATGTCTTTTGGAGAGGAAGCCACGGCTTCTAACGCCGCAAGTCTGCTCACAACCCCATTGTAGTGTGCGCTTTCCGCCGGGACTTCTGAGAGATTGTCAAACGTCGGAAGGTTGGCGGCGACCTCCAACAACTTAGGCGGAAAGGGTTCATCCAAGGCCTGCAGCCAATTGAGTGCAATTATCGGCTTAATCTGGCGCAACAAGTACCCCATTTCTTGAGCGCGTTGAGCTTGGTCTATTCTGTCCAAAATCTTTTGCATTGTCGCACGATCGGATTGTTGCTGCTGATCGGTAGCTTTGAATATTGGCGCGGGCTCAAATCCTAACGTCACACACGCCAGTTCTTCACAAGTCCAGAACGGCATCTTTGCCCACCGGACCAGATCGGCCGGGCGGTAGCAATTCTCCGAAACGCCGCCTTCAATATCAGTTTCTTGAGCCGTCTGTCGCCCAATCGAGCCCATAGCCATATCTTGTGCAGCCCTTTCGTCTGACCACAATCTATAGTGTCCGTTACGCTTGATTTGTGACAGTTTTATTACACAATTTGTGAATGTAGGTCGTTTTCCACATTTCCGTTAGATAGCTGTTAGACAGCCTGCAATATCAGCCGCCCACCAGTCCGCCATCTTAACGCGTTCATCCCAATACCGCGCGCGATGGTAGGCCCGGCGGACTTCATCACTGCCGACATGGCCAAGCTCTGCCTCGATCGCGTCTGCGTTCCAAAGGCCGCTTTCATTCAGCAGACTTGAGGCCGTGGCGCGGAAGCCGTGGGAGGTGTGCTGATCCTTGTCGAAACCCATGCGGCGCAAGGCTTGATTGAGCGTGTTCTCACTGATCGGCCTGTCTCGGGCGATGGCCGACGGAAAGGCGCGATAGTTGCTGCCGGTTTCAGCTTTCAGCGCCTGCAGGATCTCGACGGCGAGCGGTGGAAGTGGCTTTACATGCTCGCGCCGCATCTTGGTGCGCTCTGCCGGAATGGTCCAGATTGCTTTCTCCAGGTCAAACTCTTCCCAGAGCGCGAGGCGCAACTCGCCGGGGCGTGTGTAGAGGAGCGCCATCAGCTTTAGCGCGGCGCGTGTGGAGGGAGAGCCGCCATCATAGGCCCAGATCGCTTTCAGCAGCGCTCCAAAGCCGTCCCAGTCGGTAATCGCCGCCATATGCGAGACCTTCGGCGTAATGAGCGCGCCTCTCAGACCGAATGTCGGATCATTATCAGCGCGCGCCGTCGCAATCGCAAACCGGAATACTTGCCCGATCGTGGAGCGCAGGCGTCTGGCGCTTTCGTAATTGCCTTTGGCCTGCACTTTCTGAAGCGGCTTCAAAATGTCAGCCGCCGTGATCGCTCTAATCGGCCTGTCTCCGAAGGCAGCATTCGCCATATCCAGAAGCCATTGCTTCTTGGACAGCGTGACCTCTGCCTTGCCTTCCTTGCGCAGCTTTTCGATCAGTTCGGCGGCGATTTTTGCGAAGGTATGTTCTGTAAGCGCCTCTTGTGCGGCCTTCTCCGCCTTCGCATGCTCGTTAGGATCAATACCTTGGGCCAGAAGTACTTTAGCTTCTGCTCGCAGCTCGCGCGCACGCGCCAGACTGACGGCGGGGTACGCCCCAAAAGCCAGCAGCTTCTGTTTACCGTCGAAACGGTACGCCATCCGCCATAGCTTCGAGCCAGACGGCGCCACCTGGATAAACAGTCCATGGCCATCGGCGAGCTTCACCGTTTTTCCGTCTGAAGAAAGAGAACGCAACTTTGTGTCAGTTAGCGGCATCTGTTGGTATCAACATCATGAGGCGCCACTAAATCGTGGCCGATACCAACGGATATACCAACAAATGCTCAGGATACCAACACACCCCAGCGGACACCGCCGGACCACAAGAGCGAGATAAGCTCTGTTTTTCTTATGATTTACAACGAATTACGGAGGTTGTCGCACTGTCTCGGAGAACAAGATGGTGCCCAGGAGAGGACTCGAACCTCCACGTCGTGAGACACACGGACCTGAACCGTGCGCGTCTACCAATTCCGCCACCTGGGCAATCCGGCCTCGGAAGGCGGGTTGATACGTTGGACGCTTCATCAGGTCAACGGCGAAGTCCAGCGAAAACAGTGCAAGTCGACACGAATTGCAGAGTTATCCGATCGAATTACGTTTTTCCGTCGACCTGTAGGCTGGCGAGATAGATGCGGTGCCATTTGAAACGGCGCTGTTCCGTTCAGGCGTAATAGGCAGTCGGGGCGGCAGATATTGAAATGGTTGTAGAATGAAGCTGAGTTGAAGCGAACTTCTATGAGTTCAACATCAGCCCGCACCTCGGCATTGGCCGACGCTAGTGCAACGTCCCTGCTCACCCACTTTAATAAGTGCTGGGTTGCAGTTCGACGACAACTGTTCACCCCGCCAGTGTGATAAAAAAGCTTTCGGCATCTCCGGAAGATGTCACCCTAAACGGCCCAAACCAGCCCGACTTAGTAGAGATGTGCGGCAAGGGCTTAAGCATCGCAATCTTTGCGCCTGTCGAAGTCATTCTGAAAGCACAGAGAGCGTTTCGCCCGGCCGCGGCTAGCCGAGACCTTTTCTCAAACGTGCGACAGTGTGAGCGCTGACCAGAAGGCAGAACGCCAGGGCGACGAGGCCGATTGTTGTGTAGCTCACTTGCTGAAAAAGCCCCGACGATCCGGGCACGATACCAACAAGTGCCGGCCCAACTCCCATCCCGGCAAAAGCCAGGACGGGCAAGAGCGAGGTCACGCGGTCTGTTGCGTCCGCCGCTGCGACGCTGCCCATGAGCAGGGGGAGCCCGCCGCCCCAGGCAAAAAGGAACAGACTGCTCGCGAGGTAGAACTGTATGAGTGTCATATCGGCTGCGAAGAGCAGCGCGCTCAGCGCAAGCGTCAGGCAAACGGCCAGGATTGGCGAGATACGGCCGAAGCGAGACGTGATGATCGCCGCCAGTAGCGATCCAGCGATCGCGGCGACATTGCCGAACGCCAATGCGTGACCTAGCGGTGCGTCATCAATTTCCGCCATTGATCCGAGGATACCGGAAAAGACCCAGAGCACACCGACGGCCGCCGAAAAGACAAAATAGGACGCAGCCCTCAGAAGAATGGACGCTTGAACAGGCGAACCGCTAGCCTCTGACGTCTTTAGAGCCTTCTCGGCAATCGGGCCGTATCTCATCGTCAGCCCGACCGGAATCAGAAGTGCCTGTGTGCTCGCAAGAAAGATCATAACCTCCAGCAAGGAGTATGCCTCTGCCAGAACCGGAATGACGAGTAACACCAGCACAGCGACACCTGCCTGCAAGGTGAGGATGAAGGCGAAGCCGCGGTCTGGATTGGCTGATGCGCCAACAATGGCCGCAGAAAGGGCGATCAGGACGCCTGCGCCAATTCCCGAAACGGCTTCAAGCAGGATGATGCCCGTGAATCCTGCCATAACGGCTACTGCGATCTGTGCGGCAACGGCGATCAGTGCTGAGACAATTACGGTTCGTCGCAACGGCAGATGATGCAGCCAAATCGTCACAATCAGTGAGCCAAGGGCTGTGCCAAGCAGGTTTGCCAGTCCGATAAGCCCGGAATCAGCCCCTTCGATCTGGAAAGCCGAGGCTATCAGTGTCGCCAATAATGGCATGGCAACCACCTGCGTGATGCCAAGCCCGCCCATCAGAATGGCGGCAACCAGCTCCATCTGGCCGGGTGGGGTTCGCTTTCCGGTTTCGGGGGGCATGACCATTACGCGGCATCCGCGGGAAGAAGGGGCCTGCCCAGAATATGATCGGCTGCCTTCTCCGCCAGCATCAGTGTTGGCGCGTTGATGTTGCCATTGGTTATGTTTGGAAACACCGAAGAATCGACCACTCTCAACCCTTCCACACCTATGACCCGACAGTCCTGATCAACAACAGCATCGGGGTCGTCGGCGCTACCCATCCGGCAGGTGCCACATGGATGATAGGCACTTTCGACCTCCTTGGCGACGAAGGCGTCGACATCCTCGTCGCTCTTGCAGTCTGCAGAGGGGGCAATTTCGCCGCCACTGAAAGCCTTGAGGGATGGCTGATCGAAGATCTCGCGCGTCAAGCGAACGCATTTGCGGAAGGCTTCCCAGTCTGCAGCGCTGGACATGTAGTTGAACTGGATTGACGGCGCGGCGATGGGATCGGCGGATTTCAGGCGAACGCGCCCACGTGCCGTCGTGCGACCGGGGCCAATATGCGCTTGAAAGCCGTGTGCCCGCACTGGTTGGCTGCCATCGTAGCGAATTGCTGCGGGCAGGAAATGATACTGGGCATCGGGATAATCGGCCGTATCATCCAGTCGGACGAAACCGGCCGTTTCGAAATGATTGCTGGCGCCGATCCCGGTCTTGGTGAGGAGCCACTGCAGACCGGCCAAGCCCTTGCTGAACGGGTTCATGTAACGGCGCAGCGTAATCGGCTCGGTGCAGCGCATCTGGAGATAAATCTCCAGGTGGTCCTGAAGGTTTTTTCCGACGCCGCGGCGTTCGCTAACCATGTCGATGCCAAGCGGTGACAGGTCCTCGGATGCGCCGATCCCGGATAGCATTAGCAGTTTCGCTGAGTTGAAAACCGAGGCGCTAAGGATGACTTCCTTTCGAGCACGCAAGAGGCGCCGCTTGCCGCGGTGCAGAATTTCGACGCCGGTTGCCCTGTTTCCTTTCCAGTGAATGCGGCAGGCCAGCCCGCGATAGAGCGTGAGGTTTTCCCGGCTGAGCGCTGGTTTCAGATAGGCGTTCGCGGCTGACCATCGGCGGCCTTTCCAGATGGTCTGATCCATCGGGCCAAAACCATCCTGTTGAAGGCCGTTGCAGTCCTGCGTTTTTGAAAAACCGGCTTCCTGCGCGGCTGTCATGAAGGCCTGATCTAGCGGGTGCTGCTGTTTCGGTACGGTTATGTGCAGGGGGCCGGACGTGCCGCGAATGGCCGGGTCAGCGCCTTCGACATTTTCGAGCCGACGGAAATAGGGGGCGACATCACGACCGCTCCAACCTTCTGCGCCCTTGTCTGCCCAGCCATCGAAATCCTTTGCGTTTCCTCGAATGTAAACGAGGCCGTTGATCGAGGAGGACCCACCCAGCACCTTCCCGCGCGGCGCGGCGAGCTGGCGCCCACCAAGATGAGGCTCCGGCTCGCTGCGATAGCCCCAGTCATAGCGTTTCATGTTCATCGGATAGGAGAGGGCGGCCGGCATCTGGATGAACGGGCCGATATCCGAGCCGCCATATTCCAGCAGAGCCACATCGTGCTCCCCGGATTCGGACAGGCGGTTTGCCAGAACGCAGCCAGCAGAGCCTGCGCCCACGACGACATAGTCGGCCGTGCCGATTTCTAGCGATCTGGCCATAGCTAATCGTCTAGCAGTGCGCGCGGGCTACCGACTTCGTACATATTGATCAGTCCGCTGCCGCGACTTGTGCCGTCATAGAGATCATAGCCGAGCAGGCTTTGAGCGCGGTGCGGCAGCGTGCGAACCGTATCGAGTGGAATGCCGAGCCAGCTATTTTCGACAGGCACCAGCCAGCCATGGCAATAAGAGACCGACAGGCCACGGCGAGGTACGCCGCTGACGTTCTGTCCACCGCCATGCAGCGTCTGCCCTGTAAATATGGCGGCGGAGCCTGGCGACATAACGGCCTGCGTAATTTCCTCGGTTTTCGGGTGGCGGTCGCTGTCCCATTTGTGGCTGCCGGGGACGACCACGGTCGCACCGTTCTCTGCTGTGTATTCACTGAGAGCGATCATGACGTTCACGACAAGTGGCGCAGCGCTCTGGGCGGCGCGCGGCCAGGAATCATCATCGCGATGTATTGGCTGGGCCGTTTCTCCGCCCCGAATTTCGATGAGTTCGGCGGAGCTTAGACGATAATCGGTACAATTGGGTTTGAGCTGACTGTCCATGACGGTCATGATCCGTGGATCGATCAAGACATCCGGAAAGCTCGCGGATTTTGCAGCAATGCCATGAAGGCGAACCGTGTAGCCGCCGAGAAAGTCATCATACATGCTCTTTTGTTCGCGGGGTTTACTGGCGTCGACGTAGGGCTGAAGCTCCTCATTGAGCGATTTCACGAGGTCGGGCGCCAGAAAGTTCTCCACGATGACAACCCCATCTGTTTCCAGCGCGGCATTGATATCCTCGCCAGAGCATGAACCTGGTAGCCTCTCAACAGTCGCACCCATCAGCTTCCTCCGAATGATCTTGTCTATCTTTCGGCACATTTTCAGAAAATGTGCAAAAAGTAAATGGTCGAGCAATTACTAATGTGATTTTCTGCTGCCTGGGTCAGTTCTGGACGTGCAGGCTTCCCTTTGTGGGGATGAAAACCTATGCGACAGATTGAGTGAAATTGAATTAGACCGGAGCCATGCAGACAGCGCCTCGCCAACGACGCCATCGCGATCAAAGCCAGAGACATCTGGTCGATGCGACAATTGCGGCGATCTACAAGCATGGGTTCCATGACGCCACGACGCAGAGAATAGCCGAAGAGGCGAAACTGTCCGCAGGCAACATCCACTACCATTTCGGCTCGAAGGAAGAGCTGTTTGCCGCGGCCATGCGTCAGCTGATGTCCGATATCAGTGACACACTCGTCTATCAGCTGGGCAAGGCTGACACGCCCTTGGCGCGGGCTCATGCAATCATTCGGGCCAACCTGTCTGAACCACTTTATACTCATCGCAACTGTTTCGTCTGGCTTCAGTTCTGGTCCGAGACGGCGAGGTCTGAAGAGTTGGCCCGGCTTGAGCGCATCAACGCCTTGCGCTTTCGCCGTAACCTTCTTGATGCCCTGGTTAAGCTTCTTCCGCGTGAGGAGGCTGAGCGCATCGTTCAGGAGCTGGTCGCGATGGTAGATGGGCTCTGGCTTCGCAAGGCTCAGAAGGATCAAGCCGTGACGCCCGACGCCGCGTGCGCCATGGTCTTTTCCTATCTTGAGCGCAGGCTCGACTCTGCGGCAGGGCAGGGGGGATAAGCCAGATGGGACGGGCAGAGAAAAAACTGTTGCGCAAGCAGAGCCTGATCGAGGCGACGGTTACCTGCGTCACCAAATATGGTTACGCGCAATCGACCATCCAGCGCATCGCCGCCGAGGCCGGCCTCACGGGTGGCACGATCTACCGTCATTTCAACGACAAGCGCGATCTCTTCGCGGCGACGATGCGCCACTTGTTGAAGCTTGTCCTGGCCGAGGAAGGCGAGGCCGTTGCAAGAGCTGATACAGATGCTGATCGGCTCAAGGCGGTCATCTCTTCAAAGTTTGCGCCCAGGCTTTTTAATTCAGCCTTCTGTTCCGTCTGGCTTCATTTCTGGGCCAATGCGCAGTCGGATCCTGCATTCGCGCGGATAGAGCGGCTCAGCGACCGGCTTTTGCACCGCAGTTTGAGCCGCTATGCCCGCCGTGTGATGGCGCCAGAGATTGCCGATGGCTTCGCCAATGAGGTGTCGCTCATCATTGACGGCCTCTGGATCGCGCACGCTCAGAACGCTGATGAACTGACGCCTCATGAGGCCAATGAAATCGCCCAAGGCTGCCTCACGGCAAGGCTTGGGCGATAGGGGCTCAGGCCTCCCAGTGTAGCGGCCAATCGCCCTCAAGGCGCAAGTCTTGGCCAACGGCATCCTCAATCAGTTTCGCGACGTGAAGTTCACCCGCGCCGCCGCCATAGGCTTCGGCGGCATCGGTGAAGCGGTCGCGCACGCGGGCGCCGATTGGAATCGGGACATTGCCTCTCTCTGCCAACGCTGCGCACAGGCGCAGATCCTTGAGGCAGAGGTCCAGGGTGAAGGACGGATCATAGTGGCCGGCGAAGATGGATGGCGCATCATGGCGGGCGACAAAGCTGTCGCCGACACTGTCCTTGATGGCGTCCCACAACACGTCAAGCGGGACACCGGCGCGCCGACCCAGCATCAAGCCTTCGCCAATGACGGCGGCATGCGTGAACCAGAGATAATTGGTAACCAGCTTCACCGCATTCCCTGTGCCAAGCTTCCCGCAGCGGATCACGCGGCCCATGCGCGACAGGATCGGTTCAACGGCATCCAGAGCGTCGTCCTCGCCGCCGGCAAACAGCGTCAGCTCACCACGCCGGGCGCCATCGACGGCTCCGGTGACGGGCGAGTCGACCGTTTTGACGCCAAGCTTTTCGGCCTGTTCGGCCAGTTCAATGACCAGGCCCGCATCATTTGTGGTGGTGTCCACCCAGATTGTGCCTTCGCCGAGCCCTTCAAAGACACCCGCTTCGCCGCGCATGACGGTGTCAACAATGTCGGGCTTGGGGAGGGAGGTGATCAGAAGGTCGACATCACGAGCGCACTCTGCCGGCGTTTCGGCCCAGCTCGCGCCAGCCTCGATATGCTGGGCAGCATGAGCCTTTTCAATATCGTGCACTTTCAGTTGCAGGCCTGAGCGCTGCAGCACCATCGCCATGTTGGCGCCCATATTTCCGAGACCGATAAATCCAACGCGCATACGTCTTTCCTCTGACTGACTGTCCGGCTGGCGCCCCTCCAGGAGGCGTCGAGCCGCTGCGAAACTATGAAACACACGCAATTGACAAAATGTAATTGACCGTGCAGTTATTTTTTAGACGTAATCGACGAGACAGTCGTCCGCAAGGAAAAAGGAAGCGCGACGTGAGCTACGCCATAGACCTGTTCATCGACGGAAAGCGTGTGGCCGGAGAGGGCGAGACAGAGTTCATCTGCCGCAATCCCGCCACAGGCGAAGAGATCGGCCGGTTCCGTGAGGCCAGTCCCGATCAGATCGAGGCCGCGATTGCATCTGCCACCCGGGCTCAAAAAGACTGGGCTGCGATGCCAGCGGAAGATCGCGGCCGGATCCTTCGCAAGGCGGCCGAGATTTTGCGGTCTCGCAACGACGAACTCGCACGCATTGAGGTGCAGGACACTGGCAAACCCATTGCCGAGGCCAACGTTGTCGATATCCAGACCGGTGCAGACGCGATCGAACATTATGCCAATCTCGCCGGCAGCCTGGCAGGTGAGTATCAGGATTTCGGATACGGCTTCTATTACACGCGCCGCGAACCAGTCGGCGTTTGCGGTGGTATCGGCGCCTGGAATTATCCGCTGCAGATAGCCTGCTGGAAGTCCGCCCCGGCGCTTGCGGCTGGAAATGCAATGATCTTCAAGCCGTCGGAGCTGACTCCAATAAATGCGGTGGCTCTAGCCGAGATCTATTGCGAGGCGGGTATGCCGCCCGGCGTCTTCAACGTCCTTCAGGGCGAACGAAACCCCGGCGCCGCGCTTGCCGCTCATCCGGCTGTCGCGAAGGTATCCTTGACCGGTAGCGCCCCGACTGGGCGCAAGGTGATGGAAGCGGCATCCCCGCGCCTGAAGGAAGTCTCGCTCGAGCTTGGTGGCAAGTCCCCGCTGATCATCTTTGATGATGCCGATCCTGAATATGCAGCGCGTCTCGCCATGTATGCGAACTTCCTGACCCAGGGCGAAATCTGCGCGAACGGCACGCGCGTCTTTGTTCAGGCTGACGTTTATGACGACGTCCTCGAAGAAATTGTGAAACGGACCAAGACGCTGAGAGTCGGCGCTCCGGATGATCCGGAAACGCAGATTGGCGCGCTTATCTCCGAGAACCATCTTGGTGTCGTAAGTGGCTTTGTTGAGCGGGCGCGCGAAGCTGGCGCGACGATCCTGTGCGGTGGTCACCGTGTCGATGTCGCGGGACATCAGGGGGGCGCGTTCTATGCGCCGACGGTCATCGCCGACAGCACGGACGATATGGAGCATGTTCGCGAGGAGATTTTCGGGCCGGTCATGACCGTTCTGAAGTTCGATACCGAGGACGAAGTCGTCGCCCGCGCAAACCAGTCCGACTACGGCCTGGCGGGCGGCGTGGTCACGAAAGATTTGGTCCGGGCCCATCGCGTAGCGGCGAGCGTTCAGACCGGCATGTTCTGGATCAACACCTACCAGGCCCAGCCAATGCAGATACCGTTCGGCGGCTACAAGCAGTCCGGCATTGGCCGTGAGAATGGCTGGGACGTCCTTGATGCCTACACCCAGAAGAAGAGCGTCTTTGTGCAGATGAAGCCCGAAGACCTTCCTTTCTGATCTTTCAATCAATCAAAAAAACACCGCAACGCGGCTCCGGGAGGATAATATGAAGAAAACAGATCGATGGTCCCTGATGATGGGGGCTGCATCCACTCTTGTTCTGTCTATCGCGGCGCCTGCCATGGCGCAGAATGCGGACCAGAAAGATAGCCGCAGCCGCGTCCTTCAGACCGTAAAGGTGACCGCTGAGCGCAGAGAAGCCTCACAGCAGGATGTCCCAATCACAGTCGCGACTGTCGATGAGCGGATGTTGAGCGAGGGCGACTATCGCACCAGCGAGGATCTTGCCCAGCAGATCCCGGGCCTGCAGATCAAGTCGTCTTTCTCGGCATCAAACCCGACCATCTTTATCCGCGGCGTCGGCATAAATGACTTCAACCCCGCCAATAGCGGCGCGATCGGCGTCATGATCGATGACATGTTCTATAACTCGACCACTGGTCAGCTTTTCCAGCTATTCGATCTGGACCGGGTGGAAGTGCTGAAGGGTCCGCAGGGGACGCTCTATGGCCGTAACACCACTGGCGGCGTTCTGAGCATTCATACCAAGGAGCCTGGCTTCGAGACGGGCGGTTATGTCAACGCGACCTATGGCCGGTTCAATCAGTTGGACCTTGAGGGCGCCTTCACGCTTCCTGTGAGCGACACGCTCTCTTTCCGCCTGTCCGGCGTCTCCAATACACGTGATGGCACGCGCGACATCGCTTTTCCGGACGGAACCAGCCGCGAAAAGAACGACGTCGATTTCCAGGCTGCCCGGCTGCAAATGCTGTTCGAGCCGAACGATGCACTGAAAATTCTCGGCAAGCTGGAATATGGCAAGAGCAGCGCGACCTCTCGCTCCTATGAGAGCCAGGGTCTGATCAATTTCACAACGGGGCAGTATGGCCTTGCCGACTATGACGGCGTCTGCGGCGGCCGCGGCGCTGCGGTCTGCGGCGATGCTTTCGGCTATGTCGATAATTCCGATCCGTATTCTGGCGCAGAAAACCTCAAGGATACGCCGGAGGAGGTCGAGGCCTTCACAGCGAATCTGCGGGTCGAATGGGACCTCGGAAACTTTGAGTTGACCTCCGTTACAGGGTATCTGGACACCAACAGGGAAGCGATCCTTGAAGTCGACGCGTCGCCGAACCGGCTTGTCGAAGAATATATCAAGGATGGGTCTGAACAGTTCAGCCAGGAGCTACGCCTCGCATCGAAATGGGAAGGTCCGCTCAGCCTGATCGCAGGCGCGTTCTATCTTCAGGATGAGCTGACCGGTCAGGATTCGTTTGAGCTGCTTGCCGGCCTCAACCCGACGCCCGGCACGCCGTATTTCGATGCCACCAATTTCATTCTGCGGACAGACCGTTTCTATACCCAGAAGACCGACACCTTCGCCGTGTTCGCCCAGTCCGACTATGAGCTGACGGATCGGTTGACCGCCACGCTTGGCGCCCGTTTCACCTGGGAGGAGCGTACACTCGATCACGTTGCCTATGCCGGGCCCGTCGACGCTGTCCCGCTTACAGAAAAGGTTCCCGTTTATGCGACGTTGCTCGACACGAGCAATTTTGCAACGGATGAACTTACGTTCGAGGAGCCGACCTTCCGCGCCGCGCTTTCCTATGATGTCAGCGATGACGTGATGATGTACGCGTCTGTGTCGCGGGGCTTCAAGAGCGGTGGCTTCAATACCGGCGCGACGTCAGATCCGATCGAAGCCTCGGTGGTCAAACCTGAAAAGCTGATGGCCTACGAGGCCGGCGTGAAATCTGAATGGTTTGACCGCTCGCTTCGCGCCAATGCGTCGGTTTTCTATTACGATTATACCGATCTTCAGGTCTTTGGCCTCGCGCCGGGAGCTGTTCCAACACAGACCCTGTTCAACGCCGAAGAGGCCGAGATCAAGGGGCTTGAGTTTGACCTTACGGCTCTTCCAGCTTCAGGCCTCGAACTGTCGCTCGCCGGGACGTATCTCGATGCTGAGTACACGAAATTCGTGACGCCGATCGGACAGGACTTCTCCGGCAATACGATGGTGGCAGCGCCGGAATGGAGCCTTGTGGCGCGTGGACGGTACGATACCGGCCCGATCTGGGGTGACCTCGGTCTCGTGGTCAGCGCCGATGCAGCTTATACAGGCGATCAGTACTTCGACACGCAAAATACCGATCGGCTTGCTCAGGACGGCTACTGGCTGGCGAACGCCCGTCTTGCGCTACGCCCGCAGACCGGACGCTGGGAAGTTGCAGCGTTCGTGAAGAATATCGCCGACGAGGAGTATACCGTCGACGCCTATGATGTGGCTGATTTCGGCTTCGATGAACTGGTTTACGGCGACCCCCGGACTTACGGCGTCAGCCTGACCTATAGATTCGGGAGTGACTAGGCTGCGATCTGGCGCATAGCCATGCGTCCGCCGGACATCTTCGGAATACCGAAGCGACAACCGAAGTCGCATGTCCGCTATGGCGGCCGGGCGTCGCCTTGATCTTCAACTAGGAGCGTTCATAATCGACGACGTTTCCGACGGGCAGGGAAGGGGACCTTACCCGGTCCGGTGTAGAGACATGCCCATCGCGCAAGACGAATAGCCGCCAGGCACGGCGTCCATGCCAGTATTCTGCTCTGCTCCACCCCGGGTGGGGTAGAGCATATTCCTGTTAAAAGAACGATGTCTCCGGCACCCGGACGAAAACTGGGAATTCTAGCTCTAACATACCTGGCGAGATCGCCGCGCAGAGACTTCGGCTCGAATATCGGAGCTGAACAGGGGGTTCTGTAAAAAGAGAAACCGCGCTGCATAAAAAAGCCCGCCAATGGCGGGCGTTTTCGGCAGTTTCGAGATCTTCGCTCTAAATTTGCATCTGTGTGGCGGAGGGACGGGGATTCGAACCCCGGGAACGCTTGCACGCTCGCTAGTTTTCAAGACTAGTGCATTCAACCACTCTGCCATCCCTCCGCTAGGTCGGCTGTTTCCTTCAAGACGCAGCGAAATGCAAGAGCAGCACTGAATCTCAATTTTGCCAAACTTTCGCAGCAAGTAAATTTTCTGTTTCCGCACTCTTCCAATCTGGGCCTATCAATTCAAAGAATCTCAACTCCAGCCTGATACACCCATACCAGGTCAGGAAGAATCCCGACCCGCCCAGGAAAGAATTCCAGGTGCGAAGATGACCACAGAACGAGGTTCAAATGGCAAAGCCGCTCAACGTCCGCATTCCGATTCTGGTTACATCCGGAATCCTGGCTCTGGCCCTTTCGCCTGCGCATGCAGACAGAAGGGCGCCTGGGAGCAGCGACCGCGCCGAAACATTTGCGATCCCGAGAGCCAATTCGAGCGCCGTTGACAATGAGTGGCGCGGACCCGTTACCAAAACGGGTTCTGTAAGCCTGCCATCAACACGGCAGCAAATTCGTTTCACCTATCCAGGCAGCGCGCAATCAAAGCGTGGTCAGATCCCGCAAAATTCCCCGAGTACAACCAGCACGCCTGTGAAACTGGTTCCCGTTCGCGCAGCAACCGCTCACCAGCGCATCGCGCCGAAGTCCAGCGCCGGCTATCCCGGTGATGCCCTCAAAACGCTGGCACCCGCAGCGGTTTCCGGACCTGCTGTTTCACCAGTCTCTGCGACTGTCACACTGGAGGAAACCGGTCTGGCTTCCTGGTATGGCCAGGCTTTTGACGGAAAGCTGACTGCAAACGGCGAAATCTTCGACGTAAATGCCATGACGGCGGCTCACCCCACGCTCCCGCTGCCTAGTCTCGTGCAGGTGATCAATCGCGAAAATGGCCGTGAAGTTGTTGTTCGCGTCAATGATCGTGGCCCGTTCGTCGCCGATCGTATCATCGATTTGTCCCGCCGAGCGGCAGATGCGCTGGATCTGACCGATCAGGGTACTGCTGAGGTCTCTATCCGGTATCTCGGACCAGCGCCCGCCATCAATATCGAGGCGCCATCCCTCAGCCTTGTCGCGAATGAACGCCAAGCGGTCACAAGCGAACCGCTTCAACTCGTGTCGGCTGAAACGCAGGCGCCTCGCCGTCCTTCGCTCTACGACCAGGATATTCTGCTCGGTGGCGCAGAGCCTTCGCTTGGCGTTCCAGATCCAGGCCAGAGCGTGCCAACGCCTGCAAGGACTGCGCCCAAAGTCACTTACGCAGCTGCGACACCGCAAGCCCATTCCCCAGCGCCGACACCGGCAAGCTACACGCCGCAGTCTGCTTCAGCTGGCTTCAACCCCGGTGTTTATGTCCAGATCGGCTCATTTTCCGACATCAGCAACGCACAGCAGATGAGCGCCACAGTTGATCGCAACTTCAACACCGACATTGAAGCTGCGCGTGTGAAAGGTGCCGACTACTTCCGGGTCTTCATCGGACCGTTCCCCACAAAGGATGCGGCCGAGCGCGCCAAGCTTCAGATGAAGTCAAACGGCATACGTGATGGATTTCTTGTCCTCAGATAACATGCCTTGCCATTGACGGGCGTCTCAAAGCGGCCCTTTTTCTAGGTCATATTCTGTCTTTAAGAACGCGACCTAGCTGGAGACCGCTTAATGCCCCGCCTGACATTGCTTGCCGCAGCTGCCATGACCTTTGTCATTGGCTTGCCGGCAAGCGCCCAATTTATCGATACCCAAGCCGAATACGCCGTCATCATGGATTATGAGACCCAGGAGGTCCTCTATTCCAAGAATGGCAGCGAGCCGATGATCCCGGCGTCGATGACAAAAATCATGACGGCGCACGTCGTCTATGACTCCATCGAAAAAGGCGAAATTTCTCTCAGCGATGAACTCACGGTCAGCGAGCGGGCCTGGCGCGAAGGTGGTTGGGCGACAGGCGGCTCAACGATGGGGCTGAAGATTGGCGAGACACCAACCGTTGAGGACCTCATCCGCGGTGTGGTCATTCTCTCTGGAAACGATGCCTGTATCGTTCTGGCTGAAGGGCTCACCGGCTCCGAAGAGGCGTTCGCCAAGCTGATGACCGAAGTTGCACAGGACATGGGGCTGAAAAGCGCACACTTCAAAAATGCCAGCGGCCTCGAAGCAGAAGGTCACGTAATTTCTGCTGTGGATCTTGCACGCCTTGCAGCCATGGAAATCAAGAAATTCCCCCAATATTACAAGTACTACTCCGAGAAAGAGATGACCTGGAACGGCATCACCCAGGGCAATCGCAATCCGCTTCTCTACACGATGGATGGCGCGGACGGTCTGAAAACAGGGCACTTGTCAGTATCTGGCTATGGCTTGACGGCATCCGCTGTCAGGGATGGTCAGAGACGCATTCTGGTCCTCAATGGCCTGCCATCAATGCAGGCCCGCGCAGAAGAAGGCGAACGCCTGATGCGTTTGGCGTTCACGGCCTTTGATACGCGCACCATCACACCCGGTGAAACGCCGCTGGCAACGCTCCCCGTCTGGAACGGCGAGTCCCGCACAGTCGGTGTAAAGCTTGCTTCCGATGTTCGCGTGGCGGCCCATGCACGCGCCTTCGATGAAGCCACGTCTGAAATCGTCTATGACGGCCCTCTTAAGGCCCCGATTGCAGCCGGAGACGAAGTCGCGCGTCTGGTCATTACAATTGAGGGCAAGGATGAGCCGGTCACGGCCCCTCTAATCGCGACTGAATCGGTTGGAAAACTTGGATTTGTTGGCCGGGCCATCGAAGGGCTTAGCCTGAAGCTTGGTAACGGCTCTGCAGAATGACGGCCCGCGGGCGCTTCATAACGATTGAAGGCGGCGAAGGCACCGGCAAGTCGACATTGATTGAAGCGCTTGCCCAACACCTTCGCAGCCAGGGACTGTCTGTCGTCGTGACGCGTGAGCCCGGCGGTACACCGCTGGCAGAAAAGGCGCGGGAGCTGGTGCTGTCCACCTCAGAGGACGATAGCTGGAGCGGCCTTGCACAGACCTTGCTCGTGAGCGCCGCGCGCGCCGATCACATTGAGAAACGTATCGAACCGGCTCTTTCGGCTGGGTCATGGGTTTTGTGTGACAGGTTCGCTGACTCGACCCGCGTCTATCAGCGCCTAAGCGGGGCGAGCCCAGCCGACATCGAGACCATAACGGCCTTAGCCGTTGCAGATACCGGGCCCGACCTGACCTTGCTACTTGATGGACCGGTTAAAGATCTGCTCGGCCGACGTGAGAGCAGAGGTGTATCTGACACATTTGAATCCCGCCCCATCAGCTTTCATGAAGACGTTCGAAAAGAATTTCTGGCTCTGGCGGCGGGAGAACCTGATCGGTTTGTGATCCTTGATGCAATGAAGTCGCCTGACGAGGTTCTTGGCGACGCCATTGCCGCGCTGGCCTCAAGACTGAGCCTCTCATGACAGATCGACCCGCACTCCCGCTCTATGGGCATCAAAAAGCCCAAGGCGCATTCCTGAAGGCCCGCGCGGGCCATCGGCTTCATCACGCCTGGATCGTAGAGGGGCCTTCAGGGATCGGAAAATCCCGGTTCGTTCTGCGCCTTGCCGGCATGCTGCTCGGCGCGCAGGGGACGGAGGATGATCCAGCCGCTGCACCTCCGGAAGATCCCGTCATGCAGAAGATACTGGCTGACGCGCATCCCGACCTCAAACACGTGACGCGCCAGCTAAATGACAAGGGCAACCTCAAGCAGGACATCTCTGTCGATCAGATCCGGGATCTGAACAGTTTCTTCAGCCTGAAACCGGCCTTGGGCGGCTGGCGTATCGGCATTCTGGATTCGCTCGATGAGATGAACACCAACGGCCTCAACGCCGTTCTGAAAACGCTTGAAGAGCCGCCAGCTCAGGCCATAATTTTCCTGATATCTCACGCGACCGCACCGGTTCTTCCAACGATAAAATCCCGCTGTCAGACATTGCGGCTGGATCCGCTCAGCCGCGAAGATACAGCCCGCGCACTCGCCGAAAACGATGATGAAGTCGCGCCGGGGCTGGTAGATCTGGTCAATGGCAGACCCGGCCGCGCCGCCGAACTGACCGGACCAAAAGTACTTGCGGCAGCCAATGCCGCGCAAACACTTCTCAGATCGCTTCCAAGGCCGAATGAGGCCCAGTTATCAAATGCGATTGCCGCTGCATCAGAGGACGATCAGAGCTTCCGTGTGTTCTCCGAAGAAGTGCTCCGCTGGCTCGCCGACCGGGCAAATGACGACGCCCAATGGGCCAGCACATGGTTTGAGGCACAGCAAATTGTAACGACGCAGAAGGGCCTCCACATGACGGGGGCGCAAGCTGCGTCAAAGCTGGTATCGTGCCTTCAATCGACGGCCAAGGCCCGCTAGACGAGGTCTTGATGTTCGACACACACGTAAATCTCCATGGCGAAGCTTTTGAGGATGACCTCGGCGATGTCCTTGCACGCGCGAGGGACGCCGGAATTACACGCTTTCTGGCGATCTGTGACCGGTTCGATAATTACGAGACGGTCCGTTCGATTGCTGAAGCGCATCCCGATATCTGGAACACTGTCGGCGTTCATCCGCACCACGCGAAGGATTTCACCTCGCTGACGACCGAACAGCTCGTGGAGGCTGCTTCAGACAAGAAGACAGTGGCAATTGGTGAGACGGGCCTCGATTTTCACTACGGCTATTCAGCGCGCGATGAGCAGGTCGACAATTTCCGGCGCCACATCGCCGCGGCACGCCAGACCGGCTTGCCGCTCGTCGTTCACACGCGTGAGGCGGATGATTTAACGGCAGACATACTGGAGCAGGAGACGCGAGAGAGCGGGCCATTCGGCATCCTGTTGCATTGTTACACCGGGGGCCATGACCTCGCCGCTCGCGGTCTGGCGCTTGGCGCCTACTTTTCCGTCTCGGGCATCCTGTCTTTCAAGAACGCGACCGAGGTTCGCGACGTCATTTCGACCGTGCCGCTTGATCGCGTCATCCTTGAAACCGACTGTCCATATCTGGCGCCAGTGCCTTTCCGTGGCCGGCGCAACGAACCGGCTTACTTGCCATATGTCGCAGATGCACTGGCAAAACTGCATGGGCTTGAGCGCGATGAAATCACTTCAACTTGCGAGCAGAACGCATTGGCATTGTTTGGAAAAATAAGACCATGAGCGACAGAGGAAAACTGACATTCCTGGGAACTGGCTCATCAGGTGGCGTACCGCGCGTTGGCAATGACTGGGGCGATTGTGACCCTGCCAATCCACGTAATCGGCGTCGGCGCTGTTGCGTCTTGCTGGATGTCGGTAATTTAGAAGTCCCGGACGAATGCACGAGAGTGTTGATCGACTCGTCACCAGATTTGCGAGAGCAGCTGCTGGATGCGCACGTCAAACATCTCGATGCGCTGGTCTACACCCATGACCATGCAGACCAGTCGCATGGCATAGACGATGTGCGTGCGCTTGCGCTCAGCATGCGGCACACAATCCCGACCTATATGGACTCTAGCACAGCAGAAACGCTCGCCAGCCGATTTGCGTACTGTTTCGAAGGCCGAGGCGGCTATCCGCCCATTCTGGATCGCCAACCAGATATCGAGCCCGGCCGGCCGTTCACAATCGATGGAACGGGGCCGGACATCACTTTGCTACCCGTCAAACAATTGCACGGACGTATCATCAGCCTCGGTTTCCGGATCGGCGATCTCGCTTACTGCAACGATCTTCATGACATGCCTGAAGAGAGCCTGGCGCTGCTTGAGGGCGTCGACACACTGATCCTCGACGCATTGCGCTACACGCCGCATCCGAGCCATGCGCATCTTGAGCGCGCTATGGGCTGGATGGAACGGATCAATCCAGGCAGGGGCTATCTGACGAATTTGCACATTGATCTGGACTACGAGACGCTGTGCGCTGAGCTGCCAAGCCATATTCGGCCGGCATTTGACGGTCTTGAGGTCGAATTCCAAGCTTAAGCACGATATACAATTTCCCATAATATTGATTATGCGATCTTTGGATGAAACTCGCAGAGCCACTGTCGCACCGGCTTCTGACTGGACTGTCGGCTAATCGGTTTGGAATTTACATGGATCAGCTCGTAACGTTGACGTGTTGTCAGATCAGTGGTTCGCCCGGCGCAAATGTGTGAATCAGATATTATGCGGCTCTGCTCGCGCGAAAGGCTCCTCAATGACCTCCCCTTCCCCTACTGAATTTGAGCGCCTTAAGACCATCATGGCCCGTCTGCGCGATCCTGATGGCGGCTGTCCGTGGGACCTCGAGCAGGATTTTGCGACGATTGCGCCTTACACGATCGAAGAAGCGTACGAGGTCGCTGACGCCATTGAGCGTGAAGATTTTGACGATGTGCGCGATGAACTTGGAGATTTGTTACTGCAGGTGGTCTTCCACAGTCAGATAGCGTCCGAACGCGGTCTTTTCACGGTTGAGGACGTTGCGCGCTCAATCAATGAGAAAATGGTCCGTCGGCACCCACACGTGTTCGGCGATGCTGAAAGCCGGAACTCGACCGAACAGACTGTAGCATGGGAAGAAATAAAAGCCGCGGAGCGCGCGAACAAACCCGCCGCGTCTGAAGACACGTCCGCCCTCAACGGCGTCGCCAAAGCCCTGCCGGCCCTGATGCGCGCCGAGAAACTTCAAAAGCGTGCAGCTCGCACGGGGTTCGACTGGACCAATGCCGACGACATCCTCTCCAAACTCGACGAGGAAGTCGATGAGGTGAAGGACGCGATCAGTGGCGGCAATCTGGCAGATATCGAGGATGAGATCGGTGATCTCATTTTCGTGGCCGCCAATCTCGCAAGACGCCACAAGCTCGATCCAGAAATCGCCTTGCGCAAAGCAAATGCAAAATTTGAAAGACGGTTCCGCGCCATGGAAACGCTGGCCGCATCAAAAGGCCAAATTTTTAGTGACCTATCTCTGGACGAACAGGACGGTCTCTGGCGAGAGGTCAAACGCCTCGAGAAAGCCAACCAGACCTGAAACCGCTAATTGCCCGAGCCTGGCGCTGACGGAATAAACTCGGCGTCCGGCATGGGCGGCGCCGGCGGCGTCTTGTTCGGATCAACCTCCAGGCTGTCCGGTATGCTCGTATCTGCGGGGTTCTCGAAAATCCTGCGCAAGATGCCCGGTGTCACGGCTGAGAGCGGATTGACCGCGACCTGGGCCTTATCAAGCGTGCCGCGCACTGAATAGGTCAGCGAAAATAGCCCCTCACCGTCCCGGCTTACAAACAGGTCGCCGATGATCGGCACGCCGCCAAGCATCGAATTCATGCCGAAGCTTGGCACCAGCACACCCGACAGGCTGAGTTCGTCCGATCCAGCCTCAAACCAGCCATTCATGGTCAGGCCGAGCGCCGGACCATTGGCGCGCGCGCCATCGAAGATGTATCGCCCGCCACTGATCGTAATCGGCACATCGATGCGGGAAAACAAGACGCCGTCGCCGTTCAACGTGTCGGCAAGCCCTCTCAGAGAGGCGAGCGACAAAATCTGCGTCAACACCGGCGCATCCTTCAACTGAACGTCACGCAATTGCAGCGAAAGCGTCGCGGGCGCCTCTCCGCGCGCAAGCGATCCATTGAGCTCAAGCCGGCCGCCCGACAGAAAGTCCTGGCCGAGTATGCCACGCATGAAATAACCGGCATCGTCACTTTTGAGGCTGATCTCTGCGGCATCCTCACGGGTCGGCCCGGTATATACGGCGCTCATCTTGCCGCCCGATCCTGATATCTGGCCGTCGGCTGTGACTTTGCGGACGCCTGATTTGTCGCTGACAAAAGCCAGCTCAGCGTCATCAAGGTCGAGCCCTTCACGCAGGCGCAGCCGGTCGAGATCAGCGTTCAGCTGAAGCGGAACCGAGAGCCCGCCTGCCCCGTCTCCTATGGCGCCGAAATCTCCGAAGAAGGCGCTCACATCAAGGAACGCACCGTTCAGGTCGCTCACAAAGCTCGCTTCGCCTTCTCGACGGATGTCGCCGCTGACATCCATGAAATCTTCCAGAAAGGCTTCGCGCATCGTCAGTGACTGCAGACCACCATTCAGGGCCAATTCAATGTCCCCGTCGAAACGGGCTTCTTCACTCTGGTACCGGAATGTGGAGGCCGTGCTTTCCGACATGGCGTCGTAAGACAGGGTTGCGCGAGCTGGTTCTCCAGACGGCTTGATATAGCCGATTTCAGAGACGTCGATCCTCGACTGCTGCAACTCAAATCCAACCTCGAGGGCTTCGACGCCGCTGGCATTCACCTTCGCCTGCAGCTCTACCGGGATATCCTCGCTGACATAGGCCCGGCCCACAATGCCGAACCGGTTGAGAAAATCGGGTGAAATAAAGGCGCTGGCCGACAGATCTGCCGGCGCACCATCATCATCAAGCTGGTCGCGCCAGGTGAATTGCACTGGCGCAGGTCCAAGGTCACCAAAACCTGTCACCACAAGCCGGTTGTCTTCCAAGGTCAGGCTTGCTTTCCCGCCCGTCATATCGAGCCCTGGAATCGCGTCAGCGAGCGTCGCTTCGGTAATATCTGCGGTTACGTTGATGTCGAGATCTTCCAGCGGCACGTCATTCAGGGCGGGGCGAAACATCTCAAACGTCGCGGTTGCTTCTCCCGTGAAGCGTTCAGGGTCGAAAGGCACCTCCCCCTCTTCCTCCATGGCTTTGGCGACGTTCCGCATCGCGTCGACCACTGGCCCGCCACCTTTGGCGTAAACGCGGAAGAGCTCGCCCTTCGGCTTGAACTTCGGAAACTGGACGCTGCCTTCCGACAACTGCCATTCTCCGTAAGTGCCTTCATTCAATTGAACGAAGAGACCATTGCCGGACAATCTAGCGCTTCCGCTCGCATTGGAGACGGGTGGCAATTGGTCCATGAACTTCACGCTTGCCCCAGCCACAACAAACCGGACTTCGATATCCTCGTCGCGCATCCTGTCGCGGCCCACGCTATCGGGCTTCAGATCGATCTTGTAGCTCGCAGCAGTCACCGTGCCGTCGTTTATTTTGTCTCTCGCGAAAATGCGCGCGTCAGCGCCCAGGGTTTCCGGCCAGAAACGAAGCACCGTTTCCTTCGAGACATCACCTGACGTTTCCCCTTCAACCAGCAAATTCATCGGCAACTGGCCCGCTTTCGGGGCATCCACCAGCTCTATTTTTGCCGTGCCGGAAAGATCGGTCCCTGCAATGGTCACGTCGTAAGATGATACGTCCATCACGCCGCTGGGCACATCGAGATCGCCCTCCAGGTCGATTGCATCAACATCCCAGGCGTCAACAAAATAAGGCGTGAAATCGAGCCTCGTCTCTTTTGATGACAGGTCGAAGGCCACTTGCCCGGAGTCCTCGGTCAGGCCTCGGGCTGAACCAGTCCATTTGCCTGATGCGTGGGCCGAAGCAAAATCAAGAGAGTTGATTGTGACCGTATCGCTTTCCGGGTCGTAGGCGACGTCAAATTCCAGATCGTCGATCTGCACCTTGTTCGTGCCGAGACGCACATTCCCACGCTCGGCATCGGCTTTGAGTGATATACGCTCAATACCATTGCTCGGGCGGTACTGAAGACCGACACCGATATCGGCAGGAAATCCTTCCAGCCGGCCTTCAATGATGCCCAGACGCTTTGCGAGGTCACCGACGCTCCAATTATCGATCTGAATGTTGAAATTCAGCTCATCAAACGTGCCGGGCAGCGACAGGCTGGCCTCAACATCGCCCGGGAGCCCCAGCCCTCCGCCGCTCCCTGACAGGCTGACCTGCAATCCTTCATCAGATTGAGAATAACGTCCCCGTGCATCTCCCATTTCTCCGATGAGCTGGCCTTCACTGTCCCGGAAACGAAGATCAAATCTCTCAAATGAAGCAACTTCCAGCGGACTGGACAGCCGGCTCATATTGATGCCCTGAAACAATTGCGCCAGGGCCCGGTTCGCCAGACCAAGTGCCGCCGCCGGTGTTTCTGGTAGAGCTCGGGATTCAAACTCCGGAAGCGGATCTCCGGCAAACGTCCATTTGTTGGGCGCAACATTCGCCACGTCCGCCCAACCATCCCGGAGGTCCGTTTTCAGGATTTCGGTCCGGCCAAACAGGAGCGACCCTGCATCAAGCGTGATCACAGCCTCACCCGCTTCGCCAGAAAGCTCGCCCTCATTGTTCGCGAGCTTCAGATTTTCGGCCGCGATAATCATCCGGCGGTCGGAAGGCGACCATTGAAGGGACAGGCGTTCGATGTCGACGTCCCGGCCATTCCGGGCCTGCACGAGCGCCCGCTCAACATCGGCCTTGAAGAGATTTAGCTCAACCGGCCCCTGCGCCAGCATGAAAGCCAGCAGTACAGCGCCTGCAATCGCAAGCAGCAGGACACCACCAAGCAATTCAAGTGTAACGACAGCGGCTGTTTGTCTAACCAAACGCGGGTTTCCCTCTTCTTCGTCTCGCTTTAAGTCTCAAAACACACAATCAATAAAGCAGAAATAGGACAAACAGCGTTATGGCAGCAGTTGTGACTGCAGGAGATCCTGCTCCCACTTTGAAACTTCCTGGTTCAGATGGTGACATCAGCATCCCCTCTCAGAATGGTCGCGGACAGGTCGTTTTCTTTTACCCGAAGGACAATACGCCCGGCTGCACCACGGAAGCCAAAGCCTTTTCCGAGCACCAGGAGGCGTTCGAAAAGGCCGGCTATGACATTGTTGGCATCTCGCGTGACAGTCTTGCGTCCCACGAAAAATTCATAGAAAAACAGGGCCTCACCGTTCCATTGGCCAGTGACGAAGACGGAAGCGCGTGCGAGGCGTTCGGCGTCTGGGTCGAGAAATCAATGTATGGGCGCAAGTTCATGGGCATCGAACGGTCGACCTTCCTGATCGGCGCTGATGGCACGATTATTGAAACGTGGCGCAAGGTCCGGGTCAAAGGCCATGTCGAAGCAGTTCTTTCACTACTTTAAATTTGCTGCGGCTTCATTGACCAGATCGGTATCGCAAGCGTGCTCCTTTATTGAACATTGGTGCACAAAACACGACAGGAATGGGATTTAACCCTTTTCGTCTAAACGCGAATTGGGTTACACCTGACGCTAGGGAGTTAGGCTCCACGTGCAACGTGTGGCTGGTGTAGCGTAAATTGGAGAGGCAGGCGTGTAGATGAAGAAAAAGACGATGAAGGTTCGAGAACTTTTCAGTCGCCTCTTTCCAGAGCGCCAGATTTACCACCGTAGTGGCGGCACCGTTCGCTACTTCACGATTTCCCCGTCCCAACAAGCCGTGCTCTCTGCAGCTGTCGCAGCAGCTGTCGGCTGGTCCCTCTACGCAACAGCCGCTCTGGTTTTCATACCGAACAGTGGCCTTGCGGCGAATGGCCAGAACGAAATCGACAAGTACGAACGCTGGGTGCAGGAGCTTCGGGCTCGTGACGCCCTTTCGCGCTCCCAGTTGGTCGAGCGCACGGAAGCCTTCCAGGAAGCCACTGTCGACTTTGAACGTCGTCACCGCACACTCGAAGTCATGCTTGAGACGCTCAAGAATGGCGGCGAGCTGGAAACAGCTGCCCTCAGAGGCAATGACGCGCCCTTGCTCGTCAACGCATCAATTGATGAAGCCGATCGTCGCCAGTCCCGCCCGAGCGCAGACATTCAACAAGCCAGCGCGTCAAATGTCGGTCTTCGCGGTCAGATCGCAGAAATACAGCAAGATCAGCAAAAACTGCTCGATGAGATGGAAGAAATCGCCGTGGAGCGCTCTGAAGCAGCCCGCGGCGTTCTACGTCTGACGGCTGTGGGCGCGAACCGCATCGCGAACACAGAGGAAATGGGCGGACCGCTGATCGAGTTTGCGAGCCTGACAAGCGGCGAATTCGGCACCCCGGAAGAAGCCGCCTTTGCCCAGCGCGTCGCACAAGTGGCGGCCCGCATGGAAGAAGCACGCTATTATGAGGATGTCGTCTCCACGCTCCCTCTGGCTCAGCCCGTGGGTGTGCCCTATCGCATGACGTCGAATTACGGCCTGCGCGTTGATCCCTTCAACAAGCGTCCTGGCTGGCACAATGGCATTGATGTCGGCGCTTACTGGAATGCGCCGATCACATCGACAGGCCCTGGCACCGTCAGCTTCGCTGGCAGCAAGTCTGGGTACGGCAAGGTGATCGAGATCGATCACGGTCACGGCTTCAAGTCACGTTACGGTCACTTGAAGCGGATCGATGTCAAAAAGGGCGAGAAGGTTGCCATTGGTGATGTCATAGGTGCCATGGGCTCTACCGGTCGCAGCACCGGGCCGCATCTTCACTATGAGGTGTGGTTCAACAATAAACCCTATGACCCAGTAGAGTTTCTCAAGGCGGGTAAACATGTTCACGAAGAATAAGGATAACGGTTCCAGGTCCAGCCATACCCCGGCACCTGAACCAGCGCGTAGTTCCTCAAGCAAACAATCAACCCGTGGGAGTGTCGGCGTGGCCTCTATTATCTGTAACGACATGGTCATCAAAGGCTCCATCATTGCTGAAGGGGCCCTTCACATCGACGGCACAGTCGAAGGCGATGTCAGCGGTTCCGACATCACGATTGGGCCAGAAGGCAAGATCGTCGGCGAAGTCAAAGGCGAAGCTGTAAAGGTAAAAGGCGAGATCCGCGGCTCGATCCGGGCGGTTCGGGTTGAGCTTGAAACCGGCGCCAAGGTAGACGGTGATATTCTTCACAGCTCCCTCAGCATTCAGCCAAACGCGATTTTCGAAGGTCAGGTCAAACACGATCAGGACCCACTGAGGAAGTCTGCGCCGAAACCGGCACGCAGCGCCTCATCAGAAAACGGATCGAAATCGTCCGGACAGCCTACGTCTATCGCTTCCGGCAACCGGTCCTTCTCAACCGGACACACCGCTTCCTGATCCATCCGGTCAATCAAAGTTCCAGAACCGTCATTTCCAGGCCGGAAATGACGGTTTTTCTTTATGCGGTTTCTTCTTCGTCCACGCCAACGGCATGGGCCAGAGCGGCGCTCAGAAACGCATCAATATCGCCATCCAGCACACCGGCCGTATCAGACGTTTCATGTCCGGTGCGAACATCCTTGACCATCTGATAGGGCTGCAGGACGTAGGACCGGATCTGGTGGCCCCAACCAATGTCAGACTTTGAATCGTGACTGTCCTGAACGGCCTCACGCCGTTTCTGAAGCTCCAGCTCATAAAGCTTCGACCGCAACATTTCCCAGGCTTTCGCCCGGTTCTGGTGCTGCGAGCGACCTGCCTGACAGGCCACGACAATGCCAGTGGGTTCATGCGTCAGCCGCACAGCCGAATCCGTTTTGTTGACGTGCTGCCCACCTGCCCCGGACGATCGATACGTATCGGTACGAACATCAGACGGATCAATCTCCACCTCGATGGAATCGTCGATGACCGGCGAAACCGTGCACGACGCAAAGGATGTGTGCCGCCGCGCCGAAGAGTCGTAAGGAGAAATCCGCACGAGACGGTGCACGCCGGACTCTGATTTCAGCCAGCCATACGCATTGTGCCCTGAGATCAGCATGGTCGCAGACTTGATGCCGGCTTCCTCGCCATCATGCGCATCGACTTCTTCAACCTTGTAGCCGCTCTGCTCAGCCCAGCGGACATACATGCGGCGCAGCATCGCCGCCCAGTCCTGGCTTTCCGTGCCCCCTGCCCCTGCATTGATCTGCATGTAACAGTCATTGGCATCCGCCTCGCCGGAGAGCAGCGCCTGAAGCTCTGCTTTCGCGGCCCGCTCACGCACGCGCTTAAGAGAGGCGGCGACCTCGTTGAGCATATCCTCGTCGCCCTCGGAGAGTTCGACGAGTTCGAGGCCGTCACGTGCCTCGCGCTCAAGGTCCTTGACGGTCTGGATGCCGGTTTCCAGCTGCTGGCGTTCCGCCATCAGCTTTCGGGCCTGCTCAGGGTCGTTCCAGAACTCGGGTTGCTCGGAAAGAGCGTTCAGCTCATCCAGTCTTTTTTCAGCGACGTCCCAGTCAAAGACGCCTCCTCAGCAGTTCCGACGACTGCTTGATTTCCTCAACGAGGTTGATGATTTCCGTGGACATATATTCGTTTCACAGTCTGTAGAGATTTAGCCGTTGCGATGCACAAATCCGCTGGGCGCGTCAATAAATGCCGCCGAGACTTTCATCAGCAACGTCTTCCTTGTCATTGCCGCCGAAATTATCAAATCCCTCGGCATCCGGATCTGCGATATCTCCGCGCGGCGAGCTGGCGCCCTGATTGCCGGAGATCGAAAATCCAGTTGTATCATCAAATACGGCGCCCGGCTCAGTGCCTGGACGGAACGCTTCAACGATAATCTCGCCTGAACCGGATGTCGGTAGGCCGCCCGTATCGTGATCGACGGAAACCAGCCGTACACCCGGCGGAATGCGGAATGGCATTGCCGGTGCGTCTTCCAGAGCTGTCTCCATGAAGTCGACAAAGATCGGTGCGGCGACAGAGCCGCCAGCTTCGCCATTGCCAAGCGTTTTTGGCTGATCGAAGCCGACCCAGATACCGACGACCAGGTCCGGTGAGAAGCCATAGAACAAGGCGTCAAAATAGTCGTTCGTCGTGCCAGTCTTGCCGGCCAGCGGCTTACCCAATCGCGCCGCACGGCGCGCCGTGCCGCGTTCAACAACGCCCTCAAGCATGTGCACGACCTGATAGGCAATAATTGGATCGACCAACTGCTCACGATCATCGGCCAGTTCAGGCGGTTCTCCACCATCCCAACTTTCGGCGCTACAGCCTTCGCAGGCGCGCATATCGTGCTTGTAGAGCGTATCGCCGCGGCGATCCTGCACACGGTCGAGCAGCGTCGGCGTGACTTCCTTGCCGCCATTCACAAACGCGGCGTACCCACGTGCCATCCTCCACGGGGTCGTTTCACCCGAGCCGAGCGACATGGCCGGATAGGGATCAAGCTTGTCGTAAAGACCAAACCGCTCAGCAAACTCAGCCACAGCCGGCATGCCGATATCAACGGCAACGCGGGCGGTCACCTGGTTGAAAGACCGCTCAAGCGCTGTGCGCATGGTAACTTCGCCATAGCTGCGGCCAGCAGAATAGTTCTGAGGCTTCCAGGTCTGGTTGATCTCTTCATCATAGTAGACGAACGGCGCATCCAGAATGCGGGTGGACGGTGTGTAGCCATTCTCAAGCGCGGCGCCGTAAACGAAAGGCTTGAACGATGAACCGGGCTGACGCATGCCTTGGGTGACGCGGTTGAACGGGCTTTTGAAGAAGGAGTAGCCGCCAACCATCGCCAGCACGCGCCCCGTGTGTGGGTCGAGCGCGATGATCGCCCCTTCAACTTCGGGCACCTGGCGCAGCTTGGCTATCTTTGCCGGCACTGAAATCCAGTCTTCTTCTTTGCGATAGGCGCCCTCTTCCGGCGCCTCGGCGCCAGGGCGCAGCTCTTCGGTCCGCACGACTTCCAACAACACGACATCGCCTTTGGCGAGCCCCTTGCGACCGTCTTCACGCTCCCATCTCGATGCCCAGGAGACGTCCTCTTTCGGGATAGTAGTTTCTTTGCCGTCTTCCAGCACCAGCGTAGCCCCGGTCTCGCTGACCTCAGACACCATGCCGGCCTCCCAGTCGCCATAGCCCGGCGGCAGGGTCAGGGCTTCCATTTGCTCAGGCACGTTTCCGCCGGCATCGATCTCAGCGAATGGGCCTCTATAGCTGTGGCGACGGTCATATGTCTCAAGCCCCGTCTGTAGCGCGTCCTGCGCGGCAAGCTGAAGCTTGGTGTCGATGGTCGTGCGGATCGAAAGACCGCCCTGCTCCAGCGCCTCTTCACCATACTGATCAATCAGCTGGCGGCGCAGTTCCTGGACGAAGTAAGTCGCAGCGGCGTATTCCGGCCCACGCAAACGCTCGGTGACCTTGAGCGGCTCAGCTTGCGCAGCCTCGGCCTCTTCTTTCGTAATATAGCCGTCCTCGACCATCCGGTTGAGCACATAGTCCCGGCGGGCGAGAAGCCGCTCCGGCCTGCGGTATGGATTGACGGTTGAAGGCCGCTGCGCCAGCGCGGCGAGGATCGCAGCTTCGGACAGATCAAGTTCAGGCAGGGATTTATTGAAATAGGTCAAAGCCGCAGAGCCAACGCCATAAGCGCGCACGCCGAGATAAATCTCGTTGAGATAAAGCTCCAGGATCTGGTCCTTCGTGAAGGCTTTCTCCATTCGCCGCGCAATGATGGCTTCCTTCACCTTACGCTCAATACGTTGGTCCCGCGTCAGAAGCATGTTCTTCGCGACCTGCTGCGTGATGGTCGAGCCGCCCTGAAGATTGCCCCCGCTGCCAGACAGTTTCGTTTTCGCTGAATTGATAGCGCCGCGCATGATGCCGACGAAATCAAGCCCGCCATGTTTGAAGAACTTCTTGTCCTCGGCGGCCACAAAGGCCTGAACCACATGATCGGGAATTGATTCGATAGGCACGAAAACGCGGTGTTCATCGGCGAACTCAGCGATCAGGGTCCCATCGCCTGCGTGAACGCGCGATGTGATCGGCGGCTCATAATTCGCCAGCCGCTTATGCGATGGCAGGTCTCGTGAAATCGCCGCGACCCAAAGAAAAAGCGCAATAAAACAAATCGCTGCCAGCGCAAACAATACCAAGGCAACGCGCCGGAGCAGTTTCCAGCTCAAAAAACGTTTTCGGGCGGGCTGTTCGCTCATTGAAGGTCCTGTCTGACACCGTAAATCACTTGCGAGCGTCTCTCGCAGAATTCCATGTCCAGAGTAAGGCGCTCACGGGTCAGGCGAAAGCCAAAATGGCCTAATTTGCTGCAAAGAAAACGTCGCGGCGGGCGAAATACGCGTCGATACCTCGCGCAATGGCGCTCGCTGTCTTGAGCCGTCCGTCTTCCGAAGACAGGCGCTGCACATCCGACGTGTTTGTCAGAAAACCGATCTCGACAAGCGCTGCCGGCACGTCCGGCGCAAGCAGAACAAAGAAGTTCTCCTGCCTGTGGCTGTTGCGAACAATCGGTCCAGCTTTCGCCAGCTCGGGGATCAGCAGTTCGGCGAAGATAGAGGAATTGGACTTCGTCTCGCGTTTGATCAGGTCCGCCAGAATGCCAGACACTTCCTGCGTGGTCCCATCCTCGATTGGCAGGTCCCATCCATTGGTCCGGGCCGTGCCCTCAACGCGGCGCTCCCCGCGCGCAGACAGGGTATAGACCGTTGCGCCGGAAACAGAGCTGTTACCGGCCGCATCGGCGTGAACCGAAATGAACAGGTCAGCGCCCCAGTTGCGCGCCATGGTCACCCGATCTTCGTGATCGATGTACGTGTCATCTTCGCGCGTCAGAAAGACCTTATAGCGCCCTTCCCTCTCCAGCTCTTGTTTCAGCAAAAGCGATGTTTTGAGAACGATATCTTTCTCACGCGTCTTGTTGCGGCTCGATGCACCGGGGTCATGACCACCGTGGCCGGGATCGATCACCACGACATATTGGTCATTGCCAGCCGCCTTGGGTGACTCCGCGTCGAGGTCCCGCGCCGCAGATGGCGGGGCCGCATCCGATAGAAATTCCAGACGGCGCGCGACATCATCTTCTGCCGCGCGATCAAAACGCACTGGCGCCACACGAACCAGATCAACCACGAGCCGGTGGCGTGGATCACTCGTCGTCGGCCCAATTGGCAAGGCCCGAGAGACCATCATGGGCTGGGACAGACGGAACAGGATTTCGCCGTCCGTGATCTCATAGGCGTCTACCGCACCTGTTGGCAGCGGCGTATCGGCATCCGCGCCAACAAAGGCGTTGGGCAAGGCCAGATCAACCGTTCGCCCATTCTCGTCGGAGATAAAGAAGGCCTCATGCTCAATCGGCCCATCAGCGGCAAGAGCAATCTGGGTGTATTCACCACCGCCAACGACACGGATCTCCGTGATTTCCGTCGCGGCCGCCGGTCTCGTCAGAGCCAGCGCCATCATAAGGAAAGCAAGGGGAGCGAAAATTCGAATCATTCTGAATCCGTTAAGGTCGTCTCGGTATTGTCCATTCATCGCACAGAGAAGATTAATCCAATATTTACCGAGCCGCCCGCGCCTGCGATTTTCGCTCTTGTGTGATTTTCCGCTTCCCTTCGGTGTCGGCTTTGGGCATGCTCTCAACACTCTCGTATTGAGGGCTAGCCAATTTCCGACAGGCGCATGACCGGGCTTTGATAACTCGCATGCCGCCGGAACGGACACGGATAAGACAAGAATGTACCCTTTGACCCAACATGCATCGTCCCGAATTGCGCCAACAGGCGCGCGGATGCACGGGCTCGGGGTTTTCCAGCAAAACACATCTGGCGTTTGCCGCAGCTTCCGGATCAAAACCCCCGGAACCGCGCCGCCAGCCTACAAGGCGATAAACTATGAGCAAACTGATGCTAATCGACGCGGTCCACCCGGAAGAAACCCGGGTGGCGCTCGTTTCGGATGGGCGTGTCGATGATTTCGATTTCGAAACTGCCGGTAAAGAACAGCTTCGCGGCAACATCTATCTAGCAAAAGTCACGCGGGTCGAGCCTTCGCTCCAGGCCTGCTTCGTGGAATATGGCGGCAACCGCCATGGCTTCCTCGCCTTTAGCGAGATCCACCCCGACTACTATCAGCTTCCACAGGCCGACCGCGAGGCGCTCCTGCAGGAGACTGCCCGCGCCGCCGCTGAAGCTGCTGACGATGATCTCGACGCCGCAGAGGCAGACGCAGATCAGGGCGACAGCGATGAAGACGAAGCAGCCGCCGAGGCAGCTGCCGCCAAGCCAAAGCCACAGAACAACTCCAAGCGCTACAAGATCCAGGAAGTCATCAGACGTCGTCAGGTGATGCTGGTTCAGGTCGTCAAGGAAGAGCGCGGCAATAAAGGCGCAGCTCTCACAACCTTCCTGTCGCTTGCCGGCCGTTACAGCGTCCTGATGCCGAACACCCCGCGCGGCGGCGGCATTTCCCGCAAGATTTCCTCCAGCAGCGACCGTAAGCGCCTCAAGGACATCATGTCCGCGCTCGACGTGCCAACCGGCATGGGCCTCATCGTCCGCACAGCTGGCGCCAAGCGCACCAAGACAGACATCCGACGTGACTATGAATACCTGCAGAAATTGTGGGACAACATCCGCAACAAGACCATGGAATCCATCGCCCCGTGCGTGATCCATGAAGAAGGTGGCCTGGTCCACCGCGCCATGCGGGACATGTTCGACAAGGACATCGAGGAAGTCGTGATCCAGGGCCCAAGCGCGTATCGCGAAGCCAAGGACCTCTCCAAGATGATCATGCCGACCCAGGCGCGGAAGGTGAAGCAGTGGAAGTCCACCGCCCCCCTCTTCGTCTCCGAAGGTGTTGAGGAACAGCTCGATTCGATCTTCTCACCGGTCGTGCAGATGAAGTCCGGCGGGTATCTCGTCATCAACCAGACAGAAGCGCTCGTCGCAGTTGACGTGAACTCCGGTAAATCGACCAAAGAGCGCAATATCGAACAAACAGCCCTGCGCACAAACCTGGAAGCGGCTGAAGAAGCCTGCCGCCAGATGCGCCTGCGCGATCTTGCCGGCCTCATCGTTATCGATTTCATCGATATGGAGGAGAACAAGAACAATCGCGCCGTCGAAAAGAAGCTGAAAGACTGCCTCAAATTTGACCGTGCGCGTGTTCAGATGGGCAAGATTTCCCAGTTCGGTCTGATGGAAATTTCGCGCCAGCGTCGCCGCGCCGGCGTCCTTCAGGCAACATCTGATCCATGCGAAGTCTGTAGTGGCACCGGGCGTCGCCGCTCTGTACCATCGGCTGCCCTTCAATTGCTGCGCGCTCTTGAAGCGCGCGCGGCTGGTGGTGGCCTCGCCTCAATCACCGTTCACGCGCCGACAGACGTTGCGCTCTACCTGCTCAACAATAAGCGCGAAGCGGTCACAGACATCGAAGACGTCGCCGGTTTTGCAATCTCGGTTCGCTCCTCGGATGAATTGCTGCCAGGCGACTTCAAGATCGAGGCCGAGAAAGACCCGAACTACAAATCCCGCCGCTCAAAATCCTCCGACCGCAGCAAACATATTGCTGGCGACGAAGATGATGATCGTTTGCCGAATGAGGCAGATGACGCCGATGAGGACGAAGACGAAACGATCGACACCGACACGTCCGGGTCTTCCGACACCGATGACGACGACGCAGATACGCCAAATTCGCACGCAGAAGAAAAATCATCGTCTTCCTCCAAGAAGCGCCGTCGCCGCGGCCGTCGTGGTGGACGTCGCAGACGGCGCGAATCTGCCCCGATTGTGCCAGCCGATGGCGGCGCGCTTCTGGATGGACTGTCGATCAGCGCTCCGGCCCTGCTGGACGACGAGCCTCCTGCCCTGCCCGATCCGGACGCGATGAACCGTTCAACGTCACCGCAGCCGCAACTAGCCAAAACCGTCGCTCTGGAAGCTGAAAAAGCTGACAATGCCGAGACCGGTTCAGACGGATCGTCCGATGGCTCCGATACGCCGAGCGAAGACAAGCCAAAGTCCAGCCGCCGCAGACGGTCGAGATCGCGCTCGCGGACGCCAAAGACCGACAACCGGTCTGAGAATAAAACCGAGGCTGATGCTGAGACGGCAAAATCAGACGACGCGGCAACCAATGACGACCAGGCCAAAGAAGTGCCTGCCGTCGTCGAAGCAGACCCAGTCGCTGAAACGCCAACGGCCGAAGAGGCTCCAGCCAAGAAGCCGCGCAGCAGACGGCGCACGTCCAAGCCAAAGCCAGTTGAGGCCGAAACCGCTAAAACTGAAACTGCTGAAGCCAAAAGCCCTGAAGCAGAAGCAGCTAAGCCTGCCGCTGAACCAGAAGCTGCCCCGGCTGAGCCAGAGGCAGAGCCAAAGACTGCGGCCGTGTTCAACGCAGACAAACCGGTCGCAAGCGAGCCGGTCCTTGTCTCCGATGATGCAGAAAAGCCTGCGGACAAGCCGAAGAAGCGTGGTTGGTGGTCGCGGGGTCGCTAGACCCCGCCCTTCCTCATCCAAAACAGATAGGCGTCAGGCCGCAGCGATGCGCGCCCGCGCCATCTGTTCGGCGACCTGATTGGTCGGCGCATCTGTGCTCAAGGCCTGATCCAGAACTTCGCCAAGCGTGGAAATCAGCACGTCCAGCTTGCCCATCACCCAGTCGCGCGAATACTGGCCGGAAATCTCGGCTGCCACATTGATGATACCGCCGCCATTGATGACGTAATCTGGGGCATAAAGAATGCCCTTCTCGCGCACGGCCGCATCCATTTCAGGGATCGACAGCTGATTGTTCGCGCCGCCCGCAATGATGCGAGCCTTAAGGCGTGGCAGCGTTTCAGGATTGATGATCGCACCAAGCGCATTGGGCGAAAAGATATCGACGTGCTGATCATAGATCTCGTCCGTCTTTACCGCCGTCGCGCCGATCCGCTTGCAGACCTCGTTGAGAGCCGCCTCATCGATATCGGTGGCAATGATGCGCGCGCCATCCTTGGCGAGGTGATCACAGAGATAGCCGCCGACATGACCAACGCCTTGCACCGCAATCGACCGGTCAGACAGATCATCCGTGCCGAAAACACGCGCCGCACTCGCCTTGATGCCGCGATAGACCCCAAGCGCCGTGATCGGTGACGGGTCGCCGCTGGCGGCATCGCCGCTATCGAGGCCTGCCACATATTTCGTCTGCGTGGCGACGATTTCCATGTCCGACGTGTTTATGCCGACATCTTCAGCGGTGTAGTAGGCGCCATTCAACGACTCAACGGCGCGGCCAAACGCTTCAAACAGTTTCTCGGATTTGTCGGCTTTCGAGTTGCCCCAGATCACGCCCTTGCCGCCACCAAGTGGCAGGCCCGCCATCGCATTCTTGAAGCTCATGCCCTTGGACAGGCGCAGCGCATCTCTCAGCGCCTGCTCGCCGGTCTCATAGTTCCACATGCGGCATCCGCCCGCCGCCGGGCCAAGCGCTGTAGAATGCACAGCGATAATCGCGCGCAGACCGCTCTCGGCGTCGTGGAACATGTGAACGCCCTGGTGACCGTCAAAGGAAGGATGGTCGAACATACAAATCTCCTGAAGCTCGAAGTCTCGGCCTTAGCGCCCCTGAGGGCACGGTCAACCCGTTCTCTCACCTGCGCGGGACAGGATCGACGCCGGACGGGAATGGCGAGGCAGGATCTTGCATGAAAGCCCACATATCGGCGTAAACTGTTTCTGCCTGAAGGTCTCGCAACAGCATATGATACCCTTTTGGGTAATAGGCCGTGCGCACATGCTTTGGCAGAATGCGCATCGTCCGTTTCACCGCAGCCTTCGGAACGACGATATCCTTTGCCCCATAGGTGAGCATCGTAGGCGTCTGGCTCGATAGCTTTTTGGTCGCAAGATGCGCGTTTTCCATCAAATCAACGACGCCATAAACCTGATCGATCCGGTTATCGCTGAGCGTCAGCGGATCGCGGGAATACTGCCGCTGAACGTCAAGATTGTCCGTCGGCTCAATCTTGACGCCGCGGGGTGGCACGACGACCCAGCCAGGCCGCGTATGTGTCGAAAGCCATAGCGCGCCACGATAGAGCCAGTTCAACGCCCCCCATCCGCGTAGGCCCGGGCCTGACAGGACAAGCCGGTCAACGCCCAGCGGCGGGTCGTCCGATCCAAACAGCGTCATCGCAACAGATCCCCCCATTGAGATGCCAACAAGCGTTATCGTTGCATCGGGGTGGCGTTCGCGCGCAATCTTTATAGCCGTACGCATATCCTGTTGAAGCAGCGTCTCGTCCGGCCAGATACCGCGTCCAGCAGATCGCCCGAAGCCGCGTTGGTCATACGCGTAAGTCGTTACCCCGCGCTCTGCGAACCAGGGCGCGGCAAGATGAAACGCGTTGGCATAATCATTCATGCCGTGAACGCCGAGGATGACATGTTTCGGTTTGGGCTCCCCCTGCCCTTCCCAGACGGTCAGGCCGAGTTCGGCACCATCGAAACTGACGAATGTCTCGTCAGGAACATTGAAGGAAGGCATGGGCGGACTTTCTATATCCATGGGTTTCAGCACGCGCGGCGTCGCACAGGCGACCAGCACTAAACTTAAGGCCAGTATGAGGCGCCTCAAAGTAAATCTCTCACGCGCGACTGAAGCTCCGGCAACACTGATTGCTCAAACCACGGGTTTTTCTTCAGCCAGCCATTATTGCGCCAGCTGGGGTGCGGTGTTGGCAAGATGCCGTGCGCCAGATGTGTTCGCCAGTCCTGCACCGTCGCCGTGAGCGTGCGAGCCGCAGCCGTCCCCAGATGCCACTTCTGGGCATAGCCGCCGATCGCCAGAACCAGCTTGATCTGCGGCATCTTCTCCAGCAATCCGGCCCGCCATGTCGGTGCGCAAACCTTCATTGGCGGCAAATCACCGCCATTTGCATCATAGCCCGGAAAGCAGAAGCCCATGGGCGCGATGGCCACGCGCGCCTCGTCGTAAAACTCATCTTCATTGACGCCCATCCAGCTCCTCAGACGAACGCCAGACGGGTCATCAAACGGTTTGCTGGACCGGTCCGCCAGATTTCCGGGCGCCTGGCTGGCAATCAGAATCCGCGCTTCAGAGCTCGCCCGGACGATCGGGTTCGGGACACGCTGCATCTTGCCCGCGCAAAGTTGGCAGACTCTAAGTTCGTCCACATATGAATTAAGTTCAGTCGTCACGATCTATAATTTGTCTGTCCCGGCGGCACTTACAAGCGAGAGGCTCATGTCAGCATCCATCGAACAACTCATCGACGCGCGCGGCCATGATCTCGGCGGCGGTTTCAAGGTCCGTCGCATCCTCCCCTTTCATAAGCGCCGTATGGTGGGGCCCTTTATCTTCTTCGATCATTTCGGCCCGGTCGATTACCCGCCCGGCAGTGGGTTCGATGTTCGTCCACATCCGCATATCGGATTGGCAACCGTCACCTATCTCTTTGATGGCGCCATTGCCCATCGCGATACGGTCGGCTCCGACATCGTGATCGAGCCCGGCGCGGTAAACTGGATGGTTGCCGGGCGCGGTATTGTTCACTCCGAACGCACGCCGCCCGACATGCGCGCAGCAGGCATGCGGCTACACGGCATTCAGACATGGGTGGCTCTGCCTGAGACGCATGAGGAGTGCCCGCCTTCCTTCACGCATCATCCCGCATCGACGCTCCCCGTATTTGATCTTGGCGGGGCGACCGCTCGCCTGCTGGCCGGGCACGCCTGGGGCCACACCTCACCGGTCGAGTTTCCATGGGGCATCTGGTATCTCGGCGTGACCGCAGCAGATGGCGCCAGGTTTGATATTCCCGCAGACGCCGCCGAAGAGCGCGCCGTTTACGTGGCCGAAGGCGACGTCATGATCGACGGTCAATCCGTTCAGGCTGGCACCATGGCAGTCCTCACGCCCGGCAAGACGGCAACGCTGAATCTCGCCGAAGGCAGCCATCTTATGCTGGCTGGCGGCCAGAAAATGGATTCGGAGCGGAAGATCGACTGGAATTTCGTCGCCAGCCAAAAATCGCTGATCGATGAGGCCCGAAGGGACTGGACGGCCTCAGCCGCAGCCTCCTGGAAAGGCACACGTTTCACCCTTCCAGAGGGAGAGACAGAGCATATTCCGCTACCATAAGCCTGACGGCGCAATGAGTATGCGCGCATTCGGTTTCTTGTGGCACCGACGCCCCTGTGTCAGAACAACGCCAAATGTTTCACAGGAGTCGTCAAATGAAGCTCGCAGTCTGGCCCGCCATTTCCCTCATCGCGCTCGCCGCATGTTCCAATGCAAACGATACCGCCAAGGAACCGGCCGAACAGGCTGAAGAGATCGTCGTTGAGACAGAAGAGACCACATCTCAAACTGCCGACGCTGACCTGCTGCTTCCACTTCCTGACGCCACCTCGCCTGACATCACCGCCGAAGACCTTGCCGTGCGCATCAAGACATTGGCCGACGACACATTCGAAGGCCGCGGTCCGGGCAGCGAAACTGGCGAGAAAGCCGCTGACTGGATCGCCAAGGAAATGGAACGGGTCGGACTTGAACCGGGCGGTGACAATGGCACCTGGTTCCAGACCGTCGGCATGGTTGAGCAAAGCCTCGAAGAGAGCCAGTCCAGCCTGACATTCAATGGCGGCGCATCCGGCGAGCCCATGGAAATGACGCTCAAGGAAGACGCCGTCCTCTGGACCAAGCGCCAGGAAGAGCTTGAGCTCGAATTCGATGATTCCGAACTTGTCTTCGTCGGCTATGGCGTTGTCGCACCAGAATATGACTGGAATGACTATGAAGGCCTCGATGTCGAGGGCAAGACAGTCGTCATGCTGGTCAACGATCCTGGCTTCGCGCGCGGCACCGATGACCTCTTCAAGGGCAAGGCGATGACCTATTACGGCCGCTGGACCTACAAGTTTGAAGAAGCTGCCCGTCAGGGCGCAACCGGCGCAATCATCGTCCACGAAACCGCCCCCGCCTCCTATGGCTGGGACGTCGTCGCCAACTCATGGTCCGGCGCGCAGGCTGATCTCGTGCGCAGCGATGGCGGCGCAAGCCGTACCGTTTTCGAAAGCTGGGTCACAGAAGACATCGCTCGCACCCTGTTTAACGAGGCCGGCCTCGACTTCGACGAATTGAAAGCCGCCGCCAAAGAGCCGGGCTTCACATCGGTCGATATGGGTGATCTGACAGTGTCCGGCGATATCGTGCAGACCGTGTCGCGCATGGACTCCCGCAACGTGATCGGCGTCCTGCCAGGAAAAACCGCGCCGGACGAGTATATGCTCTACACTGCGCACTGGGACCATCTCGGCAAGAAAACCGGCGAAAAGACGGGCGCACCGGGCGAGGACTTCTATCAGGATGACATCTTCAACGGCGCCGTCGATAATGCGACAGGCGTCGCGGCCCTTCTCGAGGTTGCAGAAGCCATGGCCCAGAACGAGCATCCGCGCTCAGGCCTCTTTGTCTCCGTCACGCTTGAGGAATCCGGCTTGCTGGGCTCTGCCTACTACGCCGAGAACCCGACTGTGCCACTCAATGAGATCGTCGCGGGTGTGAACATGGACGGCATGCTTCCAGTTGGCCGCACCAAGGACATGGTCGTCGTCGGCTACGGCGCCTCGGAGCTTGAGGATATCCTGACCGCCAAGCTCGACGCACAAGACCGCACGGTCAAACCAGACCAGAAACCGGAAGCTGGCTACTTCTACCGCTCAGACCACATCTCCTTCGCCAAAAAAGGTGTGCCGATGCTCTACGCAGATGGCGGCGTCGACAAGATTGATGGCGGCGAAGCAGCCGGTCTTGCCGCAGGTGAGGCCTATACGGTGAAGCGCTACCACAAGCCAATGGATGAGTATTCAGAGAGCTGGGACCTCTCAGGCATGGCTGAAGATATCAACGTGCTCTACCAGGTCGGCCTCGACATCATCGATTCCGACGAGTGGCCAACCTGGTATGAAGGCAACGAGTTCGAGGCCACCCGCCAGGAGTCGCTCGGCACGGGCGGCGAATAGACCTTGCTTTCCTATCAACACGGATATCATGCCGGTAACAGGGCCGACGTGTTCAAGCACGCGGTCCTGTTTTCCGTGCTCCAGATTGCGCGCCAGGCGCAGCATGACTGGCTCTATATGGAGACCCATTCGGCTGCCGGTATTTATGATCTGAATGATCCACTGGCCCGCAAGACCAAGGAGGCTGACGAAGGCGTTCTGCGCCTTTTGAAGACGCCCGAAAGCGCCCCTGCCCTCGCTGACTGGTTGTCCTTCGTCGAGCAATGCACGCCGTCCGCCTATCCCGGCTCCCCTTCCATTGCGCGTCACTGCTTGGGCGAGAAAGACCGGATGATCTTTTTCGAACGCCATCCAGCCGAGTTCGAGAAACTGAAGTCCAGCCTCGGAAATGACGATCGCGCGCGTGCCCTGAAGGAAGACGGATATACCGGTGCCCTGAAGCTACAGCCGCGCCGCGGCGAACGCCTGTTGGTCTTCCTCGATCCAAGCTATGAGACTGAGCGTGATATGGAGCAGCTGGCCGATTGGCTACCGCGCGCCATGAAGCGCTGGCCCAAAGCCGTGTTTCTGGTCTGGCTGCCACTCTTCAAGGACGAGCGTGAGCTTGAGTTCGGCCAGTTCATCTCCAGTCTCGACTTTGGCTTCGTGGCCGGCACGCGCTGGGATGAGCAAAGTGGCAAGGATACTGCGCTGGAAGGCTCGGCCATGATCGGACTACGCACAACGCCCGCCATGGCCCGACCGGCTTATGCCATGGCTGAAGAGCTCGATGCCCTATGGGGCTAACGCTGATGCGTCAGGCGACCCGCTGATTGTCAGACTTCTCGATCTTGTTTTGCTGGTCAGGCAGATCCCCGGACCGCAGGCAGGATCTCGGCAAGGAAAGGATCGCTGTCGTGCCGACGCCCACGCGCGATTTCAGGATCACATCGCCTGACAGCATGCGCGCGAGATGACGACAAAGCGTAAGACCAAGTCCCGTGCCACCATGGTTGCGGTCAAGGCCCGCATCGCCCTGATAGAAGGCTTCAAACACGGCTTCGAGCTTGTGCTCGGGAATGCCTTCGCCAAAGTCACGAATCGCGATGAACGGCTTGCCTTCGGTATCGAGGCCAGCGCGAATGACGACCTTGGTATCTGGCTTGTTGAAGCGGATCGCATTCGTGATGAGATTGATCAGAATGCGTTTTGTGGCCGTTTCATCAACATACAGCTGCGAAACCTTGGACGAAATCTGGACGTCAAAAGACTCAAGGCTCATCTGGTTCTCAAACCCGGCCGCCAGCGTAATCGCTTCGGTCAAAAGCGTTTCAGTTTCCAGGTCCACCGGATTGATGGTCACACGGTTCAGACCGACTTTCGAGTAATCAATGATGTCATTGATCAGCTTTAGAAGATGCGTCCCGCTGGTGTGAATATTATCCGCGTATTCGCGTATCTCTTCGTTCGACAGCTTGATCTTCGAGTCGCCCGTCATGAGCTTTGAGAAGCCGAGAATGATGTTCATCGGCGTGCGCAATTCATGGCTCATCGTGGACAGGAAGCGGCTCTTGGCAGCGTCGGCTTCAACGGCTTCCCGCTGCGCCTCAATCAGCTCTCGCTCGCGCGTTTTCAGCGCGCTGATGTCTGTGTGCACAACCACGGCGCCGCCCTTACCGGTATCCCGGCTAGAGCGCATCAGCCAGCGGCCATTCTCGAGAAGAACCGGCACACTTTCTTCGCCCGTCGTAAAATGGGGTGTTTTATTTCCGAACCAGTCACGATGGCGGGCATTGGCCAGTAGAAGCTTGTTGTCGCTATCAAAGAACGCGAAGGCATCGTTCGAGGATTCGATGGCATCGGCGAGCCGTTCTCTCGAAGAGCGGCTTTCATGACCGGTCGCCACAATCGACTTCAGCTGACCATAGCTATTGATACTTCCGTGTATCAGAGCGGCGAGGAATACGATGCCGAGCATGGCGATCGTCAGCCCATAGTCTCCGCCTCGAAGAAAATTGGCGAATGTCACCGGGACGAGACAGGCGACAGCAAATCTTGCTGTGATGCGCGGCACAGGCGTCAGCAAGCTGGTGAGTCCAGCGGCCATGCCGGCCTGCATCATCCACACGAACAGGAGATGCGAGACTTCGCCATCTCCAACAAGAAATATCGATGCCGAGCCCCAGCAAACCCCTGTTGCCAGAGCAGCGATTTCCGCTTTCCTCAGATACGACCCCGTTACCTTTGCCGGCGGCGGCGCATTGCGAAACCGCCACCAGGAGGTGATCTGAACGATACCCATGAAGAAAATTGGTGCGTACCAGATCGCCGCATTGGACGTCGGCACATTTGAGGCACCGCCAACAGCGACCAGCAATCCATTAAAAAGATTGATCAACCCCATCGCCAACTGCTGCTTTACAACCAGCAGTTGTTGCTCCCGATACACGTGTTGCTGCAGGCTATCCATGGGTTTGGGCAAACGCCCGAAAAGCGCAGAAACACTCGAAGAAGGGTCGCGGTGCATGCTCATTTAGAAATTGCATATCCGACAATGGTTAACCCATGCCGAAACTGGACAGTAAATTGCTCGCAATTGTTTGATCCGGCGGCAAGAAACTTGCAGGCGGCAGGCAAGGCGAAACAAGATGTTGCGATTAATTGAGGGGGAGTCAGACTTGCAGGGACGGGGAAGGATTCGTTTGGCGTGAAAACAGTTGGCATTATCGGGGGAGGACCTGCTGGCCTGAGCATCGCACGGATGCTCACCGAGCTTGGCGAATTCAAGCCGACCGTATTTGAAGCCCTCGGCCAGGTCGGCGGCAAATCCTTTACCTTTCAGCATGGCAGCAACGTCGTCGAAATGGGCACGTGCTACGCAACCTTCTCGCATGCGATCACAAACAAGTGGATGCGTGAGCTGGAAATGAAAATGTCGCCCCTCGGCGAACAACGCTTTGACGATGATGATTTCATGAAGTTCGTCAAATCCGGTGACGGCCCCGCTCTCCCCGTTCAGGTCGCTCGATACTGGAAAGACAAGCTACGGCTCGAGCGTGAACTGGAAAAGCCGGTGCCCACCCAGTCAGCCCTGGACGATGCGGCCCTGCCCGCCCAGGAATGGCTCGCCAGACGTAAACTGGGCAAGATCCAGAACTTCATGCTCCGGTCGACCACGAACATTGCCTATGGCTTCATCGACGAAGTCCCTGCTGTGCAGGCGCTTCGCTGGAACGATATGAAGCTCATCTTCTCGGGCCTTCTAAAGCAGCTCAAAATGCCCGTTGCCGGTTGGGCCGAATTCTGGCGCCTCATCGCGTCTGATCTCGATGTCCGCTTGAACAGTCCTGTCACCGGCGTTGACCGCAGCGGCGAAAAAGTTGTGATCACAACTGGCGCCGATAGCGAGCATGAGTTTGACTTCATTGTCTGCGCGATCCCGGTTGATGACTTTATCGGGCTCACAAAACCGACAGATCTTGAGCAGCATATCGCAGACTCAGTCGAATGGAATGGATACACGACCACCCTCTTTGCGGCCGAGAACTGGTTTGACGACGTCCATGTTGTGGCATTTCGGGATTCGGTCATGCCGGGCGCAGAACTGGGACAACTTCTCTCGGCGCGCCGCGAGGGTTCCGAACCAGAACTCGGCGGCGATCTTTATCTCGCAGGTCAGCTGACGGGCAATTATAGCGGGCCAGAACTGGCCGAGCTGCTGCGCGCCGATGTCAAGAAGTACGGCGGCAATGTCACAAACGTTATCCTTCAAAAACTATGGAAGTACTTCGCTCAATATGATTCAGACGCGATACGCGGCGGACTGCTGAGCGATCTGAAGAAAATACAGGGCCAGAACCGCACATGGTATACGGGTGCCATCTTCTCGCACGAAGCGGTCTCCCACATTGTGACATTCAATTCTGGCCTTGCCCGGCAAATCCAGAAAAACGTGTGATCTGCGTATCGTGACCCGCCTGTGAACCTGTTTTTCCGTCTCCTCATGGTCTTTATACGGGCCAGTCTGTCCAAGCAGCGTGTCAGCGTCTTCGCCACAACGCGCATCCGGTCACGGGTCATGATTACCGATCAGGACATGTTCGCCCATATGACGAACAGCCGGTATTTCTCGTTTAGTGATCTCGGCGTCATCAACTACATCGTACGAACTGGCGCCTGGCCAAAACTCAGGAAAAAAGGCTGGTTTCCAGTGGTTTGCGCCGAAAGCGTGGTGTTCACTAAAATGCTGCGCTCGCCTCAGGGTTTTGAAGTCCAAACCCGCCTCGCCGGATGGGATGACACCTATATCTGCCTCAGGCATGACTTCATTCGGGACGAGCAGACAACCGCAACCGTGCGCATCGTGGCCCGTTTCGCCAGCCGCAAGCGCCAGAAAGTCGTCATGTCTGACGTCACCAGCCTGCTCGACATCGATGCAGCTTCACCGCCGCTCGGCCGGGACTTTCTGGACATGATTGAAAACATCGAGGCTGCGCGTTCTGTCCGCGAACCTGTCTGACTTGGGCAGATCTCCCAAAGTCCAAGACATGTAAGGAATGGTGGGCGGTAACGGGCTCGAACCGCTGACCCTCTCGGTGTAAACGAGATGCTCTACCAACTGAGCTAACCGCCCTCTTCCAACGCCTTTTGCGCAAGTCTGGCGCGAAATGCAAGACGGCCCCTGCGAAACACACAGGGGCCGTCCAATTATTCTACAGTTAGACCGCTTCGCCTAGTGGCGGATCGTCTCGCCGGCGTCCGGATCGGTGGACTTGCCAGCAAGCGTGGCCTGCAAGGCAGCCTCTTCCTTCTCTGACCACTCAATCGGTGTCAGCGGCCGTGTCAGGGCGCGGGCAAGCACCTCGTTGACGTCAGACACTGGCACGATGGTCAGGCCCTCTTTCACAATGTCCGGGATCTCGGCGAGATCCTTTTCATTCTCCTGAGGAATGAGAACCGTCTTGATGCCGCCGCGCAGCGCCGCAAGGAGCTTCTCCTTGAGACCACCGATTGGCAGGACGCGTCCACGCAGGGACACCTCACCCGTCATCGCCACATCGCGGCGAACAGGGTTGCCCGTCAGCAGCGAAACGATCGCCGTTGTCATGGCAACACCAGCAGATGGACCATCTTTCGGCGTTGCCCCATCCGGGACGTGAACGTGAATGTCCGTCGTGTTGAACTGGCTCGGCTTGATACCGACCATGACAGCACGTGAGCGCACGAGTGAGCTCGCCGCCTGAATGGACTCCTTCATCACGTCTCGAAGGTTGCCGGTGACTTTCATCACGCCGCGGCCAGGCATCTGCACAGCTTCCACCGTGAGCAGGTCGCCGCCGGTTTCCGTCCAGGCAAGGCCGGTAACGGCGCCAATTTGGTCTTCCTCGTCCGCGAGGCCGTAACGGAACTTCCGCACGCCTGCGAAGTCAGACAGATTCTCGCTTGAGACTTCGATGGTGACATCGTCGCTCTGAGCGATCTTCCTCACCGCTTTGCGCGCTAGCTTTGCCAGCTCCCGCTCAAGGCTACGGACACCTGCTTCACGCGTGTAATAGCGCACCAGATCCTGAATGGCGCTGTCATCGACAACCCACTCACTGTCGGCCAGGCCGTGATCCTTGCGGATTTTCGGCAGGAGGTGACGCTTGGCGATCTCCAGCTTCTCTTCCTCGGTATAGCCAGCAATCCGGATCACTTCCATACGGTCGAGAAGCGGCTGTGGCATGTTCAGCGAGTTGGCGGTCGTGACGAACATTACGTCCGAAAGGTCGTAGTCGACTTCCAGATAATGGTCGTTGAACGTCGAGTTCTGCGCAGGGTCCAGCACTTCGAGAAGCGCCGAGGCCGGATCGCCGCGATGGTCCATACCCATCTTGTCGATCTCGTCCAGCAGGAAGAGCGGATTGCCCGTCTTCGCCTTTTTCAGCGACTGGATAATCCGGCCAGGCATCGACCCGATATAGGTCCGACGGTGACCACGGATTTCGCTTTCGTCCCGTACGCCGCCAAGCGACACGCGCACGAACTCACGGCCCGTCGCCTCAGCGATGGATTTACCAAGCGACGTCTTACCAACGCCCGGAGGTCCGACGAGGCAAAGGATCGGGCCTTTTAGCTTCTGCGTACGCTTCTGCACGGCGAGATACTCGATGATCCGTTCCTTGACCTTCTCGAGGCCGTAATGGTCTTCGTCGAGCTGGTTTTCCGCCTTGGTGAGATCGGTCGACAGATCGGTCCGCTCGCCCCATGGCAGGGCGAGCATCCAGTCGAGATAATTGCGAACAACGGTCGATTCCGCTGACATCGGACTCATCTGACGCAGCTTCTTCATTTCCTGATCGGCCTTGGCGCGGGCTTCCTCGCTTAGCGGCTTCTCGCGGATTTTCTCTTCCAGTTCAGCAATCTCGTCACGCTCGCCTTCACCGGCATCGCCGAGCTCGCGTTGGATCGCTTTCATCTGTTCGTTGAGATAATACTCGCGCTGGGTCTTCTCCATCTGACGCTTGACGCGGTTTTTGATCTTCCGCTCCATCTGCATCATGCCCATCTCGCCTTCCATCAGGGCGAACACCTTTTCCAGGCGCTCCCGTGCATTGGAAAGCTCAAGCAGTTCCTGCTTGTCGGCGAGTTTGACCTGCAGCTGGGACGCCACAGCATCTGCGAGTTTCCCCGCATCGGTGATCTGCGAGACCGTGCCAACCGATTCCGGTGGAATCTTGCGGTTCAGCTTCGCATAGTTCTCGAACTGGTCGATCACAGCGCGCGCCAGCGCCTGCACTTCGCCGGTATCGCCGGACTCAGGTTCAAGCAGCTCTACATCGGCATCGAAATAGGTGTCACGATCATTGAACGCGGTGATCCGCGCCCGGGCAGAGCCTTCGACCAACACTTTGACCGTGCCGTCCGGCAGCTTCAGCAGCTGCAGGATTGTCGCGACCGTGCCGAGCGAATGTACGTCTTCGGCGGTCGGCTCATCTGTTGATGGGTCCTTCTGGGCAACGAGCATGATCTCGTTTTCGCCCTCATCGACCATCTCAAGTGCGCGTACGGACTTGTCACGGCCAACAAAGAGCGGGGCCACCATGTCTGGAAAGACCACGATATCCCTCAAAGGAAGGACTGGGAGGGTTTTCTTGGGCATATCTGCCTCCTCGTTTTCTTGGATCCTGCTCAGCAGCAATCCTGCCGGACCTGTCCACGGTGGACGATTCCGGCCTTGGTAGATAGATGTGGAGGTAAATTCGGTCTGTTCAAGCTGTGTTAAACAGACCGATTTGCACAGTTTTTAGGATGCTTCGCTCGGCTTTGTGGCCTTCGCATGAACATGCAGCGGCGCCGCATGCCCTTCAACCACTTCCCCGTTCACGACGATCTCATCGACGCCGCGCAGGTTTGGAAGTTCGAACATCGTGTCGAGCAGGATGCCCTCCATGATCGACCGCAGACCACGAGCCCCCGTCTTGCGGCCGATGGCCTTGCGGGCAACACCGATAAGCGCTTCTTCGGTGAAGGTCAGCTTGACGTCTTCCATGTCGAACAGGCGCTGATACTGCTTCAGGAGCGCGTTTTTCGGCTCCGTCAGGATCTGGATAAGCGCCGCCTCATCGAGGTCTTCCAGCGTCGCGATAACCGGCAGACGCCCGATGAATTCGGGGATCAGGCCGTAACGCTGAAGGTCTTCCGGCTCGGTGTCGCGAAGCACTTCACCAACGCCGCGCGCATCCGGGTCCTTCACATCGGCACCAAAGCCAATGCGGGTGCCCTCACCACGCGAGGAAATGATCTTGTCGAGGCCGGCAAATGCGCCGCCGACGATGAACAGGATGTTCGTCGTGTCGACCTGCAGGAATTCCTGCTGCGGATGCTTGCGCCCACCTTGCGGCGGCACGGAGGCAACGGTGCCTTCCATGATCTTCAGCAAGGCTTGCTGAACGCCCTCGCCCGAAACGTCCCGCGTAATCGAAGGATTATCGGACTTGCGGGAAATCTTGTCGATCTCATCGATATAGACGATGCCGCGCTGGGCCCGCTCGACATTATAGTCGGCAGATTGAAGCAGCTTCAGCACGATGTTCTCGACATCCTCACCGACATAGCCGGCTTCGGTCAGCGTGGTGGCATCGGCCATCGTGAACGGCACATCGAGAATGCGCGCCAGGGTCTGGGCCAGCAGCGTCTTGCCGCAACCGGTCGGTCCAACCAACAGAATGTTGGACTTGGCCAGCTCAACACCATCGGACGTCGAGGCGTGAGACAGACGCTTATAGTGGTTATGGACGGCGACTGCGAGAATGCGCTTTGCGTAAGGCTGACCGATCACATAATCGTCGAGCACATCGCAGATTTCACGGGGGCTAGGAACGCCCTCTTTCGTCTTGAAACCGGCCGCTTTGCTCTCTTCACGGATGATATCCATGCAGAGCTCAACGCATTCATCGCAGATGAATACCGTTGGTCCAGCGATCAGTTTTTTGACTTCGTGCTGGCTCTTTCCGCAGAAAGAGCAATAGAGCGTATTCTTCGAATCGCCGGAGCCGTTTTGCTTTGTCATGGCTACCTCATGCTTGCGATCAATTAATGCACGATTTATGCCGCGCAAAAATGTCGCTTCTCCCCAATCATATTTTCAACTGAGCGGCACGCAAGACACGTTGCGCACCCGACAGCTTATTCTTCGTCTTCGCCTTTGCGGCGCGCAAAAACCTGATCGATCAGGCCAAAATCGCGCGCCTCTTCGGCGGTCATGAACGTGTCGCGGTCGAGCTTGCGCTCAATCGCGTCATATTCCTGACCGGTGTGCTTAACATAGATATTATTGAGACGGCGTTTAAGATCGAGAATTTCTTCAGCGTGCCGTTCAATGTCTGTTGCAACGCCTCTGAAGCCACCTGAAGGCTGGTGGACCATAACGCGGGCGTTCGGCAACGCAATGCGCATGCCCTTCTCGCCAGCGGCCAGCAACAGCGATCCCATGCTTGCCGCCTGACCGATACACACGGTCGAGATCGGACAGCGGATATATTGCATCGTGTCATAGATCGCGAGGCCGGACGAGACATACCCGCCAGGGCTGTTGATGTAGATCGAAATCTCTTTTTTCGGGCTTTCGGACTCAAGGAAGAGCAGCTGCGACGTGATCAGCGCGGCCATCCCGTCATCGATACCGCCCGTCACAAAGATGATGCGCTCTTTCAGCAAACGCGAGAAAATGTCGAACGCGCGTTCGCCGCGGCTCGTCTGTTCGACAACCATCGGGACTAGATTGAGAGCGGTACGGTAAGGGTCGGTCATGAAAAGCGTTCCAGCCTGCTTAATTATATCGTCTGAACTGGGACCGTGGTCGCAGAGACTTCCATATTTGTCTACACCGCGTTGCACGCAAGGGCGCAACCGCTTTGTAAACGGTGGATAACCCAGTTCAAATGAAAGCGCCGGGGCAGAATGGCCCCGGCGCTCGCATTAGCATCGTCTGGTAAAATCAGACTTTATAGTACATGTCGAATTCGACCGGGTGCGGATGAAGCTGCAGACGCATCACTTCTTCCATCTTCAGATCGATATAGGCGTCGATCTGATCGTCGTCGAAGACGTTGCCCTTTTTCAGGAAGTCACGGTCACCATCGAGTGCCTCGAGCGCTTCACGCAGCGAGCCACAGACTTGTGGAATGGATTTCGCTTCTTCTGGCGGCAGGTCGTAAAGGTCCTTGTCCATGGCGTCGCCTGGATGGATCTTGTTTTCGATGCCGTCGAGGCCAGCCATAAGCAGGGCCGCAAAGGCAAGATATGGGTTCGCCGTTGGGTCCGGGAAGCGGGTCTCGATGCGCTTGGCCTTCGGGTTGGAGCCGAAAGGAATACGGATCGAGGCAGACCGGTTGCGGGCCGAATAGGCCAGCATGACAGGTGCTTCATAGCCTGGCACCAGACGCTTGTAGGAGTTGGTCGACGCGTTGGTGATCGCGTTCAGCGCCTTGGCGTGCTTGATGATGCCGCCAATGTAGAACAGGCAAGACTCTGAGAGGCCGGCATAGTTATCACCGGCGAAGAGTGGCTTGTTGCCGTCCCAGATCGACTGGTGAACGTGCATACCCGAGCCATTGTCGGCAAACATCGGCTTCGGCATAAAGGTCGCCGTCTTGCCGTACTGTGCTGCCACATTGTGGATCACGTACTTATAGAGCTGCAGATTGTCAGCCATCTTGGTCAGCGTGCCGAATTTCAGGCCTAGCTCATGCTGGGCAGGCGCGACCTCGTGGTGATGTTTTTCCGGCTCCATTCCAAGTTCGCCCATCACCGCCAGCATTTCCGAACGCATATCCTGCTCGGAATCGATTGGCGGAACAGGGAAGTAACCGCCCTTGGCATGCGGGCGGTGGCCCATATTGCCGGTCGGGTATTCGCGGTCCGTGTTGGACGGAAGCTCGGTCGAGTCGAATGAATAGCCGGTTTTGTGCGGATCGGTTGACCAGCGAACGTCGTCGAAAACGAAGAACTCGGCCTCAGGGCCGAAATAGGCGGTCGTGCCGACGCCAGACTGCTTCAGATAGGCTTCGGCCTTCTTCGCGGTCGTCCGCGGATCGCGGCCATAGGCTTCGTTGGTGATCGGGTCGAGAATGTCACAGATCACAGCCATCGTGGTCTGCTGGAAGAACGGGTCGATGATCGCCGTGCTTGTATCCGGCATGAGCAGCATGTCGGACTCGTTGATCGTTTTCCAGCCAGCCACGGACGACCCGTCAAACATCTGGCCTTCACTGAAGAAGTCTTCTTCAATCATGCCCTTGTCGAACGTGACGTGCTGCATCTTGCCGCGTGGATCGGTGAAACGGAGATCGACGAACTCGACATCCTTTTCTTTCATCATTTTCTGTAGATTATCGGCCATTAAGCCCTCCTGTTAGAATTCAAGTTCGTCGGCCGAACCAGATCAAAGCGCCTTTAAAGCGCGCTGTCACCCGTTTCGCCGGTGCGGATACGTACGGCTTCAGTCACTTCTGACACAAAGATTTTCCCGTCACCAATCTTTCCAGTCTGGGCAGCTTTGGAAATTGCCTCAATCGCGCCTGGCACACTGCCATCGGCAACGACTAGCTCGACCTTCAGCTTCGGCAGAAAGTCGACGACATATTCGGCGCCGCGATAGAGTTCGGTGTGGCCACGTTGACGGCCAAATCCCTTCGCCTCGGTTACAGTCATACCCTGCATACCGACTGCGTGAAGTGCTTCTTTTACATCATCAAGTTTGAATGGTTTGATGATCGCTTCGATTTTCCTCATCGCCAGCTTTATCCCTTTCCTCCGACATGTGCAGTTGCCCTAGCAGGCATGCGCCGCACGTGAATAACAGGCTACTACAATTCATGCTTTGTAAAATCGACTGCCTGCTTTTTTGGCGGCGCTGCCACCAAATTGAGCATTTGCGACCGCCCGCAAAACTGACGCATGCGTCATTGTTCTGACGACTGGGCGTCGCTATGTTAGAAGCCAGACCGTCGTTCCCCCGGAGCTAAACCACATGATGAGCACGCCAAACCTCTACATCCATCCGAATCGCGAAACGCCCAAATTTCGCCCGCTGACAGCTTGGCGCCACATGCAGAAACTTATCGCGGACAAGGAAGATACCGATCAGGTCTTTCAGATTATCGAGGCGTTGAACGGCAAAGCCGCTCTCAGGGATCTGGAACGGTTCGCATCGACCGAAAGGGGCCAGGCTGAGCTTATAAAACGCACCTTCCTGCCGCCGATCCTCGATGATCACGCTCCCCTTCACGCGCTCCCCAGAGGCAGCGTCGGAAAAACCTATGTCGAGTTCATGGAACGCGAAGGCCTCACAGCCCAGGGCCTTGTTGAAGAAAGCCTCAAGCGCGATTCCGAATGGCGCAATATCGACGATGACCTGCTCTGGTATGTGAACCGTCTGCGCGACGTCCACGACATGTTTCATATCCTCAGCGGTTATGGCCGCGACGCGCTTGGTGAAGCAGCCCTGCTTGGCTTTACCCATAGCCAGCATGGTGGGCGCGGCGTCAGCTTCATTGCCTTCATGGGCGGCCGGGAAATCGCGAAGACGGCCCCACCAGAAGCCCGCATCAAGGATGTCATCCGCGAGGGACGCCGTCATGGCAAAGCAGCCGGACGCATCGTCGAGCTCGATATCGAATCGATCCTGCCGCGTCAGCTGTCAGATGTCCGTGCAGAGCTTGGCATCCAGCCTCCGGTTCTTTATCAGAGGGCGCTTGCAATTCTGCAAGAACATGGCCTTGAGCCAGAAACTTTGATGGCTGCATGATATATCTCGTTCGTCACGGCGAAGCCTCCGCTGGATGGGGCTCCGCTCCCGACCCCGGCCTATCGACCCTCGGCAAAAGACAGGCGGAAGTCGTTGCCGATACGCTCAACCAGAAACCGCTCAAACGGGCCTTCGCGAGCCCGATGCAGCGCTGTCAGGAAACGGCAGCGCCCTTTTCCAGGCTCAGCGGACAGACAATTGAAACTGACCCGCGCGTGACCGAAATCCCGACGCCTGACGGTCTCGATGATCGCGTCGCCTGGCTACAAGGTTTCATGGCCGGAAAATGGGATGCCGCGCCCGCTGTCGTGTCTGAGTGGCGCGCAGATCTTCTGACCGCAATTGAAGCGATGCCAGAAGACTCGGTCGTGTTCACGCACTTCATCGCGATCAACACGATTGTCGGCCATCTTGAAGGCAGCGACCTCGTCACGAATTTTCGTCCGGGTCATTGCTCGGTCACCCAGATCGAAAAACTTGAGGGTGGCCTCAAACTATTCGAGCTTGGAAGCGAAGCGGCGACAAAAGTTCTCTGATTCTTCAGTTTACCGGCCGCCACGACACTCTGGCGACACCATTTCGCGGCAGAAAAACACTGTTACGACACCGTGAAATCGCCGGTATTTCACGAAAGAGCTGACGAGCGTTCATATGGCTGCCACTGAAATACAGACCAATTCCCCCGATCTCTGGCTAGACCAGTGGCCTTGGCCAGACGCCGGCAGTCACAAGCACAAACGCGGGCATTTGGGGTGCGTCACGGGTTCGGCCGCCTCAACGGGCGCAGCCCGTCTGGCCGCGCGCGCAGGCCTTCGAATCGGAGCTGGCCTGGTGACGCTTCTCTCCCCGCCATCGGCCACCCTGGTGAATGCGTCCGTCTCAACGGCGGTGATGGTGAAACCGTTTTCATCGGTGGAAGACCTCACCGAACTTGCCGAATCATGCAGCTGCGCCCTGATTGGCCCTGCAGCTGGTGTGAAGGCGCAGACCCGGGATAACACCCTCATTTTGTTGGAGTCTGCAGATAGTTGCGTTCTGGATGCCGACGCGCTCACAGTTTTCTCCGACGCGCCTGAGGACCTCTTTAGCCAGATAACCAAACCTGTCGTGCTCACCCCGCATGAGGGCGAATTCAAACGCATTTTCCCTGATTTCCTCAACCAGCACACAAGAGAAAAAGCCGTCCGCCTCGCGGCAAAAGAATCAAACGCCATCGTTATATTGAAAGGCGCCGAAACCCTGATCGCAGCGCCAGATGGACGCCTTGTGCGCAACACTCATGCCTCTCCCTTCCTCGCAACCGCCGGCAGCGGCGACGTGCTGGCCGGCCTCACCGGCGGCCTGATGGCACAAGGCATGGACGCCTTCCTCGCGGCCTGCGCCGCCTGCTGGACCCACGGCGAACTCGGCCTCCGCCTCGGTCCCGGTTTAATTTCCGAAGATCTCCCCGACGCCCTGCCCGCACTTCTCAAAGAGTTTTATGCAACGAGGTCTTGATGCGCGGCGTGACGCGGATTACCAACCCGGCTCGAACCTGGCGGATGTGGCGGAATTGGTAGACGCACCAGATTTAGGTTCTGGCGCCGCGAGGCGTGGGGGTTCAAGTCCCTTCATCCGCACCAGGTGAAATTGCCCTGCCCCACCGCATGGACAGTCACGTTTTGCTGTGACATACACCGCCGCTTCTAGGAAATCGATTGCCAGAATGACCGGCCTGAAAGGCTGCCACGGCACAAGGAATGACAGACATGGAATGCACCGAAACCACCGATGGCCTCAGCCGCATGTACAAAGTCAAGGTGCCTGCAAGCGAGCTCAAGTCAAAGCTCGACGCCAAGATTGAGGAAATGCGCCCTCAGATGCGCCTGAAGGGTTTCCGCCCAGGCAAGGTGCCGGCTTCACACGTCCGTAAGATGTTCGGCAAATCCATCATGGGTGAAGTCGTCGAAACGGCGATGAAAGAATCCAGCGAAAAAGCAATCGCTGACGCCAATGTGCGCCCGGCTTCCCAGCCTGACATGCACATGGAAAGCGACATGGAAGCCGTGCTCGATGGCAAGGAAGACCTCTCCTATCACATGCACGTCGATGTCATGCCGGACTTCGAGCCAACCGACGTCACCAAGCTCAAGATCGAACGTCCCGTCGCCGAAGTCGAAGACGAAGCTCTGACTGAGGCGCTCGACCAGGTCGCAGAGAACAATCAGAAGTACGAGCCACGCGGCAAGACAGCCAAGTCGCGCGAAGGCGACGCTGTTGTGATCGACTTCGTCGGCAAGATCGACGGCGAACCGTTTGAAGGCGGCGCTGCTGAAGGCCATACCCTGGTTCTTGGTTCAAACAGCTTCATTCCGGGCTTTGAAGATCAGCTCGTCGGCACTAAGGCCGGCGAAGAAAAAGACGTCGAGGTCACCTTCCCTGAGAATTATCAGGCCGACCATCTCGCCGGTAAAGCCGCGGTCTTCGAAGTCAAAGTCAACGAAGTTCGGGCCCCGAAAAAGCCGGACGTCGACGAAGAGTTCGCCAAAGGTCTCGGCGTTGAATCACTCGAAGAGCTCAAGAACCTGGTCAAAGGCCAGCTTCAGCAGGAGCTCGACGGCGCATCCCGTTCGAAAGCCAAGCGTAACCTGCTTGATGCTCTCGACGAGAAGCATGACTTCGAACTGCCGCCGAAAATGGTTGAAATGGAATTTGACCAGATCTGGCAGCAGCTTCAGGCTGAAATGGATGCCGGCCGCGTCAGCGATGACGACAAGGACAAATCCGAAGACGAGCTGAAGGAAGAGTACCGCAAGATCGCCGAACGCCGCGTTCGCCTCGGTCTGGTGCTGGCTGAAATCGGCCGCCTTCAAGACATCAAGATTTCCGAGCAGGAAGTTCAGCAATCTCTCATCCGCGAAGCCCAGCGCTTCCCGGGCCAGGAGCGTCAGGTGCTCGAATTCTTCCAGAGCAATCCGAACGCGATGGCTCAACTTCGCGCGCCGATCTATGAGGACAAGGTTGTCGACTACCTCCTCGAGACGGTGAAAGTCACCGACAAGACCGTCTCTCGTGAAGAGCTTCTGGCCGAAGACGACGAATAGGTCTCGGTACACCCGAATTTGAAAAAGCCCGGCCAATCGCGCCGGGCTTTTTTTATGGTGCCTCCGTCAGTTGGGCGACCTGTTGCGCTGGCGTCACCCCAAAGACCTCCGGCGGTATCGCAATCGGCACGATTTGCAGCATAGCGTCTTCAGTCAATTTCACGTCGACCGCATACTCTTCCCAGCCAACCATCACGAAGAGCCTGTAGTCGCCCGGCTCGAGGTTCTCGAAACCGTATTGACCGAAAGAGGCCGTTGGCACTTCGACGGATGCATTCGTTGCAAGATTGAGCAGACGCACTGGCTGGCCTTCAAGCCGCTCGTCCCTATGGCTCGCTATGCCGTTCCCATCCATATCTATGAAGACGGCCCCGCGAAGCTGGCCAGACTGAATGACTGGAATATCGACAGTGGTGCGGCGCCCTTCAGCGACCGAAGCTTTGATCAGTTCTGCATCCTGGACCCGGTAGCCCAGCGGCAGACTGCGCTGATTGATCGACAGGCCGAACAGACCCTCTTTCACGTTCTCTATCTCGAAGTCACCGTCACGATCTGCAGCGTGGGAAAGTTGCGTCCCTCGGACCTCGACTTGCGCGCCCGCGAGCCCAGGCTCATCAGCCTGGCGCACACCATCCCGGTTGAGATCGACAAAGACGCGGCCCGTCAGGACGCCGCGGTCGGCGAGCGGCAGTGTCTGGCGGCGCGGCTCATTGAACTCAATGGTGCCGCGCAAGGCGATCGAAAAATCGTTGCGGCCTTCAAGATCGTCAAAATAGCTCGCGACGATCTCGGTCCTTCTGCCGACGCGATACCGGGCCTCAAGATTGGCGTAGTAGCGCGTGGCAGCAGCTTCAGGTTCGAAATTGGAAAGCGCCCAGACCTGACCCGACAGCTCTAGTTTTTCGTCGAGCAGCAGGCCGCTCGAAAAGGCCGCAGCCCCCCCGGCGCGAAAGCGTGCGTCGCCGTCTGTATAGGTGACGGTCGCGGCGGGTGCCACGGAAACAAAAGCGCCGTTCTTGAACGACTTTTGCAATGGGTTGGATTGAGCGATCGCGACGGCCTGGTTTGACGGCCTCGTGCCGTTTTCGAGATGAAGATAGTTGGCCTGCAACGAGCCCCAGTCGAAACGCTGATAGGCCCGCACGCGCACGTCTGTCATCGTCTCGTCAGAAGCGTCCCCAAATGCCCTGCTATGCTCAACGTCCACCGCCAGGTCAGGGCCAGATGCGCCGATTTTGGTGTTGAGCGAAGCCGAATAGACATGCGTAGTCGTCGAAACCGGCCCGTCGATCTGATTGATCGAAGCGCGCGCACCGACCGACACATATTGAAGAATTCCCCAGGACTTCGCGCTGCGCCAGTCGGTCGAAATTGCGCCGGTCGTTCTCGCGCCGACCCGGTTATCGAAGACGCCGCCAAAATAGGTCGCATCCCGCGATGCCTGGAATTTTTCCCCGTCATGCTGGCCAGAGATGGACACAGTCCATTGGTCGTTCATCGCAAAGCGAAGTTCGCCGCGACCACGAACATCAAAGCCGGTCTCGGCTCCGTCGAAATATCCGCCATCTACCGAAACGTAAGCGGTCTGAAGATTGCCAAAGGTGCCCTTCGGTTCGATGACCTTCTGGACCGATCCGACAATAGCCGTATCGTCGCCTCCAGCCGTCACTCTGGCCGCAACGCCGATCTCCTGAGACCCATCCTTGTCCAGCAATCGAACGCCGCCTGCAAAGCCGCCAAACTCCGGCTTGGTCGCGTGCTCACTGATCGTCTCTGCGCCCGTGAGCATTGTTCCTGCGGACACGGCGAGAATGTCGCCTCCGTCGGTCTTGCGGCGCCAGGACAGCCCACGGACCCTCGAGACGTCGACGCCGGCCGTTTCGCGGAACCGACCGCTATAGTCCCCAACCGACCCCGCCCAACCATCCAGCGACTGAACGTCGAGCGACATCCAGCTCGGCTGCAGCTCCTCCAGAGCCTCGAGCCCTCCAGCGCTTTCATAGGTAAGCCGGGAATTATACCTGCCCCAGCGGCTGGAGAATTCTGCGCGGTTCGGACCACGGTCACTTAGCAGGTAGCTGAGCGCTTCTGGCGTGAACGGAGAACCGCCTGCTCCAGCTGCGCCCCTGTCTGGCGGAAGCGCGGCGCCGCCGAGGCGATCGTCCTGCCGTACATCGATACGATTGGAGCCTGGTGACAGCGAAATATGAGTGCCCGTCAGGGCTTCGACGGCCGAAAATGGCAACAGCAAGGAGGATGGCTCGGCAAAGCTCATATTAGGCGAAACACCGCGCGGCGTGCCATTGACCGTGATTAGTCCTGTCGCAAGCTCCAGCGAAATCACCGCAGTATCCTGAGCGCGAATGACCTGCACCATGCCCGCTTGCAGCGTCAGCTGGTGGCCAAGCGCCTGGGTGATCGGCTCAAGCGGCACCAGAAGTACCGGCCCGATCGTGCGCGGTTCCTTCGCACCAAACGTGTCCACCGGGCGGCCATTGACCCAAAGGTCCAGTTCAGATTGCGGGCGAAGGCCTTTTTGAAGCTCGAATGTGTAGGTCCCATCTGCCTCAACCAGCAGGGTTGTCCCCGTGATCACTGCAATAGTTTTGGGTTCAAGCCATGTGCCGGACTCTTCACCGCGTTGGAATTCTGGCAGCTTTCCAAGCACCATGTCGTTGGCGCGAAACTCGCCATCGCCGAAATTCAACGTCATAACCGCGTCGTCCTGCGGTCGGTAATACGTCAGGCGATTGTCTGAGACCTCAAACCGGCTCCCCAATATCTGGGCTATCGGCGCGGCATCTATGAGGGTTCGGCTATCTTTACCGTCTGCGTGGCGTGTCGGTACGGAAAGACGGGCACCAGCGACTTCAACGTCGATGTAGGCCTTGGTGGCGGCTACTGGGTCAGGGACGCTCTGGGGCGGCGACAAATCGGCAGGCTGGGTCGTACGGAGCGCGACGTTCACACCACTCTCTTGCGCTGTTGCCACGGGCATCAGCGGAAGAAGCGTCAGGGCCGCGAGGGCCAGTATGAGTGGGCGCGTAACCATTCAAGCGGTCGGCTAATTCGCCGACCGAAGCCCATCTACGAGAGGGTAGGCTCAGTGACGCTGTGGCGGCATTCGCCTGTCGTCGAGACGTCGCCTCGGGCTTTGCCCCTCAGGATACCGGTCGTGGTGTTTTTGAAACCGATTGAGACATCGGACGCTCGCGGATCAGCAACTGCGCTCGCAGCCCCCATCGGCGAACAGGCCGTGAGACCTGCCAGCTTATAGCCCATTTTTTCACCCAACTTTCTGTTGTTATTGGAAAAAATATAGTCCGCGGGAGTTAATGTGGGGCTTACTGGAGACCGAAAACTGCGACAACACTGCAGGATGCGTCAGGCTGACCAAGTGCCTGATCGGCATCGCCGTGGTATCCATAAAACTCGATTTTTCATCCCGCATCTGAACGGCGATCGTTCAAAGACACGAAGACGTCCTGGTTTAACTTATGCCCACAATGCGTTGTTTTTCCTCTATTGCTTTAGCCTCGCTGCTAGCCATGGCCGCATCGTGTGATCGTACGGCGCAAGAGCCCGAGCGAATCGAACCACCCGCTTCAACCGCAACTCAGCCGGTCGCGCCCGCCGTGACGGCGCCAGAGACTGCTGCAGATCCGGTGTCGCGTGACTTCTCAGGTTTTCCTGAACCCTATGCCAGTGCGGATTACGCCCTTGGTCGCCGGACATTCAAACTGTGCGGGAGCTGTCACACCGTGACAGCTGGCGGCCGCGATCTGGTGGGGCCAAATCTTCACGGCATATTTGGCCGTCAGGCCGGCTCCAAAGAGGGGTTCGCCTATTCCAAGGCGCTGAGCGCTGCCGACTTTCAGTGGACACCTGATCGCGTGGAGCATTGGCTTGCCAATCCGAATGACTATCTGCCCGGCAACAACATGACCTTTGCGGGCGTGCGTCAGGAGAATGCCCGGCATGCCGTTATCGCCTATCTGATGCTGGAAAGCGGATACGACGCGGGCGCCGCTTCCGAGACGGCGGACTAGAAGGTTTTGGCCACCGCGAAGAACGCGGCCGACTCCTCGAACTCACCGCCGAGTTCCTGAAGAACGCCGATGGATAAATCGACCGCCGGCAGGCGCCAGAGATATTCGAACTGGTATTTCTGAGAGCTGGCATTGGTTGTGCCATCGTCCAGCCAGGCTTGGGTAATAGTCCAGATGCCGGGGTAGATCTCCCTGCCCCATCCAGCCTCCAGCCGGTACCGTTCGCACCCGTCTTCGTGCGCCCGGTATGCAATGTCGGCAAACCAGAAGCCATCGCGGTCTTGCTCGGTGTTTTCCTTATAGGAGCGGCCAAGCCCGGCGCGCCCCTCAACGCCCAGACTCTTGCATCCTGCAGCCCCACCAATGGCAGCCCCTTCCAGTAAGCCAAATTCAATGGACGCCTGGTACGTTTCTCCCAGCCGAAACGGGCGCCGCAAGGTCGCGCGCCATCCGTCGGCTGTAAATTCAGGATATCCGTCGAACGCGACGCGCTCATATTTCAGCGTCGACGTCCATGTGTCCGACAAGCCGTACTCGGCATATGCATCGACCCGGCCGCTGGCCAGACCCTCCACTTCACCGAGCGAAATTGCGACACGGGAATAGAGATCGCCATGCGGCTGGCCCCAGGGACCAGCGTGGCATGGCGCGGCTGCGAACACCGCGATCAGGACGGGACATAATCGGACCATGAGCGAAAAGCACTAGGCGTTCTGCTCATGGTTGAAAAGTCACAATTATAGACGGAACCGGATCTGGTCAGACCAGAAACGCTCAAGGCGCGATACCGTCTTGTTCAGCTGAGTGAGATCCACCGGACGAACGCTCGCTGTCGGCTCAAGCGCCGTTGCCTGCTTGGCGAAGAGACCTTCGACACGCTTGCGGACGGTGTGGCCGCGCTCTGTCAGGCGAAGGTGCACGGTGCGTTTGTCGGCTTCCGACCGCGACTGCAGCAGGTATCCACCTTCCTGAAGTTTCTTGATGTTATAGCTGAGGCTCGTGCCAGCAAATGCCCCACGGGCACGCAGCGTTGAAGCCGGGGTTTCGCCTTCGCCAATTTCATAGAGAAGCAGCGCCTGGACACCCGTCAGGTGACGTTCACCGCCACGCTCGAGATCATCCTTGACGACATCGTGCAACCGACGATGTGCTTGCTCAAGAAGAGAAAGGGATTTCAGGAAAGATTCAGCAACCGTATCTTCAGCGGTCACTGCTTGCACAGCGTTGTTCATTGTTATCACCATCATCACTCAACTTTTGTTGTAGTTTGAACAGAGTTACGCCGATCTTCCTGACATTTCGTTAAACATGGGGGTTTGACGGCCCCGATTCGTTAATATTTGACGTCCAAACCGTTACCTTCGGCGACAAAAACCCCGATCTCACTCAATTCAACGATGTATAAACTATTCGGGCGCGACAATTGGCCGTTGAGTCGACCGCCGCGGATCAACAAAGTCATGGCCGCCTGACATCCATGATATGATTATCTGAAATTCTGGCGGCATTTATGAGTTGGGAATGTGGATAGAAAACCGATGACCAATCAATTGAACAACGCAGCCCAGGAGTCGGAAGACATGTCCGATCAGCGCGATCATCCGCGCTTTGAAGTCAACACTTCCGGCACGCTGATACTCGAAACAGGCTTCAAGATTCCTTTCATCGTAAAGGATTTGTCGCAACGCGGCGCAAAGATCCTGCTGAACAAGACCGTCATGCTTCCGGCGCGCTTCACAGTCGAAATTCTGAGCCCTGACAAGCAGAAGATCAAACGCTGTACCTCGTCACGGCAGTGGCAGCGTGGACCGCTTGTTGGTGTCCACTTTCTAAGCTCACAAACGATCCAGCTATAGCGCCGCGATTAATAGGTCAGGTCTTGCGGCTTGAGCCACAATCGAGGCGGAAAACTTGCAATCCCCCCATATCCGCGACGGACGTTCGAGCGATGCGCCTAGCGTCATAGCTGTCGACATAGCGGCGTCAGACCTTTTCCGACCGACCGGCCTGTTGAGTAAAGACGCGCTTGGCGATCATGTTTCAGCTGATGCCATCAATGCCGCGATAGATCGCGGTCTTATGAAAGTTGCCGTCGTTGAGAGCGGCGACGTCGCGGGCTTTTTGATGGCCTCCATCCAGGATGGCGACCTTTATATCGACCAGATAAGCGTGTCCCCAGACTTCGGTCGGCGCGGCATCGGCACAGCGCTGATGAAAACGGCAGAAGACATGGCAACCAACCTCGGCATCAATTCCATTCTTTTATCCACCTTCCGCGATCTTGCATGGAACGGTCCGTTCTACGCGTCGCTAGGATATGGAGTGATCCCGAAACACGCCTACTCGTCCTTCATGAAGGAGGTCGAGGCCGCGCAAGCGCCTTTCATGGACGTCTCACTGCGGATTTTCATGAGAAAGACGGTTCGCAATCTCTGAATCCGCGATAGAAAGCGGGCATGACATCTCCATACCCACAAAGCTTTCCTGCTACCCGCCTGCGCCGACTTCGCCAGTCTGGCTGGATCCGAAACCTGTCCGCGGAAAATACGCTCCAGCGCAAGGATCTGATCTGGTCCATGGTCGTCCATGATGGCGACGAGCCCAGCATACCTGTCGGCTCGATGCCCGGTCTGGTGCGTCTCAATGTTGATGAAGCTGCGGCAGCCGCAAAGCGCGCGAGCGACCTCGGCATTCCAGCGATCGCGATGTTCCCGCATCTCAACCCGCGCTACAAAGACGAGACAGGCAGTGAAGCCCTGAACCCTGATGGACTTGTGCCGCGGGCGATCAAGGCGATGAAGGATGCGGCCCCTGATGTCGGCATCATATGTGATGTCGCGCTGGATCCGTTCACGTCGCACGGCCATGACGGGCTGATCGATGCCTCCGGCTACGTCATGAATGATGAGACGACAGCCGTCCTGATTGAACAGGCACTTGTCCAGGCCGCAGCTGGCTGTGACATGGTGGCCCCGTCAGACATGATGGACGGGCGTATCGGCGCGATCCGTCAGGCACTGGAGAGTGAAGGTCATTCCAATACAATGATCCTCTCCTACGCTGCTAAATATGCCAGTGGCTTCTACGGGCCCTATCGCGATGCAATCGGGTCAGCGACGGCGCTGACGGGTGACAAGAAAACCTACCAGCAGAACCCGGCCAATTCCGATGAAGCGCTGCGCGAAGTCGCCATGGATATTGCCGAAGGCGCAGACATGGTCATGGTGAAGCCTGGCCTGCCCTATCTCGATATTGTCCGGCGTGTATCGGAGACCTTTGCCATCCCGACAATCGCGTTTCAGGTGTCTGGCGAATACGCCCAGATCAAGGCGGCTGGAGAGAAAGGCTGGATTGATGAAACCCGTGTGATGATGGAGACGTTGCTCTGCTTCAAACGTGCTGGCGCTTCAGGGATCATCACTTATTTCGCAGAAGCAGCAGCACATCAGTTAAACGACTAAGGTGCTTTTCATGTCATCATCGCGCGCGGCTATCTGGCTGGCCACCCTGAGTGTCGCCTTCATTGCCTGCGCGCCACTTGCTTCCGCTGAGAGGCTTGGCAAAGACTCGTTCAAGCTGCCCGACCTGGAAGGTGGCAGGTGGGGCATTTCGGTAAAGGCGCTCGATGGAGAAGAAGCGGTCGCGCTGTCCGAAGATGAAAGATTTGCGCTCGCGTCGACCCTCAAGCTGGCAACAACCGCAACGGCTTTCGATACATTGGGGTCATTCGAAGAGGGCAAATGGCCAAGCGGAACCGGCTACCGGCTAAAACCATCCCCGCTTTCAAATTATCCGGTTGTTGAACTTATCGGCAGTGGTGATCCGACCCTGTCTTCCGCGTCAGATTGCAAGACAAACTGCCTGCAGCAAATTGCTGATGCTATTGTGGCGACCGGCATAGAGCACATTGCTTCTGTCGACGTGAACGATTCCCTCTTTCTGCCGCCACACTGGCCGACGGGCTGGAGCCATGAAGACTTCCGGTTCGGATATGCAACTGCAATCACAGCTTTAAGCGTTGATGGTGGCACCGCCCGTGCGGAACTGACCCCCGGGCCCCGACAAGGTTCAGCGCCGGTCGTGGAGTGGGACTGGGCCCCCGCCTTCGGTATCTCCACAACAGAAGCGCAAACCGTTCCAAGCCGCAGTTTTGATCTCGACCTGATCCGGCGCCCTGGCGCGCGCGAAGCCTATATGGTCGGAGATCTGCCCCTCGCCTCCCCTCCCGTCGAATTGAAGTTCGGCCTGGATGACCCTGCCCTTTATGCAGGCGAAGTTCTGAAGCTGATGCTCGAACAGCGCGGCGTGGAAGTGCACGGATCCGTCATTCGAAGTGACATCAGATATTCACCGAAAGTGGACGATGCAAAGTCGGTAAATCAAACGCCCGACTTTACTCTTCCCCTGCCGGACCGGGATGAGTTCCTTAATTCGATCCTGCATGACAGCGACAACTTCTATACTGAAATACTGCTTCACCACATCTCGCTCACCCAGGGTGATCGGTCACAGATGGCTGGCTTGAAGCTGGTGAGCGATACGCTCATCAAAGCAGGCGCCGATCGCAAGGATTTCAATCTGGCAGACGGCTCTGGTCTGTCCGTTTATAACAGGATGACCCCGGAAGCGATGAGTTCATTGCTGGTCTGGGCCAGCAAGCAGGACTGGTACAAAAGGTGGGAATCCTATCTGGCCGTCGGCGGCGAAGACGGAACACTGAAATACCGCTTCAAGAATATAAGAAAGCCAAATCGGATTCACGCCAAGACCGGCAGCGTAAGGGGGGTGTCCGCCCTCGCAGGCTATTTTGAGAGCGCGAGCGGCAAGACATATGCTTTTGCGATTTTTGCCAATGACACACCTTTGAACGGCTATCAGACCCGAAAACTGATCGACGATGTTCTGGAGAACATAATCGAACGCGTCGGTTAAACGTCCCACGTCTCATATTTTGCGCGCATGTATTGAAGTCCGAAATCAATGATTTCAGCGAGCACGCTTTCATCAATGTCGGCCAGCTTGTTTATGTAGAGGCACGACTTGCCAAGTTTGTGCTTTCCAAGACGGGACAGTTTGTCTTCGAGACCGACATAGCCGGGCAATATGTAGACCGCCAGATTGGCCTTGCGCGGCGAGAACCCGGTCATGAAGAACTCGCCTTCGCGACCACTTTCATATTTGTAGTGGTAGCGACCATAGCCAATCATGCTTGGTCCCCACATCCGGGGTTCCAGATTCGTAACGTCCTTGAAAATCTCGAGCAGGCGAAAAGCGTCAGCGCGACGGACCTCATGGTCAATAGACGCAATAAAGGCAGATGGTGACAGCTTGGTCTGCCTGGTCTTGTTCTCAGCTTTGGCCAATTGCGGCTCCCCTCGCCTGCGGGCAGACTACTCGCACAGGCAACAGCCGCAAAGCCTCCCGGCGAAAGCTCTAATTCCCAAGGTCAACCTTGTGGCCGAGATCGAAGTAGACGATCAGCACGCTGGCAATCACAAGGAAGAGGATCGACAGACCGACATTGATATAGAAGGCCCGGTCGGCATTCTGTTGGTCAACCCAGCCTCTTGGCCTGATATTTTTGAGCCGGAAGACTGCGAGCGCTGAAAGCACAAGGCATGCAATATTGAGCAGCAGCAAAAGGCCTGACCGCGACGCCAGCATCCATTCCCCGCTACCGATAAACAGGCCAAACGCTGCCCCAGGTGGAAGCAGAGCCGCCGCAACCATGACGCCAACGAGTGCGGACGCCTGGCCCCTGGCCATTGAAAGCGCTGCGGCGCCCCCTGCCGCAAGGGCCAGAGCAAGACTGTCCAGCCTGACTTCTGCTCGGGACATCAGCTGCTGGCTGCTTGTATCCAGTTTCAGGGTGAAAGAGATCGCAAAAGCAACAATCAGAGCTACGGCGAGACCAGCGGCCAGTGTTTTGCCGGACTCGCGGATCAGGTTCATGTTACCAAGGCCTGCCCCAAGCGAGAAGCCGAGTATCGGCCCGAGAAGCGGCGCGATGACCATTGCGCCGATAACAGCCGCCACACCATCAGAATTCAAACCGATGGCGGCCACAACTGTCGAGAGCGCGGACAGGATCAGAAAATCGAACGTAAGCGTTGCATCGCGGGTAACATCGTCGAGCAGCTCTTCCCTCAATACCCTGTTATTCGCCTGCTGCGCGTCCTCTTCCATCGGCTCCGGCGTGGGGAGCGTGGCTTCAATCGGGATTGTCGTAATTCGCCAGTCACGGCAGCCTTCAAGCGCAGAGCTAAGTGCATCCGTCAGCGTCTGCGAGCGTCCGTCATGCATCAGGACGCGGATCAGCACCCGGTCCTGTTGCTCCACCGGAAAAGAGATCGAGTCGATGGGGCCGAATGCCTTTATGGCTCGAATAACCGTATCGCTGTCGCGCTTCTTGAGATGAATTTCGAGTTGTCTCACGCTAGTCGCGATCGCCTTTCCGGAAGCGGTTGATCAGACTCGACGTATCCCAGCGCGATCCGCCCATGGCCTGAATATCCGCATAATACTGATCAACGAGCGCCGTCACGGGCAGAGACGCCCCGCTCTCGCGCGCCGCCGACAGCGCTATCCGCAAATCCTTACGCATCCAGTCGACCGCAAACCCATGATCAAAGTCCCGCTCTGCCATGGTCTCCCAGCGGTTTTCCATCTGCCAGCTTTGTGCCGCGCCGCCTGAGATGGCTTCGATTACCTTGCTCACATCGAGACCGGACGTCTCTGCGAAATGGATTCCTTCGGAGAGGCCCTGCACGATACCGGCAATGCAGATCTGATTGACCGATTTTGCAAGCTGCCCTGCACCGCTCTCTCCGATGTGTGTGATACGCGCGCCATAAGCCTGCATCACAGGCGTCGCCTTTGCCATGGCCGCGTCATCACCGCCGCACATGATTGTCAGTTTACCGCGTTCGGCCCCGGCCTGTCCGCCAGAGATCGGCGCGTCTATGAATTCTGCGCTCTTTGCCTTGCAGCGTTCATAAAGTTTGCGCGCAAGCCCAGCGCTCGCCGTCGTGTGGTCTACGACAATAGTCCCTTCCGACAGGCTGTCTTCGATCTGGTCGAAAACGGCTTCCACGTCAGGGTCATCGCCGAGGCAAAGGAGAACATAATCGCAGCCGGCGATCGCATCTGCAGCCGTCTCATAGGGCGTGCCATCATGCTGCTTGGCCCAGTCTGCCGCTTTCGACGAGGTGCGGTTCCAGACACTCACGGCGTGACCGGCATCCACCAGATGCCCAGCCATCGGATAGCCCATGACGCCCAGCCCCAGAAATGCGCACTTACTCATGGATACCTCAACTCTTCTTGACTTTATGCCAGCCTGAACGACCAACGGACCGCTACACCACCATCGATCTAGACCACGCTGGTCAAGATCAAACTACATTTCTTGTAAATTCAAACCATTCGAGTGACCTGATCTCAAAACGGGCCTGATAACCATACCATCAAGATCAGAAAGATCGGTTGGAAATGGCTGGATATGACGCCACGTCGCGCAATAGGGGCAGAATGCCCCTAGCGCCTACCCGCAGGACGGGTGCCTGGAAGCTTGCTTATGCAGACTTCCTGACGGCGCTCTGCGCTCTGTTTCTGGTCCTATGGCTCGTTCATGGCGCGACATCCGAACAAAAGGAAAGCGTTGCAGAAGGATTTGGCGGCAAAGCGGTGAACACCGTCCAAGCAATGTCACTGACGCCCTCTCCGCGTGACCAACTCAGCTCCAAAATACAGAGTACTCCGCTCTTCAGCGACGAGACCGAAAGCGTCACCCTGCAGACGACAAAAGAAGGCGTGCGCATCAATCTGCTCGACCCTGAACGCGCACCGCTATTCGAAAAGGGCGATGCCACGCTCAACACTCATGGCGAGTCTTTGATCGCGCTGACAGCGGCTGCGCTGGCTGTAATCGACTATCCGGTCTCGATTGAAGGTCACACCGATAGCGATCCTATTAACCGGGCCAACTACTCAAACTGGGACCTTTCCTCGGAACGGGCGAATGCGGCCCGCCGGGCGCTTGTCGCAAACGGACTGGACGCGACCCGCATCCGAAGCGTCGCAGGTCTCGCCGACACACAACCGCTCGATCCTGACGCAACAAACTTGCCTCAGAACCGGCGGTTGAGCATAGTGATTCACATCGAATAATATGCAGCTCCAGCCTCAGGCGTGAGCTTCAGGCAAGGAGGCCGGATGGCCGAACCGCTCATTTCCAACTGGCCGATGTGGGCCAGCCTGGGCATCGTGCTCATTACAATATGCTTTTACGTGCTCGATCGCTGGTCGATGGAGATCGTGTCCGTCTGCGTGATTGCGTCACTGCTCTTGCTGTTCGCCCTGCCAGGCATGCTGGGACTGCCAGACGCGCCCATCGGGCCGGCCGACCTGCTACAAGGGTTCGGAAACCCGGCATTGATCACAATCATGGCACTGCTGGTTGTCGGACAGGGGCTTTTCCAGACAGGTGCGATAGAAGGTCCAACCAAAGCTCTGGTCAGCTCCTACGGCAAACGCCCCATCAGTACACTGGCGCTAACGTTTCTCAGCGTCTTTGCGATCAGCGCGTTCACCAATAATACGCCCGTCGTCATCATGTTTCTTCCGATTATGAGCGCGATTGCCATGCGGATGAATACGTCACCGTCAAAACTCATGATGCCGCTCAGCTTCGTGTCCATCCTGGCGGGCATGACGACCTTGATCGGAACGTCCACCAACCTGCTGGCGGCCGACACCTACCGGCGTATCGAAGGCATTTCGCTCGGATTTTTCGATCAGACGCCGATGGGCCTGATGCTGGCTGCTATCGGCATGTTGTATATCGCGATCTTCTCGCGGTTTCTCCTGCCAAACCGTGATACGTCAGCAGATGAAATCGTGCCATCCGGCAAACAGTTTGTCGCCCAGATCCAAGTCACCGGCGACCATTTTCTGATCGGCAAGACATCGGTTGCCGGCATGTACCCCGATTTGAAAGACATGACGGTTCGCATGATCCAGCGCGGCGAACGCGCTTTGTTGCCGCCTTTCGACGAGATTGAGCTGCGGCACGGAGATCTGGTGATTGTCGCTGCGACAAGAAAGGCGCTGACCGACCTGTTGGCGAGGCAGCCTGGCATGCTGCAACAGATATGGAATGGCACCGGCCCATCTGAAAAGGTTGATAACTCGCTGCCTGCGCTGAGCATGGTCGACGCGGTCATCGCGCCGGGCTCACGCATGGCTGGCCGGACGGTAGAAATGCTCGGCTTTCGCAGACTGACATCCGCAGTCGTGCTGGGCATTCAACGCCGATCCAGGATGATACGAAGCAGGCTCGGCGAGATCAGGCTGGAAGCTGGCGACACTTTGTTGCTTTGCGGTCCGCAGCAAGCCTTTCAGGAGCTGCGCAACAGCCGCGACCTCATTTTACTTGAATGGTCGCAGACAGAAATTCCGATAACCGCCCGCGGCTATGCTGCGCGCGCCATTGCGCTTGGCATGGTTATCCTCGCCGCGTTCGGCATAACGAGCATTCTGATCGCCTCAGTGCTTGCCGCAACCGCCATGATCCTCCTGCAGTGCCTGAATACGCGGCAAGCAAGCCGCGCGCTCGATCTCAAGATATTTCTGGTCATCGGCGCAGCTTTAGCGATGGGAACGGCCCTCGAAGCCACCGGGGCAGCCACCCTGATTGCGACACTCGTGGTCGACCTAGCATCGCCCTACGGGCCTGTTGCAGTGCTCTCGGCAATCTTCCTCTGCGTCGCCATTCTGACCAACATCCTCAGCAATGCCGCAACAGCTGTCCTCTTCGCGCCTGTCGCTCTGGAAGCGGCCCACACGACCGGGGCAGAGCCACTGCCCTACCTGCTCGCGGTGATTTATGCATCCAATTGCAGCTTTGCTTCACCCATTGCCTATCAGACAAACATGCTGGTCATGGCGCCTGGTCATTACAAATTTTCTGATTTCGTTAAGTTTGGCGGTCCATTACTGGTCGTGATGTGGATTGCTTTTACACTCATTGCCCCTTGGCGATTTGACCTGTGAGTGGCTTAATCGATGACGATGAAACTTGATGAGTCTTTATTTACGGTACCTGGTATCCGCCGGGGGCTTCGTTTCTATGTAACGGGCCCGACCCCTTGCCCCTATCTGCCCGACCAGTTTGAACGCAAGGCGTTCACGCATTTGAACCAGGCATCGCCTGACGCCCTGCATAACCAGTTGAGCGAGGCGGGCTTCCGGCGCAGCCAAGCCGTTGCCTATCGCCCGGCCTGCCCGAGCTGCAATGCCTGCCGCAGCGTACGAGTCGATACGACCCGGTTCGAGCCGAGCCGCAATCAGACCCGCATTCTGCGCCGTAACAGCGATATTGTACGCCGGCCGGTCCCGCCAAAGGCAACGCGTGAGCAATTCCGCCTGTTGAAGCGCTACCTTCTGGAGCGTCATGAAGGCGGCGGCATGTCTGACATGGGTTTTCGAGAATTTTCCGGCATGGTGAACGAAACACCCGTTCAAACCCTGATGTTCGAATATCGTGAGGGCCCTGAAGAAGATGCGCCCCTCATCGCGGTCTCGCTGACTGATGTGCTCCGTGATGGCTTTTCAATGGTTTACACATTTTTCGATATCCGCCAGCCAAAACGTAGCCTGGGCACCTATCTGATCCTGGACCATATTCGAAGCGCGGATGAGTTCGGTCTGCCGCACGTCTATCTGGGCTACTGGATCAAACAGAGTCCAAAAATGGACTATAAGCGCCGCTTTCAACCGCTTGAAGTGCTTGACGGGCCGGTCTGGCGTCCGCTTGAAGATACCGAGTAAAGTCCTGCAGACATAATCCGACAGGACGATCCGTGCGATCCGGGGGAGGATAATGATACGCAGACGAAACCTGCTGGGTGCAGGCTTACTTGGCATAGGCGGTGCAGCCGCATCATTCGGCAGCCCCGAACACGCTGCGAACCTCGCCGCACCAGCGATTAGCCGGAACCGGCGCCGCCTGAATATGGTGACGACATGGCCGAAAGGCTTGCCGGGCCTTGGCCGGGCGGCTGAGCGCGTCGGTGAGACGATTGCGGCCATGTCTGATGGACTCATCGAAGTGAAAGTCTATGCCGCCGGCGAGCTAGTGCCGGCCTTTGAGAGCTTTGACGCCGTCGCAAATGGTTCCGCGGACATGTATCACGGCGCGGAATATTACTGGACGGCCAAATCGACGGCGTACCCCTTCTTCACCGCCGTGCCATTCGGCATGACGGCTCAGGAGATAATGGGCTGGATCGATTTTGGTGGTGGTCAGGCGCTTTGGGATGAGCTCTCGGCCCAGTTCGGGGTAAAGGCGATACAGGGCGCCAACACAGGCCATCAGATGGGCGGCTGGTTTCGCAAGGAAATCAATGGCCTCAATGATCTCGTCGGTTTGCAGATGCGCATTCCCGGACAAGGCGGCGATGTGCTGCGGGCGCTCGGTGGATCTGCAAAGGCTCTTCCGGGCGGCGAAATCTATCAGGCTCTCCAGACTGGCAATATCGACGCGACCGAGTGGGTCGGTCCATGGAATGACTATTCGCTCGGCTTCTATCGGGAAGCGCCATATTATTACGGACCGGGCTTCCACGAACCGGGCGCCAGTCTCGCCGTTGGCATCAATCTGAAGCTCTGGGAAAGCCTGACTGAAAGCGAACGCGCGCTGATCACGGCCGCTTGCCAGTCCGTCAACCACACTTCGCTTGGCGAGTTCACCTATCAGAACTCGGTCTATCTCGACATTCTGACGCGTGAACACGGCGTACAGCTTCGTTCCTTCCCGGACGATGTCGTCAAAGCGATGGCCGAAGCAGCGCGTGATGTGCGCGCCGATTCCGGCAAGAGCGGGATTGAGAAGCGGATCTATGAAAGCTTTGAAGCGGGCCTGAAAACCATGAGCGATTGGGCCGCCGTATCCGACGGGCCCTACTACGCCGCCCGCGAACTGGGCCGGTCGAGCTAAGGCGCAGACATCATGGATGCAGACCTCTTCCTGACGATCGGCACATTCCTCAAATGGATCGGCATCGTATTGCTGCCTGTCCTGCTGCTGCCGCTTATTATTCTTATTGTCCCCAAGCCTATGCAGTCGGCAGGCACTGCCCTGGCGCGACAACTGGATGACGCGATTGAGTGGGTGCTGAAGATCGCCATGTTCGCGGCGGTTCTATTGTTCATTCTTCAGCTGGCTGTCGTCATTTCCAGCTATGCGCTGGCCCTGTCATGGACCTGGCTCTCGGAGTCCGTGATCTATGCATTCGCGACCATTTTCATGCTGGGTGCGGCCTCTGCGCTTCGGGACGAGGCGCATGTGCGGGTCGATATCTTGCGCCCGAAATTCGGTGAGCACGGGCGAGCCTGGATTGAGCTTGCGGGCACCTATCTATTGCTCTTCCCAATCTGCATTCGGCTTCTGACGACAGGCGAACAGGGGCTCACGCGAACATGGATGCTGTTTGAAGGCTCCAGGGAAAGCGACGGACTGCCCATTCTCTTTCTCTTCAAGACGCTCGTGCCGATCTTTGCCGTCCTCATGATTGTTGCGGGCCTGTCGATTGCCCTGAAAGCCGCGCTGAGACTGACCGGTCGCCCCATGGGCACCGAAAACGTCACGCCAACAGAAAGCAGCGAACATGGAGCTTGAGATCATCCTTGCGCTTCTGATGTTCGCGACGGCGATCATTGCGTTGCTGGCGGGCTACCCGGTTGCCCTTACGCTGGGCGGTGTGGCCTTGCTCTTTGCGCTGGTCGGCATCACGTTCGGCGTCTTCCCCGAACCGCTACTGCTATCATTGCCGAGCCGCATTCAGGGCGGCTCTATCATGCAAAACGAGACGCTGATCGCTGTTCCGCTTTTTGTGTTGATGGGCGTCATCCTTGAACGCTCGCGGGTGGCGGAAGACTTGCTGCATATTGCGAGCCGGCTGCTTGGCGGGGTTCGAGGCGGGCTCGGCTACTCTGTGGTTCTGGTGGGCGCACTGCTTGCTGCCTCGACAGGCATTGTTGGCGCGACCGTCATTACGATGACGCTGATCGCCCTGCCCTCCATGCTGAAGCAGAATTATGATCCTAAGCTCGCCACCGGCACAATCGCTGCGTCCGGCACGCTTGGTCAGATCATCCCTCCCAGCATTGTCCTCATTCTTCTCGCAGACGCGGTCTCGAACGCAGCCAGTCAGGCCGCGAACAAGATGGGCGTTGGCACCTTCGTGGTCTCCGTTGGCGATCTTTTTGCTGGCGCTCTCATCCCCGGTCTCCTTCTGGTTGGCTTCTATCTCGCATGGATCGCATTCAAGGCGTTCACGGAACCGAGTACCTGCCCACCGATCGTCGATGACGATAGCGAACCGCTGAAAGTAAAGGAGGTCGCGTTCGGCCTTGGTGCGCCGCTCGTGCTCATTATCGCCGTGCTTGGCGCGATCCTGTCCGGTATTGCAACGCCAACCGAAGCTGCCTCGATCGGTGTGGCTGGCGCCATCCTGCTCGCGGGTCTCCGGCTTTCCGAAGACGGCGACAAAGCGCTGTCCACGATCATCATGGCGGCGTTCGGCGGCCTTGTGGCGATCCTGTTCATCAGAAATGTCATGGATCTGCGGACCGGTATCGATACTGCCAGTGCGGGCACTTATGCGGGCGTCGCGGTTGTTGTGATTTCCGCACTGATCTTTCTGGCCGGGACCCTCGCCGGAATGCTTATCCTGCACAGGCGCGGCCAGCTTCTGCCCGCCTTGAAAAGCGGCGTTCATATTACCTCTATGGTCTTCCTGATCCTGATTGGGGCGTCGCTCTTTTCGCTCGTCTTCCGGGGGTTTGGAGGCGATGACGCCGTTGCAGAGCTCTTGGCATCCGTTCCAGGCGGTAAGTGGGGCGCGCTGGTGGGCGCCATGCTCGTCATGTTCGTGCTTGGCTTCTTCCTGGACTTTATCGAGATCATCTTTGTCGTCGTACCGTTAGTGGCGCCGCCGCTGATCATCATGGGGTTTGATCCGGTGTGGCTGGCGATCCTGATGGCGCTGAACCTTCAGACGAGCTTCCTGACGCCGCCCTTCGGCTTCGCACTCTTCTATCTGCGCGGCGCGGCGCCAGAGAGCGTCCAGACCGCAGACATATGGCGCGGGGCCCTGCCCTTCATCTGTCTGCAGCTGCTGATGATCATTCTGGTCGCGATGATCCCAGCGCTGGCAACCTGGCTTCCGGGTATCGCCGCCAAATAGGCCTCTCAATTCGGCACACAAAAAAGCCGCCAGCGACACGTCGGTCGATGGCGGCTTCGATTGGATAGAAAGGTTTAGTTCGCGCGAACGACGCGCAACCCTTACGCCTGAAGCGCTAGAACTTGACCTCTGGTACGTTGGACAGCGCCGTACGGTCGCCGCCAAGGTCGAAGAATTCGCGCTCTTCGAAATTGAACATGCCGGCGACAACCGAGTTCGGGAATTGCTCACGCGAGGTGTTGTAGTCCTGAACGGCCGAGTTGTAGAAACGGCGCGCAGCGGCAAGCTTGTCTTCGATCACAGACAGTTCGTCCTGCAGATCCTTGAAGTTCTCATTCGCCTTGAGGTCTGGATAAGCCTCGGACAGCGCGAACAGTCGGCCAAGCGCTCCGGTGAGGGCGCCTTCTGCTTGAGCCATCTGAGCTGGCGTATCGGCTGCGACAGCCGAATTGCGCGCCTGCACAACAGCATCGAGCGTTTCGCGCTCATGCGTGGCATAGCCTTTCACCGTCTCCACAAGGTTCGGAATAAGGTTCTGACGCTGTTTCAGCTGAACGTCGATATCGGCGAAAGCCTGATTGCACCGCTGCCGTTTGGCCACGAGCGAGTTGTAGATGCCGACCAGAAAGACGAGCACCAGGGCCAGAAGGCCGAGAATTACAAATAAAGGTGTCAACGGGTGTCCCCCCAAAGAAATAACAAGCCTGATTCAGTAAACCTGCCTGCCGCCGCAGGCAAGCTATCCGCTAAACTTGCCGGACTTCGGGAAGCCTCTCGGAGCGAGCCGACCGGCCTGGGCGCGTTTGCCCATCCACTCGGTCCACTCAGGGAAGGCCCTTGAGCGGCCCGCAGCATCCGTCACGACAAGGCCATCCTCACGGTCAAACGTCATCGCATCCGCCAGCTTTTCTTTGCCACGATAGTTCTGCAGCTTGTTGCCCTTGCCGCGAGACATTTCTGGCAACTCGTCCAGCGGGAAGATGAGCAGTTTCCGATTGGTGCCGATCACCGCGATATGGTCGCCCGCGACGGGTGTGCAAACAGTCAACAGGCCACCGGCTGTGTTGACCGAAGACTTGCCCGCCTTCCGGTTTGATTCCAGGTCACGCTCAGCGACGATGAAGCCGTAGCCGGCGTCTGAAGCGACCAGACGCTTGCGATCCGGCTCGAGCTTGAACATCGATACGATGTCGACACTGTCTTCCAGATCGATCGACAGACGGATCGGTTCACCATGCCCGCGCCCGCCCGGCAGCTTGTCGCAGCCAAGCGTGAAGGACCGGCCATCTCCCGACAGGAGAATGATCTTGTCCGTCGTGTAGACTTCTTCGCTCAGATAGAGGCTGTCGCCTTCCTTGAACTTCGCGGACTCCAGATCCAGCCCATGGCCCTTCATGCCCCGGATCCAGCCCATTGAAGACAGAACGACAGTGACAGGTTCTTTCGGCGTAGACGCTTCAAGCGCTGCCGTCAGGTCAATCTCCGGCGCATCTTCAAACGTCGAACGACGACGGCCAAGCTCGGTCGATGGGTCGAACGTTTTGCGCGCCTCTTTCAGCTCTTTGCCGACACGCGTCCACTGCCGCTTCGATGAGTTGAGCAGGGACTGAATGTCGTCGCGCTCAGCGATTAGCGCCTCGTGCTCGCGCTTGATTTCCATCTCTTCGAGCTTGCGCAAAGCGCGCAGGCGAAGGTTGAGGACGGCTTCGGCCTGAATATCCGTCAGGCCAAACCGGCTCATCAACTCCTGCTTCGGTTCATCCTCTTCGCGGATGATCCGGATCACCTCATCAATGTTGAGGTAGGCAATGAGATAGCCATCGAGCAGGTGCAGCCGCTTCTCGATCTTGTCGAGACGGAACGCAGCCCGGCGAACAACAACTTCGCGGCGATGCTCAAGATAGGCCAGCAGAACGTCTCGCACGCCCATCACGCGCGGCGCCCCCTTGTGAAGAACGTTCATGTTCATCGAGAAGCGCGATTCCAGATCGCACAGTTTGAACAGGCTCTCCATCAGGACTTCAGGCTCAACCGTCTTGGCACGCGGCTCAAGAATGACCCTGATGTCCTCGGCGCTTTCATCGCGCACATCGCTCAAGAGGGGCGCCTTCTTTGTCTCGATCAGTTCGGCCAGTTTCTCGATGAGGCGGGATTTCTGGACCTGATACGGGATCTCCGTGACGACGATCTGCCAGGTTCCGCGCCCAAGGTCCTCGACCTCCCAGCGCGCACGCATGCGGAAGCCACCGCGGCCAGTTTCATAGGCGTCGCGGATGGCGCTACGGGGCTCGACGATCACGCCGCCTGTCGGGAAGTCAGGCCCCGGCATCACGTTCATGATTTCCGTGATCGGCGTGTCACGGTCGTCAATCAGCAGAAGCGCGGCGTCGATAACTTCAGCAACATTGTGCGGCGGAATGGAGGTTGCCATGCCGACGGCAATGCCCGTTGCGCCATTGGCAAGCAGGTTCGGATAGCCGGCCGGCAGCACCACGGGCTCACGGTCAGTCTCTGAATAGTTGTCCTTGAAGTCGACCGCATCCTCATTGAGGCCTTCGAGCAGCAATTTCGCCGCTTCGGTCATCCGCGCTTCGGTGTAACGATAGGCGGCGGCATTATCCCCGTCGATATTGCCGAAATTGCCCTGCCCGTCGACGAGCGGATAGCGAACCGAGAAGCTCTGCGCCAGACGCACAAGCGTGTCATAGATCGCGCTGTCGCCGTGCGGGTGGAAGTTACCCATCACGTCACCGACAATCTTTGCACATTTACGGTAGCCGGAATCAGGATCGAGCTTAAGTTCGCGCATGCCGTACAGAATGCGGCGCTGCACCGGCTTTAGCCCGTCGCGTACATCAGGGAGCGCGCGGGACGTGATCGTCGACAAGGCATAGGCGAGATAACGCTTGGTCAGCGCCTCGCTCAGCGGCTCGTTGATGATATTGCCATCTTCATGGTCCAGAAGGTCGGACATGTCGGCTCTCCCCAGGATGTTTGATCGCCCAGACGGGAATCAGGCGTCTAAAAAGAAGCGTACCAGAAAGGACAGGCCGGGTAAGGAATGATCAGCACCGTAGAGCGCACAATCAAGCAGCTGGGTGTTATCGCGGCAATGCTGCTGGCGATCATCGCCTTCAACGCGTTCGTGCCGACCCAGCACAACCCCTTGCGCCCGATAAGTCTCAATGACCCGATCGGTATCGCCACCTCGTTCAAGCTTTCGCGGCTGAAAGCTGACCGCGCGCTATGCTATTCCCGGCTCGACCGCGCAGACATCGCCTACACGCGGCTCGATGACGGCGCAGGCACTGAGCGTTGTCCAATCGATGGCGCGCTGGTGCTTGATCGCTCAACCTATCCCTACTCAGTTGCGCCGCTTCGGATGACATGCGCGCAAGCGGCAGCTGTCTACATATGGGAGAGGGAAATCGTCTCGGTGGCCGCTGAAGATATCCTCGGCTCGCCCGTCGTTGAAGTGCTGAGCTATGGCAGCTTCTCATGCCGGAATATTGCTGGGTCCAACCGCCTCAGCGAACATGGCCGGGCGAATGCTATCGACATCAAGGGCTTTCGCCTCGAAGACGGTCGTGAAATTGATGTGCGACAGCATTGGCGAGAAGACAGTGAGCGCGGCGAATTTTTGAAAGCGGTCCGCGATGGGGCATGCCAGCTTTTTTCCGTGGTGCTTAGCCCGGACTATAATGTGGCCCACGCCGACCATTTTCATTTCGACATGGGCAATTCCAGCATCTGCCGCTAGGGCCTCGCGCCCAGCTTTGCGACGAGACGGCGACGCGGCTCTGGCAGGTCACGGTTCATTGTATTGAACAGCCGGCGCTCAATGAAATAGCCGGTGAGCGTCAAGCCGTTTGCGATGTCGACTTCCGTCGCCGGGGCCATAGGATCGATAAGAAAGCGCGGCAGCGGAAACAGGCGGCTAACATAGTCTTCTGCGACCGAGCCTTTAACGGCGCGACCGGTGCGCGGCGACACATGGGTCAGACCATCATTCTCGCCGCTTATAGCGCACGCTTCGAGATCAAGACCAAAGCCGAGCGCCGATAACAGGCCCAGTTCCCAGCGGACATAAAGGGCGGGCCAGACCGCTGTATCGTCGAGACTGTCGAGCAGCATCTCGGTCGCTTCAAACATGTAAGAGCCCGCATGATCGCCCTCATTGATGGCGCCGCGCAGCAGAGCACAGATCGAGGCTACGGCGTTGAGGGCAAGCGGTAGGTCAATCAGGCGCGCGGCGCGCTGTTTGGAGCTCTCGGCGACATCAAAGCGTCCAAGCTGTTCTTCAAGTCGGCCAGACCAGGACAGGTCTACCGAATTGCCCGGCTCATATTGTGCGCGTTTCTTGCGGGATGCACCGCCATAGACAAGGCCGGACCGGCGCCCCCGCTCACGCGTCAGGACGTCGAGAATAAGTCCACTTTCACCGAATTTTCGCCCGCCGAGGACAAGGCCCTCATCGCGCCATTGCATCAGAGATCGAACTCCAGCCCCAGATTGGAATAGCTCTCGCGGCGTTCCTGCCACTTTTCATCAACCTTGACGAAGAGAAAGAGATGGACGCGCGTATCCAGCAACTCGCTGAGCTCTTCGCGCGCCGCCTTGCTGACCCATTTGATCGTCTGGCCATTCTTGCCGAGCACCATGGATTTGTGGGACTCGCGCCCGACAATGACGATCTGCTGGATCTTCACATCACCATTCTTGAAGTCTTCCCAGGACTCGGTCTCGACCGTCAGCTGGTAGGGTAGCTCTTCATGCAGGCGCAGCATCAGCTTTTCGCGCGTGATCTCCGCAGCCAGCAGTCGCATTGGAATGTCGGCGGACTGATCGGGCGGGAACATCGCCTCGCCCTCAGGCATGCGGGACGCGAGATGCGCCATGAGCGCTTTAACCCCGTCGCCGTTCGCGGCCGAGATCATGAAGATGTCGGAGTACGCGCCGCTCTCATTAAATTCGGCGATGAGCGGCAGCACATCTTCGTGCGGGAAGAGATCGATCTTGTTCAGGGCCAGAATGACCTTGCGCCCGGTCTTCACCAGCGTCTCGATCACCTTGCGGTCATCCTCAACTGATTTGATCTGCGCAGGTGCGGACTTTCCCTTGGTTTCAGCAATCCAGGCCGCGGCATCTATCAGGTGCACGACAGCATCGGCATCGTCTGCCCCGGACCAAGCCGATTTGACCATGGCCCGATCGAGGCGCTTCTTAGCGCCGAAAATTCCTGGCGTGTCGACGATCACCAATTGGGCATCGCCGTGATGGGTGACGCCGCGCACCGGAAACCGCGTTGTCTGCACCTTGTGGGTCACAATCGCGACCTTCGCGCCGACCATGGCGTTTGTCAGCGTCGACTTGCCAGCATTCGGGGCACCGATAATGGCAACAAAGCCGGCGTGTTTGATGTCTTCAGCGTTCATTGCGTAATAGATCTCTCAATAGGCGGTCAGCGGCGGCCATTTCTGCTTCCTGTCTGGAGCGCCCCTTGTCGATGGCCTCCCCATGACCTTCAACACTGGCGCGCACCGTAAAGATCGGCTCATGATCGGGGCCTGATCGGTCAACTATATCATAGGACGCGTAAGGCGCCTTGTTCGCACCGCACCAGTCGCTGAGCCGCGTTTTCGGGTTCTGCTGGGAAACCTCGCGCTCCACAAGCTCCATGATCCAGTGACGGCTGATGAAAGCGCGCGCGGCCTCCAGCCCACCATCGCGGTAGACCGCGGCGATGATAGCTTCCACCGCATCGGCGACACTCTTGTCATAGCTGCCGCGCTTGTTCTTATCCATCGAGGCATCAAGGAAGATAAACGGACGCAGACCGATGGCTTCGCCGACATCTGCGCAAGCCTCACCGCTAACCAGCTGATGGAAGATGCGCGTGAGATACCCTTCCCGTTCGGCCGGGAATTTCGAGATCAACAGCTCTGCCATGACAAGACCGAGCACACGGTCGCCAAGGAACTCCAGGCGCTGGTTCGAGAATTGCGCGTCGCCATCATAATTGTCGATCAGGCTTGGATGCGTCAGGGCGCGGTGTAGCCATTCAACATTCTTGAACGCGTAACCGAGCTTCTTTTCCAGCCGGTCGCGGTCATCCGCCGACAATTCAGGGCGTTTGCGCTTCACCGTGCGGCCAGAGGCACGAAGGCGGGTACGTTTGGGACGGGCCGGTTTCATGACGCTGCTTCTAATGGCACAGCCTCAATGATGACAACAGCAGAGGCCCATGGATGATCATCTGTGATGGTGAGGTGAATGAGCGCTTCATGTCCGTCTGGCAACATCTGTTTCAGACGCTCCGCTGCGCCGCCTGTCAGGGCCATGGTCGGCTTACCGGTTGGCAGGTTGACGACGCCCATATGCTTCCAGTGCACGCCGCGCCGAGGAACGCCGGTGCCGAGCGCCTTGGCGCAGGCCTCCTTGGCAGCAAACCGCTTGGCATAGGTTTCGGCCGACAGTTTGCGCCGTTCGGCCAGTGCAATCTCAACATCCGTGAAGCAGCGATTTTTGAAACGATCCCCGAACCGCTCAATCGACCGCGTAATGCGCTCGATATTGCAGAGATCATTTCCCATTCCGATGATCATAAATTCCGCCTCTCAGGCGAGCCCGCGGCTGCCGGGTTTCACAGCAGGCACGTCTTTCAGCTCATCTGGAAGCTCGTCCGGGGCGTAATCGGGGAAATCGACCTGCGCGAGCGCCACCAGTTCGCATCCAACATCCGCCTTGCCATTCGAGCGATCGATGACGCAGGAACCGCCGACAACCTCGCCCGGCAGCTTCGAAAGCGCGACGACTGTTTCCCGGAACGACAGGCCCGTTGTGACGATGTCTTCGGCGATCAGGATCCGCTCCCCTTCGGCGATGGAGAACCCCCGCCGAAACTGAAGCTCGCCTTCAACCCGCTCAGCAAAAATGGAGCGGCAACCAAGCTGGCGCGCAAGCTCGTATCCAGGAATGATACCGCCAACAGCGGGACCGGCGACAACGTCAATCTTGCCGAACTTCTCCCGGACCCGCTCTGCGAGCGCGTTGCAGAGACGGGCGGCGAGTTCAGGCTGAGAGAAGACTAACGCCTTTTGAAGGAAAACCGGGCTACGCCTGCCGGATGAGAGAATGAAATGACCTTCAAGAAGGGCGCCTGCTTCACGAAAGCACTCGAGCACATCTTCATTGGTCAATTCACTACCTCCTCGATCCGTTCGACGCTCTCGACAACTGCGAGCGCGCGCAATGCGGCCTTTATCTGCTCCAGGTGGCGCAAGTCCTCAACCTCTATATCGAAGATAAGCTGAAGAAAGTCCGCTGACCGCTCGCCTGTCTCAACACGCGTGATGTTGCCGCCTGCCTGCGCCACGGCGGAGGCTTGCGTGGCCATAACGCCGCGTTTGTTCACCGCGCGGACACCAATACGGCCGACAGCGACAACACCCTGTTTTGAAACATCATTCCAGCGAAGATCGACCCAGAGGTCCGGACGATCTTCAAAGTCGACAACCCGCTGGCAGAAAATCGTATGGATCACGAGGCCTTTTTCCGGCTCACGCAAGCCAATGATCCGGTCTCCCGGTATCGGGTGACAGCATTCGCCAAGGTGCAATGTGACGCCGGGCGTCAGATCAGCCCCCGCAATCATTCGGCTGGCATGATTGTCGTCGATCAGCATGCGTTGCTGAGGATCGGACTGCGCCGGCTCATGTCCCGGAAAGGCTGTCCGGATAAAATCCGCTGTTTCGTACCGCCCACGACCGATCGCTTCAGCAAGCTCTTCAGAAGACTCAAAATCTGCACGACGCGCAATGCGGGGCATGTCGATTTCGATCGGGTCGATACCAGCTCGTCTCAGATCGCGGTCGATCAGGGTCCGGCCAAGTTTCACAAATTCGATCTGCTCACGGTCGCGGATCAGACGGCGGATGGCCGAGCGCGCCCTACCCGTCACGGTCAGCGCTTCCCAACCGACGACGGGACGCGATTCCGGACGCCTGAGGATTTCTACAACGTCCCCATTCTTGAGCTGGGTCCGAAGCGTTCTGACGACGCCGTTGATCTTGACGCCGTCGCACGTGTCGCCAACTGCCGTGTGAACGGCATAGGCAAAATCCAGCGGCATCGCCCCGCCCGGCAGAATGATGAGGCGTCCCTTGGGCGTGAAAACGAAGACGTTCTCACGATACATTTCGAGCTTGGCGTGTTCGAGAAACTCATCTGGCTCAGCGCCGTCTGCGAGCAATTCGCCGAACGCGCGAAGGTTGGCGCCCGGGTCAAGGCCTGCGGCTTTGGACGACTCCAAATCAAACCCATACTCACTGTTCTTATAGGTCCAGTGGGCCGCGACGCCATGCTCGGCCGTTCGGTCCATCGCCTCTGTCCGGATTTGCAGCTCAACAAGTCGATTGCCCGACGCCCGTACGGTCGTATGAAGCGAGGCATAGCCGTTGGGCTTGGGCACGGAGATGAAGTCCCGGAACCGGTCTGGCAGGCACGCCCAGACCGTGTGGAAGGCGCCGAGGAGCTGATAACACTCCTGCACCGATCCAACGATGACCCGGAAGGCAAAGATATCGGCCACATCCCTGAACGAGATGGACTTGCGTTCCAGCTTTCGCCAGATCGAATAAGGCTGCTTGCGGCGTCCTTTGACCCGGGCCTCAATACCATTTTCGGCGACGATCTGTTTGATCGCAAATCTTATGCGCTCAAGGTCATTGGCGTTCTCGGACGTCAGCTCTTCCAGTTTGTCGATAATGCTATCGCGCGCGGCTGGGTTGATGTGATGGAAGGCAAGGTCTTCCAGCTCGGACGCGACCTGATACAAGCCAACTCGCCGGGCCAGCGGCGCGTAGATGTCCATGGTTTCACGGGCGATGCGAAGGCGCGACTCTTCCTTCGGAATGAAGTGAAGCGTGCGCATATTGTGAAGCCGGTCAGCCAGTTTTACCAGCAGAACGCGAATGTCCTGCACCGTCGCCAGAATGAACTTCTGGAAGTTCTCGGCCTGTTTTGACTTTTCAGACTTGTATTGAAGCTGGCCGAGTTTGGTTACACCGTCGACAAGCTCGCCAACATCTACGCCAAACCTTCTTTCAATTTCTTCAAGCGCAACGTCGCAATCCTCAACCGTATCATGCAGCAGGCCTGCCATGATGGTACACTGGTCGAGTTGTATAAAAGCGAGCAGCATCGCGACCTGAACGGGGTGCGAATAATATGGGTCTCCGGATTTACGGAGTTGTTCGCCATGCTTTTCCTTGGCGAAGTCATAGGCGTCACCGAGCCGCGCAGCGTCGGCTTCCGGATGATAGGCACGGACAGCTTCAATAAGGTCCTCGCGAGAAGGAATTGCGGCGCGAGTGCCAGACTCGCGCCGCTCCATATTCGCGGGCGACCGGTCAGATGACGTTACGGTCGCGCTTGTCATATTGGATCTAGAACCTGTCGTCGCGGCCCGATTCAAGCTCGGCCTGATAGGCGCGCATGACATCTTCTTCGCTAGCCGCCGGTGCGGCTTCGAGTGCCACGCGATCGGCTTCGCGCTCGTCTTCTTCGCCTGGGCGAACTTCCTGAAGATTGGCGATCAGGCCTTCACGAACCACATCGAGGCTGACAGAACGCTCAGCGATCTCGCGCAGCGAAACAACTGGGTCCTTATCATTGTCCCGATCGACGGTCAGCGGCGACCCTTCACGGATCATGCGGGCGCGCTGGGCAGCGATGAGGATAAGTTCAAAACGGTTGGGGATCTGCTCAATGCAGTCTTCAACGGTTACTCGTGCCATGTGGGAAATCTCCTGTAGCCGATTTTTATATGCGCTGCAGCAGCCGAACACAACCCGCGCCTTGATCTGATTGCAGTCGCCGCCTAGCATTACATGCTTATTCAATATTCTTTTTTATTTCTGGTATTTTGACATGGCATTTTACAAGGATGAGAGGCTGGCCCTCTTCATCGATGGCGCGAGCCTTTTTGCGACGTCCAAAGCTCTCGACATGGAGGTGGATTTTCGCAAGCTTCTCACCGAGTTTCGAAGCAAGGGGCGGCTCCTGCGGGCGAACTACTACACCGCGATCCTGGAAGATGATGACTACAGCCCGCTTCGCCCGCTCGTCGATTGGCTGAGCTATAATGGCTACAACGTCATCAAGAAACCGGCCCGCGAATTCACAGACCGCGAAGGCAAGCGCCGCGTCCGCTCGAGTATGAGCGTCGAGATCGCTGTCGATATGCTCGAGACGGCCGCCCATGTGGACCACATCATATTCTTTGCCGGAGATGGCGATTTCCGAAGACTGGTGGAAAAGGTGAAATCCGAAGGATGCCGTGTCACCGTGGTTTCATCTGTCAAAGGCCAATCAGCAACCATATCCGACGATCTGAGGCGCGAAGCGGACGTCTTCATAGACCTTGAAGACCTCGCCGACCTCGTATCGCGCCCACGCCGAGTGGGCGAACCCTCAAAGCACCTTGCGGAGACTGACCATGACTGAAGTTCAAACCGAGTTTCCAGCAGAAGCACCGCTGAATTGCGATCTTTGCCCTAGACTTGTTGCCTATCGCTCAAAGAACCGGCTGGAACACCCCGGCTGGTTTAACGGCGCGGTCCCATCCTTCGGTGATAAAGCGGCAGAGCTTCTGGTCATTGGTCTGGCCCCCGGTGTGACAGGAGCGAACAAAACCGGCAGGCCGTTCACCGGCGACTGGGCCGGAGACCTTCTCTACGAAACGATGCTGAAATGTGGCTTCGCCGAGGGCACCTATGCGGCGCGGCCTGATGATGGGCTGGAGCTGAAAGGCGCGATGGTCACAAACGCCGTTCGATGTGTCCCACCAAAGAACAAACCGAATGGTAGTGAAGTCAATCAATGCAGGAACTACCTGAATTCCCGCATCGAAGCGCTTCCAACTGCAAAAATTCTGCTTTGCCTCGGCAAGATTTCTCACGATTCCACGCTTCGGGCGTTCGATCTGAAAGTGAAAGACCATCCCTTCGGCCACGGGACGGAATATGCCTTGCCTGGCGGGCAAATCCTGCTCTCGAGCTATCACTGCTCGCGCTACAATACGAACACCCGCCGTCTTACACCGGAGATGTTCGAAGACGTCTTCAATCGCGCGAAAGAATTGCTCGGTCGCTAGCCTTTCCGGTTCTGATATCCGGGTATTTCACAGCTGAGAGCGGCTAAGCAGCGCTCGCACCCTTCCTTAAGGCGATGCAACACGTATCATCGAACTGAGTCGATTCAGACGGGGGTCCTTATGGCAACTTCAAATCAGGCGCAATTGTTCGATATGACGCCGGAAAAGCCGGACACGTCTGGTTATTCCGCCAAGGATATCGAAGTTCTCGAAGGCCTTGAGCCTGTGCGCAAACGCCCCGGTATGTATATCGGCGGCACCGATGAACGCGCCTATCACCATCTCTTTGCCGAAGTCCTGGATAATGCCATGGACGAAGCTGTTGCCGGCCATGCGAACCGTATCGAAGTCAAGCTGGACGCAGATGGCTTCCTGACTGTCACGGACAATGGCCGCGGCATTCCGGTCGATCCGCACCCAAAGTTTCCTGACAAGTCGGCGCTTGAAGTCATCATGACGACGCTGCACTCGGGCGGCAAGTTCTCAGACAAAGCCTATGCAACCGCCGGCGGCCTGCATGGCGTCGGTATATCAGTGGTCAACGCCCTCTCAGAGCGCGTTGATGTCGAAGTCGCCCGCGACAAGAAACTCTACATTCAGTCGTTTGAGCGCGGCACCGTTGTTGGCCCCGTTGAGCAAAAAGGCGCCGCCCCGAACCGTCGTGGCACCAGCGTGAGATTCCGGCCCGACTTTGAGATCTTCGGTGAAAAGCTGCGTTTCAAGCCTGCGCGCCTGTTTCAGATGGCGCGGTCGAAAGCCTATCTCTATCGCGGTGTCGAACTTCGCTGGTCTTGTGACCCGTCGCTCCTTCCTGAAGATTCCAAAGTCCCTTCGGAAGCCGTTCTGACCTATCCAAATGGACTCGCCGATCAATTGGACGAAGTCTTCAAGGGTAAGGCCACGATCACGGCAGAGGCGTTTTCTGGTCTCGTCGAAACAGATGACGGGAAGGTCGAATGGGCCATAGCCTGGACAGCCGCCGGTTTCGGTGAGGCGGACGGTTTCTCGCGATCCTATTGTAACACCATCCCGACCCCGGATGGCGGCACGCATGAAGCAGGCCTCAGATCAGCCATCACCAAGGGCTTGCGTAATTATGGCGAGCTGACCGGCCAGAAGAAGGCCACAGCGATCACCGCCGATGATGTGATGTCCTATGCGGGCATCCTCCTGTCGGTCTTTATTCGCGGACCGGAATTTGTTGGTCAGACCAAGGACAAGCTGTCGACAACGGCGGCCTTCCGCCTCGTCGAAAATGCCGTACGCGACCGTTTCGACCATTGGCTCGCCGGCAGCCCGAAGGAAGCCGACAAGCTTCTGAATTGGGCGATGGAGCGCGCCGATGAACGTGCGAAGCGGCGCAAGGCCAAAGACATCGCTCGCAAGTCGGCAACAAAGAGACTTCGCCTCCCCGGCAAACTCGCAGATTGCGCCTCCAATGGACATGACACGGAGCTATTCATCGTCGAAGGCGACTCTGCTGGCGGCTCTGCCAAACAGGCACGGGACCGCAAGACACAAGCCATCCTGCCACTGCGCGGGAAAATTCTGAACGTCGCTTCTGCGTCCGACGACAAGCTGGAAAAGAACCAGGAACTGTCGGACCTTATGCTGGCGTTGGGAACCGGCCTGAAGACCGGCTTCAACCTCGATGATTTGCGCTATGAGCGCATCATCATCATGACCGATGCTGACGTCGATGGCGCGCATATTGCCGCCCTGCTGATCACATTCTTCTACCAGATGACGCCAGGCCTTATCGAAAGTGGCCGCCTATTCATGGCGATGCCGCCGCTCTTCCGACTGAGCTATAAGGGTAAGTCCGTCTACGCTATGGATGAAGAGCAGAAAACGGCGCTGATGGCATCGGAGTTCAAACCCAGCCAGAAGGTCGAAATCGGCCGCTTCAAGGGCCTCGGTGAGATGAACCCATCGCAGCTCAAGGAAACGACGATGGACCCGAGCTCGCGAACGCTGGCACGGATCACCTTGCCAGACTCTCTCGATGAGCTGACAGAGATGAAGCCAGCGGAGCTGATCGACACGCTCATGGGCAAAAAAGCCGAGCACCGGTTCAAATTTATTCAGGATAACGCGCAGTTCGCTGAAGAACTCGACATCTAGTTATCCCTTTATAGCCGTCTTGGCCCAAATCTTGCTCGCCTGATAAGGGAATTTTGACCTAATCCGCTTAAATGGCGGCTCTTGGACAGGTTCTGTTACAGGACGGGACAGGCATGACGATTAATTGGCCTAAAACGACGAAAAAAGACTTCGGGAATGAGATTCTCGAAGCGACCCACACGCTCGACCAGTCGCCGCTATTCAGTGACGATGCGCTGGCCGCACTTCTGGACGCCTATCCACGCGAACGGCTTGGGGTCTGGACGTTTGCCGATCACAGCGAAGGTGAGGAAGCCCCGGTCCGCGGGATCGCCGGAGACCTGTCAGGCGCTGAGATATTGCGGGCCGTCAAGCGCGGCCGGATCTGGCTCAATCTGCGCGCCACCAACCAACTGGTCGAGGCCTATAGCCAGACGGGTGAGGCAATATTCGACTCGCTCCAGAACGCTGCCGGACGGAAAGTCATGAAACGCGATATGAGCGTTCTGATTTCGTCTCCCGGCATTCATGTCCACTATCATCTGGATATCCCGCTGGTCGCCTTGTTGCAGGTTCGCGGCGAGAAGACAATTTGGCTCTACCCGCCGACCCGCGATTTTGCGCCCGATGAGCGTGTCGAAGCAATTGTTCTGCGCGAGCAGGAAGAAGGCCTCGCCTTCAAGAGCGGCTTCGAGGCCTCAGCCCGGCAGCTGACACTTAAGCCCGGCATGGCGCTCACCTGGCCTCAAACTGCCCCTCACCGCGTGCAGAATGCGGACGTCATGAACGTCTCGCTCTCTTGCGAATTCATGACGATGCCCGCCTTGCTGAAGGCGAATGCCCTTTATACCAATGGTCGCTTGAGACGCGGCTTCGGCGCCAAGCCGAGCCGGCCCAATTCGCTGACCGCCGGGACGATCGGCAAGGCAGCTCTGGCGCGCGTTCTTAAAAAGCTCGAACCACAACGCGAACCGACCGCCCCGACGCCTGCCAGTTTCGAACTCGACCTGGACAGCGAAACCTGTACTCGGCCGGCGCAGCATCTTTCCTAGAATGGCGCTGTCCCCTCCCCCCTTATCGACAACGGTCCGCGTTGTACGGGCAGATGAGCTCGACGACGCAGAGAAGGCGCAATGGAAATCCCTTTGCGCCCAACATCCCGACTATGACAGCGCCTTGTTTCAACCCGAGTTCGCAGAACTGGTGGCAGGCGTGCGGGATGATGTCCGTGTCGCACTTTATTCACGAGGGGAGCAGCTGGTGGGTGTGCTGGCGGCCCATATAAGGCCGGATGGATTTGCCCGTCCGCTCGGGGCGCCATTCTCTGACTATTGCGGCCCTATTGTCGACCGAGACTGCGCCATGTCGCTCGATGAGATGCTCGATATGGCCGGGATTCCGGCATATCTGGCCAACAGCATGGTCGATCCGTGGGGAGCGCTCGCACCGTCCAATAAGACCCATAAGGCAGATCAAACCGCCACCGACAGTCACGTCATCAGACCCGGCGAATTGTCGTCTGAGGAATATGTCGAGAGCCGTCGTTCAGACCACGCCAAACGGTTCAAGAATTTTCGGCGGCTTCTGAACCAGATCGAGCGCGAAGTCGGCGAAACACGCTTTCAATGGGGCACTCCCGACCGGGCGACACTAGACCAGCTGTACGACTGGAAGCGGCAACAGTTTCGAGAAACCGGCCTCGTCAATCTGATCGACAGCACGGATGCGTGCCAAATCCTGGAATGTGTTGCCAACAGTTCACACGGATTCGCGACGACCTTGTGGATCGGCGATAAACTGATCAGCGGGCATTTCGGCATTCGCGTGGGCGGCGCCTTCCATCCATGGCTCGCCGCTTTCAACCCAATCTATGGCCACTATTCGGCGGGCAACCTGCTGATCATGCGCGCACTCAAGAGTTTTTCCGAGATGGGGCTGGACGTGTATGACCTCGCCAACGGTCATGACCATTACAAAAAATACTTTGCGAATGCCTCCAGGCCATCTTTCGAAGTATTCGCCACATCCCCCGGCATGCGGGGCCGACGCCATCGCATTGGCCAGAAAATCTGGTCGGTCCTCAGTGGCTCGAATGAGCTCAGCACAGTCGGCCGCCTCAAGCGCCGACTTGATCATATTGCCGTCAGCGAACTCGGCTTTGCGCCGCGCGTAAGGGAATTCGGTTATGCCGTTCTGGCCCGCTCTGTGCTCAGGAAGCGGCGCTAGGCCACACGGCGCAATGGAAATTGTCGTCTGCGGATTGCAACGCGCATCAAACCGTACACAATAGCTCCGAATTGCAGTGATGAAGGGGCTCGTATGAAGCACGCGATCAAACTCATGGCCGGTGCCGCAATCGCCGTGTCACTAAGTGCCTGCGACAACGGCAAAGAGACTGAACCTACGGAAACGACCAAGACCGCAAAGTCTGAAACCTCCGAAGCGTTCAACAAGAACCCCTACCCCTCGACTTACAAGCCCTACCCGTCTGAAACGGTGCTTCTTCAAGGCGCCACGGTCTTCGACGGGATCGGTAACGAGTACCAGAATTACGACGTCCTGCTGAAGGGCGGAGAAATTGCCGAAATCGGCGAAGGTCTAGAGGTGGACGACGACGTCGAGGTCGTGGACGCGAGCGGAAAATTCGTAACGCCCGGCATTATCGACAACCATTCCCATCTCGGCGTGTACCCATCGCCCGGCGTGAGCGCGCATGGCGATGGAAATGAAGCGTCAGGTCCTGTTACAGCAGAAGTCTGGGCTGAGCACGGAGTCTGGCCACAGGATCCGGGCTTCACGCGCGCGCTGGCGGGCGGCATCACGTCACTGCAAATCCTGCCTGGCTCAGCCAACCTCTTCGGCGGACGCGGTGTAACGGTGAAGAATGTGCTTTCCAGAACCGTTCAGGGCATGAAGTTTCCCGATGCGCCTTACACGCTGAAAATGGCGTGCGGCGAGAATCCAAAGCGCGTCTACGGCTATGGCAATGGCGGCTTTCCCGGCGGCGCGCCTTATTCGCGCATGGGCAATATGGCCGGGTACCGCAACTCCTGGATCAAGGCGGCGGACTACAAGAAAAAGTGGGATGACTGGGACCCGGACAGCGATGAGGCTGCCCCTGCCCGTGACCTCGAACTCGATACGCTGAAAGGCGTCCTCGACGGCGATATCCTCGTCCATATGCACTGCTACCGCGCCGACGAGATGGCGCAGGTCATCGATATGTCGAAGGAATTTGGCTACAAGGTCGCGTCCTTCCACCATGCCGTCGAAAGCTACAAAATCGCGGACAAGCTGGCCGAGGAGAACATCTGCTCGTCCATGTGGGCCGACTGGTATGGCTTCAAGATGGAAGCCTATGACGGCATCCGCGAGAACATTCCCATGGTTCACAATGCAGGCGCCTGCGCCATTGTTCACTCTGACAGCGATGTCGGCATACAGCGGCTAAATCAGGAAGCCGCAAAAGCGCTGGCGGATGGCCGGAGGGTCGGCATCGATATTTCAAAAGCTGATGCCTGGACCTGGCTGTCGTCTAACCCTGCAAAGTCACTTGGTATTTTCGACCAGACTGGCTCGCTCGAGCCCGGCAAGGATGCAGATGTTGTCGTCTGGTCGGCTGATCCGTTCAGCGTCTACGCCAATGCCGAGAAGGTCTACATTGATGGCGCATTGATGTTCGACGCAGACCGGCCTCAGAAAACACCTGTTACCGATTTCGAGCTCGGCCAGCCTGGTGAAGGAGACATCAAATGATCGGCAAGTTCACGATCCTCGCCACTGCGGCGTCCGCACTCGTTCTTGGCGCAATCGCGCAGGATATCGCCATTGAAAATGCCAAGCTCTGGGACGGCTCAAAACTGACTGAAGATGCAACTATCGTGATCAGGGACGGCAAGGTCGTCGCCTGGGATGATGGCGCGCTTCCGGACGGCGTTGAGGCCATAGATGCAGAGGGCGCCTGGGTGACCCCCGGCATCATCGCCAGCTTTACTCAGGCGGGCATCGTCGAAGTTGGCGCGGAAGACTCCACCAACGACACAGTCGCGCCTGCATCGCCCTATAGCGCGGCGCTCGACATGTCCGATGCGTTCAATCCATCGGCGGCGATGATAGATATGACCCGGCTTGAAGGTGTCACACGCATCGTCGTTGCTCCGGGCATCAGCTCCTCGCTGATTGGTGGCCAAGGCCTTGTCGCCGATACGTCCGGCACCCCTGATTCCATCACGAAATCCAAAGCGTTCACCTACATCAATCTCGGCGAAGCCGGGGCTGGGGTCTCAGGCGGCTCGAGGCCGGCGGCATGGGCGAAACTGCGCGCTGCACTCGGAGATGCGCGGACCTACCCTGCCCGTTACATCACAAGCTCTGACGGGGATGCGCTCAACCGCATCGATGCGCAGGCGTTCAGCGCGGCAGCGCGTGGCCAACAACTGATTCTGATCGGCGTCAGCCGTGCGAGCGACATCCGCCAAGTTATTGCCCTGACCGAACAGTATCCAAACCTGAAAATCGCTCTCGTTGGCGCTCAGGAAGGCTGGATGGTCGCAGACGAACTGGCTGCCGCTGATATCCCCGTCATCATCGACCCATTCGATAATCTTCCAAGCCGCTTTGAAAATCTCGGGGCCACCCAGAAAAACGCGCGGCGCCTTATCGAAGCAGGCGTAAAGACAGCGTTCTATTATTCAGACGATGCCAGCCATCAGGCGCGCCTGACGCTTCAAAGCGCCGGCAATGCCGTTGGCAGCGGCGTTGATTTTGAAGACGCCATGCGGGCCATCACGTCCGCGCCAGCCGAAATTTTCGGCCTCGATGGCTACGGCTCTCTGACCACCGGCAGTGCAGGCGATCTCGTGATCTGGGACGGCGACCCGCTAGAGGTCATGAGCGCGCCGACGCGCGTTTTCATCGATGGTGAAGAACAGACGATGGAGAGCCGGCAGACAAAGCTGCGCGACAGATATCTGGATCTCGACGAAAGCGAAAAGCCGCTGGCCTACAGGCGCTGATCAGCGTTTCGCGACATTGGCAACATTCTCCAATGGCTCAATGGTCTGAACATACCCGGCTTCGGCCGGGATGTGCAGGCACGGATTGCCATCTTCGTCTTTTCCAACAATTGGCAGCACAGTGACGACCCGCTCCCCGGCAAAACGGTTGATGGCGGTCGGCACGCTTTCCTCTTCCCCCAGCTTTCCAAGATTCATCTTGGTGGGGAAGATGATCGTGGCTTGTCCCGCCGCTTCCATCTCAAGCGCCAGTTTCGGTGACAACCAGACCGCGTCTGTCGTCTCGCGCCCATCATGGGTCGCTAGTTGCTGCGGCGGCGTCGGCGCGAGGTAGAAATGCGTGTCGAAGCGCTTTGGCATCATGTCAGGGGTGATCCAGTGCCCAAAGTGAACCAGCGTATCGAGCGCGAGCACAAGATCATTTTCGCGGACCAGCTCGACAAAGCTCTTCTCACGCCGATCAACAGCGGCCCGGTGCGGCGAGACATGTGTGGCGACATCGGCACCGACCAGAGGCTGGTCCTTGCCGCGAGCACTTTTCGGCCGCGCCAGAATCAGCCCTGATTCCTCAAAAGCTTCACGGATGGCCGCGACACGTGCAGTTCTTTCCTTGCCCGTATAGTCCCCATCGCTGAGCTCGTCCCAGACGTCCGACTCATCTTCATCATTGGTCTTGCCGCCCGGAAAGACGAGCGCGCCAGCCGCAAAATCTATCTGGTAGTGGCGTTTGACCATCAGCACTTGCAGGTCAGGCGCATCTCTCAGAAGCAGCACGGTTGCAGATAGACGGGGTTCGGGCGCGGCAGTCGTCATAAATATTTTCTCCCTGAAATGCGGAAAATTTGCCGCAAATCTGTCCGTTGAAATCCGCGTGATCTCAACGGCCTTTTCTTATGGTTACCGGCAAGACAATCACAAGCAGGGGTGCTGCATGCAACAAGTACGGGCCAGAGCCGCAAATCCAACGTCACTGATTCAGGACGTCGACGAAATTCGGCTTTCGCCGGTAGTTCATCTCCTGACTGGAGAGATAGTCAACCTTGTCGCAGAGACACCCCGTGCGTTTGACGACCGCGTCTCTTTCGGCGGGAATAATCAGTTTATCAGCCGTATCAGCCCGGCAATCTGGCTTGCTCACCATGTTGAAACGTCCGCCATGATGGCGGTGGACAGTCAGACAAGCGCTCGCCCGATCATCATCTCGGCCCCGATATCGGCCATGATGCATCCAGATACGCCGATGGCGTGTGAAGCCGCAGCAGCCCGCAGCAAGCTCTGCCCACAAGAAATTTGCATCGAGGTCGAAGACGCCACCCTGTATCAGTCAAAAGCCGAGGTGATGCGGTCCATTCAGGCGCTGCGCCAGCGCGGCTTCCGGGTATCGGTCAACGCCACCCGTTCATGGTGCACGCCGATGGATACAGACATGCGCTTGCTGCTCGATTGCGTACGAATTGATGCCAACAAGATCTGGGTTGAAAGCGACCTGCTCAACCGGATCGAGGCGGCGTCAGCCTGTGGCATGGGGGTTATCGCTGAGAACGCCCGCTATCGCGACGGTGAAAAGCTATCGGCTGTCGGCATTGAATTGGCGCGTGCGCCAAAAGTCGACGCCTAGCCAGCCTTGCTTTCCTTAGGCGCTGTGCCGGCTTCCATTGCGGCGGCCTGCTCGGAATAGATATCGAGCTTTTCGAGCAGGTAATCGAGATCGCCTTTCGGGATGGCCTGAAACTGGGTCAGCACCCGTTCGATCATCCGCATCCGGAACCGCGCCTTGTCATTCGGCCCGCCATCAATCTCGGTCTCGTGAAAGACGTTCACGGCCGCCTTGAACGCTGGCAGCAGCTTCCGCGGCATACCTGCACGGTCGAATATCGAGGCGAGCCCGCGTGGGCCGGCATCATGGATCAACAGCCAGGCCTTGCCGTGCGTCAGACCGGCAAGCTCGGCCAGCGCATATTCGACGAATTTCATCTGCCCAAGGCAGAGTGCACGCATGATCAGTGAATTTGTCAGCCGCCCATTGAGATCCAGCTGATGAACAAAATGGCCCATATCCTGGCTGCGGTCAGCCTGCTCGACCAGATCAACCGTCGCCCGCTCACGCGCGCCGGACGCGAGATCAATCGCGAGTTGGGCTGGTAGCTCATGACGGTTCACCAGCATGTCGAAGGCTTGCCCTGAAACCAGCGAGACAAGCTTTTCAGCCACGTGAACGGGAATATGTTCACGTGCGATGAGGGCATCCTTCACCGTATCATCGTCTCCAAACCGCTGAACGGTCCGGTCGAATGCGCGGTCGGTCCACCGAGCCCCATTATTCTTGGCCAGAGCCGACACCGCGTCGGATGTGGCATGATCTGCGATAACGTCGCAAAGCTCAGGCGAGACATGCTCGCGCTTTGCGATTGCCGTCTGCTTGGCGCCGTTTACGGCCAGCACAAGGTCAAGCAGGTCCTGATCGGTCAGGGAGGGTGAGTGCTCGAGCACCGGCAGCGCAACAGATTCAATGTCCCGCGCCAGTTTCAGCGCCACTTCACGCGGAAGCCGCGGAGAATTTCTCAGCGCAATGGCAAGCGTCCGGCGAATAAGGTCGGCCGCATCCGCCGCAAGGATGCGAATAATCTCTTCCGCATTGGTTCTTTCAGCATCTGTCAGCGGATCCGTCGCGATACGCCGGCAAAGGCGATGCGCAATGCCAGCACGTTCGTCGACCGTCTCACCTTTCATGAGCCGTTCTATGTCCTGCTGAGACAGCTGCGGTCGCATGCTTGCAATCGCCATCTGGTACGCCTTCCCTTGAGCCCGGAATCAGTTAGGTCAAACTGCATAATGCCGGTTAATTTCCGGTTTACCAATCCGTCAGGTGCGGCCGAAACAAAACGGGAGGAGCAAAAATGCTCGAAGGACTACGCGTCATTGAATATGCAACCTACATGGCAGCCCCGGGAGCCGGCAGCATTCTGAGCGACTGGGGCGCTGAGGTTATCAAGGTCGAGCCTCCCGGCGGCGACCCGATCCGCAAGTTTTTCCGCACTATCGGGACCGACATTCAGGACAACCCGGTCTTCGATTTCGATAATCGCGGCAAGAAGTCGATCGCGATCGATACGACCACGGACGAAGGCCGCGCCCTTCTGCGCGAGCTCGCAGAGACCGCAGACGTGTTCCTCACCAATGTCCGCCCCGGCGGCCTGGCCAGATCGGGTCTCGACTATGACGGCCTCAAAAGCGCCAATCCGAAACTCGTTTACTGCAGCCTGACTGGCTACGGCCTCGATGGCCCGGACGCCGACAAGCCCGGCTTCGATATCGCCAGTTTCTGGGCCCGCTCCGGTGTGGCGCGCGCGACCATTCCAAAAGGGAGCGAACCCTTCCCGTGCCGCACGGCGTTTGGTGACCATACGACCAGCATCGCTGCCGCGGCAGGTATCTGCGCCGCACTAGTCGAAGCCGGTCGCACCGGAAAGGGTCGGCTCGTCGAAGCTTCATTGCTCCGCACCGCGCTTTTCACCATGGGGTCGGACTTCGCAATCCAGCTCTTCTTCGGTCGTCTCGGCTCCACCAAGCAGCGCCATGAACAGACCGTGCCAATCATGAACTTCTTCAAGACGAGCGATGATCACTGGCTATGCATCGTCGCGCGACAGGGCGAGTCAGACTGGGCGCCAATCTGCCGGGTCATTGGCCGGGAAGACCTGATCGATGATGAGCGATTCAATCGCGCCAAGGCCCGCCGCGCCAATTCTGTCGCCTGCGTCGATGTTCTCGATGAAGGTTTTGGCAAGCTGACACGCGAGGAAGCTGCCGCGAAGCTGGACGAGCACTCAATTGCCTGGTCGCCTGTGCAGACTCTGGCCGAAGCGTCACAAGACCCGCAGGTCCTGGCGGCCGGCGGTGTTGTCGATGTGCCGTCCTCTGCCGGCGATGGCTCAACCTTTCGCTCACCCGCCTCCCCGGTGCGTTTTCCGGGCGCAGATGACGGCCCAAAAGGCCCTGCACCACGTTTTGGCGAGCATAGCGAAGAGGTTTTGCTGTCGCTTGGGCGCAGCGCTGAGGATGTTGCTCAGTTGCTGGAGTCCGGAGTCGTCTCAGATGGGGCCAAACGCGAGAAATAGTTCACCAGTTCGGCTTCCTTCTCGTTTCTGAACGCGACGCAGAGGCCGATATTCTCGCGGGCCTCTGCGAGCGCGCGTTCATAGCCGGGCGCGAGGTCGCCATACGTCTCGAACAGGGTTTCCATCTCGTCCACGGCGCCCGGATAGCAAAGGCGTGACGCCAGACGCGGCGTAGATCGCGGCCGCTGTCCGGGAATCAGTTTGATAAAGGCTGGGAAGTTCGTTCGCAGCCACGCCCAGGTCTGCGGGCGCGTCTCATGCTCGCGCATTTGACCGGATATGACAGAGTAGGTTTCGCGCGTCCCGAGCGTACCCGACATTGCCAGATCGAGGATATCCGGCAGAAGCGCCGGGTCCTTGTTTTCGCCAATGGCGTAGGCGGCTGCCAGATTGAAGGTCGGGTCATCGACGTCATCCAGAGACGACACCAGTGCCTCGAGAAACGGTTTGCCGCCATCCTGCATGCCGATGGCGAGGGCCGTGCTGAAATCGTCACTGGTCAGCTGGCGCACATCTCCGCGCACAGGCAATCCGACATAGGAGTTTGCCGCGCGGCCAAGTTCTTCGCGAATGGCCGCGTTATTGCCGACACGCCCAAGGAAGGACTCCAGACGCCCCTTCATCAGCGTATCCCGTTCGGTTTGCGGGTCTTCCACCGCCGCGAAAAGCGGCATGAAAATACGATTGAGTTCCGCCTGGTATCCCTCCAGGGCTTCGGGGTTACCGGTCAGGAGCGGATGCAGGCTCGCATAGGCAGATATCGCCTCGTTCAGTACTTGCTGTTCAGACCTCTGCGAACCCGCATTGATGATGGCCATCAGCGATGAAAGCGACAGCTGCCCCGCTTCAAAGCTCGCACGCGCACTGTCGATGGCGGTCAGGGCTTCAGCTGGCTCCAGCGCTTGCATGTTCACCGCCAGGAGCGCCCACTGAGCATCGCTCATCGTGAAACGCCAATATCCGCGCCCGCCTGCATTTGGCATGATCCAGGCCGGACAGGTTTCCTCACCAGCCAGCTTCATTGTTGCGCTTTCGCTATCAATCATCATGCAATGGCGCTCACGCCCGCCTTCCTGCTCAGCGGCGAGACAGAAAGGGATTGTCCACTTTCTGGTTTCGCTGATCGGGCTGCCGAGTGGCTTGTAGCGACTTTGCTTCAGCTTAACTTGCGGCGTCTGCCCGTCCTTGCATTGAAGTTCAGTTTCAAGCGTCGGCAGACCGTTCTGCTCGACAAAGCTACGAAACGCCTTTGTCAGGTCGGGCTCCTTGGTTTCGCGTGCGATAATTTCAAAGAAATCGCCGCTGTCGGCGACCGAGTCTTCAAAGCTCGCGACATATCGGCCGAGCGCTGGCCTGAACGTTTCTGCGCCAAAGTAGGAATCAACCATCGCAATGACGGCGAGCCCTTTGTCATAGGTAATCGAATCGTAGGCGTTCCGGATATCTTCGTTCAACGTGATCGGCTCCCGGACGGCGCGGGCACTTTCAAGACTGTCCAGCCCCATAGCGCTGACCGCCTCACTGACGGCTTCAAGCTCATATCCCCCGTCCGGCTCCAGCTCATTGAGAACAATTCCGGTCGCCCAGCTAGCAAAAGCCTCCTTCAGCCAGAGATCATCCCACCAGGGCGGCGTGACCAGATCCCCAAACCACATATGGGCGATCTCGTGACTGTGAATACCGAGAAGCGATCGGCGCGCTGCCGGGCCAGAGGTCGGCCCATAGAGAATGCGGCTTTCGCGATAGGTGATGGCCGCCGCCAGTTCCGTCGCTCCGCTTGGCCATTGAGGCGCGGCGATAATATCCAGCTTCTGATAAGGGTATGGAATGCCCAACTGGCGCTCAAAGTACGCGATCATCGGCTCAGTCATCATGAGCGCGTAGGAGATTTCATCGCCCTTGCCTGCGCGTGTGTAACCGGTCAGCGGTATCTCCACGTCGCGAACCTCGTTGGGCGCCATTGCCGGTCCATTGACCTGATCGAAGTTTCCGACAGCAAGCGACAGTAGATAGGTCGGCAAAGGCCGGGTCCGCTTGAACGTGACGCGCGCCATATCATCGCCTTCGATCAATTCCCGGCTGACGATGGGCGTGTTCGAGATGGCCACATCTGTCTGCGGCACCGTCAGCACGATGTCGTAAGGGGTCTTAAAGCGCGGTTCGTCGAAACCGGGCATGAACCGGCGGGCCTGAATGCTTTCGGACTTGGCAAGCGCATAGGCGTTGCCCTGCTCTTCCACGCGGAACAGACCGGACAGGTTTTCGTCGAATGGTGCTGCGTAGGAAATCTCTATCCGCGAGACACCCGGAGAGACGCGGCGCGGAAAGCCTATCCAGGCGACACCCGATCCGAGAACGTCTCGCCAGCTTGCTTCGGCGTTCTCCAGCGTTCCTGAAGACACGCGTACGTCGCGTATCTGAAGGCCCTGCCCGTGCAGCCAGAACCCGGTTGCCGGACGGTCAAACTCGACATCCATCGTGACGCGCCCATTGAACCGTGTCTGGGCTGGATCGAGGGTCAGATCTAGCTTGTAGTAAGTTGGGCGTACGCCTTCCGGAAGCGGTCCACGCGGCGCGGCCTCGTATAGCTCGGGCAAATCCAGCTCGCGCGTTTGAGGCGTCGGGCCGCATGCCGTGATCATAAACAGCAGGCACATGGCCATCGCACTCAATCGTAACATTCGACGCACTCCTGAACAGGTTTTAAGGAATACAGGTATGCCGTACGCGGCGTCACCCCCTCGGCTGCGGCGGAACGTGGTTAGATGTGCGCAAGCGTCAGCTCATCATGGCATCGCCGCAGAATCCGGCCTATACACCCCGTCATGAAAATCGCGACCTGGAATGTGAATTCGGTGAAGGCCCGGCTGCCCACCGTCCTGGAAGTCCTCAAGGACATCGATTGCGATGTCATTTGCCTTCAGGAAATCAAATGCGAAACCGACGCTTTTCCCTACATGGAAATCGAAGAGCTCGGCTATAATTGCGCGGTCCACGGGCAGAAGAGCTATAATGGCGTCGCCCTGCTCTCAAAACACCCGCTTGAAGATGTCGAAAAAGGCCTGCCGGGTGATGATAGCGATGAGCAGGCCCGTTACATTGAAGCGCTGGTCCTCGCAGACCGTCCCGTCCGCGTCGGCGCCCTTTATCTGCCGAATGGCAACCCAGCGCCCGGCGACAAATACGACTATAAGCTCTCCTGGATGAACCGTCTGACCGCCCACGCGAAGTCGCTACTGACGCTAGAGGAATCCTTCGTTCTTGCAGGCGACTATAATGTCATTCCGCGCGACGAAGACTGCTGGGATATCGCGGTCTGGCGCGATGACGCTCTGGCGCTCCCCAAAACACGTGACGCGTTCCATGAGCTGAAATGGCTCGGCATGACAGAAGCGTTCGAAGCGGCGGATGGGCGCGCGCACCAGTATTCCTTCTGGGATTATCAGGCCGGCGCCTGGCAGAAGGGGCATGGCATCCGGATCGATCATCTGTTGCTGTCCCCGCAAGCTGCCGACCGCCTGACCGGGGTAGAAATCTACAAGAAAGCCCGTGGTCTGGAAAAGCCGTCAGATCATGTGCCGGTCATCGCAGAGCTTGCCGATTAGGCATTAGCGCCTCCGGGTCGCGCAGGTCCTGTTGTAGTTGGCCGCGTCTCTATTCAGGCGGCTCAAACGCGCCTGCAGGTCATCCTCAAGCGAAACCAGTTCGGCTTTCAGCGCTTCGTATTCCGCTCTCGCCGCATCTGCTTCTGCTGCATGAGACGCGCTAAAATTTCTGAGGGCCTCTTGGTCTTCCCAGGCGTCGCCTGCCGCTTCAACCTCCAGAAGAAGTTCGTCGCGGTCTGCGGCCATTGCCTTGGCTGAAGCTTGCCCAGACTTGATGGTCCGCGCCATTTGACTGCAGTCAGATGCCGCAAGCGCGCTCGGCGCTGCGAGAGCCGCTATCACAATACCCAAAGCCGCAAATCTGAAATGACTGACAAGTTTGATCATGACGCTTCCTCTACCTGACGGTTGATGAAGCGTCGCTGAACAAAATGACCATTTCCGGGCCACATTCGGCAGATTTAGAGGTCGGCGTAAACGTGCCGCTCGGCCTCAAATCCATCATGTGTGACAGCCCCCAGATGCGCCGGGCCGACAAGCTTGGCGAACTTGGCGAGCGCGCCGGATGCATAGCGCGTCTGGCGAGGTTGCCATTTGCGCTTGCGATCCTGCATTTCAGCGGGGCTGAGGCGAACGTCGATCGTGCCCTTTTCAGCATCGATCATGATCATGTCGCCATCTTCGATAAGGCCAATCGGCCCACCTTCCTGGGCCTCAGGGCCGACATGACCGATACAGAAACCACGTGTCGCGCCAGAGAACCGGCCATCGGTGATCAGCGCGACCTTGTCGCCCATGCCCTGTCCGTAAATCGCTGCCGTGGTCGACAGCATCTCACGCATGCCCGGCCCGCCCTTAGCACCTTCATAGCGGATGACCAGAACGTCGCCTTCCTTATAGTCGCGGCTTTCAACCGCCTTGAAGCAGGCCTCTTCGCCGTCAAAGACGCGCGCAGGACCGGTAAAGGTCAGCTTTTCAAGGCCCGCGACTTTCACGATAGCCCCATCTGGCGCGAGCGAGCCCCACAGGCCGACGACACCGCCCGTTTTGGTGATCGGTTTGCTAGCGGGGTAGATGACTTTCTGATCCGGATTCCAGGTGACCTCTTCAAGCTGCTCAGCCCAGGTCTTACCGCTGACGGTCAGGCAATCGCCGTGGATAAGGCCTTCTTCGTGAAGGGTTTTCATCAGCATCGGAACGCCGCCGGCTGCGCCGAAATCCTTGGCGACGTATTCGCCGCCCGGTTTCAGCGAGGCGATGTAAGGCGTCTTCTGGAAGATCTCTGCGACATCCTTCAGCTCAAACTTCACGCCGCACTCATTCGCCATGGCGGGCAGGTGCAGCGCCGCATTGGTTGAGCCACCGGTTGCAGCAACGACAATTGCGGCATTCTCAAAGGCTTCGCGGGTACAGATATCGCGTGGCCGGATATTGTTCTCGATGAGGCTCATGACAGCCCGGCCAGAGGCCACAGCGTACTCGTCACGATTGGTATAAGGCGCCGGCAAAGCCGAGGAAAGCGGCAGCGCGAGACCAATCGCCTCGGAGACACACGCCATTGTATTTGCTGTGAATTGTCCGCCACATGCGCCGTCTCCCGGACACGCTAGCTTCTCAAGTGCGTGAAGCTTCTCTTCGGTCATTTCATTATTGCCCGCAGCATGGGCGCCGACGGCTTCGAAGACGTCGAGGACAGTGACGTCCTTGCCTTCAAAACGGCCGGGGAGAATCGAGCCGCCATAGAGGAAGACGGACGGCACATTCAGACGGAGCATCGCCATCATCATGCCCGGCAAGGACTTGTCGCACCCGGCAACGCCGACCAGCGCATCATAGCCGTGACCGCGCATCGTCAGCTCAACCGAGTCGGCGATAACTTCGCGCGAAACCAGCGAGGAGCGCATGCCTTCGTGGCCCATGGCGATGCCGTCTGTGACCGTGATGGTGCAGAACTCGCGCGGCGTGCCGTCGGCTTCCTTCACGCCATCTGAAACCGCGTGAGCCTGACGCATCAGCGCGGTATTGCAGGGGGCGGCCTCATTCCAGCAGGAGGCGACGCCCACGAAGGGCTTCTGGATATCTTTCGTGGAAAGCCCCATCGCGTAATAGTAGCTGCGGTGCGGAGCGCGCGCCGGGCCTTCGGTGACGTGGCGGGATGGCAGGCGTGACTTGTCCCAGGTCTTGCTCATGATGTGCGGTCTCCATGAATAGGTATCCAAGGCGCTTCAATAGATCGCGCGGATGGCTGCGGCTAGTGTCGAGGGGCAAAAATTTCCACATGACTGCTGTGTTTGAAGCTTATTGGAATTTCCTTGCTTCGGACGGTGTCGTAGCGGTGTTTTTTGGGTGCCTTTTGGTGTTTTTCCAGGCCCGTTTCAGAGCTTCTTGCGGAGCAGGAACTCAAGATCGCGATGCTCGCCAACCGGAAAGAAAAATTCATCCACCTTCTCAAAGCCCCGGCGTAGATAGAGCCGGTAGGCCCCCTCATTTTCGGAGAAGACACTGAGATACATTTCCCTCGCCCCACGCGCCGCCGCCCAGATAAAGGCTTCATCCATGAAGTGCGAGCCAAGCCCCCTGCCCTGTAGCGGCGCGTCGACATAGAGGCGTTTCAGCTCAACAGCAGACGGGTCAGGATTGACCGCGGGCAAGCTGAGCGGTGAGCAGACGAGATAGGCGGCAAGCGCGCCCTCTTCTGTCTCTGCCACGCGGATGAGATAGTCCGCGCCCTTCTCGAACAGGTCTTCGTAAAAGGCGGGGCTATGGGCTTCGTCGATGAAAGTGTTGAGGTCCGCTTCGGAATAGATGTGGCCGAACTTGTCAGTAAAAGTCTTTTCAGACAGCGCGGCGAGCGCCGCTATATCGGCCCGCGTCGCATCCCTGACCTTCCATTTGTGTCCGGCCGGTTCAGGCTGCATTGAGGGGCTCCATTTCGAAATCGCAGCGCATAATCCGAGCCGCGCGAATGATGTCTTTCAGCTTATCGAGTGCCGTCATGCTGGCATTTCTTAGCCCGCATGGTGAGCGAAGTCCAACCACGGGCGCGCGCGCAGCGCTGGCGCCAATCGCTTCAGCGCTTGCGGTCTTCGTCATCCATCTCAGGCGGGAAGCCGGGTAGCTCATCATGGGTCAGGCCGCCCTTCTGGGCGCCGCGTTTCACCAACCAGATCAGCACCGCCATGTCGAACAGGACGAAAGCGATAATTCCAATTGCGATCCACAGCCCCATGGCGGCCTCCCCAAGATCAGTTCATATCTGCCAATTGAGCGCGCGCTGACGACAGCTTGGCAAGCGTGGCGGACCATTCGGTAATCCGTTCGCGGTTTTCCTCGACGATTTCTGGCGGGGCCTTGGACACGAAATTTTCGTTGCTGAGCTTGCGTTCAGTTCCGTCGATATCCTTTTGTAATTTAGCCATTTCCTTGTCGAGACGGGTGATCTCGTCGGCAGGTGTGATGAACTCCTGAACGTCGAGCGCGATCGTCTCTTCGCCTGAGGCAATGGTCACCGCGCCGGCAGGCTTGTCTTCTGTAACGCTGAAGGATGAGAGGCGCGCGAGCTGTCGGATCGCCGTCTCATTGGCTGCGGCCCAGCCCTTCACTTTATCAGTTGCGCCAATCAGAGAGGCCGGGACCTGCGCGCCCGCCGGGACGTTCAGCACCGAGCGGGTCGAGCGGATTTCCGAGATCGTATCGAGCACCCATTGAAGCTCGGCTTGGGCGTCGGCATCGGTCCACGCATCGCCGAACTCCGGCCAGGACTGCATCATCAGGAAGCCCGGGCGTTTGCGGGCCTCGTCTTCAGTCTGCTCCCACAGGGCTTCGGTGACGAAGGGCGTGAAGGGGTGAAGCAGCTTCAGCGTCTCGTCGATGACCCAGCCGCAGGCCTTGCGGGTCTCGGCCTTGGCGGCCTCATCCTCGCCATTCATGATTGGCTTGATCAGCTCGATGTACCAGTCGCAGAAGACGTTCCAGATGAACTGGTAGAGTGCGTCTGATGCTTCGTTGAACTTGTAGGCTTCGAGGCCCGCCGTGACGGCCTTGGCGCACTCAGCAAGCTCTGCCGCGATCCAGCGGTTGAGCGGAAGCTTCAAATCGGCGGGCGAGAGGTCATGACCCGACTCGCACTGGTTCATTTCTGCAAAGCGGGCCGCGTTCCAGAGCTTGGTGGTGAAGTTGCGATAGCCTTCAACCGCCTGTTTGGAGAGGCGAATATTCCGCCCCTGGGCGGCCTGACGCAGGAAGTTGAACCGCAGCGCGTCGGCGCCGTAATCGTCCACCATTTCCAGCGGATCGATGACGTTGCCCTTGGACTTCGACATCTTCTGGCCCTTCTCGTCGAGGACGAGGGCGTGGATGTAGACGTCGTGGAACGGAATATCGTCCATGAATTTGAGGCCCATCATCATCATCCGGGCGACCCAGAAGAAGATGATGTCGTGCGCAGTGATAACGACACTGGTTGGGTAGAAGGTTTTCAGGTCGTCGGTGGTTTCCGGCCAGCCCTGCGTCGAGAACGGCCAGAGGGCCGAGGAGAACCAGGTATCGAGGACGTCTTCGTCCTGTTTCAGCTCGGCTGGTTTGCCATAATGCGCGTCGGCCTCTGCTTGAGCGTCTGTCTTATCTTCTGCAACGAAGATTTTCCCATCGGGCCCAAACCATGCCGGAATCCGATGGCCCCACCAGAGCTGGCGGCTGATGCACCATGGCTGGATGTTGTCCATCCAGTTGTAATAGGTCTTGGTCCAGTTTTCGGGCACGAACTTGGTCGCGCCGCTCTGAACTGCAGCAATGGCAGGTTTGGCGAGCTCCGCGGCGTTCACATACCACTGGTCTGTCAGCCACGGTTCGATGACGACGCCGGAGCGATCACCGAAGGGCTGTTCGACCTTTTTCTTTTCGATCTCAACCAGCAGATCGAGGGCTTCGAAATCGGCTTCGATCTTCTTGCGGGCCTCGAACCGGTCGAGGCCGCGATAATCTGCCGGGATGCAGGCTTCATCGGCTTCGGCGCCGTCGACGATGGCGGCGACGGACGTCAGAATGTTGAGGCGTGGCAGGCTGGCGCGCTCGCCGACCTGGAAGTCATTGAAATCGTGCGCGGGGGTGATCTTCACCGCGCCGGAGCCCTTTTCAGGGTCAGCATGCTCATCGGCGACGATGGGAATGCGGCGGTTGACGATAGGTAGGTCGACGAATTTGCCAACGAGCCCAGCATAGCGCTCATCGTCCGGGTGCACGGCAACGCCGGTATCGCCCAGCATGGTTTCAGGCCGGGTCGTCGCGACGACGATATAGTTGCGTGTCTCGGTGCCGGCCGGATTGCCGTCTTCATCCTCGATGGGGTGTTCATAGGTGACCCCATCGGCGAGCGGATAGCGAAGATGCCAGAAAGCGCCCTGCACTTCTTTCTGCTCGACTTCGAGGTCAGAGATGGCGGTCTGGAAATGCGGATCCCAGTTTACCAGGCGCTTGTCGCGGTAGATGAGGCCGTCTTCGTAGAGCTTCACGAAGACCTTTTTGACGGCCTCGGACAGGCCTTCATCCATGGTGAAACGCTCATTCTCCCAGTCGCAGGAGGCGCCGAGGCGTTTCAGCTGATTGATGATCTGGCCGCCGGACTGTTCTTTCCATTCCCAGACGCGCTCGACGAATTTCTCGCGGCCAAGGCTGACGCGGCTTTCGTTGCCGCCATCTGCAGCGAGCTGGCGCTCGACCACCATCTGGGTGGCGATGCCCGCATGGTCTGTGCCCGGCTGCCAGCGGACATTCTTGCCGCGCATCCGCTCAAACCGGACCAACGTGTCCTGAAGCGTGTTGTTGAGCGCGTGGCCCATATGAAGGACGCCGGTGACGTTTGGCGGCGGAATTACGATGGAATAAGCTTCGGCGCTGGTGTCTCCGGAAGGGCGGAAGCAGCCTGCCTCCTCCCAGCGCGCATAAATGCGCTGTTCGGTTTTCGCTGGATCGAAGCGTTGGTCGAGCATGTCGGAATTTCCATCAGGGTAACAAACAAAAGGCGCGCCGTTTATGGCGCGCCCTGTCTCTATAACAAAGTCTGAGAACGGTTCTAGCGTGCCATGCGGGCGATACGCTGTACTTCTTCTTCTACTTTGCGCTCAACGATGCCCGGCAGGTTGGCGTCGAGCCATTCCTTGATCATCGGGCGGAGCAATTCGCGCATCAGGCCGTCCAGCGTATTCGGGTCAGCGCTGGCTTCCGGTGTTGCCGCGGGTTTCTTCAGCATCAGCTTGCCGAGCGCGCTGGCGGCGACGCCTGCAATCTTTTCGTCAGTCAGGGCATCGTCATTGGATGCCGTGTTTTCGGTGGTTCCGCGAAGCATATCCGTCTCGGCTTTTTCTGGTTCGGGCGCAGGCTCAGGTGCTGGCTCTTCAGTCATTGCCATCATAGCAGGCTCTGGCTCTGTCGTCTCTTCAAAAACCTGCGCTGGCACAGTTTCTGGCGCGACCAGTTCTTCCGGCTCTTCGAAATCATCAACGACATATTCATCAGCTGAAGCGGTTTCGACGCCTGTGTCCTTGTCCCATTCAGGTGAAATAGCATCGAGCGCCTGCTCAACGCTGGATTTTTCGGCGGTCGGCTCATCCTTGTCGAGGTCGACGGCATCGAAGTCGAAATCTTCAAGCTCATCATCGTCGGCGACGGCAAAGTTTTCAGCGGACGTGGTGGCAGGCTCTGAGGACTGCGGCTCTCCAAGGCTCTCGAACATGTCCTCGTCCGCCTCTGTCTCAGCGGTCGTTTCCGGCATGTCATCATCATTGGACAGGAAATCGAACTCGTCGCCCGTCGTCTTCAGACTTTCAGAGTGGACCGGCTCAGCGCTCTCCATGACATCGCTCAGCGAAAGGTCATCGAAGTCGTCATCGTCGGAGACACTGACGTCAACCGATGACGCGTCCTTGGGGGGCGCGGCGCTGGAGGGCTGCGAGGTATCACCATCATCGGCGATGATCTTGCGAATGGAAGCGAGAATTTCCTCCATTGTCGGTTCAGATTGCGCTTTATCGGCCATTCCCAGCTCCCGAGAGGTAAATTATCAGCCGCTTCCGGCTACACGGCGTCGGTTAATAGGGTGTTATGACGGATTCGGCGGAAGAATGCACTTCCTCCGGTAATTTACCGCATCCCCATCCCCAACCGGTCTGGCGTCAGCTGTCCCATCGCCGCCAGCAGTTGGTGAGCAGCAACATAGCGGTCCCGCCGGGATGTGGCCAGAGCCAACCGGGCCTCGAGCAATTGTTGCTCCTGATCGAGCACATCGAGCGTCGTACGCGTGCCAACCGAAAGCTCTTCGCGCGCGCCTTCGAAAGCGAGTTCAGCGGCCTCGACCTGACGCTCGGATGCGGACACTGATTGCGTCGCCGCTTCAAGGCCATACCAGGCGCGGGCGACATTGGTGCGCACGATGCGGCGGTTGAGATCAATCTGCGAGCGCGCCTGATTTCGCGCGAGGCGCGCTTCCCTGACACGCGAAGTGTTCAGCCCGCCAGTAAACAGAGGCACGCGGGCCTCCGCCCCAGCGACGACGCTCGTGTCGCGGAAGCCGTCGACATGGTATTCCTGGATGCCGGCCTGGCCGATCAGTGAGACTTCCGGCTTGAGCGCGCCTTCAGCAAGGGCAACGCCTTCCCGTGCGGCCGATTCAGCCTGTAATGCTGCTTCGATGTCCGGATTGCCCGACAGAGCGACTTCAAGCGCGTCGTCAAAGCTGGCTGGCACATCCGGCAGAGGCGGCACGGGGGCGAGATCTCCGGCTTCCAGGCCGGTGATGAGCGCGTAGATGGCGAGGCTGGCTTCAAGCTGGGCCTGAGCGGCGGCGAGCTGCGCGGTGCCGCCTTCGAGGCGTGCGCGCGCCAATGCAACGTCTGTGCGGGTGATGTCACCGACTTCGAAACGGTCTGATGCGGCTGTGAACTGGCCTTCGAGCAGGCCGATGCTGTTCTTGCGGATATCGATGACCTGCCGGTCGCGCAGAATGTCGACATAGGCGGTGACCGTGTCGAGCAGCAGTCCCTGTCCTGCACTGTCGAGCTGGGCTTCAGCGACGCGAGACCCGGCCTCGGCCTGTCGGATGCCAGCATTCAGGCGGCCGCCGGTATAGACAGGCAGCCGCGCCTCGATCTGCGCAGACGCGACCGGGCGATCTCCGAGATTGAACGCAATCGGGCGATTGGAATCGATTGATTCGTATTGGTATCCGCCGAAGAGATTGACCGTTGGCCGTCGCTGGGCGCGGGCCTGCTCAATACGTTCATCGGCAATGTCCAGCTCATCGCGTCTGGCTTCAAGGGATGGGTTATTGAGCCACGCCGCCGTCAAAGCATCCTGCAAGGTTTCAGCATGGCTGGCCTCGGGTGCCAGAAGCATGCCTGCCAAGATGAACCCTGTCACTATCGCCGTCTTGCGCATTCAGTCCGGCCCTCCCCGTTTTTTACAGCGTATAATGTAAAACGGGAAAAGTGAACAGTGTTCACTTCTTGATGGATGTTCGCTTAATGGCCGTTCGATGCATCGGCTCAACTGCTGAGCCCCTGACGGGCAGCAGCAGGTATTGCCGAGCTTCGCCGACAACGCACTTTTTCGAAGATCAGAACAATTTCGCGGGGTAACGCGAGAAGAGTCGCCGTGATAGGCCTAGAAAACGAAGCTTTTCGCTTTTTCGAAACCTGCAAGACGCGGCGGCGAGCAATCGAAAGCGTCGCGTGACGAGACATTGTCCCCGGCGCGCGTCCAGATGCGGGCGCGGCCGACATCCCGGCCAATCGGAACAGCGGCGCCGAGGCGGCCGCCTTCAGCCAGCTGTGAGAACCATGCTTCCGGTGCCTGCTCAATCATGCCTGTCACCAGGATGATGTCGAAGGGCCCCTGGTCGGCGAGCCCTTCGCGAAGATCGCCTTGAACAGCAACGGCGCGGTCAAGATTGAGAGAGGCCAGACGACCTGTCAGCTCATCTACAACGTCCTCATCGTCTTCCAGCGCAATGACCGTTTCGACGATTCGCGACAGAACCGCTGTTTCGTATCCAGCGCCGGCGCCGATCACCAGCGCGATATCTGTCGATTGCGGCGAGAGCGCCTTGATCATCTTGCCAATGTCGCGCGGCTTCCACATGGCGCGGCCATCACTCGTCTGAATTTCATATTCAGCATAGGCGATGGATTGTTCGCTCTTTGGAACGAACGCTTCACGCGGGGTGTGCAGGAAAGCGGACACGATATCGGGATTCGTCACGTCACTCGGACGTATCTGGGAATCCACCATGATCTGGCGCATCTTCGCAAAATCCATGGGTGCAACCCTTTCCAGCTCGCTCAATTCTCGTTCGGACCGCCATAACTTAGCCCGTGAAGGCATGCAATGCGGCCAGATGTGCGAAAGTCGGCTTTCTTTGATTGCAAGCACAGAAACTCGCTGCTATCTGAACGCCCTCACTCGTGACGGCCCTGTGGCGGAGTGGTGACGCAGCGGATTGCAAATCCGTGTACCCCGGTTCGATTCCGGGCGGGGCCTCCAAGTGCAAACACCCACATGACAATTGCCGGATCAGCTGTCGCGCAAGCGGATCAGCGTCAGGAATTCACGTCGCAGCGACGCGTTTTCCAGAAACTCGCCGCGCATGACGCTGTTGATCATCTTGGTGTCGCCATCCTTCACGCCGCGCCACTGCATGCAGAAGTGATCGGCTTCCATCACCACTGCGATCCCGTCTGGCTTGATCATGTTTTCGAGCCTGTCAGCGAGCTGCACGATCGCCTCTTCCTGAATTTGCGGACGCGACATGATCCAGTTCGTCAGACGCGTGTATTTTGACAGACCGATCAGGTTCGATGTCGAACTCGGCAGAAGTCCAAGCCAGACGCGGCCCATGATCGGGCATAGATGGTGGCTGCAGGCGCTGCGCACCGTGATCGGGCCCACGATCATCAGCTCGTTGAGTTTTTTGTCGTTCGGAAATTCGGTGATCTCAGGCTGCTTCTGGTAGCGACCAGCAAAGATCTCATTGAGATACATCTTGGCGACCCGCCGCGCTGTCTCACGCGAATTGTGATCATTGCGCCAGTCTATGACGAGACTGTCGAGCAGCTTCTCAACCGCCGACTGGGCCTCTTCGTTCAGCGCTTCCATATCGCCCGGCTCAAGCATGTCCGCGATATTGTCATTGGCGAAGTAACGCCGTCCGGCCTTTTCCAGCCGGTCTCGCACCATCTTCGATGCCGCCCCGTCGCCTTTGCGATCCTTATCCATGAACCATCCCTCCAGATGCTGGCCGCACCTTCACTGCGCAGCAGACGAGAGAGGAGATGATCGCTCCGGGAAGGATTTCCAGTCTAAACCGCGCAGCGACTGCGTAACGTGGCGGCATGATTGACGGACGCTTCTCGATGTTTCTTCCAGTACAGTCTGGGACAAACAGACTGCGCACAGACGCGCAGCAACATGTGAAAGTGGAGGACCATGAATCTCGATTTTTCGGAAGAACAGAAGCAGCTCAAGGAACAGGTTGGACGTTTCCTGGCCGAGAACTGCCCTCCGGCAGCCGTGCGCGCCGTCCTTGAAGGCGAGCAGCATCACGATGCGAAGCTTTACAAAGGGATCGCAGATCTAGGCCTTCTCGGCGCAGCCATCCCTGAAGAATATGGCGGCGTTGGTCTTGGACAGCTGGAGCTTTGCGTGATCGCAGAAGAGCTCGGCCGGGTGATCGCGCCCGTGCCTGTTGCCTCAACCGTCTATCTTGGCGCTGAATGCCTGCTCCATGCAGGGACCGAAGATCAGAAATCAACCTGGCTTCCGAAGATTGCCGCTGGCGAGGCGATTGGCTGCTGGGCCATCAATGAAGGTAGTGGCCGGATGCGGCCGGAGAAGGTCACTGCAAGCTTTGAGAACGGCAAGCTGAACGGCACAAAGTCACCCGTCGCTGATGGCGCCATCGCGGACTTCGCCATCGTGCTCGCCAAGGAAGGTAGCGGCGTCTCGCTCTGCCTCGTAGACCTTTCGGGCGATGGCGTTGAGCGCGAAAACCTCGAGTCGATTGATCCGACGCGTAGCCAGACAAAGCTGACCTTCAATGGCGCATCCGCCACCCGCATCGGGGATGCCGGAGATGGCTGGCACATCGCAACGCAAGTCATGGACAAGGCGGCGATCCTAATCGGGTTCGAGCAGCTCGGCGGCGCAGACCGCGCGCTTGAAATGGGCCGTGACTATGCACTTGAGCGGATGGCGTTTGGCCGCCAGATCGGCTCGTTCCAGGCGATCAAGCACATGCTGTCGGATATGTACGTGTCAGCGACGTTGGCCCGCTCCAATTGCTATTATGGGGCATGGGCCCTTGCCTCGAGCGCAGCTGAGCTACCGCTGGCCGCGGCCACAGCGCGTGTGTCGGCAACGACCGCGTTCCAGCACTGCGCCAAGAACAACATTCAGGTTCATGGCGGCATGGGCTTCACCTGGGCCTTTGACTGCCACCTCTACTATCGCCGCTCCAACGCGCTGGCGCTGATGATCGGCTCGCTTTCGACATGGGAAAGCCTGCTGATTGAACGCATGAGCACCGGAAACGTCGAAGCAGCCGCCTGATCGCGAGGAAAAAGACAATGGATTTCAAGGACACACCCGAAGAAGCTAAATTCCGCAAAGAGGTCCGCAGCTGGATTGATGCGAATGCCCCGAAACATCTGGAAGCTGAGCTGAAGCGAGCGAGCTTTGGCTCAAGCGGCCTCACCAGCGAAGACCCGATCGAGGCCGGTAAAGCCTGGCAGAAGAAGAAGGCCGAGGCCGGATGGGCCTGCCTGCACTGGCCAAAGGAATATGGCGGCGGCGCCCGTACGGCGATGGAGCGCGTGATCTGGAGCCAGGAAGAAGGCCCTTATGCGGTTCTCTCCAGCCCGTTCACCATCGGCCATGGCATGTGCGGCCCGACCGTCATGGAATGGGCCAGTGAAGAACAGAAAGAAGAGCTTCTGCCGCCACTCGCAAGCGGCGAGGAAATCTGGTGCCAGCTCTTCTCAGAGCCCGCCAGCGGCTCTGACCTCGCAGGACTTCGCACCCGCGCGGTGAAAGCTGATGATGGTTCGGGCGACTGGATCATCAATGGCCAGAAGATCTGGACCAGCGGCGCGCAGAACTCCGACTGGGGGCTGCTGATCACACGGACTGACCCTGATGTGCCCAAGCACAAGGGCCTCACCATGTTCTTCCTCTCGATGAAGACGCCGGGCGTGAAGGTCGTGCCGATCAAGCAGGCGAATGGCGCGTCGGGCTTCAATGAAGTCTATTTCGACGATGTGCGCATTCCCGATGCCCAGCGCCTCGGCGCTGTTGGTGAAGGCTGGCGAGTGTCGCTGACAACGCTGATGAATGAGCGCCTGTCGATTGGCTCTGGCATGTCGACCGGCTTTCCTGAGCTCTTCAAGTTCTGCATGGATGCTGAAGTTGATGGCGAGCCTGCAACGGCCGATTCGGGCGTGCGCTCAAAACTGGCGCAGTTTGCGGTGAAGCAGAGCGGCCTGAAATATACGGGCATGCGTGCAATTTCTGCCCTCTCCAAGGGCGAGACACCGGGACCGGAAAACTCCATCGGTAAGCTGGTGGCTGGCGCAACCATGCAGGAGCTGTCCATGTTCGCGCTGGACCTGCAAGGCGAGGCTGGCGTCCTCTGGAATGAGGACAGCCCGCAGAATGGACGCTTTCAGGCGATGCTGATGCGGTCACCTGCAACGCGCATCGAGGGCGGGTCTGACGAAATCCTGCGCAACATTATCGGCGAGCGCGTGCTCGGCCTGCCGGGCGACATTCGCGTCGACAAGGATGTGCCTTTCAAAGATATACCCGCCAGCGGAAAGGGACGCTCATGAGCTACGATCTACCAAACAATTCAACCGACCTCTCAGGACAGGTGGCCCTCGTCACCGGTGCCTCGTCGGGGCTTGGGCTTCGATTCGCCAAGGTTCTGGCGAGCCAGGGCGCGAAAGTGGCGCTGGCGGCCCGCCGGGTGGAGCGCCTTGAGGCGCTGGCGCAGGAAATCAGGGATGCTGGTGGTGAGGCTGTCGCGGTGGCGATGGACGCCACGGATGCAGACCAGATGATCGATGCGGTCGCCAAGGCCGAAGAGGCACTGGGTCTTGTGACCATCCTCGTCAACAATGCCGGCATTCCAGACGCGCAGCGCGCGCACAAGATGAAGATCGAGCTGATCGACCGCGTGCTGGATATCAATGTCCGCGCACCTTTTGTACTGAGCTGTGAAGTGGCGCGGCGTTTGATTGCCGCCGGAAAGCCGGGGCGGATCGTCAATATCGCATCGTCTTCGGCCTATAGCTATAATGGCGAAGGCGCAGCGCTCTATTCTGTGTCGAAGGCGGCCGTGGTGCGAATCACCGAGACGCTGGCTGTCGAGTGGTCGCGCTACAACATCAATGTGAATGCGATTGCGCCCGGCGCCTTCGAATCGGAGATGATGGACGGCATGCTGAGCCGAATGGGAGACATCAGCCAGCATTTCCCACGCAAACGGCTCGGAAATCCTGCGCAGCTTGATTCGACCCTGCTCTATCTTGTCGGCCCCGCCTCGGATGCAGTGACAGGGACAAGCGTGCGCGTAGATGATGGACAAAGCGGCCGCTAAGCCAAAAGGAAGCAATATGTACAACTATGAAGACATCAAGATTGAGGTCGATGGCGGGGTTCACTGGCTGACGCTGAACCGGCCGGACGCGCTGAATGCCATCAGCACGCGGATGGTCGGCGAGCTGGCTGACTATTTCGGCGGACTCTACCATGACCGCAGCTGCCGGATCGTTGTGATGAAAGGCGAAGGCCGTGCCTTCTGTGCGGGCCTCGATATCAAGGGCCACAGCTCAGATGGGCCTGAGGAGGTACCGTTTGGCGGCGGATTCGGCTTTCAGGGCTATCTGGCGGACGTCTATATCAAGATGCGCCGCTGTCCTCAGCCGATCATTTCTCTCGTGCACGGCCCAGCCTGCGGCGGCGGATTCGCTTTTGCGCTGGCGTCGGATATCCGGATTGCTGGCGAGAGCGTGAAAATGAACGCCGCTTTCATCAAACTCGGCCTGTCATCCTGCGATATGGGCGTCAGCTATTTTCTGCCGCGCCTTGTCGGCGTTTCGGTGGCGTCTGAATTGATGCTGACCGGCCGATTCATCAAGGCAGACCGGTCGCTCGCCGTGGGGCTTGTCTCTGAAGTGGTGCCGGACGCAGACCTGGTGAGCGCCGCGCAACCTTATATCGACGAAATGCTGGCCGCCTCCCCTATGGGACTTCGTCTGACGAAGGAAGGTCTCAACATGGCCGTCGACGCGTCCAGCCTCGAAGCGGCGATGGCGATAGAGAATCGCAATCAGGTCCTTTCGGCCAGCACAGAGGACTTCAAGGAAGGGATGCAAGCCTTTCTGGAAAAGCGCAAACCTCAATACAAGGATGCGTGAACCCTTTGAGATATCAGCGGAAAAGGTTTCCAGCGCAGCAATTCTTGTAAACGCGGAGTGATTTTCTGTTAATTCGTTTACGCCGCATTAACCAATCCAGACGATATGTAGGGTTGTCTTCTTTGGAGACACCCACCATCACCCAACGCCTCGGCGGGAGCTCTGCTCCCGCCCTTTTTTTGCCCGATGCTGCAAGAGGGTGTTTGACACACGATCCTGCTTTGGTATTGGAGCCATCTCGCAAGTGATCCGCGATAGCTCAGTTGGTAGAGCAGGCGACTGTTAATCGCCCGGTCGTAGGTTCGAGTCCTACTCGCGGAGCCACTTTCGACTTTCCCTTATCAGGTAGAATTTATACCAGCCCGCTCAGGGCTTGCAGGCGCGTACGCCGAGCACGGGGATAAGTGTTTTCCAGCCATCTACCGACTTTATCGAGAGCTGGCCGGCCTGGATCCGCTGACCGCCATTGAGCTCGTCGCCGGGCACGACCGTCACATCAACAAGCTCACCGGAGGGCGCGGCGAAGCTCTGCTCCGTCATGAACTGGCCGAAAATCGTTCCCGCATTGGACACCTGCGGCGCATCAACGGTCGCATTGCCGATTCGCACGCGGGCGACGCCGGATGAGGCCTTCTGGAAATAGATGAGTTGAGTCGGGTCGGTCTGGCTCCAGAGGAAGAGACCGCACTCCTTGCTGTCGAGGCTTTGAGGCCCCAGCGACGACTCCGGCACGAGGCTGACCGCCGGGATCATGCCGGAGCTGCCAACGGCTTGCGGGACAGGCGATGGTTCTGGCGCGGCTATGACGGGCTCAGCGTCAGGTGATGACGCACAGGCAGCGAGGCCCAGCAGAAGCGCGAGCGACAGGGCGCGCATCACTGAACGCCCTGCTGAAGCGACTGAGAGGCTCTTGTATAGGTCCACACGCCATTCTCGCGGGAAAAGCCAGCGCGCGCCAGAAGGGTCTCAATGTCGTTGTCAGTCGTGTTGGCGACCACTTCGATGCGAGAGCTGCCATACAGCGTCGCCTCTGCATCGATGGCAATCGTGTCGCCTGCCGGGCTGTTGCCGCTCATATCGATGTTGAACGCACCGTCATTGCAGGCGATTGAACCCGTCAGGTCAGAGAATTCGCGGCCAAACTGCGCAGCGGCCAGCGACAGCGTGTCGGCCTGCACATTGCCGGTCGCTGTTTCGCACGCTGAGTCGGCGATTCGGAACGCGCCCTGATTGATTCGGAAGATGCCGCCAATGGCGCGAAGTTCCGGTGTCAGGCTTTCCAGCGCTGAAATACGTTGCTCGACGCGCAGGTCGCTGGCTTCGATGGCGTCTCCATCGAGCTTGACGACCCCTGCCCCGCGACCACCTGCCCCGCCCCATTGCACCTCGATTTCAGGCTGCAGCAGGATGAGTGATGCGGGCCTGAGAGCAAGATCCACGTCGCCAATCGGCTGACCGTTGAGATAGACCCCCATCATCCGGCCCTTCCAGATCGTCCCTTCGGACTGTGTCCAGTACACGCCCATCGCGCTGAGCGGCAGCTTTTTGAGGACGAAGCCAAGCGGCACTTGCGACAGTGCAGCGCCGATAAGGGCAACGATGGCGAGTATGATCAACAAGGCCCTGAACATCAGCTTCCTCCAGCCACAACATCGACGGTCGCGCGCACGCGCCCGTTTGGCGCCTGATCGATCGACATACGCTCAACGCTGCCGCCGAGAGAAGTTTCCACCTGGCCCAGCCAATAGTAAAGCTGACGCGCATCTGCCTGTTCGAACACCAGCGAGAATGGGCCGCCATCGCCGCCCTGCAGGCGCGCGATGGAAAGCCCGGCGGCCTGAGCGCTGCGGGTGACTTCGGACTTGAACGCATCACCGCTGAGGGACTGGCCATTTGTATTGCCGGGGGCTGCTGAGAGCGGCGACATGGCACGCTGCGCCGCCAACAGGCGTTCAAGCTGCGCTAGCTCATTCGACGCGGTCTGACGGGCAAGGCGAGCCTCCTCTCGCGCATTCGTCATTGGCGTTACGACGCCATACCAGATGACCAGAACGAGCAGGATTGCGCCTGCCGTTCCAAGCAGGCCCTTTTCGCGAAGTGACAGTCCAACCCACCAATCTCTCATGATGCGGCTCCGATCCTGAATTCGCCGAGCACACGCCCGCCCGATTGCCGCGCTTCGCCAAGCTCAACTGCCAGTCCATTAGCTTCCAGCCGGTCACCAATTGCATCAGCATCGGCGAAGTTTTCGAAAAGGACGAGCGCAACCAGATTGCCGGTGGAGGCATCGAACCGCACGGATCGAATTTCGGCGTCGGTTGTGGGTTCCAGCGCTTCATAGAGCGCCGCCGACGCAATGGTCGGGCGCAGCATCACGCCTGCCACCTGCTGTTGCTGGCGCAAAGTGTTCAGCGCGGCGGACACGTTGCCGTTCGCAGACGGGACCGCGTCATTGACGATTTTTAGCGTTTCATTGCGCAATTCAGTCGTCTGGGATTTGTAGGCCGCCGTTTCCATCCAGACATCAGCCAACCACAAGACGCAGGCGGCGGCAGCCAGCGCGCCAATCGCGCGCCAGCGGCCAACTGCGCTGAAATTCATCTGCCGGCGGATCGCATAGGCGCCCTGACGAAGCGAGATGACCTGCCCTGCCTCAGCGGCTTCAAAGGCTTCGGCGAGCGTAATGAGCCAGGCTTCGCGCGTCGGCGCCCCCGGGCCGGACGGCGGCACGCCTAGTAGCTCAGCCAGACGGTCTCCGTGGACATCGGTTGCTGGCGCGGGTGCCAAAGTCCGGACAAGGTCCTGCGGGGCATCGCGGTCGAGTGCGAAGGCCCTGCCATTGGCGCGAAACAGAAACTCGTCAGCACCTTCGAAAGCATCAACGCCCGGCGCAAGAAGACTATGGGTCGTCACGATATCGGCGTCCTGAAGCCCCCATGCCGACAGCGACGCGATCCAGCCCGCCATATCGGCGGCGCTGCAGATAAGGACGTCGCGCGAAGGTGTGGCTTCGGGACGGCCGAGCGCGATGTGGAGCGCCTCTACCGGCTCTGCAACATCATCCTCGATAGCGAACAGCGCTGTCTGGCGCACCTCTGAAGGTTTGCGCGCGACGATCTCGACGCGGTGACGCGTAACCGCCGTGCCGGGGACAAAGGCCACGGTTGCGCCGGAGCCGGCTTCGAAAGCTGGTGGCATCGTGTCTGCAAATTCCCACGTGCCGCGATCGCGCCAGCCAAACAGGGGCGCCTCGCTCTCTCGCGCAGGAAAAAGTACGAAGAGTTCAGCCATCCTTACCCCTTTCGCTCCCGCCATACCGTCTTTGCGGGCTCAGCACCATCAAGGGCGTACACGATCTCAACGAGGCGCCTTGTGCCCGCAAAATCTATCGCGGCCGACATCGCGATGTATTTCGACTCAACCGACAGCATCTCCGTTTTGCGTAGCTCAGGTGCGATCTCGACGATTGATGGTTCTGTCATGAAGGCTTCGACTGTGGGCCAGCCGCCTGCAGGACGTTTGAAGATGAGATCGCGCGCGCCTTCGACGGTCAGGGCACCAGAGAAGGCCAGCGACAGAAGCGGTGCCTCGCGCGCGGTCAGCGTGTTGATATTGAGCGGAACGGTGGCCTTGCTGGGCAAGGCGCAGATCAGCGGTTCCAGCGCGTCGAAGGCAACCTCATCGAAGTAGCGCACGGCGCGCACCTCGCTAACATCGACCATAGGCTGGCCCGAAGTGCGGTAAGGCAAGCGTTGCGACGCATAAAAACTGTCCTCAGCGCCGCTGATCCCAGGCGAAAGATCTGCATCCATCCAGTCGGCCAAGGCCGATGCGAAAGCCTGAGGGCTCGCGCCGTCGACTTCAGCTAGCTCGACAAGCGCTTCGAAGTCTTCGCGCGGCCCCTGCGCTGCGGTCACGCCCGGCGCCGCGCTGGACGATGTCCCCCGCAGTAGATTGACGTTGAAACAGTTGCCCGCGTCGCGGCCGGTGATTGTGATGAGGCCGCCTTCGATGGTGATGGGGACAGGCTCCTTTAGGCCCGGCATGTCTGCAAAGAAACGCCCCTCCGTTGCGCGGACCATGTCCCCAATGACAACGCGGCCGAACTCTTCCGATGACAGGGCGAGCCAGTCTGATTGCGTGCTGGCGTCGAGCGCCTTGGCTCTCACCGTGCTGGAAAGCACGGCAGACGAAAGCGTGACGGCGACCACAGACATGGCTGCGACAATCATCAGCGTCGTGACCAGGGCGACCCCTTTTTCCTGTTCGCGGAAGGCTGACATCAGGACGGCAACCCTCCAACGAGGCTCGCAATGTTCAGCGTTTCCTCATTCTTGAAGCGGATGCGCATCTCGATCATGTCGGGCAATACGTTGGCTGGCGGCTCTGGCGTGCCTTCCCAGTAGACCGATGGTTCTCCGCCTCTCCAGAAGACAAGATCGACCGCCTCAACACCCGTCAGAAGCACGCGGCGCGCGACGGGGGTCGACGGGGTCGGGTCTGGCCTGAGGCTTGCCTCGCGGATGAGTTCGCCGTCATCGCTCAGCGTGTAGCTGATCGCCTGAAGCCCGCTTCGCGCGTCGGCATTCTCCGGGTTAATCCAGCCATTGCGCACGAAGGTCAGCAGCGCATTGGTGCGGCTGGTCTCTCCGCCGGTCATCAATTGCACGCCGCCGCGCCCCTCGGCCGTTTCAGCCGCGCGGAGGCTCGCCGCTTCCAGGTCATCACGCAGATAGGCCTGGGCGACGTCCAACGTACGCGTCATCTCTTCGCGGTCGCGGACCTGTTTGCCAGCGTCGGTGGCGCGCAGCAGGAGGTTGCCGCCAGCTACGGCGAGGATGGCGAGAATGAACAGGGCGACGAGCGTCTCTGTCAGCGTAAAACCGGACTGGGCGTGTCTGGACGGCCTCATGATGACTGCCCCACAGTTTTCAGGGACATCAGGCGCGCCAGCGTTTGCGGGCGTCCGTCTTCGCTGACCTGCACTTCAAGACGCAGCAGATCTGCCCGGTCTGTCGGGTAGACAGTGAGGGTCCAGTTATAGGCCCGGCCCATCTGCTCTTCGTTACCGCTTGTCTGACCGAGATCCAGCGGCACAGGGTCAGAGATGGCACGAGCCATGACGTTCTCTGCCGTCGTGCGGGCGAGGAAACGCGATTCAAGGCGGCTGGTGTTCTGCAAGGCGTCGGATGACATCTGCATCAGGGGGACGGCTGCGAGAGAGAGAATGCCGAGCGCGGCAACCGTCTCCACGAGGCTGAAGCCTCGCTGGCCTTTACGCCCTGCCCTAGCCCTTCTGAACATCGACCACATCTCCCTCAGGGGTGAGTTCAAATTGCCATGAGCGGGCGCGATAGGTCAGCGCCAGGCGGACGGGCTCTGCGATGCCGAGTGGGTTGAAGATGATGCGGTCCAGCTCACCGCTCCTGCGGGATCTGGCGCGGGGGTCATCGGCAACGACTTCCAGGTGGACGCCTCTTGGCAGGTCGAGCGCGGTGGTGCGGACGGGCATCCATTCCTGCCCCGTCCAGCTCAACACGCGGAAGCCCGTGTCTGTGACTTCAAGGCCTGTCACTTCGCCGGTGAGAATGGCCCGGTCATGCACGCCCTCCAGCAGCTGGCGAACGTCTCGCATGGCACGCTCCTGCGGCCCGGGGCGCTCAGGCAGCGAGAGGACGGCAACGCCCGATACAAGGCCCATGATGAACACCACCACGAGCACCTCGATCAGGGTCATACCGCGATCGCGGCGAGCAGGTGGGGGCACTCGTTTCAAGCTGCGCTAGTTCCAGTTTCCGATGTCGGCATTCTCGTCTTCGCCGCCTTCCTGACCATCCGCGCCGAGCGAATAGAGGTCATAGCCGCGTTGCGATTTCTCAGCCGGGCGTTTGTAGACGAAAGGCCGTCCCCATGGGTCCAGCGGCACCTTGTTGATGTAGCCGCCGCGGCGGTAGGAGCCGGCATTGCTGGCATCGGCAGGCTGGGTGACCAGCGCATCGAGGCCCTGCTGCTCTGTCGGGTAATCGTACATGTCGAGGCTGTACTGTTCGAGCGCATTGGAGAGGGCCGACACGTTGGTCCGGGCTGTCTTCACCTGCGCATCGGTCCGTGCGCCGAGCACGTTGAACAGGACGACGGTTGATAGCAGGCCGATGATGAAGATCACGACCATGATTTCGGTCAGCGTGAAGCCGGCCTGTTTCGAGCGCGGCTGGACGGGTTTGCGTTTCATCGCCAATTCTCCTTTGAGGCTAGCCTATGGCCAGCGTGTTTATCTGCAAAATCGGTAGCATGATGGACAGTACGATGAGCGCGACGATACCGGCGAGGAAGACGATCATCAGCGGCTCCAGCAGGCCGAGCGCGACAGTGGTGGCATTATCGAATTCTTCTTCCAGATAGTCAGCTGCGCGTTCCATCATTCCGGCAAGATCGCCGCCGCGTTCACCGCTGGCAATCATGTGCAGCAGCATGGGCGGGAAGACCTCTTCGGCGCGCATGGCGCGGGCGAGCGAGGCGCCCTCCTCGACCCGTCGACGCACAGCCTGGGTCGCCTTGCGAAAGACGGTATTGGCCATCGCGCCCTGCGCTGCGCCGAGGCATTCCGGAACGGGAGCGCCGCTGGCCGAGAGGGTTGCAAAGGTGCGCGCGAAGGCCGCCGAAGAGACGCCTCGCGAGAGCTTGCCGACGATGGGCAAGGACAGGATGAACCGGTCTCGGGCCTCTGCGATGCGCGGCACCTTGAAGAGGCGTCTCAGCCCCCAGATGCCCGCTATGATCAGGATCAGTGTGATGATGCCCCAATTGCGCAGGAAGACCGATATCGCGATGACTGCATCGGTCAGCCAGGGCAGGTCCTGGCCCAGCGTATCGAACTGCTCGACAATGGCCGGGACGACAAAGATCATCAGCAGGGTGACAACGACAAGCGCGATGACACTCAGCACGATCGGATAGATCAGGGCAGAGAGAATCTTGTTCTTCATCTTGCGCGTTTTTTCCAAGTGGGTGGCGAGACGCTCAAGCACCTCATCCAGCCGCCCGGAGGCCTGACCTGACGACACGACGGCGCGGTAGAATTGCGGGAAGGCTTTTGGCGCTCCGTTCAGCGCTTCAGACACCGAATAGCCGTCCGTGATGGAAGAACGCACGCCCATGAAGACCTTGCGGGTGGCCGGCTTTTCGGCCTCCGTCGCGACAGAGCCGATGGCTTCTTCGACCGGGGTACCCGCCTTCACCAGCAAAGCGAGCTGGCGTGTGGCAACGACAAGGTCTCCGCCGCCGAGTTTCTGGTCATGGCCGGTGACTGAGCCGCCGGATTTCGCCTTGCGGCTTTCAGAGACATTCAGCGGCGAAAGCTGGCGCATGCGCAGTTCGCGCCGGGCCGCGCGGGGCGAGTCGGCCGTGATTACACCGCTGGTCTTTTTCCCGTCAGCGCCGAGGGCCTGATAGTCGAAGACCGCCATGATCAGTCTTCCTCCCGCCGGCAAACACGGAGGACTTCCTCCACGCTGGTCTGGCCCGCAATGACATAGCGGCGCGCATTGCGGAACAGCGTGTCATGATTGGCAAAGGCGCGCGCTTCGAGCGCATCTTCCGAGACGTCGTCGCGGATCAGCTGGCGCGTTTCCTGATCGATCAGTAGCAGTTCATAGACGCCGAGACGGCCCTCATAGCCGGTCTGCGAACACGCCATGCAGCCCTGTGGGCGATAGAATTCGATGATTTGTTCGGCTGGCACGCCGAACATGGATTTTTCTTCGGCTGTGGCTTCGTGCGGCTGCTTGCACTGGTCGCACAGTTTGCGGACGAGACGCTGGGCCAGAACCGCGCGCATTGTGGCGGCGATGACGTAGGGCTCGATACCCATGTCGCGCAGACGCTGGATGGCGCCAATGGCGCTGTTCGTGTGGACCGTGGAGAGGACAGGCCGGCCCGTGGACGAGAACTCGAACGCGACCTTGGCGGTCTCAAGGTCACGAATTTCGCCGACCATGACGACGTCCGGGTCATGGCGAAGAATGGCGCGGAGCGTCGCGGCGAAGGTGAGGCCGACCTTGTGGTGCATCTGCGTCTGGCTGATGCCTTCAAGCCCGTACTCGATCGGGTCTTCCAGCGTCATCACATTGCGCTGACCATTGTTCAGCACAGAGAGGGCGGAATAGAGCGTCGTCGTCTTGCCCGAACCCGTCGGTCCCGTGACGAGGGTGATGCCGTTGGGTTGGGCCAGCACGGATTTGAGGCGCGTCAGCGTGTCGTCATCCATGCCAAGATCGTTGAGGCTGAGCAGCGCGTTGCGCGTATCCAGCAGTCGCATCGTCACCCGCTCACCATAGCGCGATGGCAGCGTCGAGACGCGAACATCGATGGAGCGCCCACCAATGGACAGCGAGATACGGCCATCCTGCGGGATGCGTTTCTCAGCGATGTCGAGGCGCGCCATGACTTTGACGCGGCTGGTCAGCGGCGCGGCAAGCCGGCGTGATGGCGTCAGCACTTCCTGCAGGACGCCATCGATGCGGTAGCGCACGGCGAGCGTCTCTTCGTGCGGTTCAATGTGGATATCGGAGGCGCGGCGTTTAACGGCTTCGTAGATGAGGCCGTTGATCAGGCGCACGACGGGCGCGTCATCATCGCCGTCCAGAAGGTCTGCCGTTTGCGGGATTTCATCGATGAGCGAGTGCAGATCGCCCTGCCCGTCGATGGCCGCTTCGGTTTCATCATTCTCGATGGCGTTGCGGGCGTATTGTTCAGAGAGCTCCCGCTCGAAGGTCGCAGCATCGAGATTGGTGAAGTGAAATGGGCGCCCCAACGCGCGGCGCGCTTCGACAATCGCAAACGGGTCTGCCCCCGTGCGCACACCAAGGCTGATTGCGCCGTCTTCGGTATCACCCATGACAACGAGACCCTTGTCGCGCGCAAAGGCATATGTCAGCGCCCTGTCTCGTCTGGTCTCGGTCATGCGGCTACCAAACCGTTCTTGTATGTCCTGACTGTCGCCCGCATCAGTCTGCAATCACCGGTGTGCCCAGCACCTCCCCAAGGAACTGGTCTATGGACATGGCGGCTTCGTCTTCGCGGAGCAATTCCTGGGCACGCAGATAGTTATAGCTTCGCGCTGTGACGGTTCGTGCAGAGTCGCGATCACGCACGATTGTCGGCTTGATAAAGACCATCAGGTTTTTGCGGGTGCTGCCACGGCCTTCGGACTTGAACAGGTTTCCTGCGATGGGCAGGTCCCCGAGGAATGGCACTTTGGAATTGACCTTGGATTCGGTCTGTTCGATCAGACCGCCGAGCACGATGATCTCTCCGTCATCCGCCAGAACGCTGGTGGAGATATTGCGCGTGCTCAGGATCAGATCCGGCGAGTTTGTCGTTCCGATAAAATCGGCGACGTTCGAGACTTCCTGATAGATATCGAGCCTGATTGTATCGTCAGATGAAATACGGGGCGTCACTTCGAGTTTGACGCCGACCTTTTCGCGTTGAACCGTCCGGAATGGATTGGAATTGGCGTCGCCAAGCACCTCGCCAGAGGTCAGCGGCACATCCTGCCCGACCAGCAACGAAGACGTGCCGTTGTCGAGCGTCATGTTGAACGGCTTGGAAAGGACGCGTGAATTTGTGTCCTGCTCGACGGCGTTCAGGATTGCGCCGAACAGCGTGTCGCCATCCTGCCCACCGATCCCCAGAAGCGCGCCGTTGACGCCGAGAAGCGAACTGATCGCAGCATTCGCGAACTGGCCGGAGCCACCGCCTCCGTCGCCAACATCTGGATCGATAATCGCGCCGGCCAGCGCCAGAAGATTTGGCGCTGAACGCGTAAAATTCGTTGATGCAAATGGCGTCGTGGAATCGCCGGTGCCTGAAAGAAGGAACTGCACGCCAAGCTCGCGGGCGGTGTCGTCTGACATCTCGACGATAATCGCCTCCACTAAGACCTGCGCGCGGCGTTGATCAAGCGCGGAGACGACGCGTTCCATGGCAAGCAACGTGTCCGGCGTCGCGCTGATGATGAGCGAGTTGGATTCCTTATGCGCGGCAATCGTTGCCGGCGGCATCCCGTTCTCGGTCGGCGTGCGCTGATCGGCCAGCGTTGCGGCGATTTTCTCAAGCACGGGGACAATTTCCTCGGCACTTGAATTGTTTAGCTCGATGACCCGGATATTGTCGCGGCTTGGTTCAGCCTGGTCGAGTTCACTTGCGACGCTGATGGCCCGCTCAACCGTAGCCGCATCGCCTCTAATGACGACAGAATTGCTCGTCGGAGAGGAGGTCACTTCGAAATTCGAGGTCGGGTTGCCATCGCTCGTTCCGAGCAGATTGCTGAGAATGTCAGCCATCTCTTTTGACGGAACGCTCTTGAGTGACAGCGTCTCTACAACCGTGCGATCTCCGCTATCGAGCGAATTTATGATTTCACGGATGCGCGGCATGTTGGAGGCGTAGTCAACCACGATGACCGAGTTTGACCGCGCATTGGCAACAACCTGTCCCTGCGCGTCCGCGATCGGCTTGATCATCTGAGCGGCTTCGACGGCGCCGAAATTGTCGAGCCTGAAGACTTGCGTAACGAAGGCGTTCGGCCCGGCCGCCGCGCCGCCGGCTTCGCCCACGGCCAATTGTTCGGGGACGATGCGATAGACACCGCGTCCTGCGGGGATGGCGGCAAAGCCGTGGACACGAAGCGTCGAGAGGAAGACCTGGAAGACCTCATCTGTTGTCATCGGAGTCTGCGAGAGGACCGTCACCCGTGTTCGGCCGACATCGGGGTGAAGGATGAAGGTGTAACCGGTGATGATCGAGACATCGTCGATCAGGGAGGTGATCTCGACATCATCAAGGCTGAGCACATGACGTGCGCCCGCGGCCGCCTGAGCATTCGCCACTTGCGCCGGAATCAACCAACCAATCGCGGCAACAGCCGCCAACAGGCATTTCATATATCTCACCCCTCCTCGAAAATGATTTCGAAGGTCTGTGTCGCCCCATCCCGTAAGACTGTCACATTCACTGTTTGCGCCGAACTGAATTCAGCAGCGAGAGCAGACGGATCAATCTCAGATACTCGAGTACGATTTATTTCGACAAGTCGGTCACCCGGTTGCAGCCCAGCGTCCTGCATCAGCTGCGGATTGCCCCGCGGCGCGAGCACAAATGAGGTGACGATGCCGTTTTCATTCTGAGGCACCGGATCGATGCTGGCCAATAAGGTTCGCGATGTAACACCCGGCGCAAAGGTGGAGGATGCCGGGGAACTGACCGTACCGGCGCGCGGACGCCCGATTGTGTCTGTCGTGGCAGTCGGGACAGACAGCGTGGTCGCGTCGGTCTCTGCTTCTTCCGGATCACTGATGACCGACAGGCCAGCGTCACGGCCGCCGCGCATAAGTGTTTCCTCAACGCCGTCGCGCTCAATGATGACCCTGTCGCTCAGGATTTGTGAGAGCTGAACACCGGGCAAAATGGCATCGCCCGGCTGAAACCGCCCGGTCCGGTTGTCGGGCGTGACAATCGTTGCAGAACCTGCGCCAGCTTCGGTGGACATGAACAGAGCGACGAGCTTCAGGTTCAGTTGGGTTTCAGGCGCCTCAGGGGCCGCTTCAACGGTCTTGCCAACCGACTGAAACGGATTGGTCGTGACGAGCAGGCTGAGATCAGCGCGGACATTGGACCGCGTGGTTTGCTGAATCGGTGCCGGCAATGGCCGGGCCGTCAATGAGGAGACCGCCTCCTTGGGCGCAATGATCAGCCAGATCAGACGCGCAGACAGAAACGCCACGACGACAATCAGAATGACCATGATGGCGATTCTGGCGCCGTCGATGTAGCGGTCGGCCCCTTGCGGCAATGAAAATCTACCCTCGCCTATCATAACTTCCCTCATGGCACGGGGGCAGGTACGCCCTGCCCCCGTCCGGTTCATGTCCTCTGCGTTGTCGCAGAAAATGTGGCGATCACCAATGGCTTCAACCTAAAAGCGGCGTTTCAGACCCAATGCGATCGATGTGCCGAGATCATAGACGTCGACGGCAACGCGGTCACCACCCCGTTCCTGATAGGCTTCATACTTGTCGCCCAGCAAATTGTTGATCTTGAACGAGAATTCGTATTCGCCGCCGCGCAGGTCGAACCCCTGGTTCCAGATGAAGTCCACTGTGATGGGCGGTTCTTCAATGATGGCCGGGATGTTCAAGGCCAGCGCCTCACCTGAACGGATGCGCTCACTGGCATAGTTGAACAGCAGGTTCACTTCCCGGCGCGCTTCGGTGTCCTCAAACAGCAGCTGGAAATTGAACAGGTGCTCTGACTGTCCTTGCAGACGCCGACCATCCTCAATCAGGCCAGAGCCTGGCAGAAGAAACGGTTCAGGGTCCAGAGGCTGCTGGTTGGTGATGACGCACTCATCCGCGAACTGCGTGCAGAACTCCAGACGGTTGAGACCAAGATCAGCGGGGTTGCGGCCAGCGCTGACTTCGGAATCTGACCAAGTGTAGTTGGCTTTGATTGTCAGGTCGCGGTCCCGGAACCACTCGATGCCGAACTTGTCGAACATTGGCAGGCGTTGCTCATACTCGAACTCTGCGCCGTACAGCTCCGCACTAGGTACGTTGATAAAGGTGGTCTTCGGCGTATCGCCTGTGCGCTGGTTTATCTCTTCGATCGGGCGTTCCATGTCCTTATAGAACAGGCCGAACGTCACGAACTGGTCCCGGCCGAAATAGTATTCGCCGCGCAAATCATAGTTCTTGATCTTCGCATTGGTGAGGAACGGATTACCGATGAAATTAACGTCGGTTTCGGTGTTGAGAAACTCTGTTGGCGCAAGTTCGCGGAACTGCGGACGTGTCAGCGTTTCCGAATAACCGGCACGCACCTGAAGCTCATCAAAGGGATTCCAGGTCAGTGTTGCGGCCGGAAGAATATCTTCCTCATGCTCACAGCTCTGGTCCGGCTGACGCGAAATGCAGGCTTCGACGTAATTTGTCGATGGGTCAGCGCCGAGCGCCTGCGTATCGACCGCCTCGATCGCGCGCTCATACCGGGCGCCGATGGCGCCGCGAATATAGGGCGTGATCTGGGTATCGAGACCGACATAGGCTGCGTCAACTTCCAGCGTTGCGAAATAGCGCTCCGGGAAAGTCGCGCCACCGATTGAGCTGGAACCGAGCTGGTCGCGGGCATAGAGATCAGCGAAAAGATAATCGATGCGGGTGCTGGAGACCGGGATGCCTTCGATCGCGAACAGGCGTGAGGTCGCAACGCGGTCATTCTCGACATAGGCGTAGCCGGCTTTGAAGTCGGTTTCGCAGAAGAATGTGCAGTCCCCTCCGAAGGTGAGCGGCAACTCGAGGTCGATGCCCAAATCCGTCGAATCGTCGTCGATCCGGCTGAACGCGAAGGTGGTGTCGGCTGAGTTGGCGAGCGTTTGCAGGCCATTGCCGGAATCCTGGTAGAGAATGTTGAACTGGTACGGTGCATCTCGGAAAGCTTCAGAGTAAGACGCGCGCCATTCGACCTTCAGGTCCATCAGATCAGGAAAGAAGTGCTCGCCCGAGAGTTGCGTCGTCCAGAGCTGACGCTCGAACCATTCAATGCTGTCGTCACGCTCAAAATTGTCATCGAAGTCGACGCCGCTGACGGTCCGCGCTTCCTTGTCGGCTGAGCGGGCGAGAAGCGCCGTAGCGCGGATTTCATGGTTATCGAAAAGGTCAAAGCCGACAGTCGCAAAGCCGTTCACGCCGACCGAATTCTGCGTCGAATAGAGGTCTTTCTGGAAGCGGGGCGTCAGACCATCACCATCATTATCGGCAAATCCACGTGTGCCGGTACGGGTCGTCCATTCATTGGAATAGGACGCGGCCACCAGAAGCCCCATGGAGACGTCCTGATTGATGTCATACCTCTGGCCGCCTGTCGCGCTGAAACTCAAATCCGGAGAGACCGTGCCTTCCTGAATGATGAGCAGGCTGGAATTGTTTGTCAGGCTGCGCGCAAAGAAAGCGTCATTGCCATCTGGCGGCGGATTGTCCGGCATGTCGCGCTGATTGTCGCTGATGCCGAGATAGTCGAGGTCTCCTCCGTCATAAAGCAGGCCATCCTGCAAAGTCGTTTCCGTGTCGCCAGAGACGGATGCCGACACCTCAAAGAACGCCTCATCCGGCACGGCCTTGGTGCGAATATCGACGAGACCGCCGCCGAACTCGCCCGGCAGGTTTGGCGAGAAGGTTTTCTGAACGAGGATGCTGCGCAGAACGGATGTCGGAAAAAGGTCAAGCGGTGCGACGCGGCGCAGCGGCTCGGGCGATGGAAGGGGCGAGCCGTTCAGGGTCGCGCTGGAATAGCGCTCGTTCAGGCCGCGGACGTAGACGAAGCGGTTCTGCGCTGTCGAAATACCGGCAACGCGCGAGAGGGCTGCGGCCGCGTCAGAGTCGCCGGTCACCTGAAAGTCACCAGCATCAATCAGGCTGGAGACTTCGGAGGTCGAACGCTTTTCGTCGGGAATGAACTGGCCGCGCACCACAACGCTTTTCTGGCGAAGCTCTTCGCCACTTTCATTGTCAGCGTCCTGAGCAGAAGCGCCTGTCGCGAGGCAGGCAGCCGACGCGCCAGCCAGCAGCATGAGGCGCAGATAATTGGCAGATTTAAACATGACTTCCCCCTGGAAGGAGGGGAATTTCCCCTCAATAGATCTGAATACGAGAAAGCAGAGCGGCCTGTTTTGACCGCCCTGCCCCAGTTTTGTGTTTGACCTAATTGGTCGTTTCTTCGCCCGACAGATCGACCGTCCAGCCGAGGTACCAGGTGTCATTGGCGTCTTCGACGGCGCCGACATAGGTGGTCGCTTCAAGCTCACCGATCCCCGACACATCGAACACCGGCACATTGGCTTCAGCCGTGCCAGGCACCAGACCGGTGGCCCCATCGACGAATGAGAAGCCCGACAATGTGTTGGTGGTCGTCACGATATTGTCGCCTGCAACAAAGGCCGGAACACCGAGCGTTGCGTCGGATGGGTTGTCACCGTCCGTCGCGAAGTTGGCGGTGTTGTCCAACAGGAGGGATTTGATCTCCAACGTGTCGTCGTCATAGTTCGCATAGGTCTGATCGCTGTCGACATCGAGACCGACTGACCAGTCAGCGATGATGCCATTGGCGATCGTGCCCCGCGTGCCACGACGCAGGAGCGTGCCTTGAGCGGTGGCCTGTTCACCCGAATTGATCAGCGTGAAGTTCGAAAGACGCGGGGTCGAGAATGGCGTCTTGTCATTGTCGCCGTCCCGGTTGTCGCCTTCGATCCCGCGCGGATCACCGGACATGCCGCCATCGGCCCCAGCAACACCGGGATAGGCGATCGCGTACTGCACGGAGCCCTGCCATCCATCGGTCCAGTCGATGCTGTCATCGCCGACACCTGTGACGACGACGTGATCTGCGCTGACGGTGCCGCCGAACCATTCAATGCCATCATCGAGATTGTTGGAGACCTGCACATAGCTAACCTGCGTGCCAGACCCGACCCCCTGGAAGGCGATGCCATTCAGCTCGTCTTCATTGGTCAGGCGCGTGCCAGCATACTGGACGCGGGTGTAGGTCAGTCGGCCGCTATTGTCTTCTGGCGAGGCGCCGCCGAAGAGGCCGGAATTGCCTTCACCCGATTTCTCACAATCAACAGTGCCGCCGACAGCTGTTGCGTCGATACAGGCATTGATCGGTGCGCGGCCATTGATGACCAGTCCGCCCCAGACGCCCTTCAGGCTATCGGTTGCCGTCGACGGATCTTCGACGACGCCTTTTGCGGTGAAGACAACTGGTGCATTTGCCGTTCCGTTCGCAACGAGCTTCGAGCCGCGGCGGACGATGAGATAGTCATCATTGCCTTCAGCAACGACTGTGACGCCCGGATCGATCGTCAGCGTGACCGGCGTACCGCCTGCAAGCGGGCTGACCGGATCTGGGCCCATGTCGATCCCGACTGTGACCGTGCCGTCGAGCTCATAGATGAGATCGCTGCCGCTGCTCAGCGTCAGATCGCTGGTCAGGTTGCCGCCTGGGATCTGGCAGAGACGCTTGCCGTCGAGCGTGCCGTTCTCATTGGTGCCATCCGGGCAGTCAGCCGGCGGGAAAAGCGTGCCGGAGAGTGCAAAAGTGGCCCAGTTATTAGCGACCGTTTCCGTCGAGCTGAACGCGCCGATATAGGTCACCGCATCAAAGAAGGTGTCTGCGAAGATACCTGCGGAAACCGGCACAGCCAGTTCCTGCGCGCCTGGGAAGTAGCGATCAGAAAGGGAGTTGTTGCCGCCGACAATATTGTTGGCTGCGCCATAGGCTGGCAGCCCGTCATCCTCACCGCCGCTGTCAGACGAATAAGTCTGATCGGCATCGATAAAGAGCGACGCCACCTTGAGCGAGCCATTGTCGAAATTGGTGTAGGTCTGCGAGCTGTCGATATCGAGACCCGGCGTATATCCGCCAGCAACGATACCATTCACGATGTTACCCTTGGTGCCGCGACGAAGCAGGATGCCCTGCTGGTTGCCGTCAGACCCGATCAGGGTGAAGTTCGACACGTCTGGCGCCGAGAATGGCGTCTTGGCATTGTCGCCATCACGGTTGTCCGCCTCGATACCGCGCGGGTCACCTGAGCTTGGAACGGTCGAGTTGACGACAGCGTACTGAAGCTTGCCCTGCCAGCCATCCGTCCAGTCCAGCGAGTCGTCGCCAGCGCCGGTGATGACGACGTGGCTAGCGTTCACCGTGCCGCCAAACCATTCGATACCGTCATCGAGGTTGTTATGAACCTGGACGTAATCGACTTCTGTGCCGGATCCGACACCCTGGAAAGCAATACCGTTGAGCTCGTCTTCATTGGTCAGGCGTGCGCCTGCATATTCGACAATGAGATAGCGCAGCGAGCCGGAGCTATCAGCCGGGTTGTCGCCGCCGAAGAGACCCGATGAGCCTTCGCCAGACTTCTCACAATCTGCCGAGCCGCCAACAGCGGTGGCATCAATACACGCATTGATCGGTGCAAAGCCATTGATGATCAGGCCGCCCCACTGGGCGTTCGTGCCGGATTCAATGACGCTCGAGCCAACATTCTCGTCATTGATTGCGGCGCGTGCCGTCATCCGGACAGGTGCATTGGCCGAGCCATTTACATCAATCTCTGAGCCGCGGCTGATGACGAGATAGTCGTCAGAGCCATCGCCTGTGCCGCCTGCGGCCGCACCATAAAGGATTGCGCCTTCGCCGAGGGTCAGCGTCGCGGGCGTACCCCCATCCTCGCCAATGAAAACGGCGCCTTCGATGGCAACCGTCACACCAGCCGGGATAGATACATCAGATGTGATGGTCGTGGTCGTCGCGCCGGAGGTGCCTAGCGAACACACATCGATGCTGGAAAAGCCTTCAGAGGCAATCGCAGCATAGGTCGACGATGTCGTGCCGGCCGGACAGCCTGCCGTGGGTATCAGGTCGATGGTCGAACCTGCTGGCGGCGGTGGTGGAGGCGGAGGTGGCGGTGGAGGCGAGACTGGCGGTGTTGGTGCACCAGGCGAAGAAATACTGGTGTCAGAGCAGCCAGTGACTGCCAGTAGCGCCGCACTTGCCAGCAGTATCAGGCGCAAGCTTTTTGCCGTGTTCATTTAAAGCCCCCTTCAGGGTAGTCAGGTCCATCACGAAGGGCAGGAATTGATCCAGTGATTCCCGTCCTTGGCGGGGCTATCGCACGGCTACGCAACAGTATTGCGACATCACAAAAGCTTCACATTGACTGTCACAGAGCTGTCACAACTGTATATACAATGTTTATTTGATGACTCCTCATGTATTCATGAAAACAATCAAGAGCATTGATAGCATTGCCGCTCGCACACCAGCACAGCGCGGCGGCGTAGAAACCATCAACCTGCGCGCCATATTTTCTATAATAATCAGCGCACTAAAAAGTTTTATTTGAATCTGTGGACAACGCCGCCCGAGCCAGTGACCATTAATTTTAAAGGGTCTCGCCCTATGAAAATTACTGCCTCTGCGGCTATTGCGAAGTGGACACTGAGCCTTCCCCGGCAAGTGCAACTTCAAGGTCGATGATCATCAACTCACCATCCCTGGAAAAGAACAGACGAGAGCCATCGCCTGACAGGCCGGCCCCAAAATCGATGCCTGCGGTATTGACCGGCTCGCCAAGATTCTCTGGCATCTGCCAGTTGCCGTCTGCGCCGCGCGTCATCGTCCAGATGTCCACTACCCCCAATTTAGGCGCGCGGTGGGAGTAGAAGAACATCCGGTTGCCGTCCGGCGTGACGGCGAGATGGCCTTCAGCCTTGGGCGAATTGACCCCGTCAGGCATGGTCGACACGGCCCAGTCGCCTGTCTCTTCATCCAGTACCGCTTCAAAAATGTCGTGACCGCCGATGCTGTCATATCCATCAGACGTAAAATAGAGGTGCCCGTTAGCGTCCATGGCAGGATTGAAATTGCGTGCGCCGTCATTGATGGACGCTGGCAGCGGCTCGGGCTCGCCCCAGCCCTCAGGCGTGGCTTCAACCCGCCAGATATTCAGATCTCTCTGGCCGCGCTCAAAAATGTCTGCGTCCGACGCATAGTACAGCGCGCCATCCGAAGCGCTGAAGGATGGAGTTGTGAGCGTGATCCGGCTTGGAAAATCAAGCGTCTGAGGATCAGACCAACTTCCATCTTCCTGTTTCCGCATTTCCCAAAGCTTGGTGTAGTCACCATCCTCCTTGGCATAGACGCGGATAAGGCCATCCCGGGACTCCGTCATGCTATAGGCGCGCGTGAAAGCCGTCGGTGCGTCTGCCGCCGGAAAGATCGGCGTCGCGACATTATAGGACACGCTTTCGGCGCCGCACGCTGCGACCAAAACCAGACTCGCCAGAACCAGAGACCTCATCCAACACACTCCAAACTGCTGCATCATCATTGCCGACTTAAACGGCGTACATGACGCTTTGTTCACAGCATTCAGCTTTTTGTGGATCGATGAAAGGGGAAGTGGTGCCGGCACCAGGACTTGAACCCGGGACCCCCTGATTACAAATCAGGTGCTCTACCAGCTGAGCTATACCGGCCAACCAGCGCCGCTTTACGATGCTGCGGCGACGAACGCAAGATTGCTTTGCAACATCATAGCAGTAGGGCGTTTCAACTATTCACGGGCACTTTTTCGGCATTCACGCGTTTATTTTGAGTGTTGCAGGAAGGAGCACGGTAATGAGAACGCAAATTCTGTCTGTCGGTCTAGTCGTCGCAATCAGTACTCTACCAGTTATGGCTGATGAAGCTCGTTCTCCCGCCGAAGGGAATGCAGATTACGCGCCCCAGACAGCGAGCTGCGATTCGATGCAGCTGAAAGTCTATTTCGAGCCGGGCACATCCGTCCTGACCCCTTTTGCACGGGATGCTATCCGTGAAGCGGGCGACCTGCTCGCCGGATGTGCCGTCGTGCAAATGAATACGAATGCTGTTGCGGGGGAAATGGATAAACGCACGAACACGCTGTCACTGGCAGAAGCGCGGCGGGCCGTCGTTTTGAACGAGCTTCGCGCAAACGGAATCGAACCCGTCAGCTCAGAAGTCCGGCTCGGCGTTGCCATCAAGCCTTCCGACGCCGTTATGGCGCGAAAAGTTGATATCGAACTCCAGACAGAGCCTGCGATTATCGGATAGATTCAGCTCCTGAAGAAAAAGACGCCCCGGCGATCAAATCGTCCGGGGCTTTCTGCTTTTTGAGCTGAGCTAGTTAAAGAACGACATCACGATGCAGCCTGCGACGAAGGTCACCACTGTGTGAGACGCGTCGGTCAGAAAGCCCGGTACCGAGTGCCAGGGTGTGTAGATCAGATCATATGCCATCAGGGGCACACCGATCAGCAAGGACAACCAGAGCCCGAACATCGCGGCAGCCCCAAGCGTGCGGACCTGCCGCTGCTGCATATGCCAGCCCAGTCCGAAGGCCAGGACGAGCGGGATGACAAAACCGCCGAGCATCCAGAGCGGCTCGGCTTCCTCCATGGAGCGATTTTGAAGACCATCTGCAGTCAGCAGGGAAATGCTGTCGCCTGCTTCGTTGAAAAAGATCCCGACACCATTCATGTAGGGTTCTGAGAATAGAAGCCCGTACCAGATGAAGCCCAGAAAATAGATGACGATTGCGGCGATCAGGACGCCGACCAGATTTACCTTGGCAAGTCGTGGCATTGTTTCCTCCCCATGCCCGTTTCATTTTGGCCGCGTCCCGCTTAAGAGATCAGCCCAGACCCGGCGGTCCAATATGACCGCACCTGCCGATTTACGGAAGACAACATGACCAATAATGGCTCTCGCCGAATACTTGTTACCTCTGCCCTGCCCTACATTAATGGGGTCAAACACCTCGGTAATCTTGCCGGGTCCATGTTGCCGGCAGACATATACGCGCGGTTTCAGCGGCTTCGCGGCCATGACGTGCTCTATATCTGCGCGACCGACGAACACGGCACCCCGGCAGAACTCGCGGCGCAGGCCGCTGGCATTGATGTGCGCGCCTATTGCGACGAGCAGCACGAGATCCAGAAGAAGGCCGGCGACGACTTCCTTCTGTCCTACGACCACTTTGGCCGGTCATCCGGCGAAGAGAATGCGCGACTGACGCAGCATTTCGCCAATGTCCTGGAAGCCAATGACCTGATCGAAGAACGCGTGATGGAGCAGGTCTATTCGGTCGATGATGGCCGCTTCCTGCCAGACCGCTATGTCGAAGGGACCTGCCCGCATTGCGCGTTTGAAAAGGCGCGCGGCGACCAGTGCGACAATTGCGGACGCCTGCTGGACCCTGTCGACCTGATCAATCCCTATTCCGCGGTTTCGGGCTCCAAAAATGTCGAGATCCGCGAAACGCGGCACCTCTTCCTGCAACAGTCGAAGATGCAGGACACCATCCGCGAGTGGATCGAGGCGGCGACAGACTGGCCGCCACTCGCGCGCTCCATCGCTCTGAAGTGGCTGGACGAAGGCCTGCGGGACCGTGCGATCACGCGCGACCTTTCCTGGGGCGTTCCTGTGCTCAACCCGGATGGTAGCGTACGCGAAGGCTTTGAGAACAAGGTGTTCTATGTCTGGTTCGACGCGCCCATCGAATATATCGGCGCAACCGAAGAATGGGCAAAAATCAACGGTGAACCGGACGCCTGGCGGCGCTGGTGGCGCACAGATGAAGGCGCAGATGATGTCGAGTACGTACAGTTCATGGGCAAGGACAATGTCGCTTTCCACACGGTTGGCTTCCCCGTCACCATTCTAGGCTCAAAGGAGCCGTGGAAACTGGTCGACAGCCTGAAGGCGTTCAACTGGGTCACCTGGTATGGCGGCAAGTTCTCCACCTCAAACAAGCGCGGCGTCTTCATGGACCAGGCGCTCGACCTGCTGCCGGCTGACTATTGGCGGTGGTATTTGACGTCGAATGCGCCGGAAGGGTCCGACGCGGCCTTTACATGGGAAGGCTTTCAGTCGGCGATCAATTCAGACCTTGCCAATGTGCTTGGGAATTTCGTCAACCGCATCACCAAATATTGCGCGTCGAAGTTTGATGGCAAAGTGCCGGACGCCGGTGAGCCGGGCGACGCCGAAGCGTGGATCGCGGCGGAACTGGAAACGCGCCTGCCACAGCTCGTACAGCACTATGAGAATATGGAGTTCCGCAAAGCAGCGGCTGAAACCCGCGCGATATGGGCGGCCGGAAACGAGTATCTCACCAAGGCTGAGCCGTGGGTGAAGTACAAAACCGATGTCGACGCCGCTGCAATCGGCGTACGCACGGGCCTGAACCTGGCGGCTCTCTTTGGTATCATCGCCCAGCCGATCATTCCGGAAGCGGCCGCAATGATCCTCGACGCCCTTGGCGTGCCAAATGACCGCCGCACAATGACGCCGGAGGCATTGAGCGACGTCTCAGCGCTTCTGGATGCATTGCCACGCGGCCATGAAATCACACCGCCGGACGTCCTCTTCCGCAAGATCGAGGACGAGCAGGTTGCTGAATGGACGGAACGGTTTGGCGGAGAGCCAGCCTAATCAGGCTTTCACTCAATTCTCGCCTCCTCTTCGCTGGCACAGTGGCCGACATCTGTTAGGCTGGCCCCAAACGCCATTCTGAGAGGACTTCCAAATGATGATTTCGCGAAATCTCGCCGCCTGCGTGTCTGCTATCGCCGTGATCGGCGCAGCGCCCGCACTGGCCCAGCAATCATTGCCGGGGCCGGATACCGGCTTGCTGGACCTCTACACTTATCTTCACTCCAATCCTGAGCTCTCGTTCAAGGAAGCGACGTCATCGGCAATCATGGCCGACGAACTGGAAGCACTTGGCTTTACGGTCACGACCGGTCTTGGCGATGAATGGGTCAAAGAAAAAGCGATGCGCGACGAGGGCGTCGTGCGCGATGGCGTTGGCGGCTACGGCCTTGTTGGCGTCTACGAGAATGGCGAAGGCCCGACTGTGCTCATCAGGGCCGATATGGACGCCCTGCCCGTGCCGGAACAGACCGGCCTTGATTACGCCTCCGATGTTATCAGCACCACATGGACGGGCGTTGAAAGCCCGGTCATGCATGCCTGCGGCCATGACATTCACATGACCAGCTGGGTGGGCACAGCACGCGACCTGATTGCCCGCAAGGATGAATGGTCCGGCACGCTGGTGATGCTCGCGCAGCCGGCTGAGGAGGTCGGACTTGGCGCGAAGGCGATGATCGAGGAAGGCCTCTATTCGGAAATTCCATTGCCCGACTACAATCTAGCGCTTCACGTATCTGCGGGCGCGCCCGCTGGCACGGTCGCTTATTCATCCGGTTTCGCCCTTGCGAACGTGGATAGCGTCGATGTCATCGTGAAAGGCGTCGGTGGACATGGCGCCTATCCGCACACAACGACAGACCCCGTTGTCGTCGCCTCCTCCATTGTGATGGCGATCCAGACGCTGGTCTCACGAAATGTCGACCCGCAAACGCCTGCCGTTGTTACGGTTGGCGCATTCAAGGCTGGCGCGAAGCACAACATCATTTCCGATCAGGCCGAGCTGCTGCTCACCGTCCGCTCATATGATGATGCGACGCGCAAACTTCTGCTCGACGGCATCGAGCGGATCGCCAAGGGGCAGGCAGAGGCTTTCGGGGCACCGGAGCCTGAAATCACCATCGATTCCGATTACACGCCGTCGACCTACAATGATCCTGAGCTGACGGCGCAGGCTGTCTCGGCGATCCGCGGCGCGATTGGCGAGGACAATGTGGTGGAAGTCACGCCTGTCATGGGCGGCGAGGATTTCTCGCAATACAGTCGCACCGAAGAGGATGTGCCCGGCCTTATCTTCTGGCTGGGCGCCATAGCGCCAGAGACCTATGAGGCATCGCAGAGTGGCGGCGAGAGCTTGCCATCTCTGCACTCGCCTTTCTTTGCACCTGACGCGGAGCCGACCATCGAAACCGGCGTCAAATCCATGACGGCCGCGGCGATCGCCCTGTTCAACAAAGGCTGATCAGAGCCCGGACAACCAATCCAGAAGGAGTGCGTTGACCTCATCGGCGCGCTCCTGCTGTGTCCAGTGCCCGCATCCATCAAGCAAGTGAGCGGCCTGAAGCCCCGGAAGGTTTGGCTTCATCGCCTCGACCGGATCCCCCGGAAACATCTTCAGAACGAGATCACGTGTCCCGCCAATGAACAGGCTGGGCTGGTGAATTCTTTTGTCCGGCAGCGCAGACAGATAGGCGTGGTCCCGCTCATGATTGCGATAGCGATTGAGCGGGCCGCGAAAGCCCGAAGCTTCAAATTGTGAGGCGTAATAGGCTACGTCTTCCTCGCTCAGCCATGGCAAGGGCATGTCTGGTTCCGGCAGCCGGTGAAGCAGCGTGTCGCCATGCTTCTTGTCGGTCGGCCATGTGCCCTCCGGCGCATCGCCCGAGATCGCGTAATAGAACTTGCGAATGGTCGCGGCAGGGTCAGCCTCAAGCTCTGCCTCTGGCGGCCCCTGATCCTGAAAATAGACCTGATAAAAGAACATGCCGCGCGCGGTAAAAAATTTGCGGAAGACTTCAATCGCGGGCCGGTCGCCTGGCGGGATGTACGGCACGGAGAGCCCGGCCACCGCCTTGAATTGATCCGGGTGAAGCAAGGCAGAATTCCACGCAATCGGCGCGCCCCAATCGTGACCAACTACGACGGCTGGCGCGTCCGGCTGAAGCGCTTTGGCCACGGCCGCCACATCGGAGGTGATCGATTTCATGTCATAGGCTTCGACCGCTTCAGGCCGGTCCGACCCACCATAACCACGCACATCGAGCGCCGCCGCGCGGTAGCCATTGGCCGAGAGCGCATCCAGCTGATGGCGCCAGGAATACCAGCTTTCGGGGAAGCCATGGACCATCAGCACGAGCGGGCCGTTCCCCTTGACCGCGACCCGAAGGCTGACATCGCCGTTTTGGATCTGCTGAAACTGATATGACATGTCCTACCCTCACCTCGCCGGTTTGGCGGCCGACTGCGCAGTCAAACTCTGTGCACGCAGGAGCAGCCACCGATGCAAACTATTTCAGGGAACACTCATGACCGGATTTGTTGCGCGTGGCCAGAATTGCCCAAGCGGCAAATCGAGAAAACTCCCTCAATCAGCCGTCAAGCAATCGCGATGCGACGACCAAACCGGGCCCGAAAAAGGCAGGCCCGGTTTGAGGCAGTCTGATTATTCGGTGGGGGCGGACTGAGCTGATTCCGCCGCGGCCATCAGGGCCACCATCTTCGGGTGGGTGTAGAGCCGGTAGGCTGGCTTTTCCCCTGGGGTGCCGATCAACCTTAGTACATCAGAAATCTCCAAAGGAGCGATCTCGATATTGGTGTCTTTCAAGTCGCCTTGCTTGAGCGCAGAGGCGAGCTCTGCGGCATCTGCATGACCTGTCAGGATCGGCGTAACCAGCCCTGACTCACTTTGCATCTGCACTTCATGGCCGTCTGAAATGACCGTATAGACCGGCGCGCCAAAAGGCTGCTCCTGATCGGAGAGTTTTGCCGCTTCCTGGATTTCGCTGGCACCGGATTCAAAAACGACCACACCGTCCCAATTCGCCATCAGGTCAGCCAGCGGTATGATCCCAACCTGCAATTCGGGATCCTGCGCTGCGGTCCGCGCAGCGCCAACCGCTTCAGGGCTCAGAAACGCGAGCAGCGCATCGCTGCCGTCTTTCATCTTGAGCGAGACCATGCCGCCCGCAGGGTTTTGCAAAATGGCGACGTAGAAACCTTCTAGCGCATTCATCAGGCTTTGAGCCGCAGCCGTTTCAGCCTCAGAAACCGGAGGCGTGGGTTGAGCGGTGGTATCGCCTTGTGCCATCGCAGACGGCAAAACCAGGGCGAGCGAGGCGCTCGCCATAGCGAGAAATCGTTTCATGGGAGGAGCTCCTTTTGGATGCAGACCCGGCAGAGGCTAGAAGTCTCCGCCGGGCACTACAAGGAATTGCCTCAGCCCTGTTTCAGTTCGTCGAACGGAACTTTCTTGTCCACGCGGACATCCTGCGGAAGGCCAAGCACACGCTCGGCGATGATATTCTTCAGGATTTCATCGGTGCCGCCCGCGATCCGCAGACCCGGCGCCCACATGAAGCTTTGCTGGAACAGCGCATTGGCCGGCATCGTGTCGCTATCATTCATGATGCCGTAATGGTCCTGCATCTCGATCGCCGAGTTACAGATGTCCTGCAGCTGGTTGGCCGTGATGATCTTGCCGATCGAGTTTTCCGGCCCCGGCGTTGCGCCGCGCGAAAGCGCGGTTTGCGTGCGGAACTTGGTCAGATTGTAGCCTTGCGCGGCCACATACCAGTCTGCGAGCTTCTCACGGAACGCCTGATCGCTGATCGTACCCGTGCTGCGGGCATAATCCATGATCTCTTTCCAGTCTGGACCGGGCGAGCCGCCAACGGCCAGACGCTCATTCATCAGTGTCACGAGCGCAACTTTCCAGCCTTCGCCGACTTCGCCGAGACGGTCACTGTCCGGAATGCGTACATCCGTAAAGTACACTTCGTTGAACTCGCGTCCGCCAGACGCCTGGTGGATTGGACGAGCTTCAACGCCCTGCTGATGCATGTCCACGATGAACATGGTCAGGCCCTTATGCTTGGGCGCCTTCGGGTCAGTCCGGGCGAGCACGATGCCGTAATCAGAGAAGTGCGCGCCAGTGGTCCAGACCTTCTGGCCATTGATGACCCAGTCGTCGCCATCTTTCACGGCGCGCGTTTTCACACCGGCAACGTCGGACCCGGCTGCAGGCTCTGAGAAGAGCTGACACCAGATTTCCTCACCGCGCAGCGCCTTCTCGACGTAGCGCTTCTTGTGCTCATTCGAGCCGAACGCGATGACGGTTGGCACGCACATGCCGAGACCAATTGCGAATGGACCGGTCGGGGCTTCGAACTTGCCCTCTTCCTGATTCCAGATGACTTGCTGCATCGACGTGCCGCCACGCCCGCCCCATTCCTTGGGCCAGGTGATTTGCGCAAAGCCGCCTTCAGCTTTGGTTTTCTGCCATTCCTTGGCCCGTTTGAGGAAGTCCTCGCCGGATGGACGGCGCGGTGTGTTGGCGTCTTTCAGCTTGAGGTGTTTTTCAAGAAAGCTGCGCGCTTCGGCGCGGAATTCTGCTTCTTCTGCTGTATCGTTGAAGTCCATATCTAGTCCTCCTTACGCTGCGTTCTTGCGCTCAAGCGCAGAGACGAGTTTTTCTTTCCAGACTTTCGGCGCACCCGCCTGAACGGCCAGCAGTTTTGCGCGCCGGTAGAACAGGTGGCAGTCGACTTCCCAGGTGAAGCCCATGCCGCCATGGGTCTGGATGTTTTCCTTGGATGCGAACCAGAACGCGTCCGAAGCCGCCAGTCTTGAAGCGGCAGCCGCTTCGGGAAGTTCAGCAGCATCGGTCGAGAGAGCCCAGGCGCCATAATAGCAATTGGAACGGGCGACCTGGTTCTTCACATACATCTCTGCGAGCTTGTGCTTGATCGCCTGATTGCCACCAATCGGGCGGCCAAAGGCATAGCGCTCCTTGGCATATTCCGTCGCCATTTCGAGGCACCGGTCAGCGCCGCCGAGCTGTTCAAAGGCGAGCAGGACTGCCGCGCGGTTCATCACCGCATCGTGCAGGTCTGCGCCCTCGCCTGCTGCGCCGAGACGTTCAGCCGACGCGCCATCGAAAGTGATTTCAGCGTGGCTGCGGGTGGGCTCAAGTGTGCTGACGGATTTGCGTGAAACGCCATCGGCATTGAGATCAACGAGGACGAGGCTTGCGCCGGCCCCTTCCTTGACGAGCACAACGGCATGCGTGGCGATATCACCATCCGTCACCGGCAGTTTCGTGCCTGAAATCTTCGACCCGTCAAAGGTGACTTTCAGTTTGGCAGGATCTGGATTGCCCGGCCCTTCGCTGGCCGCATAACACCCGACCACTTCACCACTGACGACCTTCTCCAGGATTGAGCTTTTTTGCGCTTCCGATCCGGCAAGCTTCAGCGCTTCGGCGAAGAAGTAGGTCGTTGACGCGAATGGTACGGGCGCAAGGGCGCGGCCCATTTCCTCAGCAATGACGCAGAGCTCAAGCATGCCGAGCCCGAGACCGCCGTATTCTTCCGGAATGGCTGCCCCGATCCAGCCCATCTCGACGACCTTCTGCCAGACACCTTCATGATGGCTCTTGGCATCGTCATCCAGGACTTCGCGGACATGTGCGGTTGTGCACTGGGCACCCAGAAACTTGCGCGCTTCGCTGGCAAGGAATTTCTGATCCTCTGAAAAGTCGAAATTCATGCGACCTCGTCTCCCTTTATGTTTTGATACCTAACAATAGCGCACCTTACGTCTGCGGAAAGCCGTCTCGCAGGGTAAGGGCTGTAACAGGCGATCGATCAAATTTTACAGACCCGTTTCACCGGACTTCAAACATGCTGTGACACACAGGGCCAACGAACGGAGTACGACCATGGCCAAAGCCCTGTATCACAAGTCCCAGCGCGTTTTTATCAAGCCCGTCGGCACGTGGGCGATCGTGGAAAAAGTAATTCCCCATTGGGTGAAAGACGTCGAGGAACCCCTCCGGGTCACGTATGACGTTGGCCTTGGCCGCGAATTCTCTGCGACCGAACTGGTCTCTGAAGATGTCATGCATGGACGCAACCGCTCACGCATGGACGAAGACCCGACGACCGAGGACTGGCGCATTCAGCGTGCCAAGAACCGCTGGCAGGATGGCGACGATATTTCGGGCCATCCCTACCCCGGCACATTCCCGGTCGTCATGACGGACGAGAATGACTGGGGCGGCTGGCGCGTGCCAGGGGCCGAATATGACCGGGATCCGCACAAGATCGAGTATCAGGCCCGCCTGATCGTGAACGGACCGAAACTTCTGCATCTTGCGCGCAAACTGGCCGAGTTTGCCGCCGAGAAGCCAGAAGCCTTGCCGGAAGAGCTTCGTTCGCTCATTCCAACGACGAAGAAAATCCTGCGCCACGTCTACGACATCACGGACGCCCCTCGCCAGGCGGCAGAATAAACACAGCCACTATAGGCTCTGGCGATTGAGCCGAGCCTTGGTCCTTCCTATCTTTGCGTCAGACAAGACGAAGGACAGGACATGCTGCGCACAGATACACCGGTACTGACGAAACTCGACAATTACACGCCCTACCCGTTCGAGATCGATCAGGTTCATCTCGACTTTTCGCTCGAGCCGACCGCAACCCGTGTTCGCGCAAAAATGCAGGTCCGCCGCGTCAGTGACGGGGCGTTTGTGCTCGATGGCCAAAAACTGAAGCTGAACAGCATCAAGCTGGATGGCACGCCCCTGGCTGAGAGCGACTATGTCGTCACCGACGACACGCTGACGATCACCAAGGTGCCTTCGAAATTTGTGCTGGAAACGGATGTTACGATTGATCCGTCGAGCAACACAGCACTGTCGGGGCTTTATATCTCCGGCGGGCGCTTCTGCAGCCAGTGCGAGGCCACCGGTTTTCGCAACATCACCTACTGGCCTGACCGCCCTGATGTGATGAGCCGCTTCCATGTTCGTATGGACGCCGACAAAGCCGCCTATCCGATCCTGCTGTCCAATGGCACGCCGGGCGACACCGGAGACGCAGGCAATGGCCGCCACTTCGCCGAATGGGACGACCCGCACCCGAAACCATCCTACCTGTTTGCGCTCTGCGCTGGCGACTATGATGTCTGGCGCGACGACTTCACCACCATGAATGGCGACCATGTCGACCTCGGCGTTTATGTCGACAAAGGCCAGGCCGAGCGCGCCAAATGGGCGATGGAGAGCCTGAAAGCGTCGATGAAATGGGACGAGAAGCGGTTTGGCCGCTGCTATGACCTTGGCGTGTTCAACATCGTAGCCGTGCGCGACTTCAATTTCGGCGCGATGGAAAACAAAGGCCTCAATATCTTCAACTCCGCCTATGTGCTGGCCGATCCGGACAGTGCGACGGATGCGGACTTCGAAGCCATCGAGAGCATTGTCGGCCACGAATATTTCCACAACTGGACCGGCAACCGGATTACCTGCCGTGACTGGTTCCAACTTTGCCTGAAGGAAGGCCTCACCGTCTTCCGTGATCAGGAATTCTCTTCGGATCTTCGCTCGCGCCCGGTTCAGCGGATCAAGGATGTGATGCGGCTGCGCTCACGCCAATTTGCTGAAGATGGTGGCCCACTCGCGCACCCTGTGCGTCCGGACACCTATGGCTCGATCGACAATCTCTACACCGCCACCGTCTATGAAAAGGGCTCGGAGCTAATCCGCGCACTGACCGTGCTGATTGGTGACGAGGCCTTCAACAAGGGCATGCAGATCTATTTCGACGAGTTCGACGGCACGGCCTCAACGATCGAAGATTTCTATTCCTGTTTCGAAAAGTCATCGGGCCGCGATCTCTCGCAATATCGCCGCTGGTATTCACAGGCGGGTACGCCAGAAGTCACCGTCAAGGAAGACTGGGATGAGGCCGCGAAGACCCTGACAATTTCGCTCTCGCAGAAGACCCCGCCAACCCCGCGGCAGTCCGAAAAGAAACCCGTCCCTATTCCGCTGCGCACCGCGCTGCTGGATGGCAAAGGCGGACATGCGGACGCGGAAGGCTGGACGGACGGTGAAACCGTTCTGGTTCTCGATAGCGAGCACAAGACGTTCAAGGTGAAACTTGCTGAAGGCGCAGACCGGCCATTGCTGTCGATCAATCGCCAGTTCAGCGCCCCCGTGCGTGTTCGCCGTGATCTCTCGACTGAAGCCCTGCTTGAACTGGCGGCGGCCGAGACAGACCCTTTCAACACCTGGGACAGCTTCCAGACGCTCGCTCGCACCGAAATCTTTCGGCTTCTGGACGAACCTCAATCGCCACCGGATTCCGAACTGGTCGAGGCGCTCGCAGATGCGGTTCGCCACTATCGGTCGGACGACCCTGCCTTTGCGGCCCTACTGACAGCCCTGCCCGACATTGGCGAGCTGTTCCAGCACCGCGAACCGGTTGATCCGGCCGGTCTTGATGATGCGCGCAAGCGGCTCAGAAAAGCGCTTGCCGAAAATCTGAAAAACGACGCCGAAGCCGTGCTGTCCGAGCCATCACCCACGCCGTTCAAGCCAAGCCCGGAGCAAGCTGGCACACGCGCCCTTCGTAGCGCCATGATCGGACTGACAGGTGCGCTGGCAACGTCTGACGCCGCCGACCGGCTGAAGGCCCTCTATGAGGCAGCGCCGAACATGACCGAAAGCCTCGCCTGCTTGCGGACGCTCGTTCCACTGCCGGGCGCGCAGCGTGACGCGGTGATCAACGACTTCTACGAAAAGTGGAAGGACAATGCGCTGGTCATCGACAAGTGGTTCGCCGTTCAGGCCGGTCAGGGCACGGCGGACGATGCCAAGCGCCTTTCCGAACACCCCGACTATGATCTCTCCAACCCTAACCGCGTCCGCTCGGTCGCGGCAGCGTTTGCGATGACCAATCTCGCCGCGTTCCATGCGCGCGATGGCAAAGGCCACCGTGTGGTGGGCGAAATCATCTCGAAGATCGACAATCGGAACCCTGCCCTTGCGGCCCGTCTGCTCACCAGTTTCGAGCAATGGAGCAAGCTGGAGCCGACCGCCAAGGCAAGCGCCAAAAAAGTGCTGGAGGATCTGCGCGATCAGGACCTCTCAAAGAACGCCCAGGATATCGTCGCCCGCGCGCTCGAGTAGATGAAGTCGCACAGCTAAGTTAACGCAAGCGCAAGCCTTTTTCGGTCATTGTGCCCCCGGTTGGGTGCGTGAAAGGCTGACGCGTTGGCGAAATCAGGACGAAAGTCGAAGGACAAGGGTCCGTCGAAACCGGCACCGGGCAATGGCTCCGGTATGGTGAAGACAATTCTCGCCCTCACCTTGTTCGCTGTTGCGGTCTCCTTTGGACTGATCGCGTGGAATAGCCAGCATTCCAGCGACCTTGATGAACTGAAAATCCTTCAGCGCGATGCCATGATTTCTGGCCAGCAACTCAACGCGTCTGCCGACAAGACGATCGACAGGCTGGAACAATCGCTCAAGTCCGGCCGGAGTCTGTCACGCGTGGACACCGGGTTCGCGGGTGTCGAAAGCCTAATGTCGCTTGATGCGGCGAAAGGCTCAAAAGATACACGCAATGTCGAGATTGCCGCCCAGGCCGAAGCTATGCTCCAACTGGATCAACGGCTTCACCTGATGGAAGATGGTCGTCTGATGCTGGTGCACGTCCCGGCAAATGGACCTCCTATCATCGCAACGGTTTCGCCCGAAAAATGGCTGCCACCAGCGGTGGCAAATGAACGCCTCATCCTGTACGGCGCCACGGCAACCTCGCTTGGCGACAAAAGCGTCCTTCCTCCAGATCCATCGGTGCTGACCAAGGGCCAAGGGTTTCGATATGACGGCGTACTCGACCGCTCTGCGACCGGATGCGTGGCCATTGGACGGGCAGACTTTTCGCATTGCGTTTCACGGCCCAGCCCCCTCCTCACCACTGAGAACGGCATCCAGCTTGCGCTTTACCTGCTTTTGCTAGCCGCACCCACGCTTGCGGTGATGGGCCTATACTCAACCTGGTCAGGAAAAAACACCGGTCCAACCACGCCGTTACCAACACGCCAGTCCGCAGATGACTCCACTCATCGAACGGCCGTTGAAAACAGTTATGTGGGCGTCTGGACACTGAAGCCATCACAGGACGCCGCCTGGCTGAGCGAAGAGGCTGCGGGCCTGCTCGGTCTGCAGACCGGTGGGACGATCTCTGCGACGCAGATGCTTGAGCATATCTATGCGCCGCATCGCCAGACCCTCAAGGATGCTGTTGACCGATCACGGTCCGGCCGACCCTTCTCTGTCAGCTTCGGCACAGCAGCGACGCGCGGTGAAAGCTGGATCGAGCTTCGGGGAAGTCTCGACATTGCGTCAGGCGCCCAGACGACCAGTCTGAGCGGCGTTGTGTTCGACGTCACGGAATCGGTCCGTCAACGCGAGCGTCGCCGGAATGCTGAAGCGATGCTCCGCTCGGCGATTGAGAAATTCCCCTGCCCGTTCGCGCTATGGGACGAGAAAAAGCGCCTCACATTCTGGAACCAGTCCTTTGAAATGGTCTTTGGGCTGGACGATATTCTGAGAGCCGGCGTTGCGCATGAAACAGTCATGATTGCGCGCAGCGGCAATGTCGTCAGTGAGCGCGCCTCGGAAGAGGAATCAGGCACAACCGTGCTTGGCCTGCGAACCGGCGAATGGTTCAAGATCGTGGAACGCTCAACCCCGGCTGGCGGCCTCATCACATTCGGGCTCGACGTGACCCAGGATGTGAAAAGCGAAGAGATGCTCACCCAGCAAAAGAAAAAGCTCCGCAACGCCATTCAGGAGCTCGGCCGCTCAGAGGGGCACAATGCAGAGCTCGCTCGCAAATATAACGAGGAAAAGGCCAAGGCCGAACGCTCCGCCGATTCCAAGAGCGCTTTCCTCGCCAATATGAGCCACGAGCTGCGCACGCCGCTAAATGCGATCAACGGGTTCTCCGAAATCCTCGTCAACGAGATGTACGGACCGCTCGGGGACAAGCGATATAGCGAATATGCGCGCGACATTCTTACGTCCGGCCAGCACCTTCTGGATATGATCAACGACATTCTGGACATCGCGAAGATCGAAGCCGGCAAGATGACCATCGACCCGAAACCAATTGACCTGGTCGATCCTGTCGACGCAGCCGTTCGGATGATCCGGCGCAAGGCCGAAGACAAGGGCATTCAGCTCAGCCTTCAGGCAGACGACACGCTTCCAGAGGTCGACGCCGACCACCGTGCGGTGCGCCAGATGGTGCTGAACCTGCTGTCGAACGCCATCAAATTCACAGATGCGGGCGGGCGGATCATTGTGGCCGTGCAGAGGAAGAATGACTTCCTACGTGTCGCCGTGCGGGACTCAGGCGTTGGCATTCCCAAGGAACACCTGCCGCGTCTCGCCCAGCCGTTTGAGCAGGTCCAGGAAACACGCGAGCGCAATTATGACGGAACGGGCCTTGGCCTAGCCCTCACAAAATCATTCGCGGAAATGCATGGCGGTCGCTTCTCCATTGCCAGCGAAGTCGGCAAGGGCACGATGGTCAGCTTTTTCCTGCCAATCAGCACAGACCTTTCACGCTCTGACCGGAACGTGGCCTGACGCCTGACGCCGGTCGCTAGTCCGCATCCTCTTCCACAGGGGTCAAAACCGCGTTCTCCGCGATGACCTGAGCTGCAGACTGCACACAGTCACGCCCTGCATCCGCTAGCGCCTTTGCCCGCACCAACGGCCCTGTTCCAACAGACGGCGCGCGCGCTTCGACGCTATCCTGAAAGACTGGCTCACGGTTGCGCCCATCTACCAGGGTGAGCTGCAACTTGCAGTGGCCTTCGTCTCCCACGAGCGTGAAATTCGAAACCCGCCAGAAGAGTTCGTAGGCTGCGCTGACGCCCGTCACGTCGTCGACGGCGAGACCAGACGAATCCGTCGCAAAACTTTCGAGCATTGTCGTCTGAAACATCCGGGTTGCCCGATCAGCCCAATTCACATCAGGCACGACCTTGTAACCATCGTCAGGGCTCTGTGATGTGATGACGCGACCACCGAACAAATGCGGCGCTTCGGGCTCACGGATAACGACATTTGTTTCAAGGCGCGCCAGAGTCTCAGGTGCCGATAATGAGTAGACCGCTTCAGGTTTCGGCTGCTCAGGCAGTACCGAGACGCAACCGGATACAAAGGTCATGGCCGCAAGGCCGCCAAGCAGTTTCATTGAAAGGTGATGGGTCATTCCCGACCTCCTTCATAAGGCAATGGGGCGGCCCGGATCAGGCTCTGGGGATTTTGTTCAATTTCACGACTGAGCCGATCAAGACGGGCGATCAGAACACGCAAGTCCTGCGCGATCAGGCGGAAATCCGTCACCGCATCCGTTGCGGGGCCTTCAATCACCGTCGCAGCAGAATCAATCGCCTGCTCTGCCCGCTCAATTGCTGAATTGGCGGACGTTGCGACGCCTTGAATCTCCGTCATGATGTCAGACGCCTGACCGCTCAGTCCCGCAAGCTCACCATTCACATTGCTGCTCAGCTCGCTGAAGTCACGGGACGCCTGATCGAAGCTTTTTGCGGCCACGTCGACCGATTCCAGCGTTTCGATCACGGTGGTTGCCATCTTGCCTTGTCCGCTTGCCAGTGCGCTCAGCGACTCAAAATTCGAGATGATGTTTGAGACCCCTTCAACATTCTCCTCGCTGAGGAGGTCTTCAATCCGCTCAAGCGCCAATGTCGCCCGCCCCATCACTTCGGTGCCGCTGGAAACGAGCTCTCCGAGCGGGTTCGAAACAGACTTGATCTCCGGAATATCCTCTTTGGACACGTCGGTGAGCCGGCGCGCATTATCTGAGCCAGCATTTATCTGGACGAAAGTCACGCCGGTAATGCCCGCGAATTCAATGCTAGCGGTCGAGTCGACTTTGACCGGCGTTTCGGAGTCAACGCGGATGCGAGCACGGACCTTCGATGCATCGCTGCGGTCGATGCCGATCGATTCCACCTCGCCGACCTTGATGCCGATATACCGAACCGACGCCCCTTCCTCCAGCGAGACTGGGCCGTCAAAGACAATGTCGTAACGGTCAAAGTCCTGATTGAACTGGGCCTGCCCCAGCCACAGGACGAAGCCCAGCGCCGTGAGGGCCGCCACAATGACAAAGGCCCCGATCAAAGCGTAGTTTGCGCGTGTTTCCATTATTCTGCTCCCGCCGCTGCGGCGCGGCCACGGGGGCCGCAAAAATAGTCCTGGATCCAAGGATGATCATTCTTGCGAAGTTCATCCATCGTTCCAATTGCGATCACTCGCTTCTCGCTGAGTACGGCTATCCTGTCACAAGTGGCCGCAAGTGTGTCGAGATCATGTGTGACGAGAAAAACGGTCAGCGACAAGGCGCGCTGCAGGTCCCGGATCAGCTTGTCGAAGCCAGCCGCCGTGATCGGATCAAGCCCGGCTGTGGGTTCATCAAGAAACAGGATGGGCGGATCAAGCGCCAGGGCGCGCGCAAGCGCGACGCGTTTGCGCATGCCGCCTGACAGGTCGGACGGGTATTTCGGCCCTGCACTTGTGCTGAGGCCCGACATCCGAAGTTTCTGATCAGCCAGCTCACGCATAAGGCTTTTTGGCAGATGCGCGTGCTCTTTCATCGGCACCATGACGTTCTCGCGGACAGTCAGGTTTGAAAACAGCGCGCCGTCCTGGAACATGATGCCCCATAAATTCTGTACGTCGCGCAGGCTGTCGCCCGAGAGGTCCGTCACGTTTTTGCCGAACACCTCAACGGTCCCTTCGTCGGGACGTTTCAGCCCGACAATCGCTCTCAGTAGCACAGATTTACCTGTACCCGATGGCCCGATGACCCCAAGGATTTCCCCGTTGCGAACATCAAGGTCGAGATTCTCATGAACGACCGACGTGCCATAGGCTGTCTTCAGCCCGCGGACGGAGATGGCGATGTCCTCGCTCATATCCCCAGCTCCATGTAGAAGACGGCAAAGAGTGCATCGATGACGATGATCGAAAACAGGGCCTGGACGACAGACTTCGTTGTCGCCTGACCAAGCGACTGTACGCTACCGCCGACAAGCAGCCCCTGACGGCACCCGATCAGAGCGACGACAAGTCCAAAGACAGGCGCTTTTGACATGCCGACCCAGAAATTCTCGATCGGCACAAATTCCTGCATGCGATTGATGAAAACGGTCGGATTGATGTCCAGCGCGATCCAGCTGACGAAGGCGCCGCCGCCGATGCCGAATATCGTCGCCACCACTGTCAGGACAGGCGTCATGATCAGCATGGCGAAGACGCGGGGCACGACCAGAACATCCATCGGGTTCAGGCCGAGCGTGACCATCGCGTCGACTTCCTGGCGCATTTTCATCGCGCCGATCTGGGCAGTGAACGCAGAATTGGTTCGTCCTGCGAGGATGATCGCGGTCAGGATGACTGCGAATTCCCGCAGCACTGCAATACCAACCAGCTCCACGGTGAAGATGGTGGCGCCGAACTCACTGAGCGTGGTCGCCCCGATAAAGGCGATGACCATACCGACGAAGAACGCCAGAAAGGCGACAATCGGCACAGCATCGAGACCAGAATCCTCCATCACTGAAACCAACGCCGTCCACCGCATACGGGCCGGCTTGGTGATCACATGAAGCATCGACACGACGGTCTCACCGAGGAAAGACAGCGTTTCGACCATCTCCCGCACAAAGTGATGAGTGGTACGACCCGTCCGTTCGAGCAGGTCCACAAAGCCATAGCTGGAGCTCTGCTCAAAGGTCTCGGTTTCCTGCGACCTGACCGCACTCGCTTGCTCGAAAAGGGCGGCTATCTGGTCCGTCGCGTTGACCGGGGACGCAGATTCAGCCCCTGCATCTTCGGCCAGCCGGTCAATGATGTAAGCGCCCGCCGTATCCAGACGGCCAACATCACTACAGTCGACGTCCAGCCGGTCGACGCCCGAAACGTCGAGTTCTGCAATTTCCGACGAAACCTTGCCAATCGTATGCACCGTCCAGTCGCCCTGAAGCACAAGGCGGGCGGTTGAGCCATCTGTCTGGTAAGAGAATTCTGGTTGTGCAGGCATAATTGGCTTGAGACTTCGTTCCTGGTTACCTTAACAACCATGAGTCAGGGACGACGCATAGCACCCTGTGAATTTCAGATACGTACAGGTACGCTTTGCTATCATGACCCGGCTACAAATTGAGCATATTTCATCACCATTGGCGCGCAGCTTCTCAATCTCGAGGGGCGCGAAGACTTCGGCAGAGACCATTCTGGTAACCCTCGAAAGAGATGGCAAACGGGGACGCGGTGAATGCGTACCATATGCAAGATACGATGAAACGGTCGAATCTGTGACAGAGGCCATCGAGGGCCAGAGGCGCGCCATCGAATCTGGATTGACCCGGCAGCAATTGCAGGACGCCATGCCAGCTGGCGCCGCGCGATGCGCTATCGACTGCGCAATGTGGGATCTCGACGCGAAACTCGCTGGCAAGCCTGTCTGGAAGCTCGCAGGCCTGCCAGAGCCGGTCGCCTTGCCGACGGCCGTCACGGTCGTTCTCGACACGCCAGACGCTATGGCCAGCGCAGCAAAGGACGCACCCGGGCAGCTGCTCAAACTGAAGCTCGGCGGGCCTGATGATCTGGAACGCGTCGAAGCCGTGCATAAGGCGCGGCCAGATGCGCGCCTTATCCTTGATGCGAACGAAGCGTTTGAGGCGGATGTCTTTCCTGACGTCGCCCGACAGGCCGCACGGCTTGGCGTTGTGCTGATCGAACAGCCCTTCGCTGCCGGAAAGGACGCAGCCTTGCTACGCCGTCCTCCTGAGGTCGCCATCTGCGCTGATGAGAGCGCGCATACGAGCAAGGACATTCAGGACCTCGCCCGCGCCTATGACGTGATCAATATCAAGCTCGACAAGGCGGGCGGTCTGACAGAAGCCATTGCAATGGCACATGAAGCCAAGGCGTGCGGCCTTGGCGTGATGATTGGATGCATGGTCGCCGGCTCCATCAGCATGGCGCCGGCTTTCCTTCTGGGCGCGCTTGCCGACGCCGTCGATCTCGACGGTCCTTTGTGGCTGACCAAGGATGTTGAACACGGCCTTTCCTATTCCGACGGACAGGTGTCCCCACCGACGCCTCAACTTTGGGGCTAATGACCATGCCGTCACTATTGCGCGCGCTGGACGTCGACCGCGATACAGCCGCCCTACACCAGATCTACAGTGACGAAGAAAGCGCGAGATATCTCGCCCAGCCAGCGACCTCATCGCTGGAAGAAACGCACGCCTTGCTGTCGTCCTGGACGAAAGGCTGGGAAGCCAATAGCTGGGCAATTACGGACGGCCAGTCCAGCGATGCGCTCGGGCGCGTATCGACGTATGGCGGCGATATGAACGTCTGGGAAATCGGCGTCATTCTCCACCCGTCGGCCCGCAGGCGGGGGCTGGCGCGACAAGCGACTGCCGAAGCGCTGGATATCACGTTTGAGCGTGATGGCGCTCGCCGGATTTTCGCGGACATCGATCCGGACAACATCGCGTCCATCCGCCTGTTTGAATCTCTCGGGTTCAAACTCGAGGGCCATATGCGGGAGTCATACGAAACGCATATCGGCGTGCGAGACGCGCTCATATACGGTTTGCTCCGCACAGACCCGCTGCCATGGCGGGCCTGAGGCCTGCTGGTCTCGTCAGCCTTCAGAAAATTGCGGCGGACTTGGCATCCGGGCCATGCTCGTCGTCAGCAGATGTGCCCATATCTGGGTATTCAGATGCGCTGAATCCGCGTCATCCTGCCCTTCCAGACGTGTCTGCAGTTCGATCAGTTTTTCGGCCAGTTCGTTCCGTGTGCGCTTGAGGTCAGAAATCCGGTAGGAGCTTACTTTCTCAACGGTGTCGTCAACCTTGCCAGCCGCCAACAGGCCGCGAAGCCGGTTGATCTCTTCGACGAGGAGATCGGCTTCCTTATCCCACATCTCGCCAGCCATACCGGCCAGAATACCCGACATACTGGCATGGCCGCCCGAATAATCACCTTCAAGCTTCGGAGCGACCTCGTTTGAAAGCGTCGCGCCGATGCGCTGCAAGATCATCGCAATATCGCTCACAATTTCACTCCATGTTTCAGGGCAAGTCGGTGGGCCAGCATGGTTTCGTGCGCGCAGTGCGTGAACCAGCCAGAGAAGGCGAGGATGGGATCGTCATTCTTGCCATCCGCGAAGGCGCGAGCAGATGTGATCCATATGCCGAGCCCTTTCAGGGACGCAAAAAGGCTCCACCATTCAAAGGCTTGCGGATCGAACTTACAGCCCGATGCCGCTTCCCAGACCGCAATGGCCTCTTGCCATGGCAAGAGACCGGCCGCGCGCTCCTGATCGTTCCCGCACCAAAGAAGGTCTGTCGCCCAAGCGAGGTCTTCAAATGGATCGCCGAGATGTGCCATCTCCCAATCGAGGATGGCGTTGATGTGCCCCTGCCCGTCATGAAGGTAATTTCCGGTGCGGTAGTCCCCATGCACGAGCGCCAGTTTCTGGGCCGGCGGCGGCGGATTAGCGCGCAGATACCGTATGGTCGCCTGCGCAACCGGCTGTGGCTCTCGCGAGTTTTCGTCGATCTCGTTGGCCCAGTAGTCCAGTTCACGCTTCCAGCAGCTATCGAGCGCCGGTGGCTCCATCACTTGCAGGACAGGTTTATCATCGAGATCAATCGCCGCGATGGCGCCAAGATGCCGGAAAAAGTCCCTGCCGAGCGCATCCCTCTGCTCCCCGACCGCATCAAGCTGAAACGGGTTGAGCGGCTCGCCGCCTTCAATGCGGCCCATGACGAAGAATGGCGCGCCGAGCGGGCCTGAACTCGTCTCGAGAAACAAGGCCTCGGGCGCCGGGATGTCGCCCTGCCCGTAAGCCGTTTGAATGGCGGCGAACTCGGTCTCTCTTTCAGTGTCGATGAGGCTGTCAGCCGGGTCGCGCCGAAGGATCAGGCCTTTGACCTTCGGCCCGGTGGCATCCTCATAAGCAATATCGATCGAATAGGTCTCCCGGCTCGCGCCGCCATGGATGCGTGAGATCGAGGTGACAGAGAGGTTTCGTGCGCCGGGGATATGCGCTTCAGCATATGTCGCGAAGGCCGATGCCAGCTCAGGATAGGCGAGCGACGGTTCAGGCATCAAACATGTCTTTCCAGCCGCTTGGTTCGTGCGGACCGATGAAGAGTTGCTCCAGTGAGCCTATGCCCGTCGAGCTCTGACCATCCGGGCCTTCATGGGTGACCTTTGAGATCGCCTGGATATGCAGATTGCTTGGCTCTTTCCACGGCATGACGCCGGGTTTGAAGTCTTCGCGCTCGATGGCGTACTCGCCCTTGTAGAGGCCATGAGACCAGTCTGGGTGCGTATAGCCGAGGCCCTTCATCTGGAACGTCGACATCGGCTCATAGGTAACTTTGTGCTCGCGCCCCTGCCCGTCTGTCACCTTCAGCAATCCCTTGCGGATCCGCCGGGTGCCCTGATCGTATTCGGCTGAGAACTCCGGATTATCGAGATGTAAGAGACCGTCAGCGTCTACCCCCTCCATTGCGAGGACAGCCCGCGTATTCCAGCTCTTGCCCTTTTCATCGTCATTCACGTGGAAATAAAGTGCCAGGTTCTCGAAATTGAGCGGCGTCCAGATCCAGTAAAATTGCGGAAGCTGCTGAGGCAAGACCGGTTGAGGGTCCTGCGAGCCGATCGGGCGGACCCCCCAGCTGCGATCACGCGTGCCGTAGAAATTGTCGCTCGCCACTTCAATCCGTTCACCATCGACGGAGATCCAGCCAGACCAGCGCCCATTCTGCGTCATACGAGTGACATCCATCACCATGCGCGACCCACTACGACGCGTGAATCGGGGTTCTTCCACCGGAAAGTGGCGACCTTCAAACGTCAGCTCGCCAGAAATACCTTCAGCGTCATCGAGCGTGATTTTCACTGAATAAAGCGGCCTCAGAACGTCGATCTTCATCGGCCCAACGCGCACATCCATGCGCTCATGATGCATCACGCGAGACAGGTGAACGGAGCGCTGTACACCGTCCTTCAGAACGGAAAAGGCGCCGTCCATAATGTTCAGATGGGGGTACACACCAAAGGCGGCGGCAAAGAAGACCGCGCCGTCCTTCGAATAGCCATTGAAGAAATAACGATCGTAGAAATTACGATCAGATCCTGCGACCCAGACAGGCTCGGGTGTCTGGTGGATCGGATATTCGTCGCCCCATGTGAGCATAGTCTTGTTTCCTCTCGATGATTGACCTCTAGTCGGGTCTTTACCGGCCCAGAGTGGCTGAGCAGATCGAGCGGATCAATCACTTCCGCCGGGTAATGGAGGGATCATGTCATCAAAAGTCACCGTTGAAGACGCCAACGCTTTTCTCGAGGAAGCCTTTAGCGGCGCGCAGAACCGCTCAAAGGTCACACTGATGGAGGATGGGCGCGCTATCATGCGCATGGACGCCAGCGAACAACATCTTCGCCCGGGCGGCTACATTTCCGGCCCGACCCAGATGACGATGGCCGACAGCGTGACTTATATGGCCATCTTCACGCGTCTTGGTATCGTCCCGATGACGGTCACCAGCAATCTCAACATGAACTTCCTTCGACCCTGTATCGGATCTGCGGTAATCGCCGAAGCCAGATTGCTGAAGCTCGGTCGCACGCTTGCCGTCGCCGAGGTGGAAATTCGCGCGGAAGGCTCTGAAAAGGTCGCAAGCCACGCCATCGTGACCTACTCCATCCCGGCCGCCCGATAGGGCCAACGCGCCCGGCCCTTCCCCAACGACATCCGCAGCTCTACCTATTCAAGCGCGCCATACCACTGGTATCCTCTCCTAAAATATAAGCCATAGGAGGAATGGTAATGGACGATAAGATACTCGACGTCCTGATTGTGGGTGCGGGCATTTCAGGTGTCGGCGCAGCCTACCACCTCAAGACCCGCTACCCCGGAAAAAAGATCGCCGCCTTCGAAGCGCTCGACAGCTTCGGCGGCACCTGGAAGGTCCACACCTATCCCGGCATCCGCTCCGATAGCGACCTCTACACGTTCGGCTATCGCGACAAACCGTGGACCGGCCCTCCCATCGCGACCGCCGGAGAAATCCTCACCTATATGGGCGAGTTCATTGAGGAGAATGGCCTCGCGCCGCTCATCCATTATAATCACAAGATTACCAAGGCCGAATGGTCTTCCGCCGACAAGCTCTACACCGTCACCTATGAGACGCCCGATGGCGAGCATCAGGTGAAGGCACGCTTCCTCTGGATGTGTCAGGGTTATTACGATCTCGACAAAGGCTACACGCCGGAGTGGGACGGGATGGACAGCTTCAAGGGCGAGATCGTCCACCCGCAGAACTGGCCGGACGATATCGATCTCTCGGGCAAGAAGGTCGTGGTCATCGGCTCTGGTGCCACTGCAGCGACGCTTGTCCCAAACATTGCCAGCGATTGCGAGCACGTCACCCTGCTCCAGCGCTCGCCGACCTATTTCGTGCCGGGCCGCAACATCAACGAACTCGCCGATGAGCTGCGCCGCCTCGAAATCGATGAGGAATGGATCCACACGATCGTGCGCAAGAAAGTGCTGGTCGACCAGCGCGATTTCACCCAGCGCGCCCGCGAAGAACCGGACGCCGTGAAAGGCGAGCTTCTCGAGGCCGTTAAGGCGTTTCTCGGGGAAGACTTCGACATGAAGCATTTCACGCCGACGTATCGCCCCTGGCGCCAGCGTATCGCCTTCGTGCCCGATGGCGACATCTTCCAGGGCATCGCCAGCGGCAAGGCCAGCGTCGTCACCGATCATATCGACCGCTTCGTTCCTGAGGGCATAAAGCTGAAATCCGGAGAGATTCTCGAAGCCGACATGATCATCACGGCGACCGGCTTTCATCTCAAATTCCTTGGCAACATTCCCTTTGTTGTCGACGGCGAACCGGTGAACTTCAATGATCGCCTCACCTGGCGCGGCATGATGATCGAAGACGTCCCGAACATGCTGTTCGTCTTCGGCTATTTCCGCGCCAGCTGGACCCTCCGGGTGGACCTGCTCGGCGACTTCGTCATCCGTCTGTTCGAGCATATGGACGAGATCGGCGCCGCCGAAATCCGTCCGCATGTCCCGGCGGGTGTTCGCTCGCTGGAGCGGATGAGCTGGATGGACACAGACGACTTCAATCCGGGCTATCTACAGCGCGGTCAGCATCTCATGCCGAAACGCGTAGACCATCCGGACTGGCAACACACCCAGGACTATTGGCACGAAAAGGACGCCCTGCCCGCGCTTGAACTCGATAGCGAAGCCTTGGTCTATCAGGACGCCAAAGGTGAACGCGTTGGACACGAAGCCGCAGACGCAGCCTGACGAGTTGCCTCTTGCGGCCGTCCATGGGACAGCTTCGATATGTTGACTGTCATCGCATCTGTTCTGGGCTTTCTCGGTGTCGCGCTGGGCGCATTTGGCGCGCATGGCATGTCGGGCCGTTTCACGCCTGAAAGCCGCGGCTGGTGGGAAACCGCAACGCTGTATCTGCTCGTCCATGCTGTGGCCGTCTTCGCCGCCAGCCTTTCAGGGCGAACAGGCCTCTTCTCGACGGGTGGATGGATCATGGCGATCGGCGCGCTCATCTTTTCCGGCACGCTCTACGCGATGGCACTCGGCGCGCCACGCTGGTTTGGCGCGATTACGCCGATTGGCGGCGTTGGTCTGCTGATCGGCTGGGCCCTATTTGCCGTGGTCGCCATGAAGGGGGATTAATTCGCTCCAAGAAAGCCAAAAAAGTTGAGATTTTTCCCTCTACGGTTTATTTTTGACCACCTTGGGGAGATATTGAGATGCCAAAAATTACCGGATACCGTTTGGTCAAGGAAGAGTACGAGTACGAGCTCTCTCTTGATCTTGACGATCAGGCCATCATGGAAGACCAGCTCTCCATAGATGTCATTGCTCGTCGGCGCCATATCAAAGAGGCAGAGTGGATTGAGGTAAAGGTAACTCTCAAATTCGAATTTCCCAAACCAATCGTTCGGGTTTTCGTCGAGGATAAGCATATCGGAGATATCAATCTCGACTTTATCCGTATTGATGGCGGCGACGACCTTGGGCCAGATTGGGATCCGCTTGAATCGGCCTACGAAGGCACGCCACTCGAAAATGCGATCGAGCTAATTCCTGTTGATCCAGTTTTTGGTTGTTTGATCAAAGCAGGCATCAGCACTACTCTAGGCCAGTCTATACGATGCTATGACCGAGCAAGGGAAACTCACGAAGGCTTCAGACAACGAATTCGCGAAACATTTGTCTGTCTAGGCGATAGTAGCGTTTTGATGATAATGCGTGCCACTGCTCGAACATTTCGCTGTATGATTATGCTGGGCTTCTAGAAAACATATTTGCCTTCTTTCCATTCCATGACTTGCCAGGGATTGGCAGCGTGCACGATTTGAATATGGTGCGGCGAAAATAGTGCACATGTGAAATAAACCGGAGGAAAACATGGCCAGTCTTTTCGACATGAGCGGCAAGGTCGCCGTCATTACGGGCTCATCGCGCGGCATCGGCAAATCCATCGCCGAGGAAATGGCCGAGCAAGGCGCCAAGGTCGTCATTTCCTCGCGCAAGCCGGGCCCCTGCCAGGACGTCGCTGCCGAGATCAATGCCAAGCATGGCGATGGCACCGCGATTTCCGTCCCGGCCAATATTTCCTCCAAGGAAGAGCTTCAGACGCTGATCGATGAGACGCGCAAGGCGTTCGGCAAGATCGATGTGCTGGTCTGCAACGCCGCCTCGAACCCGTATTACGGTCCGATGGAAAAGATCGAGGATGATGCGTTCGAGAAGATCCTGCAGAACAACATCATCTCCAATCACTGGCTGATCCAGATGGTCGCCCCGGAGATGAAAGAGCGCAAGGATGGCGCGATTGTCATCATCTCCTCGATTGGTGGCCTGAAAGGCTCGCCCGTTATCGGTGCCTACAACATCTCCAAGGCGGCAGATTTTCAGCTTGCCCGCAACTACGCGATCGAGCTTGGGCCGCACAATATCCGCGTCAATTGCGTCGCGCCCGGCCTCATCAAGACCGACTTTGCCCGCGCCCTCTGGGAAGACCCGTCGGCCAAAGACCGCATCGAAAAAGGCACGCCCATGCGCCGTATCGGTGAGCCACAGGACATTGCTGGCGCAGCGATTTTCCTTGCGTCTGATGCCGGAAAATACATGGCCGGGCAGATGATCGTCGTCGATGGCGGCTCGGTTATTGTCTAGACCATGCATAAAGTAGACCTGCCCGGCAATCCGCCCGAAGCGGAGACCGATTTCGACACGTTCCGCAAGATCGACATCCGCGTCGGCACCGTGCTGGAGGCCGCGCCCCTTGAGGGCGCGCGCAAGCCTGCCATCCGGCTGCTTATCGACTTTGGCCCCGGCATCGGGAACAAGAAATCCTCCGCCCAGATCACAGAACACTATGAGGCCGATCAGCTGGTCGGCCGACAGGTGATGGCGGTGGTAAATTTCCCGCCGCGCCAGATCGGCAAATTCATGTCCGAAGTCCTCACGCTTGGCTTTCCCGATGATGCGGGCGCGATCATCCTCGGCGCCGCCGACACCCCTGTGCCCAATGGAGCGCGCCTCGTATGAGCCTTGATTACGACCCGAACGACTATGCCCCCATGTTTCAGGGCTTCCTTGCGGGCATCAGCTCAGGCGACTGGCCGTCCAAGCCGAAAGGCATCGCCAAGCTCGGCATTATGCCCGAGGACTGGCTGAAAGAGATCAGCCCCGGCCATGTCCACTATGTCTGGCCGAATGATGGCAGCCACGACATTCAACCCGGCCGTGCCTTTGGCGGATGGGTCGGCGCCCTGTCAGACCATGTCGTCTCGATCTGCATGTTTTCGGCCCTTGAGGATGGCGAAGCGTTCACCACGCAGGACCTCCAGATCAAGCTGTTCAGACCGGTCTCGCATGGCGACATCACGATCGACGCGCGCGTCGTGAACCGGTCCCGCACCACCGGCTATATCGAGGCCGAATGGAAAAATGCCGAGGGCAAACTCCTCGTCAAAGTCATCGCATGGAAAGCCATCCGCTCGGTCGAGGCCATCCACGGACAGCGTTGAGTTAAGGGCGTGGCTAGTTAAATCGCGTCTGTTATGTTTGCCGTTGGCCATGTCGGACATTCTACCAACATTTTTCAGGCTTACTCGGCGTAGATGAAGCGTTGCAGGTCCGAAAAAGCGGCTTTCACCTGTGCAAGATCGCCCAGGCTGCGCTTGGCGTCACTGGTGGATCCGTAGCGGCTGACAAGTCGGCTTCCAAGCGTATCATAGCCTAGCTCTGCAACGCCTTCGCGCTCATAAGCGTAAAGCACGTCCTTCAGGAAATCACGCATCTCAAGCTCAAAACCTTCCAGGCCATCGCGGCGGGCGGCGTCGGCGCGGTCCCGTCTCGTCTTCGGATCGAGTGAGAAGCGGACATAGGCGAGCACGTCAAACACGTCGCTATCGCGCGCATCGATGAGGGCGCCCATCTCTTCCAGACGTTCCAGATCATAGCCACGCTCTTCCAGCACTGTGAACAGTGTCGCCCGCAATTCGGGGTCGCTCCACTTTGCGCGCAACTCGTCTTCGCCGGAGAGGATGTCAGACAAATCCCCAAACAGCCGCTTCATGAAATCTTCGGCGCTGATCGGTCTTCCATCCACCCAATAGCTTGTGGAGGCCATATACTGGATGCGCCGTTCTTTTCCGTCAGCAAGCTTGATAAGGATCTTGGCCGGACGTGGCTCTCCAGGGCTGTCATCGACGTACTCCCTGTCTTCCTCCTCCATACCGCCCTTCGGCCCATCCTTGCCGCCAGTTGGAGGCTTTTCGGGCGGCTCCAGCGGCTCGCCGTCCCATTCAGGGTCGTTGAAGTGTTCATACGCCTTCACGAAGTCGTAGATCGTGAAATAGTCCTTGCCTTCAAATGTGCGCGTGCCGCGCCCGACGATCTGCTTGAACTCGATCATCGAGCGAACCGGCCGCATCAGAACGATGTTGCGGATATTGCGCGCATCAACGCCGGTTGAGAGTTTCTGAGACGTCGTCAGGATCGTCGGGATCGTCTTCTCGTTGTCCTGAAAGGTGCGAAGATGCGCTTCGCCGATCTCGCCATCTTCGGCGGTCACGCGCTCACAATAGTGAGGGTCCGGCACGACTTTCATCTCATTGATATAGTCGCGCACCCGGGCGGCATGGTCCTGCGTGGCGCAGAACACCAGCGTCTTCTGGCGCGGATCGATCTGCGTCATGAACTCGCGCACGCGGCTGCGCTCGCGTTCCTCGATCACGATCTTCGTGTTGAAGTCGCCTTCAGTATATTTACGGCCTTCTTCGATCTCGCCGTCGATCACGGTGTCGCCCGCGCCGAAGACATACTCATCGATCGTGCTCGCCATCTGGCGCACCTTGAAAGGCGTGAGGAAGCCATCCTCGATCCCTTCTTTCAGGGCGTAGGTATAAACCGGTTCCCCGAAATAGTTATAGGTATCGACATTGATCGTGCGCTTCGGCGTCGCCGTCAGGCCGAGCTGCACAGCGGGCGCGAAATGCTCCAGAATCGCGCGCCAGGTGCTTTCATCATTTGCCCCGCCCCTATGACACTCATCGATGATGATGAAATCGAAGAAGTCCGGCGGATATTGCAGATAGTTCGGCGGACCGTTGGAGATGATCTCGCCGCTCTCATCCTCGCTTTCCTCGCCAGCGCCACTCGTCATCAATGTCTGGAAGATCGAGAAGAAGACGCTCGCATTCTTCGGCATACGGCCGCGGCGCTCGCGGATTTCCTTGGGATTGATGCGCGACAATGCGCCAGCCTCAAACGCCGAGAAGGAGTTGAAGGCCTGATCGGCGAGAATGTTGCGATCGGCCAGAAACAGGATGCGCGGGCGGCGCACCGGCTCACCCGTAAGGTTCCAGCTGGCGTGAAACAGCTTCCAGGCGGTCTGGAAAGCGATGCTGGTCTTGCCCGTCCCGGTCGCGAGCGTCAGCAGGATGCGCTTGTCGCCCTTCGCCACCGCCTCAAGCACCGCATTGATGGCATTGTGCTGGTAATAGCGCGGCTCCCATTTGCCGCCGCCTGTCTCGAACGCGACAGCGCCAAAGCGGTCTCGCCACGCATTGTCCTTTGCGAAGACGCGGTCCCACAACTCATTCGGCGTCGGGAAAGGCAGGCCGATATCGCGCTCGGCGCCCGTCACCATGTCGACTTCGCGCCAGCCTATGCCATTGCTGGAAAAACCGAACCGCGTCTTCAGGCGCCCGGCATAGTCCTTGGCCTGCCCCATGCCGACCGTGTAGCCGACGCCCGCCTTCTTCGCCTCCATCACGGCGAGTTTCTGGCCGCGATACTCAAAGACGTAATCAGCTGTCTTGGACGGCCCGCGCCGCCCGCCACTCATGATACGGCCCGGACAGATGACTTCACGGCGCACGCGCGCGCCTTGCGTCGACTTCCAGCCAGCAGCCTCCAGCACCGGGTCAATCCGGTTGGCGCGTGTATCGGCTTCGGTTTCGGTATGGGCCTCGTCAGTCATCCAGTTGGCGCTCTGGCCCCTCCAGCCTCTTCCTCCCCGCGACTATCATATCAGACGTTGAAACTGTCCACCCATTCCGAAATATCCAGCCCAGGCATGCCGCCCTGGCAGTCTGGGCATTTGCGCTGGTGGAAGTCAGAGCCGTTGGCGCCGTAGCGGGCGCCGCAGATCGCGCCGGTCTCATCACGGCGGACGCAGGTGAGCACCCAGACATATTGCAGGTGATCAGTGCCCGGCAGGTCTGTGCGCGCGATCAGGATCTGGTCATTTCGGTTGATGTCGCCGGGAATGCGGGATGATTTAGCCATGGATCAGGTCAGCTCCCCTGCAAAGGCTTGTCGGAGAAGGGACTGGCGGAGGTCGTCGAGGTCCTGCAGCTTAGTCCTGTATAGCTCGGTCAAGGTGCGGCACTCGATATCCGCTTGATCGATAGCTAAGGCCATAAGTTGCTGCTTCGCCAAAGGGGGAAGCTTGAACCGATAGGCAAACAGATGATTCCGATTCACCTTAGGCATGCCCGCCCGATTCGAACCGCTAATAGCGTACTCCGTAAACTCATGGCTTAAAAGAAGATGGAATAGAAAGTCTCTAGTCAGTTTTTCGGGGCTGGGCGTGATCGGATAAACATCGGCACTACACAAGCCACTAAAGTCGGGTCGGGCGGCTTTTCTCAGGTACGGTCGGATCTTGCTGTAAAGAACTGCTTTCTGGTCAAAGAGGTATTTTCCGGACTTCAACTTCTCTTCGCGCGCGGTTTTTACCTCGACAAGTTCATCTGATCCCGACGTCATGTTTCCAGCGCCTAAGTGAAGGAAGTCTTCGTAGGCCTTCTCTCGTGGGTCGACCAATCCGGAAACGATGTCAGCAACTTCTGACAAAAGCACTTCTTCCGAATCTGAGCCTGTCTGTGCCAGCACATTAGTTTTATGGCTTTCAAACAGTTCCCGCGCGCTGGCGAGGTTGGCTTCGGTGTTTTCGCGGGCGCGGGCGAGGCCCTCAAAGGCCTCATCCAGCACCGCCACAATCCGCCTCTGCTGCTCGAGCGGGGGAAGCGGCACTGCGATTTTCCTAATGTCACTGATGTTCAAGCTTGCTCTCGTCGCACCTCCGGTCGGGAATTTTCCTTCCATGCTCAATAGAAAATAGCGAAGAAAGCTACGATCAACTCTTTCGTCGGGATCAATGAGAGCGATTGTTCTGCTGATATTGGAGCCGGCGTATTCATCGGGACAAAGTGCAACACGACCGATCGTGCCTTGAATGCTAAGCAGTATCTCACCGCCCATCAAAATGCTTCTTTTAAATTCGGCGCTAAGTTCGTCGGTTATTAAGTAAAGGTCTGACGGATCGAGATAATTCTCCCTAATGTCGGTTATCCGAATGAGTCGAACCCCCTCCGTCTGTCGTTCTCCAGGCTTCAAGACTCCGTAACATATCGGGCGATCCTTTGTGAGATCGGCGAGTGTCGTGAGCGGCCACCCCGCCTTCACAGCAGCCCCCGGATATTCTCCAGAATGTCCGCCGTCTCGCGGTCGCGCGCCAGCATATCCTCGATAATCTCTTCCGGCGCGCGAAGCGGGGCCTCTTCCGGGGTGTTCGGGTTCTTCACGGAGAGGTCGTAGGTCGCCTCATCCAGATCGGCGGCTTTTACCGTCCAGCTCTTCTCGCTTTCCGCGCGCGTCTTCTGGAGTTTGACGAACTCCGCCATGTCTTGATCGTTCAGCGGATTGGTCTTGCCCAGATTGCGGCCGGGATCGAGCGCATAATACCAGGTCTCGCGTGTCGGTTTGCCCTTCTCGAAGAAGAGCACGACGGTCTTCACGCCCGCGCCCTGAAACGTGCCGCCTGGACAGTCGAGCACCGTGTGCAAGTCGCAGGTCTCCAGCAGCTCCTTGCGCAGTGCCACGCTCGCATTGTCAGTATTGCTGAGGAAGGTGTTCTTGATAACGATGCCGGCACGGCCGCCCGCCTTCAGCTTGCGCATGAAATGCTGCAGGAAGAGATAGGCCGTCTCGCCGGAGCGGATCGGGAAATTGTGCTGCACCTCGGTGCGCTCCCCGCCGCCAAAGGGCGGGTTGGCGAGCACCACATCGTGACGGTCCTTTTCCTGAATATCCATCACATTCTCGTTGAGGGAGTTTGTGTGCAGGATGTTCGGCGTCTCGATGCCGTGCAGGATCATGTTCATGATGCCGATCACATAGGCGAGCGACTTCTTCTCCTGCCCAAAGAAGGTGCGCTTCTGCAGCGCCGCAAATTGCGCCGAGCTGATATTGGGCTTGTGCATGTAGGCATAGGCTTCGCAGAGAAAGCCTGCCGAGCCGACCGCGCCGTCATAGATGGTCTCTCCGATCTTCGGGTCGATCACCTCGATCATGGCGCGGATCAGCGGGCGCGGTGTATAATACTCCCCGCCATTGCGGCCCGCATTGCCCATCCGCTTGATGCGCGCTTCGTAGAGGTCCGACAGCTCATGCTTTTCGGCCTGGCTGTTGAAGCGCAGCTCATCGGCAATCTCCAGAACGTCGCGAAGCACATAGCCCGAACGGAAGCGGTTGATGATCTCGTTGAAGATCTCGCCGATCTTGTATTCGATTGTGTCGGGAGAGACGGCGCTTTCACGGAAGCTGCCGAGATAGGGGAAGAGCTGGTCATTGACGAACTTGATCAGATCATCGCCCGTCAGCGCGGCGTTATGGTCGAATTTGCCGTCCTTGTCCTTGGGCGCGGCCCATGTCTGCCAGCGATATTCGGGGGAGAGGATCGGCTGATAGGCCTTGCCTTCAAGCTCCGCCATGTCGGCGCGTTCGCTCTCCATGTCGTCGAGATATTTGAGGAACATGATCCAGCTGGTCTGTTCGGCATAGTCCAGCTCTGAGGCAACGCCCTGCTCCGTGCGCAGCGCCTTGTCGATATTGTTGAAGGCGTTTTCGAACATGCGAGGCTCCTGATTCTTGCAAGCCCTATCGGAAGGCAGGACACGCACCGGCACAAGATCAAAACAACTGATGGATAGCGACACTCATGCATGCGTGGAAAATCAGTTTCGCATGGTATTAGAAAAATGGCGCAGCAGCGGGCTTGAACCTCCACGTTATGAGACGCGCGGACCGGAACCGCACGTCGCCAAGTGGTTGTTGCACCCTGCTCCATCTTCATCACGCCCAAAAAAATGCGGCCGCCGGTCCTCTCCTTTCTGGAGACTGAACCGGCGGCCGCGCCCGATTTTGGTTTGACTGCCTGAGCCTTACGGATCGGGAACCGCGAACGGGTCGGTTGTGAAGCTCACCGCTGTGATCGTGATCGTGTCAGGATCGAGCGGTGTGCCGAACCGGCCTGTGTTGAATGCCGTTCCGAAGCCGGCACCAAAGCTGGTGTCCGGGTCCACCACGCCGTCCCCCGGTGGAGGGGGTGGCGGCGGCGGAGGTGGAGGCGGCGGAGGCGGAGGTGGCGGTGGAGGCGGGGGCGCAACTGGGCTTCCCCCTCCACTATTACTGCCACCACATGCCGTGATGCCCATTGCGGCCACACCGGCCAGCAAAGCGAGCTTCAGGTATGAGTGCTTGCGATCATGCATGTTTCAATACCCCCTAATTGTTTGGTGAGCCCGGGATCGGGCTGTTGAGGTATGGGAAGGTGTTCTGCAGCTCGAGCGCCGAGATCGGGGCACCATCGGTGAACGGCACATTGCCAACCGGGGCGTCCGATGGGTCACAGAAGCCGAGATCGGTCGGTGTCCCGTTGATCGGCACAGGGTAGCAAAGCGCCCCCATGGCGACCCGCAGGGCGATATCGACGGTATCATCGCCTGGCCGGCGACCATTCGGGAACCCGGCAAGATCATCCCCCGCTACGCCGAGCGTGCTCTGTGAATTCCTTGGCGTGGCTGGAATGCCCATATTGAGGCGCATCATTTCAGACGCGACGACGCCGTCTGGCTGATTGAGGCCATCAATGCCGGTCAGGAAGGCTGCGACAAGGTCTGTGCGCGGCAGGTTGGATGGCGCGAGATTGTCGATGCTGGTGCCCAGCGTTGTGTTGACCGCATCCCGGAACAGGATGTCGACCAGCACTGGCAGGGTCGGGTTGGTGACATAGTCGGCCAGAGCCGAATCCTGCGTCGGTTCTGCAGCGTTGAACAAATCCTTGTCCGGCAGACCGATCACGACTTCGTTGACCAGAGGCGCTGACAGACGCGACTGCTGAACGAAGGCGCCGCCATAGAGCGAGGTTTGCTCATAGGTCGGGGATGGGTCTTCGATCTCGGCCTGCGGCAGGCTCGCCGTCGTCCATGCACCGATGATGCCGTCGCCGTCATTATCGAGACAGCTGATCGGAACTTCGAGAGCGAGCGATGTCACATTGGCCTTGCCGACGAGATCGTCATTGGCACGGTCCTGTGTGATGCCACCCGGGAAGGTGTCGCCGTTTTCGTTGAGCGGAACGTCGCCATCAATTGGAACGAGGTTCACAAGGTCAAAGATCTCGCCGAGATTGACGGCAAAGGCTTCGGCCCGTTGACCAACGAAGACGCGGCCTGTGCCACAGCCGGGAATAGAGACATCCGAGATGTAGCTATTGGCGTAGGCGTCATAATCGGGAAGGGTCTTGTTGCCGATATTGTCGACCGGCTTGGTGAACGTGCCGAGCGAGCTGCGGGCACCTGTGCGACGATCGCCGGTGACCATGGACAGCTCGTAGGTTTCGGTCTCGCCGAGGGCGCCCTGATTGCCTGCCGTGATCTGGCCGGCCTGACGCAGTGCGATTGGCAGATTCTTGTCACCCACTGGCACCGTAATGCCCGTGCCGTTGACCAGATTGTTGTCGAAGTCGAACTGGAAGGTGATGTCCTCATTGGCATCGCCATCGACATCCACATGGATTTCGTACAGCGCGTCCGGGTCCATGGTGAAGTAATTCGGGCCGCCATATGGGGCCTGAAGCGGTTGGTAGTTGGCGATGAACGTTACATAGTCCGACCGGCCGTTTTCATAGCTGCGGAACATGTAGAAGTCGGTGCCATCGACTTTTGGCTGCTCGGTGATGCCTGGCGCTTCGCGGTGGCTGGACGCCAGGGCTGGCGTGATAACAGCACCCGCGGCGGCAATGCTCAGCGCGACAAGTGATACGTAAGACAGTTTCATTTTTACGACGGTCCCTTCCAGAAAAAATTATGGCGCTCCGGTTGTGGAACGTGCACCAGTTACGTCGGCGAGTTGGGATCGGGTGCGGCATTCTTTCAGTTTCGCAATATTGCCCGACTGAGTTGGCAAGTTCATGTGCGAAGCGACTCTAGAAGGGGTGAGACTGCACCCGGCAGGCAGGCGCTCGCGTACTGTTTCAAGACCCGAACAAACCAGGAGACCTTCGCCTCATGCCACTCAGATTTGCATCCACCTTCGCAATCGCCGCCCTGCTCGGTGGTCAGGCTTTTGCTCATGACTTCTGGATTGAACCGGAGACCTACAATCCGCAGGCGCCGGGCGCGGTCGCGCTCGACGTGCTTGTTGGCCATGGCGAGGACATGTCTGACTGGCCTGTTTCGCCGTCTCGGATCATCGGCTTGCGCAGCATCGGCCCGGACGGTTTGGAGAACCATGCGAATGGACCGGAGACGCTGAGAAGCGACATCAGCCTGGAGCTGGCCAGCGAAGGACAGCATCTGGTTTTCATCGAGACAACGAACAGCTTCAGCAGCCTGCCCGCGCAGAAATTCAACAGCTACCTCAAGGAAGAAGGCATTGTGCCGATCGAGGTCCACCGGGCCACAAACAGACTGCTGCGCGATGAGGGGCTCGAGCTTTATTCGCGCCGCGGCAAGGCACTGATTCAGGTTGGTTGCCCGGCGGAAACGTCCGACGTGTGGAAGACAAATCTCGGGCTGACACTGGAAATCATTCCGCTCGTCGATCCCTTTCAGTGGAACGAGGGTGACAGCTTTCCTGTCGAGCTTCGCTTCCATGGCGCGCTCGTGCCGAATGCGACGCTCAAAATGACAAATCTTGACGATGACTCGCTACAGTTCCGGGTGACCACGAATGCCGAAGGCCAGGCGGATATTTCAGGTGAGCTCTCTGAAGGCCGCTGGCTCGTCCACAATGTCTGGGCGGAACCTGTTGCCGGGCTCCTCGAAGATGCGGACTACCAGACGGTATTCTCGAGCCTCACCTTCCAGACCGAAACCGATTGTTCGGGCGAATAAACGCCCGAACCACTACTTCGCTTTCACGGCACTATCGGATTCGTCGGCTGCATCTATCTGTTTCTGGATCTTGTTCTCGTCACGCATGCCGAGGAACAGACTGATGCAGCAGACGAGCAGGATTACCGTGAATGGCAAGGCTGCAGTGATCGTGCCCGCCTGTAATGAAGACAGGGTTTCACGACCGCCACCATAAAGAAGCATGGACGCGGTCACACCGAGCATACAGGCCCAGAAGACGCGCTGAGGCACAGGCGAATCCGTCTTGCCGCCGGAGGTAATGGCGTCGATCACCAGAGCGCCGGAGTCTGCAGACGTTACGATGAACACGACCAGCAGGAAAATCGCTGTGATCGAGGTGATGAGAGGGAATGGCAGACCCGCAAGCATCTGGAACAGCGTGAGCGCGGCGGTCGACATGCCGTCAGCAAAATCGCCCGTACCCGCTTCATATTGCTGAATGGCGGTCTCACCGAAAGTGGTGAACCAGATCACGCAGATCGTAAATGGCGCGAGGATCACGACGCTGAGATATTCGCGGACCGTGCGGCCTTTCGAAATACGGGCAATGAACATGCCCACGAAAGGCGACCAGGAAATCCACCAGGCCCAGTAGAAGATGGTCCAGTCATGGAACCACGCCTCATCCTCCCGCGAGATGAAGTTCGTCAATGCAGGTGTGTCGGTGAGATAAGCGAGGAAGTTCTCGCCAAAGCCGCTGATAATCGCCAACGTTGGCCCGGCAATGAATACGAAAAGCATTAGGATAAATGCGATCGTCATGTTCATGTCCGACAGAAATTTGACACCGCCATCCATGCCGCGCAGAACCGAGATCACGGCAAGGCCGGTGATCGCTGCAATCAGACCGATCTGAAGGCCCATCGTGACCGGTGTTCCAGTGAGATAACCAATGCCGTTGCTCGCCTGTGAGGCGCCGATACCAATCGTTGTGGCCAGGCCGAACACCGTCGAAATGACGGCAAACGTGTCAATGAAATGGCCCCAGAAGCCCCACACTCGCTCGCCCAGAATGGGATAGAACGCGGAGCGGATGGTGAGCGGAAGTCCTTTGTTGTAGGCAAAGAAACCAAGCGCCAGCCCGACAATCGCATAGATAGCCCAGGGCGCGATGCCCCAATGGAACAGGGTCGCACTGAACGCCAGGCGCCGCGCTTCAGGTGACGCGGCTTCGACATTGAACGGTGTTCCGAACCAGTCGGTGTAATAGGCGAGCGGCTCCGCAGACCCGTAGAACATGAAGCCGATACCGACACCGGCCGCAAATAGCATCGCGATCCAGGAATGGATGCGGAATTCCGGTTTTGCCGTTGGCCCACCAAGCCGGATTTTGCCAAGCGGCGAAACAGCAAGCCCGACGCAGAACAGCAAGAGCAGAACAGGCGTGAGCGCAAACAACCAGTCAAATGTCTGAAGTGTCCACTCGCGCGCAGCTTCTAGAGCGGCCCCGCTTTGTCCAGGAAAGATCAGCGAAGCGCCAGCAAAAAGGAGAACCAGACCGGCGCTTAGAAAAAAGACCGGGTTGTGAATATCAAGACCGAAAAATTCGATATTGTCCTGACCGACCTCATAGTCCGTTTCATAGTCCGATTGCTGGTCAGGTTCGCTCATATTCAATACCCCGTCTTTCCCATACTCACTGCTCCAATATTTCGTTCATTGAAACAACTAGTCACGCATTCGATGCAGTTATCTTCGATTGTTCGACTGTGCAAAACAAAATTGTTAGCCTGTTGCAACTTTGCAACTGCACCTTACTGCCCTGTTTTTGTTTTTCTTTTCCAGATTAAAACTGAACGTTCGAACGCTTCGGCTGCCAATGTTTGCCTAATTTATTTTACGAATCGAAATATCTGTTTATTGCATCAAATCGATCTTGCGCGCCCTTTTTAGTGGGCTCCTGCGCGAGACGTTGGCCGGCTTCCGAGGGGGCATGGCCTCGTTCTGAAAAGATGAGGATACAAATGAAACGACTTTTAGGTGGAGCATCCATGCTCGCCCTTGGCGCACTCGTGTCGGCCAGCCCGGCTTTTGCGCAATCAACCGAACCAGCCGCTCAAAACAATCGCCGACTGAATACGGTGACCGTGACAGCGACCAAGCGGTCCGAGAGCGCTCAGGACATTCCGGTGACCGTCAGCGCGATTGGTGAACAGGAACTGAAACAGCTCGGCGTCAAGAACTTCAACGACTATCTCGTTCAGCTTCCGGGTGTGACGGCAGGCGGTTCAGGCCCCGGCCAGAACACGATCTATATTCGCGGCCTTGCATCGACGACGCCAAACCTGACCGTGGCCGGGGTGGCCGGTCTTGCGCCGAACGTCGCCTTCTATCTTGACGAACAGCCGCTGTCCCAGCCGGGCCGCAACCTGGACGTCTATGCCGCCGACCTTGAGCGCATCGAGGTTCTCTCTGGTCCGCAGGGGACATTGTTTGGGGCAAGCTCTCAGGCGGGCACAGTGCGTCTGATCACCAACAAGCCATCGCTTTCCGGGTTTGACGCCAACTTCAAGGCATCCACCTCGTTCACCGATGGCGGCGAAATGTCGAACAGCGTCGAAGCGATGATCAATGTGCCGGTGACGGACAAGTTCGCGCTGCGCGGCGTGGTCTATAATGACAGTCAGGGCGGCTATATCGACAATGTCGCTGGCACGCTGACGGCACGCGACTCAGCTCGCTTCCGCCCAGCCGGGACGGTTCGTGACAACGGCACCGTCGTCGCACCAGCACGGGCCGGCAAGCAGGCAGATGGCGACAATTCCAATGCCGTCGATATCGTCGATTTCTCGGGCATCAACTTTATCGAGGCCAACAATGGCGCGATCGTTGAGGACGATATCAACGATACGAATTATCAGGGCTTCCGCCTGAGCGGTTATTATGAGTTTAACGCCGACTGGGATCTGCTGATCCAGCACTCCCAACAATCCATCGAAGCTGATGGCGTTTTCTTCTCTGATCCGGAGCTGGACGATTACGAGGTTGTCCGTTTCACGCCAGAAGAGATTGAGGATGACTTCCACTCCACCTCATGGACGCTGGAAGGCCGCCTCGGCATGCTCGAAGCGCTTTACACTGGCGCCTATACCGAACGGACCACCGACCAGGTTGTCGACTATTCCGACTACCTCTTCGTTGGTCAGTACCTGCCATATTACATCTGTGATGGTTCGGTGTCCTATCCGGGCACGGGTGCGCCGACCGGCACATGTTATGCGCCGAACCTCTATGTGAAGTCGTCATCCGAGACCAAGGTCCAGACGCATGAACTGCGCTTCAACACGCCGAGCGAAAATCGCTGGCGCGCAACATTTGGCGCCTTCTATTCCGACCTTGAGCTCGCTGAGCTGAATGACTTTGTCTATCCAGGCTCCACCCAGGTGCTCGGCTTTAACGGCCAGACCGGGTTCGCCCCCAACTATCCGCTGACCAACACCGATGTCACCGGCGAGGTCGGCTTGGCGTCGCCTGGCTATTACAGCGAAGCCGGACCGTTCCCCGCAGGCGTCATCTTCCGCAACGATATTCTCCGGACTGACAAGCAATTCGGCATCTTCGGTGAAACGACGTTTGACCTGACCGACCAGTTCGCGCTGACGGTCGGTGCCCGCTGGTACGATGTCGAAGTTGACCTGGAAGGCAGCGCAAACTCGTCCTTCGGTAATCTGGGCGCCGACACCGACGCTCAGGTCTTCGGCACCAACATCTCGGCTCAATATGCGCCGGGCAATGCTGCTGGTAATCCGGACAAGGCCGCGACAGATGGCGTGATCGTCAAAGCGACCGGTGAATGGACGCCGACAGATAACATGCTGTTCTACGCGACCTATTCGGAAGGCTTCCGCCCAGGCCTGCTGAACCGTCCGGGCGGCGCATCTGGCCCAGGCTCATATACTGTGCCGTTTGCCGTCGATACGGATGAAGTGACGAACTATGAGCTGGGTTGGAAAACCGAGCTGTTCGACAACACGCTCCGCTTCAACGGTGCCGCCTTCTTCGTCGATATTGAAGGGCTGCAGACGACGATTTTCGATCCGAACATCGTGAACCTGTTCTTCTCAGACAATGCTGCGAATGCAGAGCTTAAAGGCATTGAGGGTGACTTCACCTGGGCCCCGGATTTTGCGCAGGGCCTGACGGTTGCGGGCGCCTTCTCACTGCTCGACTCCGAGATCACAGAAGTCCTGACTCCAACGGACGATGTTCTCGTCGGATCTGACCTTGCATTTGCACCGTCCTATCAGGGCAATCTGCGCGTACGTTATGAGTGGGATCTTGAGCAGGAAATCGCCGGATCTCGCGTCACGGCGCACGTCATGCCTCAGATCGTGTTCTCGGATGGTTCGTACAGCGACATCATCGAGATCAACAAGATTGAGCTCGATAGCTATGCTACGCTGGGCATGACCGCAGGCATCACGACCGACAAGTGGTCTGCCGAGCTGTTCGCGACCAATCTGACAAATGAGTATGCCGAAATGTCGAACGATTTCGTGTTCGACCGCGAGCGTGTCACGCCAATGCGTCCACGCACGATCGGCCTGCGCTTGAGCTACGACTACTAGTCGAGGCTCAACGTTTTGAACTACTGGCAGCGCCCTGCTATGCGGGGCGCTGCTTTTCTTTTCAGCGACTGGCTTTTTCGATGATAGACTCTCAGCAGCAGCTTGCATCCCGGATACGTGAACTGCAGGCGCAAATTCAGGCCGGCGCTTTCGAGACGGCGGCGGATCAAATTGCGCCCTTGCTGGAGCAACATCCGCAATCGCAGGACCTTCTCTACATGGCGGCCGTCTGCGCGCGATACCTGCAGCGCACCGAAGCGGCTTTTGACTATCTCGCCCGGCTAAAGAAAGCCGTGCCCGATTTTGGCCGGGCCTTTCAGGAGGAAGGGCATCTGCGGCGGGCAACTGGCGATCTTACCGGCGCTCTGTCAGCCTTCCAGCTGGCCACGAGATATAACCCTGCCCTCCTCGCCAGTTGGCGCGCGCAGGCAGAACTGTTCGATCAGGGCGGCAATCCGACGGCGGCAACCGAAGCCCGCGCCCAGGCAGACCGCCTCTCGCGCCTGCCGAAGGAGCTGTTTGCGGTGACAAATTACCTGCATGAGGGCCGCGTCCTTCACGCGGAAAAAATCGCCCGCGCCTTTCTGCATAAAAATCCGGCCCATGTTGAAGGCATGCGCCTGCTGGCAGACATCGGCACACGCCTTGGCGTTCACGAGGATGCCGACTTCCTGCTGGAAACGGCCATCGAGCTTGAACCGGAGAACCTGCAGCTCCGCATCGACCATGTGCAGGTCCTGCGCAAACGCCAGAAATACGAGGCCGCATTGAAACAGGCAAAAGCCCTGCTGGAGCGCGCGCCTGACAACCCGACCTTCCGATCAATCTATGCCATCGAGAGCATGCAGGCTGGTAATTATGTCGAAGCGCTGGAAATCTTCGACAGCGTGCTCGCCGACCTGCCGGAAGATCTCGCAACGCTGACCTCCCGCGGGCACGCGCTGAAGACGGCAGGCCAGACAGATGAGGCCATCGCCTCGTATCGCCAGGCCGTCACCGTCTATCCGCTGCACGGAGATGCTTGGTACGCGCTTGCAAACCTCAAGACATACAAATTCTCCGATGAAGAGATCGCCGCGATGCAGGCGGCCTTCCGTGATCCGAACCTCTCGCATATGGGCCGCGTCCACATCGCCTTTGCGCTCGGCAAAGCGCTGGAAGACCGCGCCAACTATGAAGGCGCCTTCCAGAACTATGCCGAAGGCAACCGGCTGAAGAAGCTGCAGGTACGCTATACGACCGAGCAGATGCGTGAGGAGTTTGCCTCCCAGAAAACCCATTGTACGCGCGAGCTTTTCGAGCGGCGGTCCGGCGTCGGCCATGACGACCCTGCCCCGATCTTTATCGTCGGGCTACCGCGCGCTGGATCGACGCTGATCGAGCAGATTCTCGCCTCCCACAGCATGGTGGACGGCACGCTTGAGCTTCCCAATATTCTGTCGCTGGCCCACCAGCTGCGCGGCCGAAAGCAGATTTCCGAGCGCGACAGGTATCCGCGCGTCCTGCACGATCTACCGGATGCTGAGCTGGAGGCGCTGGGCCGGAAGTATATCGACGATACCGCCATCCATCGGCGGGGCGCGCCCTATTTCACCGACAAGATGCCGAACAATTTCCGGCATATCGGGCTGATCAAACTCATCCTGCCAAATGCGAAGATCATCGATGCGCGGCGCGCACCGATGTCCTGTTGTTTTTCCGGCTACAAGCAACTCTTCGCCGAAGGCCAGGAGTTCAGCTACAGCCTCGAAGACATTGGCAATTACTATTGCAGCTATGTCGACCTGATGGACCACTGGGACAACGTCCTGCCCGGCGCCGTCCTTCGTGTGCAGCATGAGCACGTTGTCGATGACCTTGAGGGCCAGGTCCGCCGCATCCTCGACTATTGCGAGCTGCCGTTCGAGCAGGCCTGTATCGACTTTCACAAGACCGAACGCGCTGTGCGGACCGCCAGTTCAGAACAGGTGCGTCAGCCAATCAGCCGGTCAGGTCTCGCTCAATGGAAGCACTTTGAGCCATGGCTCGACCCGCTTAAAGAGGCGCTAGAACCGGTCCTCCAGGCGGGCGTTACTCACGCGAAGTGAAGGCGCCGATACTTTCCCTTGAAATAGAGAAGCGGGTCGCGGCGAGGCTCGTATTTCGCCCGCTCGACCTGGCCGACAAGGATCACATGATCGCCGCCATCGTGAAGCGCAAAACGCTCGCACTCAAAATTGGCGAGCGCGCCTGAGAGCAAGGGGGCGTCCCGCAAACCGCGCTGCCACGGCGTATCGGCAAACCGGTCCTCGCCTGAGCGCGCAAACGCGTTGGAAACAGGCTGTTGGCCGATATGCAAGACGTTCACCGCAAAATGCTTGGCCTGTTCCAGCACTTTCAGGCTGGTCGACGTCTTGGCGATGCAGACCAGAAGCAGAGGCGGGTCTAGCGATACGGACGTGAAGGAATTGGCGGTCAGACCAACCGGCTCATTTTCCTCGCTCATCGTTGTGACAACCGTGACGCCCGTCGCAAAGCAGCCGAGCGCATCGCGCAATGTGCGCGCGTCCGAGCCCTGTTTGTAGTCCGGCAGGAAACGCGGCACGCGCCGTTCCAGAAAGTCCAGCACGACGGCGCTGAACATATCCGCCCGATCGAAAGCGACATGGTGGCCGGCATCCTCGATCTCTGCGAACTCGGCCGTTTCCACCTGCTCGACATAACGCCCGGCGAGCTCTGAGTCGGCAAGATCACTCATCGCCCCGCGAACAAAGAGGACGGGCAGCTTCAAAAGGTGCGCGGCTTCGGTAATCCGGCCGGTCGCATGCTCCAGATCCATACTCCTCAGGAAAGCGGGGTCGAATTGTGCCTGGACATCGGTTCGCTCAATTTGAAGCCGCAGCTGATCGGAGACTTTCAGGGCTGTCTGCGCATCTATCTCAGGCGGGGCATCAGCCAGCACCAGTCCGGAGGCCAGATGTCCGCCATCCTCGCCGAGGGCCGCGGCCGCGATCCATCCGCCAAGTGCTGCGCCAATGATGACGGGACGTGAGGCCAGTTGCGCCAGCACAGCGCGTATGTCTTCGACAAACGCTTCAAAGTCATAGCGCCCATCGCTGGCCCAATCACTTGCGCCATGTCCCCTCAAATCGAGATTGATGACATGCCGCCCGGCCTTCACGAGCGCCTCGGCGGCAGGCTGCCAGACGTCTCGGCTTTGCCCCCCGCCATGCAGCAGCAGAACGGATGGATCATCGCTCATGCCGTGAACGTCGGCGCGAAGGGTTATCCCGCCAAAGCCTTTGAATTCCCGTTCGTTCATTGAGTACCCTTGTGAGAATTCGCCGCGTGCTGGCAGAGCCGACCATCTATGCAATTCACTATGGGGTGATTGGGTCGCGGTTCAAGACGGCGAGGCCTGTCCTGTTCGACACCAGTGGCGCGTGAGGATGCACCCGAAAACGCTTGGAATCGACGGATTTGCCTGGATGGCTTACGCTATCGCGACGGATATGCTGTTATCCTCAGGAATTGAAGACAAGAAGGTGAACCCGACCGGCGCGATTTGATGAAGATCAAACCATAGCCCTCCCGGAAAGGTCAGCCTGGCTCCCGACCCTTATTTGACGGGGACTTGAAGGGTATAGGACATAGAGAAATGAATGAGACACATCCAGGCGTCCCGGGGACGCGTCGCCGAAAGAAAGAACAAATGGGACTGCTGAGAAGAATAGAAACAGTGACGCCGCTCCTGATCATTCCAGTGATCATATACGGCGTGATGAGCCTTCTGGCCGGCAGCGATCATGGCCCCGACGGGCCTGCCATACTGGGCATGCTCAACAGCACGCTGATCAGCATGCCAATGATCTCGGGCGTTCGCTGGATCTTGACGGCAGGTGACGCGCTTCTCGTTCTCTCGCTTATCGTCCTGTCGATCGAGATCATGAAATCGACCAGCACGCGTTCATCAGCGATGATCAATCACGTCGCGTCGATGTTCGTGCTTCTGTTCTGCATTGTCATGTTTTTGCTCGTCGGCAATTTCGCGACCGGCGTCTTCTTTCTTCTGACACTGATTACACTGATGGATGTGCTGGTCGGCGTCATCGTTAGCATCGTCTCCGCCCGCCGCGACTTCGGCGTTGGTGATGGCTTTGCCGGCTAGGCCGTCGAGGCTTCATTACAATCGCATCAGACGCCGTCCGGTGCGATTGTAACTGCCCGCCCGTAGAGTTAGCTCTTCACGCACAATCATGTTGAGCGCCGGACACGCGTCCCGCTGCGCGCTGGGTCAAAACTTATCCCAAAAATTCAACATCGAGCTTGTTGACGTTGGTCTCTCACGTTCCTAACTGAACGCCGTTAGCAGTCGCCTCGCGTGAGTGCTAACACCGAAACATATTGCCCGATCCCCGGGTGAACTCAAAGGTAAGAGAGAGCACATGAAATTCCGTCCTCTGCACGACCGCGTTCTCGTGAAACGCGTTGAAGAAGAAGCCAAAACCAAAGGCGGCATCATCATTCCAGACACCGCCAAGGAAAAGCCACAGGAAGGCGAAGTCGTCGCTGTTGGTTCCGGCGCACGTGGCGACGACAATGAGATCGTCCCAATGGAAGTCAAAGCCGGTGACAAGATCCTCTTCGGCAAGTGGTCCGGCACGGAAGTCAAAATTGACGGCCAGGACCTGCTGATCATGAAGGAAAGCGACATTCTCGGCATCGTCGAGTAAGCGCCCTCCCCCCTCTCAAATTTCAAAGATTCAACTGAATTTCAGGAAGGATAACAGCCATGGCTGCTAAACACGTAAAATTTGGTGCTGACGCGCGCGAGAAAATGCTGCGCGGCGTCGACACACTCGCAAACGCTGTAAAAGTCACGCTCGGCCCTAAAGGCCGTAACGTCGTGATCGAAAAGTCGTTCGGTGCCCCACGCACCACCAAGGACGGCGTCACAGTCGCTAAAGAGATCGAGCTCGAAGACAAGTTCGAGAATATGGGCGCACAAATGCTGCGCGAAGTTGCTTCCAAAGCAAACGACGTTGCCGGTGACGGCACGACGACGGCGACCGTTCTCGCCCAGTCGATCGTTCGCGAAGGCATGAAGCGCGTTGCCGCTGGCATGAACCCAATGGACCTGAAGCGCGGCATCGACAAAGCCGTCCTCGAAGTGACCTCTGACCTCGCGCATCACTCGCGCAAAGTGAAAGAGAACTCCGAGATTGCTCAAGTCGGTTCGATTTCCGCCAATGGCGATAAGGAAATCGGCGACATGATTGCCAAGGCCATGGAAAAGGTCGGCAATGAAGGCGTCATCACGGTCGAGGAAGCCAAATCCCTCGAAACCGAACTCGACGTCGTCGAAGGCATGCAGTTCGACCGTGGCTACCTCTCCCCATACTTCGTCACCAACCCTGACAAGATGGCTGTTGAGCTGGAAGACCCATTCATCCTGCTTCACGAGAAGAAGCTTTCTTCGCTTCAGCCAATGCTCCCAATCCTTGAGCAGGTCGTTCAGTCCCAGCGTCCACTGCTGATCATCGCAGAAGACGTCGATGGCGAAGCTCTTGCGACGCTCGTCGTGAACAAGCTGCGCGGCGGCCTCAAGGTTGCAGCGGTCAAGGCACCAGGCTTCGGCGATCGCCGCAAAGCCATGCTGCAGGACATCGCTGTCCTGACCGGTGGCCAGGTCATCTCTGAAGACCTCGGCATCAAGCTGGAAAACATCTCGCTCGACATGCTCGGCACCGCCAAGAAAGTCGAGATCGACAAGGACAACACCACGATCGTCGATGGTGCCGGTTCCAAGGAAGAGATCGAAGCCCGCGTCAGCCAGATCAAGAAGCAGATCGAAGACACCTCGTCCGACTATGACAAGGAGAAGCTCCAGGAGCGTCTTGCCAAGCTCGCTGGCGGTGTTGCCGTGATCAAGGTCGGCGGCGCAACCGAAGTCGAAGTGAAAGAACGCAAGGACCGCGTTGACGATGCGCTGAACGCAACCCGCGCAGCCGTCGAAGAAGGCGTGATCCCTGGCGGTGGTGTTGCCCTGCTCCGTGCAGCGCAGAACATCGACGTCAAAGGTGCAAACACCGACGAGCAAGCCGGTATCGACATCGTTCGCAAGGCGCTCGAAGCGCCTATCCGTCAGATCGTCAACAATGCTGGCCTCGAAGGCTCGGTCGTTGTTGCCACGGTCCTGAAGGAAAGCGATCGCGGTTACGGCTTCAACGCCCAGACCGAAGAGTATGGCGACATGTACAAGATGGGTATCATCGACCCAGCCAAAGTCGTGCGCTCTGCCCTTCAGAACGCTGCATCTGTCGCAGCCCTTCTCATCACGACGGAAGCCGGCATTGCCGAAGCTCCGAAGAAAGAAGGCGAAGGCGGCGGCGGCATGCCGGACATGGGCGGCATGGGTGGAATGGGCGGCATGGGCTTCTAGGCCTTACCCCCGTCTCATCAGACGTAATAAAGGAAAGCCCGGCGCCAACGCGCCGGGCTTTTTCTATGTGCACCCAAAATCCACCCGTGGCGAAATTTACAAAGCTGCTAATGCAGGTTATCGCGAACATGGCGCATCTGGATTAGATGCCTGAAAATAATTGCCTTATCTGCGCAGGTACCGACCAGGTCAGATAAGGAGCTGGGGGGCAAAATGTCTGATATTATCTTTTACGCACTCGCGGCGGTCGTTGCCGTCGCCTTGATCTACGGTCTCAGATGGGTGGCGTCGCGACACGCCGAGGGGGTCAAATCTGAAGCCAGCGAGAAAATAGGCGAGGCGCTCGGCAAAACACCGGACTTTATCCACGCTTATGGAGCGACTGGATTCGGTCTCGATTACCGGGCCAACACGCTGATCGTATATGATCGCAAGTCCGAACTTGAGACCTTCGGGTTCGACAAGATCGGCACCTGGTTCGTCGGCATGGTTTCAACAGAAATCATGTCTCCGCAAATGGCGCACGCTCTCTCAGACCCTTCGAGCGACACAAGCGTATCTGCCCGCACGACCCACACCAAATACGCCATCATTTGCGATACCAACCAGCAGCGGATTTGCCAGGTCGGCATCGTCGGAGATCGTGACGAGTCAGCGGTCAGCGATGCACTCAAGCGGGCCATGCCGGACAAGCAGACCTTCGAGCCGATTGGCGCGAAAGCCATGTCAGACCTTTTGCGAGGTCAGCGCTGATATTTGGCCGTATCGGACGAAACTTTACATCGCCTGATGGAGAATGGTCCGTCGCCATCGTGTCAACGCGACGCTCCCGCGGCTGCAAAAACCTGTCCAATGTGAAGTATCGCCAGGAAATCTGGGTTGGCCCGGCAGAAGTGGTCGCGGCCCTGGACGGCGTTCCGTACGATTAGGGAGAGCCAGCCGCTCAGCCGACAGAGCCTGAAGCGCCGAGATCAACTGCCCTCAGTTCGATATAGCGAATTTCTAAGACTCCCGTATAGTGACGCCTCATTGACAGGGGACGGTCATGCTCAGGGTTTCAATTCTGGTTTCTATTCTGCTCGCTATATCAAGCTGGGCGATCTGCCCTGCCGCATTGGCGGATCAGCTGTATGGTATGCGTAGTTTCGACGCCGAAAACGAAAAGGCGAAAGCTTATGTCAATTCAGGCGCGCCTGAACTGGCACTGCCGATCTTCGAACGGGGCGCAGAACTTGGCGATATCCGGGCAATCAACAATCTCGCAGGCCTTTACCGAAACGGGCAGAGCGTCCCCAAGGATACAGCCAACGCCATCAGCCTGTACGAAAAGGCATCTGAAGGCGGCCTGCCGCATGCAGACTACAATCTTGGCTGGATCTATTTCGGTACCGATGCCGCCTATCTCGATCTGCCCAAAAGCCGGGCTTACTGGCAGAAAGCCGTCGATGCAGATTACGGCCCCGCGTTCAGTCTTCTTGCCCAGCATTATGATGGCCGGTCAGAACTGCCGCGCGACCCGGAAAGGGTCAAAGATCTGCTCGAACGCGGATCAGCGCTTGGAGACAAGGAAAGCACCTATGCACTTGCCCACTTCCTGCTGAACGAACCCGCGCCCCTCGGCGACCCTCAGAGAGCCAGAATGCTGCTGCCTCCGCTATCCCGGAACGGATATGTTCCAGCCATGCTGTTGCGCGGCGACATTGCGCGCCTCGGTCTCGCGGGCAACAAGATCTCTTATGTGACTGCGCTCGGAGACTATCAGCAGGCCGAGGAGGCCGGCTCAACCATCGCGACCGCAAAGATCGAGACGATGGCGCCGCTTTGGTACCGCCGCAATGTTGATCTGCTGAGAACCGGTATTCGGGCAAATGAGATCGAGGCGATGGCCGGGCTCACGGTGCAATGCGATTACACCGACTATCTGCCAGCCTGCCACAAGGTCGCCTATGTCGATTACACAGGACAGACCCAACGTGGCCGTGACCTTTCAAATGCGGTCAAATATTTGCGCAAAACCTGTGACCTTGGCGAAATGTCGGCGTGCATCCCATATGCCGACGCTGTCGTTGCCTGGGGGCCAAGCTCAGACCGGGCCGACATCACGCGCGCCGCACAGATGCTGAGTGATGTCTGCAACGAAACGCCGCCAAACTATTCCGCCTGTTACAATCTTGCCTACATGGAATACTACACCGCCTTCGGCGTCGGCTCTTACGACTCGATGAAACGACATGTTACCGAGGCCTGCTTCAATGGTGGCTATAAGCCCGCCTGCCCCATGGCGTATGAAGTATTTAATTCAGAAGCAAGATCACGCCGGGCATCTGCCCCAAAACCAAGAGGCGCCATCGACGGTCTTCTGACGATGTTCGTGGACAATTTCATAGATACAGATCGCGCCGCTGGGCAAGCCGGTCAGCAGGCGATCTATAACAAATATAGCAGCCCGTCTGCCTCCCGCTCATCGACGCCGTCCTATTCCTCGAGCACGAGCGCCCAGGACAGTCGCGACTTCGACAACTTCATCAATTCGGTCAACGCGATCGGCACCGGCTACAACTCCTCCTGCCCGAGCAGCAATCCGTATTGTTAAACTGCGACCTTTGAGCGAAACTGTTCACCCCGCATGAGAGTATCTGTCACTTGCGTGCGTTGCGGCGGATGCTTTATCACCAACCCATGAGCAAGATTTACAAGACAGCCGAAGATGCCCTCGATGGGGTGCTATTTGACGGCATGAAAATCGCCGCTGGCGGCTTTGGCCTCTGCGGTATTCCCGAGCTTTCCATCGCGGCCATTGCGAAGGCCGGGACGAAAGACCTGACGGTCTATTCCAACAATGCTGGCGTCGACGGGTTCGGCCTTGGCGTGCTGCTGGAAAGCAAGCAGGTCAAGAAGATGGGATCGTCCTATGTCGGCGAGAACAAGGAATTCATGCGCCAGTATCTCGGCGGCGAGCTTGAGCTGGAATTCAACCCGCAGGGCACACTGGCTGAGCGCATGCGCGCGGGCGGCGCCGGCATTGCCGGCTTCTATACCAAGACCGGCTACGGCACCGTTATCGCTGAAGGCAAGGAAGTGAAGGAATTCCACGGCGAGAAGTACATTCTCGAAGAAGGCATCTTCGCAGACCTCGCCATCGTGAAAGCCTGGAAGGCCGACACGACTGGCAACGCCATCTTCCGCAAGACAGCTCGCAACTTCAATGAGCCTGCCGCGATGTGCGGCAAGATCTGCGTCATGGAAGTCGAGGAAATCGTCGAACCTGGCGAGCTTGACTCGAACCACATTCACCTGCCCGGCGTGTTCGTGCACCGGCTGGTACAGGGCACATTCGAAAAGCGTATTGAGCAACGCACGACCCGGAAGAAGGAGACTGCCTGATGCCCTGGACACGAGATCAGATGGCCGAACGCGCCGCGCAGGAGCTGGAAGACGGGATGTACGTCAATCTCGGCATCGGTATTCCGACGCTGGTGGCGAACCACATCCCGGACGGAGTCGAGGTAACGCTTCAATCGGAGAACGGCATGCTGGGCATGGGGCCTTTCCCTTATGAGGGCGAGGAAGATGCTGACCTCATCAATGCCGGCAAGCAGACCATCACTGAACTGCCTCACACCGCCTTTTTCGACAGCTCGATGAGCTTTGCGATGATCCGCGGCGGCAAGATCAACATGGCCATCCTTGGCGCCATGGAAGTCGCTGAGAATGGCGACATCGCCAACTGGATGATCCCCGGCAAGCTGGTCAAAGGCATGGGCGGCGCGATGGACCTCGTCGCTGGTGTAAAGCGCATTGTCGTCATCACTGACCACACGTCCAAATCCGGTGAGCCGAAGCTAATCAAGGAATGCACCCTGCCATTGACCGGCAAGGGCGTCGTCAACCGTATCATCACCGATCTCGGCGTGTTTGATGTGGTGGAAGGCGGACTGAAAGTCGTTGAGATGGCCCCTGGCGTCGAGATGGATGAGATCCGGGAAAAGACAAGCGCGGCGCTGGTCGAATGAGCGAACTTCCCCCCTGCCCGCTTTGTAATTCAGCCTTTACGTATGAGGACGGCGCGCTGCTCGTGTGCCCGGAATGCGCGCATGAATGGCCTGCGGACCCTTCGCTGGACCCTGACGTAAAAGTCTGGCGGGATGCCAACGGCACCGTCCTCGAGGATGGCGACACGGTCACCGTCATCAAGGACCTTAAGGTCAAAGGTTCATCCAGCGTTGTGAAAGTCGGCACGCGCGTGAAGAATATCCGGCTCGTCGACGGCGATCATGACATCGATTGCAAGATCGACGGCATCGGACAGATGGGCCTCAAAACCGAGTTTGTGAAAAAGGCCTGAGGCGCGGACTTCGACAGCCTCAGTGCCCGATTGGTCACTCGCCCGGCTCGGCAGCCTCCAGAACGGCAAAGAGCCTGCGTTCATCCTTGCGCAGTCTGACAGGCCCTGCCTCTGCATCTGGCGTCTCGCCATCGCGGGCCATCTCGATTACGCGCGGGTGGATGTAGGAATTGCGAGCAATCGTCGGCGTGTTACCTAGATGATCAGCGGCGGCTTCTGACACAGCCTTGATGCTGTCGGCGCCCTTCCGGAGCGCCTTGATCGCGGCGACCGAGCCGCCCCAGGTCCTGAAGTCCTTGGCTGTAAAACCGCCATCAGCGACGCGCTGGATGAAGCGGTTGACCTGAGTCGAGCCGACATGGCCATCCGGTGTATTGAAAAGCGACTGGCCTTTCAGGCACTGGAGCTCGCTGACCGCCGCGACCAGCGAGGCATCACAGATCGAGATTTCCTGTTGCTTGCCACCCTTGCCTTTGAACTTCAGGCGCACCGTATCGTCGCCCGTCTGACGGACGTGTCGCTTGTAGAGCGTGGACGCCCCAAACGCTCCGGTTTCGGCGTACCGCTCAGACCCGATGCGCAACGCGCCCTTGTCGAGGATCCGGACGATGGCCGCCGTCGCGAGCTCTGCATGATCTTGCGGATTATCCAGCACCTCGCGCACGTGCTTGCGCAAACGCGGTAGCGCCTCGCCAAAGGACTTCATGTCCGAGAATTTGACCTGCTCGCAATGTAGCCGCCAGTCGGGGTGATAGCGGTATTGCGTGCGCCCGGCTTCATCGACGCCTGTCGCCTGCAAATGGCCATCCGGCTTTTCGCATATCCAGACATCGGTCCAGGCTGGCGGCAGAACCAGCGCTTCAGCACGTTCGCGCGCCTCGCCGGTCAGCGTGTTGCCGTCTGCATCCTGATAGGTGAAGCCGTTGCCATAAGGCTTGCGGGTCCATCCTCGCCCCGAACATTCAACATAGATAAGGCCGGCATCGGCGGGCTTCATGTCATCGCGGGCGAGTGAGAAAGGCATATGATCACAACCTTGCAACGCGCTCTGTAGTTCCCGCCACAGGTGGCGCGGCGTCAGCACTTGCACGAAACATCAGCGTAGCCGACTGTATCGGCAACAAATTCAGGGAGATTTCACGGATGGCTAAGGGTTCAATGCCGGTACTAGTGGGCGTCGGTCAGTTCATGAGCGAATGGGATGGCAGTGAGGGCGCGGAGGGTGCCCCGTCGCCGCTGAGTCTTGCGGTGGAAGCATCGAAAGCAGCGCTCGCAGATGCTGGCATATCCGGCAGCGACATCGACACGGTGACCTTTGTCCGCATCTTTGAGGACTCGGTCCGCAATGCGCCTCACCCCCACGGCCACAACACTAATCTGCCCGGCACGTTGGCCCGCGACATTGGCGCGACGCCTGAGCGTCTGATCTATTCCGATGTCGGCGGTCAAAGCCCGCAAGCGCTCGCCAATGAGATGGCGGCCCGCATCCATGCTGGCGAGGTCGAGATTGCGCTTGTGGCCGGGTCCGAGGCCAATCGCGCGTCCAAGGGCGCGCGCAAGAACAAGGTTGAGATCAAATGGGCTGATAGCTCAGATGCCGACTATGAAGATCGCGGCCTTGGCGGCCAGATGATCTCCCGCGAAGAGATCAAGCACGGCCTGGTGGCCCCTGCCTATTTCTATGCGCTGTTTGAAAATGCGATTGCTGCCCGTGAAGGTCGTGGCCGCTCTGGCCAGCGCGCAGCGATGGCAGCGCTCTTCCAACCTTTCACCGAAGTCGCAGCAAACAACCCGTATGCGCAGTTTCCCGAAGCGCGCACGGAAGAGTTTCTCGCGACACCGTCTCCGAAAAATTACGAGTTCGCAGATCCCTTCCTGAAATGGCATATCGCGCAGGATGCGGTGAACCAGGGCGCAGCTTTCATCATCATGTCCGAGGACAAGGCCGATGAGCTTGGCGTCGATGCAGACAAGCGCGTCTATCTGCATGGCGCGGGCGAGGCGGGCGACGATCTTATCTCGCTACGCCCGAAACTTGATGGCTCCTGGGCCATGGAACAGGCGATCCATCGCGCCCTGAAACAAGCTGACAAGACGCCCGGCGGTATCTCGCATTTTGATCTTTATTCGTGCTTTCCATGCGCGGTGTTCTCATCTGCAGCCGTGCTCGGCATCGATCCGGAAACCGATGATCGCCCACTTACGCTGACGGGCGGCCTGCCCTTCTTTGGGGGGCCGGGCAACAATTACTCCATGCACGGCATCGCCGAGATGGCGGCAAAGCTTCGCGAGGAAGCCGGCTCATTTGGTCTCGTGCTCGCCAATGGCGGCTGGATGACAAAGGAGGCCGTCGGTGTCTGGTCAACGACGCGGCCTGATGTGTTCAAACCGGTCGAGAAAGCTGCCAAGCCTACGGAGCAGGTTGAACTTGATCCGGCCCCAGAAGGCGGAACGGTTGAGACCTACACCGTCGTGCATGGCCGCGAAGGCCCGGCGCATGGTGTCATCTTCGGACGTACAGATGCTGGAAAGCGTTTCATCGCCGTGGCCGAGCCAGCCGCGCTCAAGCAACTGCGCGAGGACGCATCGCCGGTCGGCGCGCGCGTGACGACAACAACCGAAGGAGAAGTGACAAGCTTCCGGTTTGCCTGATAGCTTCGCTCTGATTGTCCTGATCAGAATCGGAGGCCCGCAATGGCGTTGAAGACTTCCCTGGCCGCTGGCCTGATCGCCTTAACGGCGACGACGCTATCGGCCTGCGTGACGCAGCCGCAACCCTGCACGCAGGAATGGATCGAATGGAAGACTGATCGCGTCCTGACACGGTTTGCCCGCGACAATTCCGATACGGTACGGGCGCTACGCCGGGTGTCAGGCGAGGTAGAGTCGCCGTCCGCGCTCATGGCGATCCAGCTGATAACGCTGGCGGACGACTTTACTGAGCTTGCCAGAAGTTTCGATCGCATCGTTCTGCCGGAGCTGAACGCCGCCGTCGCGCAATGCGGCGAGCCTCGCAACTTCATGCCCGCTTTCACCCAATTCCTGCGCCGTGAGGACGTCGGCGAAGATGTCATCGAGTGGATCGAGGCACTAGGATACATCGCTCTGGATCAACGGCGCCCATGACAAGTACGCAAGATACCCCTCTGATTTTCGGCTTTGAGTTTGACGAAGATGGCGGCGCCAGGAAACTATCCTGGGAGGAATTAGCAAGTGGACCGGCCGCCCGGCCCGGCGTTCGGCGCTGGCTTCACCTTGATCGTCTGTCACCTGCCGCACAGACTTGGCTCAATACGGTGAGCGGGATCGACGCCGTCATCGACAGGGCTTTGCTGCAGGAGGACACCCGCCCCCGCTGCGCGCGTCATGGCGACGGCCTTCTGATCAATTTGCGCGGGGTGAACCTCAATGAAGGGGCCGCCCCCGAAGACATGATCGCCATCCGGATATGGATGACGGAAGAGGTGGTCGTCTCGCTGCGCGCCTATCACATTATGGCGGTCCAGGATCTTCACGACCAGATCATGGCAGGAGACATCCCGAACTCGAGCGGCGCAATCGTTTCAACGATCGCGACGCGGCTGACCCACCGTATTGAGCCGGTTGTTGCTGATCTTGATGACGAGGCAGACCAGTTTGAAGACTCGCTTCTGGAGGATGGCGCCACATTGCCAAAAACGGCATTGGCGAGCTTTCGCCGCAAGGTCCTCACCATCCGCCGCTACATCATTCCGCAACGCGAAGCGCTCGCGCACATTATTCGTGAGGGCGAGGATATGTTCAGTACCGGCGATATCCTCCATCTGAGAGAAATCGCCGACCGTGTGATCCGCATTGGGGAAGAGCTGGATTCCATCCGTGAGCGGAGCCTGGTCCTGCAGGAACAGGTGATGGAAGAGCGTAGCGAACGGATGAACGAGCGGCTTTTTGTCCTCTCCATCATCTCGGCAATCTTCCTGCCGCTTGGTTTTGTCACCGGGCTTTTTGGCGTCAACCTTGGGGGTATGCCGGGCTTGAACGATGCGGCTGCCTTCACCCTGCTGTGTATTGGACTGGTGGGGCTGACCGTTGCGCTCTTGTTGATGCTGCGAAGGATGCGCTGGCTCTAAACGCCGCAATCACTGCCCTTCAACTTTTGTGTCGACCCTTGTCGTTGCACGCCTGCTGTGCGCCAAATGGGGAAAACAAAAGACCGGAGGAAACGACACATGGCCTATATCGAAGGACGCCTTGTCCATGACGCTGATAGCCACCTGATGGAGCTATATGACTGTCTGGATTCATATCTGACTGCCGATGAGCTGAAACGATATCGCGCCCTGCCCGGCTATAACGCGAAACTCAGCCGCGCGGAGTGGATGGACCGGGCTCGCAAAGACCACCGCGATGACGGTTTTCGCGCAGAGGCAGATGACAACATCATGCTGCGCAAGAACTACGATGCGAAAGGCGCTTTCATTCCGGAAGACCGGCCGCGCGTTGTCGATCTGCTCGGCGTGGCGAGCCAGCTCATCTTCACCACTCACAACCTCGGCAATCTCGGTCTCGACCAGAGCGGAGACCTCGACCTTTGCTATTCGGTGGCCCGCGCCCACAACCAGATGATGACCGAGTTTTGCGCCGTGGACCGGCGATTGCTGGCGACGGCCTATATTCCGCTGGAAGACATTGACCGCACGATCGATACCGCCCGCCAAGCTCTGGACCTCGGCGCCAAAGGGCTGCTGATCCCATCATGGTGCCCGCAAGATCACAGCCCGAGCCATGTCGGGCTCGACCCGCTTTGGGCGATGGCTGAAGAGGCGGGCGTGCCGATCCTTTTCCATGTTGGGTTCGAAGAGAAAATGAACCCCGTCTATAAGGAAAACGGCCTGCCGCCGGTGCCTGATTTCCATGGGGGCGACGATAATTTCACCTCGATCAGCTACATGCCGATCCCAAACTCGGCGATGCAGACGCTTTCGACGCTGATCTTCGATGGCGTCTTTGACCGTTTTTCGAACCTTAAATTCGGCGCGATCGAACTTGGCGCCTCATGGGTGCCGGGATGGATGCGCAGTCTCGATTCTGCAGCCCACGCTTTCATGCGCAATGAGGAACGGCTGCAAAACCTGTCGGCCAAGCCCTCCGAAATCGTCCAGCGCCAGCTTCGCGTGACGCCCTATCCGCATGAAGATGCAGGCTGGGTCATCCGGAATGCCGGTGAGCAAATCTGCATGTTCTCATCGGACTACCCCCACATCGAAGGCGGGCGAAACCCCATCAAGCGTTTCGATTCCGTGCTCGAAGGTCTGCCTCAAAGCGCGATCGACGCCTTCTATGCCGATAATTTCATCGACATGATGGGCAAGGCGCTGCCCGCTGACCTGAAGAGGCCAGCCCATCTCGTGGCGGCTGAATAGTCAAAACCACACACACTAAGCGTCTAAAGGCCCGATCAATTGGTTGGGCCTTTTTTATTGAAAGAACTAATGAGCAAGCGCTCACTTTGCCGTATTGCCGCCACATTACGTAAGCAAACACTCACATGTGAACACATGCTCACTACCGGGCAGCCATCATGGAGGTTCACATGTTTATTTCGGCTATCACGACTGTCGCCGCCACAAGTGCAAAGATCCTCGGCGGCGTCTATCTGGCAGACCTTGTTTCCGGCGCCTTTCACTGGATGGAAGACCGCTATGGCGATCCCAAGTGGCCAATTCTCGGACATACGATCCGGGAGAACCAGCAACACCACCACACGCCACGCAGCTTCCTCAAAGGCAATCTATGGACCCGCAACCGCGAGGTCTGGGCGATTGGCGCCGCGTTCCTCGCCGTCTTTGCGCTGGTTGGCTGGCTCAATCTCTTCACCGGCACAGCCGTTCTCTTCGGCATGTTCGCAAACGAAATTCATGCCTGCGCGCACCGCAGCCCCAAGGAAAACGGCAGACTGATCACGGCGCTCCAGAAGACGGGCTTCCTGCAATCGCATGCCCATCACACCGCCCATCACCGCAAAGGCAAGGACAGCCATTTCTGCGTGATGACCAACCACGTGAACCCGGTGCTGGAAAAGCTCCAGGTCTTCCAGCGGCTCGAAACGCTCATCAAATGGGTGTCAGGCATCCTCCCGCGCCTCGATGACAGCGTGAACCCCCGCTATCGCCGGGCCGTCTAGGCCGCGCGATAGAGATTGCGGCCCGGCCTGGGTGGGACGGGTTGCAATCTACTTTTTTATTTTCTCGAAGATCACGCTGAGATTGTTCGCCGGCATTTCGATAACATCGAACAAGCACAATGACGCGGCCTCAGCGATTGGCACGATGTCGAGATCAAGGTCACGCACGCCCCAGTCTGGATCGCGCCGCTGGAGGTCTTCGCTGAACCGCGCATTCGATGGCGCTATCTGTCCCTCGCGCGCAAATGGGCCGTAGAGCATCAGGCGGCCCCCTGTGCGGAGCAGTCGCCCTGCCCCGGTCAGCAAGCCGCGCGCAGCCGCGAAAGGCGCAATGTGGATCATATTCGCGCAGAACAGGCCGTCATAAGTGGAGGGATTTTCCGCTTCGCCCCAATGATCTTGAGATGCATCAACCTTCAGCGGCCCATGCAGCCGCTCCGCCCCCTCAGCGAGCCTTGCCCAGGCCCGCTGGCTCGCGAGCGACATCTCGTCGAGATCGGTATAGCTCCACTGCAGCGAAGGAAAACGGCTGACGAAATGCGCGCCATGTTCGCCCGTGCCGGAGGCGATTTCGAGGATATGGCCTGCAACCGGCATATTGGCCGCGATCACATCTGCGAGGACATCCTTGTTTCGCGCGGCCGATGGCGAATAGCGTCGCCCATCCTCGGCCGTCTCGCGCGCCTCAAGCGCGACGGACTTACCGCTGCTGCCGATATCGTCCTGAGCCTTATCCGTCATTGCGATGACCGGGTCTCGAACTCGAACTGCTCGGTGTCGACGGTCGCCTGTATCTGTTCATTATAGCGAGGCCCAACAGCGCTTTCAGGCGTGAAATGGGCATCCAGGCGCGCGACCATGTCATCATCCAGCGTGACATCGGCAGCGGCCACATTGTCCTTCAGATGGTCTGAGCTTGTTGTGCCGGGAATTGGAAGGACATGATCGCCCTTTGCCAGCAGCCACGCCAGAGCAAGCTGTGCAACGGTGCAGCCAACTTCTGCCGCGCAGGCGCGCGCTTCATCGAGCAGGTCCAGATTGCCCGGATAATTCTCATCCGAGAAGCGCGGAAAGAAACGCCGCATATCCTTCTCGTGCATATTTGCCGGGTCAAAAGGTGGATCCGCGAGGAAGCCCCGACCGACCGGTGAAAACGCCACAAGCGCAATATCCAGATCCCGGCACGTTTCCATCACCGCAATCTCAGGATTGCGAACCCAGAGCGAATATTCAGACTGAACAGCGGTGATGGGATGCACAGCGTGGGCGCGTTCGATCAGGCGCTGGCCCATTTCGCTGAGACCAACGAACCGGATTTTTCCAGCCTCGACCAGTTCAGACAGAGCGCCAACCGAATCCTCGATCGGCACGTTCGGATCTGGCCGGTGCATATAATAGAGATCGATAACATCTGTGTTCAGCCGCTTCAGGCTGGCATCGCACGCAGCCTTGATGGCGCCTGGCCGGCCATCCAGCACGCGCTTGCCATCTCTGACGTCCAGCACGCATTTGCTCGCCAGAAAGATGTCCTTGCGCCGCTCGCCGACCGACGCGGCGACGAGTTTCTCGTTCTCGCCCGCGCCATAGATCGTCGCCGTGTCGAAGAAGTTGCACCCAAGATCCAGCGCTTCATTGAGCAGCCTCGACGCCGCCGCCGGTTCAGTCGGCGCGCCGTAGGCGTGGCTCAAATTCATGCATCCAAGACCAATGGGATAAACATCACTATCGCCGATGCGTCTGGTGGCGGTCATGCTGTTTCCTCCCGATCAGGCGCGCGCCTTGAACCGCTCTCGAAGCTGAGGCTTCAGAATCTTGCCATTGGCGTTGCGCGGCAAAGGCTCTTCCTGGAACTGTATCTCGACGGGCACCTTGAACGCCGCAATCTGGCTTGCGACGTGCGCGCGTAGCTCGTCTTGCGAGACCGTCTTACCCGGCTTCAACTGGACCACAGCACCGACTTCTTCACCAAGGATCTTGTGCGGGATGCCGACGACAGAGGCGTCCATCACAGCAGGATGGTCATAGAGTGCGTTCTCCACCTCGATGCAGTAGATGTTTTCGCCGCCGCGGATCAGCATGTCCTTGGCCCGGTCAACGAGGAAGAGGAAGCCCTCCTCATCGATGCGCGCGAGATCACCCGTCACGACCCAGCCATCACGGAACGTCTCCGCGGTGGCGTCCGGCCGGTTCCAGTAGCGCTTGCAATTAGATGGGCTCTTGCACCAAAGCTCACCGACTTCTCCGGCTGGCAGTTCATTGCCATCCGGGCCGATAATCTTGAGCTGCACAGCATGCGGCGGCGCCCCAGCACTCGTCGGACGGTTCACATAGTCCTCACCGATATTCAGCGTGGCTGTCGCCGATGTTTCGGTCATGCCCCAGCCATTGCCGGGCTGGGCTTCAGGAAACCGCTTCTTGATCGTGGCAACCAGCTCAGGCGCGGAAGGTGCCCCGCCATATGACACAGCAAGAATTGACGACAGATCATATTTGTCGCGGTCCGGGTGTTCGAGCACCTGCCAGGCAATAGCCGGCACACCGCCAATCGTGGAGATCTTCTCCTCTTCGATGATCGGAAGCGCCTTGCCTGCATCCCATTTGTACATCGAGACGATCTTGTCGCCCTTCAGCAGTGTCGGAATGAGGACAGCAAACGAGCCCGTCGCGTGAAAGAACGGGATCGCAAGCAGCGTGGCGCGGATTTCCGTAGGATCAGGCTCTGGTGGCTGTTCACCGCGCCGCAAGAACATGCGGGCCTGACACGTCATGGAGTTCAGGAAGTTGGAGATCACCGCACGATGGGTCGCGAGCGCGCCTTTGGGACGCCCCGTGGTGCCGGAGGTGTACATCAATGTGGCGTCGTCATCCGGTTTGATCTCAACATCCGGCAGCCCGATAGGTTCAAGAGTTGCCCAGGTATTCGCCTCGCCCACAATGTCCTCGAAATTGTGGACCATGGGATTGTTGCGCTCTTCTTCGGTTTCGCGCGCGATGATGATGGCTTCCAGCTCAGGAAGTTCACCGATGTGGTCGCGCATACGCTCATAGATTTGAGGGTCGACGATCGCGACTTTCACGCCCGCATTCTGAAGCCCGTATTCCAGCTCTTCACCCGTCCACCACGAGTTCATCGGAGTCGCAATCGCGCCAATAGACAGCGCCGCGAAGAAGGCCACTGGCCATTGCGGGTAATTGCGCATCACGATGGCAACCCGGTCGCCTGGCTCAACGCCAAACTTTTCCTTCAGGGTTTTCGCCAGATGGCTGACAGCGCGCAGATGCGCGTCATAAGTGACGCGCTCGTCCTCATAGACGATGAAGGTGCGGTCAGCATGGGCCGCAGAGGCTTCGACAAGAAATCTGAGGGTCGGCGGCGCTTCGGGATAATACCGCATTTCGACGCCATCAATGACGCCTTCTGCCACCGCAAGCGGTGTCCCCGGCGCGGCAAGCATCAAGTTTGCCTGCTCAATGGAAAGTGCGGGCCAGCCTGCACCAGAATCTGCAGCCATTTCATTCCTCCGGATCGATTTTCTGTAGTTCGGCGCACTCAATCATGTGCGCCGCAACATGAAAAGGGCGAAGAAGAACACCCATTGTCGCAGCGGCAGTTGCAGCGTCCGGAAAAGCCTGCCGTTTTATGCGGGTTAAGCCGTCTCAGGCGGATGGCGAGCTACTTATAGAGGTCGCAGAATTGCAAGGCGCGCTCGTCGTCTGTGCCCTCAGCGATCAGATAGACAGGGCCCGCAAGCTCATCTCCATCGCAGAGGTAGCCGATCTGATACATGTCCCGAATATACTTCATGTCGGGCTTCAGAGAACCGGCCAGCATGATGTCTGCGGCGTCCTGATGCCGCCCCAGACGGAAGAGTATCTCGAACCGTTCCATCGGGCTAATGGCATCGCCGTCGAGCATGCCGGTCAGCATGTCGCGCTCCTGGCTGGCCTCGGCGAGAAGTGCTGATGCATCATCCGCATTTGGCGTGCCGGGATAATCAGACAGGATCTCTTTCAGATCGGTGATGGCCCCCTCGACATCATTGCCTTCGCCAAGACGTAGCTCAGCGCGCCTGTAGAGCACTTCGGCCATTTCCATGTCAGACATGCCCGGATCACCAAGGAGCAGTGTCAGCCGATCAATAGCGACATGCTCATTCCCGGCCCGCTCAAGCGCGTTCACCGTGCCGATGGCCAGGCTGTAGCGGGTGGAGTCGGCCGTCTCAGTCACCGGCGCGTCTTCGGGCGACGAGTCTGACGAGGCGCACGCGCCTATCATGATCGCCAGACAAGTACCCATCAGGACAGTTCTAAACATCCGGCAGCTCCATTATCGCTGGATCAATTCAGACCGATAATAAGCTACTCGAGAACGGCGAGATTGTGTCTGAGATCAGGAGTTTTCTGGCTGTGTGCACCAATCGATATTTTTCAGGTGGTCGATGTTTTCACCGAGCGTGAAGTCATCGCTCTTGCCGAGGATCCGTTGTCGGCACAAATAACCGGCCGCTTCGAGCGTCGCGGCATCATAGGGATCGGGGGCGAGGCCTGATTGGCGATAGCGCTCAGCGGCCTCGTCGAGCTTGCCGACGGCGACCATATCGTCAAACCAGTCCGGCAAGGTCTGCAGGCCGTTTAGCCGGCTCTGGGCCTGGCTAAGCTCGGACTGGGCTGTAGACATGACCGTCTGGAAGTTGGAGCTAAAAAGCGTCGTCGTTGTCAGGGATCGCGACTCGTTCAGCTTGTTCACCGCCTCCGGCAGATTGATCCGCGCATCCGTCTGAATGACTGCGCGCTCATACAGAATGCGCGAGGTCTGTGCGGGTGACAGCACGTTGTTCGCAATGATCGCGTCCATGGCGTTCATTTTGTTGTAAGGGTGCCAAGGCGTTTTTGCATTAGCGATGGCGGCCTGAAACGCGGCATCCTCCATCACGACGGGGACAGGCGTTGTTTCGCAGGCTGACAGGCAAATGGCGGCAATTGCGCCAAGAAGAAGACGTCTCATATCATACCTTTGCGACACGTTATTTTAGGAGATTAGTCGAGCGGAACTCTGAGCGAAACTGCCTAACAGAATCGTAAGTGAAAATCTCAGGATCAGGCCCGTGCGAGACGGTCGATTTCCTGAACATCTCCCCGCCCAAGCGCGTCAATCGCCCTTGCCGCAATATTGCGCGCATCAAGACCGGCCTCGGCATACATGATATCGGGCTTGTCCTGATCCTGGAAAACATCCGGCAGGTGCAATGTACGGACTTTCAAGCCCGTATCGAGCGCCCCGACGTCTGCCAGATGGTGCAGAACGAATGCGCCAAATCCGCCCCGCGCGCCCTCTTCCACCGTCAGGAGCACCTCATGTTCGCGGGCCAGTCGGTTGACCAGCTCCTCATCCAGCGGCTTGGCAAAGCGGGCATCTGCAACTGTGCAGGACAGGCCCTGCGCGGCCAGCATATCAGCGGCCTTCAGAGCTTCCTGGAGGCGCGCGCCATAGGACAGAATCGCAATGCTCGTGCCCTCGCGGACAATCCGGCCTTTCCCAATCTCAAGCGCTTGCGGCGTGGTTGGCAGCGCAATACCGGTCCCGTTGCCGCGCGGATAGCGGAAGGCGCTTGGTCGGTCATCAATCTCGACAGCGGTGCGCACCATATTGACCAGCTCTGCCTCATCGGATGCAGCCATACAGACAATGCCCGGCAGCGCGCCGAGATATCCAATATCAAAGCTGCCCGCATGCGTCGGCCCGTCGGCGCCGACGAGACCTGCCCGGTCGATAGCAAACCGTACCGGCAAGCTCTGGATCGCCACATCGTGGACGACTTGATCATAGCCGCGCTGAAGGAAGGTCGAATAGATCGCTGCGAATGGCTTCATACCGTCCGCCGCAAGACCTGCGGCAAAGGTGACGGCGTGTTGCTCGGCGATGCCGACATCAAAAGTGCGGTCCGGGAATTCCTTTTCGAACAGGTCTAGCCCAGTGCCGCCCGGCATGGCCGCCGTAATACCGACGATCTTGTCATCCTTGCGCGCTTCCTCAATGAGGCTGTGAGCAAACACCTTGGTATAGCTCGGCGGACCTTCGCTCGATTTCTGTTGTTCGCCAGTGACGACATTGAACTTGGCAACGCCATGATACTTGTCAGCCGAATTCTCAGCCGGCTCATAGCCTTTGCCCTTCTGCGTAACGACGTGCAGGAGGACCGGCCCGGTTTCCATGGCCTTGCAGTTCTCAAGAACCGGCAACAGGACGTCCATATCGTGCCCATCGATCGGGCCGATATAATAAAAGCCGAGTTCCTCAAAGAGCGTGCCGCCCATCGCAAAACCGCGCAGATATTCCTCTGCCTTGCGGGCGGGATTTTCCAGACCAATCGGCTTGGCAATCTGCTTGGCGAATTTGCGAAGGCCGCGATATGAGCGCGACGACACGAGCTTTGAGAGATAGTGGCTCATCGCGCCCACAGGCGGCGCAATCGACATGTCATTATCGTTCAGGATGACCAGCATGTTGCTGCCATCAGACCCGGCATTGTTCATCGCCTCATAGGCCATACCGGCCGACATCGAGCCGTCGCCGATGACGCAGATCACTTTATTGTCACGGCCCTGCAGATCTCGTGATTTGGCAAAGCCATGCCCTGCGGAAATCGACGTCGAGGCGTGCGCCGCACCGAACGGGTCATACTCACTCTCGGCGCGCTTGGTGAAACCGGAGAGGCCTCCGCCCTGGCGCAGCGTTCGGATCCGGTCCTTGCGGTCGGTGAGGATCTTGTGGGGATAACACTGGTGGCCAACATCGAAGATCAGCTTGTCGTCAGGCGTATTGAACACCGAATGGACCGCGACTGTCAGCTCCACAACGCCCAGACCTGCCCCAAGATGCCCGCCGGTCACCGAAACGGCATCGATCATCTCGGCGCGCACTTCGTCTGCAATCTGGCGAAGTTCGTCGCGCGAACGGCCTTTCAGATCAGCAGGCGTATGGATGGCATCGAGAAGAGGGGTCTTGGCTGAAGCGGTCATTACGGGCGGTCCTTTCAGGGGACTCGGTTATTGTCTGGATGAACTCTATCGTGTCCGGTCCAGAACATAATCAACTGATTGCAGCAAGATATTGGCCCGATTGCGGAAAAAAGCGAGGTGTTCGCGTGCTTGGGCTGCAAGCAGTCGCACACGCTCACGCGCGCCTTCGATTCCAAGTATCGTGACGAAATTCGCCTTGCCGGCCTGTTCATCGGATCGGAGCGTCTTGCCGACAACCTCCTGATCACCGGTCGCATCGAGAAGATCGTCGGCGATCTGGTAGGCCAGACCAAGGTCCTGCGCAAAGCCGGCGAGCGCATGCCGGGCCGCGTCGCTGGCCCCGCCAATGATCGCGGCGGCTTCAACGGAATAGGAAATCAGCGCGCCGGTCTTCATGCGTTGCATACGCGTGATCGTATTGAGGTCGCGCGGGCTCGCCTCTTGCAGCATGTCGATCATCTGACCGCCAACCATGCCCCGGGCGCCCGATGCATCGGCGAGACGCTCGATCAGGCGCAGCCTGATCGCAGGATCGGCATGCGTCTCGTCACTGGCGATAATCTTGAAAGCCAGCGTCAAAAGCGCGTCGCCAGCGAGAACAGCCGTCGCCTCATCGAAAGCCTTGTGAACGGTAGGCTGACCGCGGCGAAGATCATCGTCGTCCATGCACGGAAGATCATCATGGACCAGCGAATAAGTGTGCACGCACTCCAGCGCGGCGGCTGTGCGTAACAGCGCCTTTTCGTCCGCGTTGAACAAAGCGCCCGTCTCGATGACGTAGAAAGGCCGCATCCGCTTGCCGTCTGCGAGCGCCGCATGGCGCATGGCTCGCATCAGATCGGCTTCAGGCCCCTGCGCAGGCGGAATCAGCTGATCAAGCGCGACCGTAACCTTGTCGGCAATCTCGGTCAGGCGCTGCTGAAAATCCATAGACGACCGTCCTTATTCGAAAGTGGCGCTCTCGGTCGCAGGTTTGCCGTCCGGCCCCTGGACGATCTGCTCGATTTTCAGCTCAGCGGCCTTCAGACGCGCCTCACAATGCGCTTTCAGTTTCGATCCGCGTTCGTAAATTTCAATCGACTTTTCAAGCTCGACATCGCCGCCTTCGAGGCGCCGAACGATGTCTTCCAGCTCCTTCAGGGCTTCCTCGAAGCTCATTTTGTCGATTGCCTGGGCTGCCTGATCGGCCATACCGCTGCTCCGGGTCATAGGAATGAGTTGGGGGGCACCCTACGCAGGCGCCGCGTTCATCACAATGGCCGGATTCAGGATTTTCCGCGATATTCGTAGATGCGGTAACTCCAGTATTTGTCGCCGCCGTCACGCACGCAGACCCAGCCGATTTTCGTCATGGCCGGACGCAGCATGCGGTTGAACCAGCCATGCGCTGCCAGATACACCTTACCCTCGGCTGCAGCCTCGTGCAGGCGCAACGCCGCCTGCCCTGCTCTCGCCCGTGCGGCGCGATTGCTTTCGCCGTCGAGACTGTGGCCATACAGCCAGGCCGTCCGGGCCAGCACATTCCAGGTCTTCGGCAAATATTTCTTTTTCTTGAAACGTGGCGGCGGCAACGGCGCTTCGACAAATAGCGGATCGGTCTCAGGCTCGCGCCCGCTTGCCAGACGCGCGGTCTCGATAGCGCGCGGCGCGATTGAGCTCAGAACCACGTCCGCATCTGCGACAGCTTCCTTCAGATTGTCCGGCGCCATCTGGCCATCTGCCAGGCTGCCAATCTCATACCGGCTCCACCAGTCACGGTATTCTTCCCAGTTCAGGCGCGGGCCTGCTGTTCGGTCGAGCGCAGGCTTGCCATGACGCGAAACGATTATGGGTCCGCGAACGGACTTCAGAGTGTCGGTTTTCCCGGCATTCATATAAATTTGCTCTCGCCCGTATTTGCTGCGCAGGCCGTTTAGCGACTCGCTGCGCACCCTCATCCGTCTTAGCGATTACCGGGCCTAGTCACTCTCGGCAAGTTCAAGTGCCGCTACAGTGCGTCGCGCAGCCTGGCGCAACCCTTTCAGACGGTTGATCGGGTCAAGTTCGGAGAGACAAATCTGGTCGAGCCGACGCCGCGATTGCGTCATCACGTTCGACACGCGGCCATCGAGCAGCCGCTCGCCAGACCGCCAGGCCTGCCCGAGCAGGCGATCGGGGCGTAGCGCAAAAGTCTTTGAGCGAACCACACCAGTGCCAATAGGTAGCTGGTAGTTGGAATAATGGCGCTTGTAGTAGTCGAGACCCGGCCCAGCATCGTAGATTTTCGGACCGTCTGCGGCGCTCATCTGCTCGAGCATCCACTGCACCAGGACGTTTCCAGGCGAATATGGTGCATAGTCCTGCTCATAGGCTGTGATCCAGCCATGCATGACCTTGTCAGACTGCAGCAATAATTCGCTCGCCGCATGCTTTCCGTCGAAATGAATGCTGACGTGACGCAGCCGGAAGCGATCGGTCTTCGTCTGGCGAAGTTCATCAAGAAAGCGCCCTGCCCAGTCAGAGCCGAGCACATCATGTCTTCCGGTCCGCGCGAATTGCTCGCGCTTGAGCTCAATCAGGCGCGAGATCGTGTTGTCACTGACATCATCGAAACGGAATTCCACTTCTGAAAAGTCCCGCTCTATATTGCGGCCGAGCCGGCGCATCTTCTTGAAGTGTTTCGGCCAGCGCTGGTTCTGGACCTCGATAAAATCATCCCAGTCATCGCCAACATCGGTCATATTGGCACCGCAGATGGTAAGACGTGACTGGCTTTCTTCATCCTGCGGCAACCAGCCGAAGGTCGACATGCCAAGCAGCCCCAAACCTCTCAGGAAGACGTCAGCGCGCAGATTGCAATCTCGCGCCAGGACAGGTCCATGCCAGTCCGAGAACGGCCCGCCAATCGGGCGTGCCCATGCGCCAGGACGCCTGTGAAGCGGCCAGAACCCTACCGGTGCATCGCCATCAAATGCGATGCCGACACGCGTATCCGGCCGAACGCGCGAAACCAGTCTTGCAAAATCAGGATCAAAAAACGGATCGTCATAGATGGAATTGGCGTCTCGTAATGACGCAAACGCCGTCCACAAGTCTTCTGTCATCTGTTCTGGACGAAGAAGCCGGTATTTCATGTGTTCCATCCCTGATCACATTTGAATGTTCAGGAATTTTGCTTGCAAACAACGCGCCAGTTTCCCCAATCAGGAGAAATTAACCTACAGGCCTCGCCAAAGACGCTTCTTCATGCAGGGCTCCGCCTCGGCCTTTGCGCAGGAATAGGTCGAGAGCAGAACCGTGTCGGCCCGGCCGATGAGGTTTTCAAACGGGACAAACCCGACAGATGCCTTTTCGGGGCTGACGCCTCTCGGCAAGGTGCAATCTGCCTTGTCGATGACGCCATCCTGATTGGGCGGGCAGTGACCCGTGGTCGAGCGACCATCTTCGGAATTGTCGCGATTGTCTCCCATGAAGAGGTAATAGCCTTCGGGCACAATGAATTCCGGCGTCGTATCAAGCGTGCGGACCTGGTTTGAGCCCTGTTGCCACTGATGCGTCAGCCAGGATTTGTCTCCAATTGTCTCGCGATACTCACGAGCAATCTCGTGAATGGGATAATCGTTCGGACGATAATCAACGCGCTGCACGAATTCGCGCTCAATAGGCTCACCATTGAGGATCAATTGCTCATCAATCATCCGCACGCGGTCGCCCGGCAAACCAATCAGGCGCTTGATCATGACCCGGTCGGTGTGTGGATGCATGAAGACAACGACATCGCCGCGTTCAGGCTGGCTGGCAAAGACACGCCCTTCCCATCCCGGCACAAGACGCCATGCGCCCCATGGCATGCTGTAACGGCTGTAGCCATAAGCGAACTTGTTTACTGCAACGCGGTCGCCAACCTGCAGATTGGGCACCATGCTTTCAGACGGAATGACACGCTGCTCATAGACGAGGAACGAAAACATATAGAACGCCGGAATGAAGATCAGCAGTGTGAGCGCCCATTCCTTGAGCTCATGCAACACTTTTTGTCCCAGCGTCCGGTTGTCTTCGTCCGCGTCCGTTGTCTTTGAAGATGTACTCATTTCGGTCTGACAGCAGTTCCCTGTGCGAGCAGGTCTGCCGATCCGCTCATGGTCATTGAATTGATGTGCGGTCAATGATGATCGCAACGGGCTTTAGGCTTTGAGCGTCTGCCGCCATCTGGTCAAGAGGTTGTTCCCGTCCATGTGAGATAAGTCCGGCAAGGCCTTGAACCTTCACCAACGTTGGAACGGGGTTGCGGCGAAACTTTGACCCCAAACAGGCGTCAAACCGAAATCAGGTCGCGGAATACCAGTTCACGCCGTCATCGTCTTTCTCCAGCCGGGCGCGATTTGCACTCACAAGGTAATTGAGATGGGCCAGCGCCTCGCCTGTTGCCATGGAGAGAACATCGTCATCGATCTGCCGGCCGAAGACAGCTGGAAAAACATCAATCACGCGCTTGGGGGCCTCTCCCAGCCTCTGCTCCAGGCGCTTCAGCGCCACATTGTGACCGCGGACAAGATGGTCGAGCCGCTTGTGGGCCCCGCGAAACGGTTCGTTGTGCGCGGGAAGAACAAGGACGTCCGGGCTTATGGCACGCTTCAGCTTCTTGCAGGACTCCAGCCAGTCACGCAGCGGGTTGGCGCCAGGCTCGGTCGGATGCACCGACACATTGGAAGATATTCGCGGCAATAGCTGATCGCCCGAAATGAGAATGCCTTCACTCTCAGAGTAGAGACAGCTGTGCTCGGGGGAATGACCGTTGCCCATAATCACTTTCCAGTCAGACCCGCCAAGCCGGATGGTTTCGCCGTCGCAAAGGCGGCGATAAGCGTCCGGCAGCGCGCTCACCGCCCGCCCGAAACCGCCGAACCGCTTACGATACGTGTCGATCTGCGCGTCGCGCCAACCTGCAGCCTTGTAGAAATCGGTGCCGGCCTTGGGCGCTTCTCGGCCCGTATCTGCCACCAGCATGCGGCAGGAAATATATTCGAGGCGGCTGATCCACAGTTCAGCGTCCGGAAACTTGCGCGATAGCCAGCCAGCATTTCCGATATGGTCAGGATGCATGTGCGTGACGATAATTCTCCAGACCGGGCGTCCGCCGAGCTTCTCATCAAAAATCTTCCGCCAGGCCTCTTTCGTGTCAGGCATGGGCATGCCCGTGTCGATGATCGTCCAGCCTGGCTCACCATCATCGATCAGCCAGAGATTGATCCACTTGAGCGAAAACGGCAGCGGCATCCTCACCCAGTGAAGACCTGGCTTGATTTCGATTGTGTCACCCACTTCGGGCGTTTTCTCGCCTAAGGGGTATTCAAGTCCCGGCCGGGCCGGTGTTTTTGTTGCGAATCCATCCATCTGCATCATCTTACACGGCAAACCGCTCGAACCAATCGGTGTCCCAACGGCAAGAAATATCGAGCCCCTAAATGCCGACCCGGCCAAGCTGGTGCAGATATCTCCAAGGAATTGGATTGGGGGCCGGGCGGGAAATACTCAACCGAAAGCGAAAACGTGTATTGCGCTGCAAGGCAGCTACCCCTCGCGCAACTGAGCCAGCTAGCAGGCGATGACATTGACGGCGAGGCCGCCAGTGCTCGTTTCCTTGTACTTGTTGGACATATCAAGGCCTGTCTGACGCATTGTTTCGATCACCTGGTCGAGGCTAACCTTGTGCTGACCGGTCCCCTGAAGAGCGAGGCGCGCGGCGTTGACCGCTTTGACGGCGCCGAAGGCGTTGCGCTCGATGCACGGGATCTGAACCAGCCCGCCCACCGGGTCGCAAGTCAGGCCGAGATTGTGCTCCATGCCGATTTCGGCTGCGACGCAGACCTTATCCGCATCCGCCCCCCAGACGGCGGCGAGCCCGCCTGCGGCCATTGAGCAGGCAACCCCCACCTCGCCCTGACAGCCCATTTCCGCGCCTGAAATCGATGCGCGCTGTTTGTAGAGAAGGCCGATGCCGCCGGCGACCAGCAGGAAGCGGCGCGCCTTATTGAGGTTCAGTTTCCCGTCATCATGGCAATAGTGGCGCATGACGGAGGGAAGTATTCCAGCAGCACCATTGGTTGGTGATGTGACCACCCGGCCCCCGGCAGCGTTCTCCTCATTGACCGCCATCGCATAGACGTTCAGCCAGTCGAAAAGCTGCTCGCGTTCATTCGAGCCGGGATTGTTCTTGAGCGTCTGATACAGTCCGTGCGCGCGCCGCGTAACCTCGAGGCCGCCCGGTAGCGTGCCTTCCGCGCCGAGCCCATTATCGATACACTGCATCATCGTCCTGGCTATTTTATCAAGCCGTTTCAGGGTCTTCTCGCGGCTTCTTCGGGCATCCTCATTGCGCAGGATCAACTCATCGACAAGCCAGTCTTCACGCTTGCAGATTTCAATCATCTCAGCGGCAGACCGGAAGGGGTGCGGCGCGCCCTTTGCGCTGGCGACAAGGTCGCCTCTGGCAGGCTTTTCCAGCTGTTTGCGCGAGGCAATAAATCCGCCGCCAGTGGAAAAATATTCCCGCGTGTAAGCGCGCTCTGAGGCGGTGTCGTAGAGGTGTAGAATCACCCCGTTTGGGTGTAAATCCGGTGTTATTTCGGTGCAAAACTGGATGTCCTTAATCGGATTGAAGCCGATGTCCGGACCGCCATCGAGTTTCAGCGACTTCTGCTGAACGGTCTGCCGGAAAAGCGTCTCAGCTTCGACCGGATCAGCGGTTTCAGGCTGAAGGCCAAGCAGTCCGAGAATGATCGCTTTATCGGTGCCATGACCCACACCGGTCAGCGCCAGAGAGCCAAGCAGTTCGATCTCGACCCGGGTGGTACCGTCCAGCTTTCCGGCCTTGTCGGCCTCCTGAAGAAACCGCCGCGCAATCCGCATCGGTCCGACCGTGTGCGAGCTGGACGGTCCGAGACCGATACGGAAAAGATCGAGAACTGAAAGCATGAAATATCCGGGGCCCGTGAGGCCGTTGCAATTGAAACTTTTGGTATCGTGCGCTTGCCTTACCTGCAAGGTCGGGGCAGCCTTCTGAAAAACAAGATAAGTCAGTTTCGGAGGACACCCATGCAAGAATTTTCAAGACGCTCCTTTTTGCGCGCCGGCACATCGCTCGCGGCTTTTCTGCCATTCGCCACTGCCTGCGCCCCATCGAGCGTGCTGGGCGCAACGTCCGCCGCAACTGGCAGCATGGATGGCATCAGGATGGCCGAGCTGATCAGCACCGGCGCTGTCACATCAAGCGAACTTGTCGAGGCCGCGATTGGCCGTGCCGAACGCGTAGAGCCCAAGATAAATGGATTTGCGACCGAGACCTTCGCGATGGCCCGCAAACGCGCGGAGACATCCCCGACCGGCGTCTTTGGCGGGGTGCCGACAGTCATCAAGGACCTGCAGAAATGGAAGGGCGCGCCGACATTCTATGGCAGCCGGGCTTTCGTTGATAATATTGCGAAAAACGACGATGTGTTCGCCGGGCGCTGGCGTGAGATGGGCGTGGTCTCAATCGGCAAATCCACATCACCAGAAATGGGTCTGATATCGTCGACCGAACCTGTGGTCACCGGGCCAACCCGGAACCCATGGGACCTCAACCGTATTCCCGGCGGCTCATCAGGTGGCTCAGCCGCATTGACCGCAGCGAGGGTTGTTCCTTTTGCGAACGCCAGTGACGGCGGAGGCTCTATCCGGATCCCAGCAGCGTGTTGCGGACTGTTTGGATTGAAGCCATCCCGAGGCGCCCTCATTTCGGCTCCGTCGAGCGCGCCTATCGAGATTTCCGTCAAACACGCCGTTACGCTGACGGTTCGCGACAGCGCAGCGCTTTTCGCTGCCGCTGAGGCGCCGAAAAGTGACCTTGCAAAAACGGGCCGTATTATGGGGCCGAACAAACGCCGGCTCAAAATCGCCTACGCACCGGACGCGCCAAACAAGGCAACGCTGGATGCCGAAACACGCAGCGCGATCGAAAAGACAGCAGACCTTTGCCGTGCCCTGGGGCATGAGGTCATTGACTGGAAGCAACCCGTCGACGGGCTTGAGTTTCAAGACAAGTTTCTGCTGTTCTGGGCGGCTGGCGCTGCGCAGTTCGTGCAGGATGCATCCGCCTTCTCTGGCAAGCCGCCCTCCCCTGAAATTGTCGAGCCGTGGACCCTTGGCCTCGCGCAGCGCTTCCTCAGCCGTCAGGACGAATTTGACGCGGCGGTTGCTTACCTCAAAGCTTATCAGACTGAATACGCGTCCTGGTTTGACGACTTCGACGTCCTTCTGACGCCAACCGTCTCAACCCTGCCCCCGGCCATCGGGGTTCAGTCACCGACCGGCGATTTCGACGAAGTGATGAAGAGCGTTACGGACTTCGTGGCGTTTACGGCGCCCATGAACGTCTCCGGGGCAGCCTCGATGAATGTGCCAATTCAATGGACCGATAGCGGGCTTCCGGTCGGCTCAATGTTCTCTGGACGACGCGGCGATGATGGCTTGCTGCTGGCGCTGGCCTACGAACTGGAAGCAGCGCAGCCATGGATCAGCCGCGTGCCGGACATCATCAAGACTTGACCAGGCGCCAGGCATCTGTGACCGGGTCTGAATGACCCACACAGACACGCCTGACCCCATCTATCTTCACCGCAATGGCGACATCGCAGAAGTCGTGATCAATGCCCCCGCCCGGCGCAATGCGTTCAACATGAAAATGTGGGCCGCATTGCCATCAATCATGCGCGCCATCGACGAGGATTCAGCCCTGAAGGTTGCGGTGTTTCATGGTGGAAGCACGGGCCATTTCGCGGCCGGGGCGGACATCTCCGAATTCGCTGACATCTATGCAAACCGCGACACGGCGCGTCGGACGGCGCAGACCATCGCTGATGGATTGAGCGCGATTGCCAATGCAGACAAACCCGTCATCGCCGCAATTGAGGGAGTCTGCGTCGGCGGCGGCGTATCGCTCGCCCTGGCTTGCGATATCCGGATCGCGACGGCGACCGCGCGGTTCGGCATCACACCTGCCAAGCTTGGTCTCGTTTACCCACCTGAAGATACGCAACGTCTTGTTGATACGGTCGGCGCCTCGCAGGCCAAGGACATGTTGTTCACCGGCCGCCTTTTCCATGCTGATCATGCCCTGCGAGTTGGGCTGATCGATGCAATCTGTGCAGGCGATGCCGTCCTGCCGGCAGCCCGGGAAAAGGCGGCGGAGATTGCCGGCGTATCGCAATGGTCTGTCCGAGCCGCCAAGAAGATGATCGGCGCGTTGCGACGCGGAGGGGACTCGGCAGAAACGGCAGAAGTCGAACGCTTTCTGGATGGCGTGACGGGGCCGGACTTCAAGGAAGGTTTCAACGCCTTTCTCAGCAAGCGAAAACCTGACTTTCCTTACGATAAGGGCTGAATAGGCCACCTTTAGTCCCGCTCTTACTGCATAGCTGGGGCCTCGAGCTCGTTAAATAGTGATGCATAAACGCATCACTATTTATTCTTTGACGCATACAACAGCATCCACGCATTGCACGCTGGCCAGACGCTGGATTAAGCGGGCCAAGACTGGGCCTGCAATGGCTACAGCACACCCCGGCCAAAGCCGGAGGCACAAAAAGATAATCCATATCTGGGAGCTAAAAAAACATGCCGCGTAACAAATTCCTCCTTTGCAGCGTCGCGCTCGCCGCAGTCCTGTCCTTCAACGTCGCCCAAGCGCAGGAAAGCGAAGATCGCGAATCCGCTGTGGACCGCGTCCTTCAGAAAGTCACCGTATCTGCCACGAAGAAGAAGGACGTTGAAGACGTTCAGTCCGTGCCAGTTTCCGTCACTGCCTTTAACGCCGACACGCTCGACGCCCTTAACGTCACGACACTTGAAAGCCTGTCCTACACGACGCCAAACGTTTCGCTCGACGATGTCGGCACGGCGCGTGGCACAGCCAACTTCGCCATCCGTGGCCTTGGTGTGAACTCGTCCATCCCGTCCATCGACCCGGCCGTCGGCGTCTTCATTGATGGCGTCTACCTCGGCGTGAACAATGGCGTGGTTGTTGACCTGTTCGACCTCGACAGCATCGAAGTCCTGCGTGGCCCACAAGGCCTGCTCTTCGGCCGTAACACCACTGGCGGCGCGCTGGTCATCAACACCGCGAACCCGACCGACGATTTCACCTACAAGGCCCGCGCAACGTTCGACGGCCCGATCGATGACGATCGCGGCGGCCTGAACTCCACGCTGCAGGCCACAGTCTCCGGTCCGCTGGTCAAAGACAAGCTGAACGGCAAGCTCGGCGTCTATTACAATGACGATGCAGGCTACTTCAAAAACCTGTACAATGGCGACAATCACGGCGAAGCGCAGACCTACATCTATCGTGGTGGCCTGGAATGGTTTGCCACCGATCGCCTGACCTTCCTCGCGAAAGCTGAGTATTCGGACTCCCGCGTTGATGGCCCGACGGCTCAAAACCGCTCCTACTTCGACCGCGACACGTTTGACTTCTCGATCAACAATCCAGGTTTCGGAGAATCGGAAACGACCTTTGCGTCTCTGAAAACCGACTATGATGTTGATTTCGGCAATGGCGTCATCACGAACATTCTCGGTTACCGCAAATTCAACTCGGCCACGTCGGGCGATATCGATGCGACGCCGTTCACACTGTTCCACTCCGGCACCGAGTTTCTGCAGGAGCAAATCTCCGACGAGCTTCGCTATGCGGGCACGTTCGGCAATGTGGACCTGACCACCGGCCTCTATTACTTCAACCAGACCCTCGACTATACCGAGAACCGTAACCTGCCGAGCACACGCCCTGCGCCTCTGCCAGCGACGATCCCATGGATCTTCTACGGTGGTGGCTCTCAGGATCACACCGTGTATGGCGCGTTCGCTAACGTTGACTACTCCATCACGCCGGACCTGATTGCGACCGTCGGTCTTCGTTACTCGAAAGAGGAAAAAGACGTAGACATCACCTATATCCGCCCACGCGCTGAATGTTCTGTCGTTGACGGCACCTGCCCGACAACTGGCAACAACGGCCTGCTTGGCCTGCTCGGCGCAACAGAGCCAAACGGCTTCTCCGATGGTGACGAGTGGTCCAACTGGACGCCAAAAGTTGGCCTTCAGTATTTCTGGAACGACAATGTCCAGACCTATGGTTACTACACCAAGGGCTTCCGTTCGGGTGGCTACAACTTCCGCATCACGGACGTTGCGGTCTTCCTGAACCAGATCCTGCCAGCAACCGGCGGCAAATACGGCTTTGACGAAGAAGAAGTCGACGCTTTCGAAATCGGCTTCAAGGCCGGTAGCGAAGATGGCCGCGTCCAGCTGAACGGCGCCGCATTCCTGACCAAAATCGACAACATGCAGCGCGAAGTAAACACGGCCGGCCCATCGGGTGTGGTTCAGAACATCCTGAACACCGCTGATGCCACCATCACCGGTCTGGAATTTGAAGGCCGTTGGGCGGTTACTGATAACTTCCTGCTGAACTTCAATGCCGGCATGATTGACGCCGAGTATGACGATGTCCGTTTCGACATCTCCGGTGATACGGTTGTGGACGATCAGGACAGCCGTCTTGACCTGCCACGCGTGCCACCTGTCACCTTCGGTGCTGGTTTCATCTATGACCTGGATCTTGGTGATGCAGGCGCACTGATCACGCGGGCGAACTATCAGTACCGTGATCGTATTGCCTACACCGACAGCAATTTCGGCTGGGTTCAGGAGGCGAACCAGGTGGACGCTAACCTGACATGGGAAACCCCATATCAGGGTCTGCAAGTCTCCCTGTTTGGCGACAACCTCCTCGACGAAGTCCAGGTTGGCAACGACACCCAGCTGCCTTTCCCTGGCCCGCTGTCGAACGGTGTGCAGTCACCGTATCAGCAGTTCCCAGGTGGCGGCACGTTCTCGCCGCTCAAGAAAGGCCGAGTTGTCGGCATCGAGTTCACCGTTCAGCGCTAGTCGCTTTACCAAACTCGCGAAATATGAAGGGCGGCAGAGCAATCTGCCGCCCTTTTTCATGCTCGCGATCAATAAATATTCCCGCTTGGCTGTCGCAGCGGCAGAGATGATTGGGTGGATCAAAGACCAATCAAAAGGGAGATAGAGTATGAAAGTAGCCAGCCTGAAGAAGCCCGGCGGCCTGCAGAACATCGAGATCGGCACACGCGACGATCCAAAACCGGGCCCGGGTGAAGTGCTGATGCGGGTGAAAGCAACGTCTCTCAATTATCACGATTTCGTCGTTGCCCAGGGCGGGATCCCAACACCCGACGGACGCATCCTGATGTCTGATGGCGCAGGCGAAGTTGTCGAAGTCGGCGAAGGCGTCACGCGCTTCAAAAAGGGCGACAAGGTGCTTTCGCTTTTCTTCCCGGGCTGGCGCGATGGCCCGCCTGAACTCGACAAGATGCTCGCCGTGCCGGGTGACCGCATCGACGGCTTTTCAGCTGAGCTCGTCGCTGTACGGGCTGAGGGACTAACGCGGATGCCAGAGGGTTACTCCTTCGCTGAGGCCGCGACGCTGCCTTGCGCCGCACTGACGGCATGGCGGGGCCTTATGGTCGAGAACACAATCAAGCCGGGCGACTGGGTGCTGACGCAAGGCACGGGCGGGGTGTCGATCTTCGCGCTGCAATTTGCCAAGGCCGCTGGCGCAAATGTCATCTCCACCTCCTCCTCGCAGGAGAAGCTCGACAGGCTGAAAGACCTCGGCGCAGACCATGTGATCAATTACAAGGAAACCCTGAAGTGGGGGGCCAAGGCCAAGGAGCTGACCGGGGGCCGCGGCGTCGATGAAGTGATCGAGATTGGCGGACCGGGCACGATGGCTCAATCCATCGCGGCCTGCCGGGTCGGCGGTCATATCTCGCTGATTGGTGTCCTGACTGGCATTTCGGGTGAAGTCCCGACGGCGGCGCTCTTCAGTTCAAACATCACAGTGTCCGGGATTACTGTGGGCGCGCGCCAGCATCAGGAAGACATGATCGCGGCGATTGAAGCCAGCGGCATCAAGCCTGTCATCAGCGATCATTTCCCGCTGGACAAGCTGGCCGATGCGTTTGCCCATCAGGCGAGCCAGAAGCATTTCGGTAAAATCGTAGTGGATATCTAGACCGTCTATCACGCTGCCGCAGGCCATCTAACGGACTGCGGCAGCCGCAATGACCAGAAAAAGGCCCGGCAGAAAAACAGACAGGCACGGTACATAGATTTTGTCTATGACCCGAAACCTTGAAATCGATTTGTTCGATGTCGCTTGATGCATTATGTTCTGATTACAGATCACGTACCAGCAAGCAGGAAGGAAACGCATCATGGCTGACGACGCAAAATGCCCGGTAATTCATGGCGAGGAGCGCCACTGGCTCTTCAAGGGTCCACGCAACAAGGAGTGGTGGCCGAAACTTCTGAACCTTGATGTGCTGCACCAGAACCACCCAGCGGGTAACCCGATGGGTGATGACTTCGATTATGCCGAAGCGTTCAACAAGCTCGACCTGAAAGAGGTCAAGCAAGACATCAAAGTCGCGCTGAAAGACTCCAAAGACTGGTGGCCGGCTGACTATGGTCACTACGGCCCCTTCATGATCCGCATGGCCTGGCACTCGGCCGGGACATACCGTGTCGGCGATGGCCGCGGTGGCTCAGGCACGGGCCAGCAGCGCTTTGCGCCGCTCAACTCATGGCCCGACAATGGCAACCTAGACAAGGCTCGCCGCCTTCTCTGGCCGATCAAGCAGAAATATGGCGCAGGCCTCTCCTGGGCAGACCTCATGATCCTCGCCGGCAATGTCGCGCTTGAGGATATGGGCTTCAATACATTCGGGTTCGCTGGCGGCCGTCAGGACGTCTGGGAACCGGAAAAGGATGTCTATTGGGGCACAGAGGAAGAGTGGCTCGCCACCTCCGACAAGCCGAACAGCCGCTATAGTGAAGGCCGCGCGCTGGAGAACCCGCTCGCAGCCGTTCAGATGGGTCTCATCTATGTGAACCCGGAAGGCCCGGACGGTGAGCCTGACCCGGCAAAGGCCGCTACCGACATTCGCGAAACCTTCGCCCGGATGGCGATGAATGACGAAGAAACCGTCGCCCTGATCGCGGGTGGCCACACCTTCGGCAAGTGCCACGGCGCGGGCGATGCCTCACTGGTTGGTGCAGAGCCTGAAGGTGCCGATATCGCAGCACAGGGCTTTGGCTGGGCCAGCACCAACGAGTCCGGTGTGGGCGGTCATGCCATCACGTCGGGTCTGGAAGGCGCGTGGACGCCAACTCCGACCCAGTGGAGCATGAACTATTTCCGCATGCTGTTTGAGTATGACTATGAGCTCACCAAAAGCCCGGCCGGCGCTTATCAGTGGGAACCGAAGAATGTGAAGGAAGAGGACCTTGCCCCGGCAGCCGATGACGGCTCCAAAAAGGTCTCAACCATCATGCTCACAACTGACCTCTCCCTGAAGGTCGACCCTGAGTATGAAAAGATCTCCCGCCGGTTCTACGAGAACCCGAGAGAATTCGAGGACGCCTTCGCACGCGCCTGGTTCAAACTGACCCACCGCGATATGGGGCCCAAGTCCCGCTATCTCGGCAATGAAGCGCCTCAGGAAGACCTCCTCTGGCAGGACCCGATCCCGCCAGTAGACCATGCTCTCGTAGACGCTTCGGACATCGCGGCTTTGAAAGACAAGATCCTCTCTTCCGGTCTCTCAGTGTCAGAACTGGTCTCAACCGCCTGGGCGTCTGCGGCCTCTTTCCGCGGGTCTGACATGCGCGGCGGTGCCAATGGTGCCCGCGTCCGTCTCAACCCGGCAAAGAATTGGGAAGCCAACAATCCTGAGCAACTCGCCAAGGTTCTTTCCAGGCTGGAAGAGATCAAAAGCGACTTCGACTCCGGTTCGAAGAAAATCTCCATGGCGGACCTTATCGTTCTCGGCGGCTGCGCTGGCGTTGAACAAGCCGCCAAAGATGCGGGCCACCATATCGAGGTCCCGTTCACGCCTGGCCGCACAGATGCGTCTCAGGAGCAGACGGACGTTGAGTCCTACGCCTATCTTGAGCCAAAGGCCGACGGCTTCCGCAATTTCGTGAAGCCAGACTTTACGGTCCCGGCTGAAGAACTCCTCGTCGACCGGGCGCAGCTTCTGCGGCTCAGCGCGCCAGAGATGACGGTTCTTGTGGGCGGCATGCGTGTGCTCGGCACCAATTCAGACGGCAAACCGCACGGCGTGCTCACCAAACGGGTCGGCAAATTGACGAATGATTTCTTCGTCAACCTGCTCGACATGGGCACAGCCTGGAAAGCCTCCGAAGAGAACGAACACCTTTATGAAGGTCATGACCGCGCAAGCGGCGACCTGAAGTGGACGGCCACCCGCGCCGACCTCGTTTTCGGGTCCAACTCACAGCTTCGCGCTCTCGCCGAAGTCTATGCTGAGAACGGCCACGAGACGAAATTCGTGAAGGATTTCGTGAAGGCCTGGAACAAGGTGATGATGCTCGACCGGTTCGACCTGAACTAGTCGCATCCAGACAACCATAGCGAAGGGGCGGCCGGGCGACTGGCCGCCCTTTTTCTTTGGTGCCGAGACACTGTCAGACACCTGCCCTTCCCTAGCCCTCAGGCGCGAAACATGGTTTAGGCAGGTTTCTCTTTCAGACTTGCGATAGGAATGCCCGGAATGTCTTTGAATTTCAAAAGCCAGCTGCCACAGCTTGATGGTATCTTTGATGCCCTGTTTGCCGCTTCTGAAGTTATCTATGCCGAGCTAAAAAAGGGATCGGGCCTGAAGTTCGCAACATCGAGCAATGAGTCCGGCGACGACCAGATCGAACTTGATGTCATTGCCGACGAGGCCTTCTTTGAGACTTTGAAGCATGACGCCAATGTGCGCTATGTCGTCTCTGAAGAGCGCCCTGACATGAAGCGTATCTCGGACGGACGTTACAGCGTCGCGCTGGACCCGCTCGATGGATCGAAGTCAGCGCTGGTTGGCATTCCATCCGGCGCAATCTTTGCGATTTTCGAAGATGCCGAGGTCGCCGCAGACTTCAATGGCAGCAACATCGTCAGCGGCGGGTTCTTCGTCTTCGGCATGAACCTTGAAGCCTACTTCGCCGTCGGCAAAGCGGTCTACAAAGGCCTCTTCGATGCAGATAGCGGCGCCTGGACGATCCAGCCAATCGAAGGCGGAATGCCGTCAGCAGACGTGCTCGCGATCAATGGTCAGAACCAGAAGCTCTGGGACACCTGGCTTCAGCGTCACTATGACGAGTTGCTGGACCCGAAGGGCGGCACCCGCAAGCCTTATAATATGCGCTGGTTTGCCTCCATGGTTTCAGACATGAAGCGCATGGTGCTTCAGGGCGGCCTGTTTGCCTATCCGTCTGCCAATACAAAAGGCTATGAGGACGGCAAGCTGCGCCTCGTCTATGAAGCGATCCCGATGGCCTATCTGATCCATGCCATGGGCGGCTCATCCACAAATGGCGACCAGTCGATCCTTGAGATGCCGGTTGAGAAGCTGCACCAGAAAACGCCGGTCTTCATCGGTGACAAGGCAAAGATCGAAGCGGTCGAAGCGGCAAAAAAAGCAGGCTAGACTGACGACAGACGCGCGCATTCAAATGACCGCGCCACAAAAACAAAACGGAGGATTTCACCTATGTCAGCGATCTCGATGACCCCAGAACAAGTCTCAGACTATATTGCGCAGGCAGGCCGCGACGCGTGGAAGGTGCCGGATATCCCGGCGGACACGCCAAAACGCAAGATCGAGAAAGTCGGCATCATTGGCGCCGGCACGATGGGCGGCGGCATCTCGATGAACTTCGCCACGGCGGGCATCCCGGTCGTCATCCTTGAACAGAAACAGGAAGCGCTTGATCGCGGCCTGTCCGTTGTTCGCGGCCACTATCAGCGCAGTGCCGACAAGGGCCGCTTCCCGCAGGACGAGGTTGAGGCGCGCATGTCCCGCCTCACTGGTACGCTGGACATGGAAGATTTCGCCGATTGCGACCTGATCATCGAGGCCGTGTTCGAGGACATGGATCTGAAGAAGAAGATCTTCACTGATCTCGACCGCATCATGAAGCCCGGCGCGATCCTCGCGACCAACACGTCTGCGCTCGACATCAATGCGATCGCCAGCGTCACCAAGCGCCCGGAAGACGTGATTGGACTGCACTTTTTCTCGCCCGCCAATGTGATGAAGCTGCTCGAAATCGTGCGCGCAGATCACACCGCCGATGATGTCATCGCGACGTGCATGGATCTCGCCAAGAAGATCAACAAGATCGCCGTGCTCGTGGGCGTTTGCCCGGGCTTTGTCGGCAACCGCATTCTCTATGCGCGTCAGGCGCAGGCCCAGAAGCTGGTCTTCAAGGGCGCAATGCCTTGGGACGTCGATGCGGCGCTGAACGAGTTCGGCTTCCGCATGGGCCCATATCAGATGTCTGACCTCGCCGGCCTCGACATTGGCTGGAAGAAGGGCGCGAAAACCGCCAACCCGATCCGCGATGCGCTCTGCGAGCTCGACCGCCGCGGCCAGAAGACCGGCGCCGGCTATTACGACTATGACGAGAACCGCCGCCCTATTCCGTCCGATGTGACGGCGGGCATCATCAAGGATGTGACCGGCGTTGAAGCCGGGTCTGCGCCAGGAAAAGACGAGATTATCGCGACCTGTATCCATCCGATGATCAATGAGGGCCTCAAAATCCTCGAAGAGGGCAAGGCCCAGCGCGCGTCCGACATCGATATCGTCTGGCTGAATGGCTATGGCTGGCCTGCCGACAAGGGCGGCCCGATGCTCTATGGCGATCTGGTGGGTGCAGAAGCGGTCCTGAAGACGATGGAGCGTCTCGGCGCCGATGATGATCGTTTCGCGCCTGCCGAGACGCTGAAGCGCCTCGCCAAGGACGGCGGCCGCTTTACCGAGGTCAAGCCGGGCTGATGGCAGACGAGGCCCGGCCCCTGAGCGGCGACTATGACTATATCGTCGTAGGCGCAGGCTCGGCCGGGTGCGTGGTCGCCAACCGGCTCTCGGCGGATTCATCGAAGAAAGTCCTGCTTCTGGAAGCAGGCAGCAAGGATAACTGGATCTGGTTTCACATTCCGGTCGGTTATCTCTTTGCGATCGGCAATCCACGCTCGGACTGGATGTTCGAGACAACCCCGCAGCCGGGCCTGAATGGCCGCTCCCTCAAATATCCGCGCGGCAAGGTCATTGGCGGCTCTTCGGCCATCAATGCGATGATCAGCATGCGCGGACAGGCCGCCGACTATGATGGCTGGCGTGACCTCGGACTGCCCGGCTGGGGCTGGAGCGATGTGCTGCCCGTCTTCCGCAGCATTGAAGATCACTTCCTCGGTGAGAGTGAAGCGCATGGACAAGGCGGGGAATGGCGGGTGGAGCCGCCGCGCGTCAGCTGGCCGATCTTGGATGCAGTGCGAGAGGCTGCGGGTGAGATGGGCATCCTTGCAACGCCGGACTTCAACAGAGGCGATAATGAGGGCGCTGGCTATTTCCACGTCAATCAGAAGGCCGGGCGGCGATGGTCTGCCGCACGCGGGTTTCTGAAACCGGCGCTGCAGCGTCCCAATCTGCGGCTTGAGACCGGTGCGGTGACAGAGCGTCTGATCATGGTTGGGCGAAAGGCGACCGGCGTGCGTTTCCTGCAGAATGGCCAGCGATATGAAGCGCAGGCCAAAGCCGAGATTATCCTCTGCGCGGGCGCGATTGGCAGCCCGCAAATCCTGCAACGATCCGGGCTTGGGCCTTCATCTGTTCTCGTTGAGGCCGGGGTCGAGACCCTCGTCGACATTCCCGGCATTGGCGCAAACCTGCAGGACCACCTTCAACAGCGCGCGATCTACAAGGTCACCGGCACGAAGACACTGAACCAGACCTATTACACCCTGCTCGGCAAAGCCGGGATGGGGCTCGATTATGCGCTGAGGCGGCGCGGGCCGCTGACCATGGCGCCTTCACAGCTCGGCATCTTCACGCGCTCCAGTGACGCGCATGAACGCGCCAATATCCAGTTTCATGTTCAGCCGCTCTCGCTCGACAAGTTTGGCGACCCGTTGCACCGGTTTCCGGCAATCACCATCGCGGCCTGCAATCTGCGCCCGACATCGCGCGGCGACATCCGCATCCCGAATGCCCGGCTTGATGCTGCGCCGCTGATCAATCCAAACTATCTCGACACCGATGAAGACCGGAAGGTCGCAGGCGATGCCATTGCCGTGACACGCAAGCTGATGGCGCAGGCAGCGCTCGCGCCATTTTCGCCGGATGAGATCGTGCCAGGGCGGACCGATGAGGCCGAAGACCTCGCGGCGCTCGCGGCCGAGATCGGCACAACGATTTTCCACCCCGTCGGCACCTGCAAGATGGGGCCGGACGATGACCCGATGGCTGTCACGGATGCAGATCTGAAGGTTCGCGATGTTGGGGGGCTTCGGGTAATCGATGCGTCGGTCATGCCGACAATCACGTCAGGCAACACCAATACGCCAACCGTCATGATCGCCGCAAAGGCCGCCGCGATGATGGCTAGTTTGAAAAGCTAACTCACAGAAGTCGGAACGCGTTCGGGACAAAACCCGCAATCTGCAATGGTGAGAATGGTGCGCCCACGAGGATTCGAACCTCGGACCCGCTGATTAAGAGTCAGCTGCTCTACCAACTGAGCTATAGGCGCACTGTATTGTCAGGAAGACGCCATGTAGGGCGTCGGGCCTGAAAAGGCAAACACAACTCTCAGAGCTTGTAGTCCGGGAGCGATCCGAAGGCGAATTTCAGCGCTTCGCCCCAATTTTCTGAGATGAGCGTGTAGTACGGGTCATCTTCCTCGATCCGGCGCTGGGCCTTGATGTCGAGGCTGTCGGTTTCATAAAGCAACATATCGAGCGGCATACCGACCGACAGATTGGCCTTTATCGTGGAGTCGAAGGACACCATCATCAGCTTTACCGCTGCTTCGAAGGTCATGTCCGGCTCATAGGCGCGCACAAGGATCGGCCGACCATATTTGGTCTCGCCGATCTGGAAGAATGGCGTCTCATCGCACGCTTCGACGAAATTGCCTTCGGGGTAGATCATGAAGAGGCGCGGTTCGCTGCCCTTGATCTGACCGCCAAGGATGATGGTTGCGCGGAACGCAGATTGGGCACTTGGTTCATTGCCGGGGGCACTTTCGCGGATGACATCGCGCAAGGTGCGCCCAACAAGCCGTGCGGCCTCGAACATGGAGGGCACTTCCAGGATGGATGGATTGCGATCTTCTGGCGCTTTCGTGCGCTCTTCCAGCAGCGACACAAGCGTTTGCGTCGTCGCCAGATTACCTGCCGTCATCAGGACAAATGTGCGTTCGCCCGGAACATTCCAGGTGAACATTTTCCGATATTTGGAGATGTTGTCGACGCCCGCATTTGTGCGTGTATCGGACATGAAGACGAGGCCTCTATCGAGGCGTAGACCGACGCAATATGTCATTGTTTATTGCTGCTGAACCTGCACTGAAACTTCCAACCCCTGATGCCCGCTCCCGAAGCTTAGCCCCGAAATTGGTGCTGCATCGGAGTAATCGAGCCCGGTTGCCACTGCGACGTATCTTTCGTCGGGAGAAATGGCATTGGACACGTCGAATCCGACCCAGCCTAAGCCTTCAGCATACGCTTCCGCCCACGCATGGGAAGCATCTTGTTGCACACGGTCATCCATCATCAGATATCCGCTGACATAGCGAGCCGGAAAGCCGAGAAGGCGGGCTGCGGCGAGGAAGATGTGCGTGTGGTCCTGACAGACGCCCTGCCCGGCCGCAACGGCCTGCTCTGCTGTCGTGGTGACGGACGTCGTCCCGCTCTTGTACTCAACCGCTTCGCTGATTGCCGCCATCAAGGCGTGCAGGCGGGACACATCGTCAGGGTAATTGCCCGAAACCGATTTGATGAGCTGGCGCAGCGCCGGGCCGGGTGCCGTCAGCGGTGTTTTGCGGTTGTAGAGCCATAGAGGCGTCCAGCCGCCATGCTGGCCGATAATCCCGGACGTATCGGACGTCTCGACTTCGCCTTCCGCACGGATGGTCAGCGATGGTGCACCGTCAGTCACGCTTATCAACTGCGTCTGATTGTTAAATTCGTCCGTGAACCAGACTTCCTCATGCCCGCCTTCAAAGGTCACCGACCAGTTGAGGACACTCTGAGCCTGCCGCGTTTTCGGCGTGAGGCGCACCTGTTGAAGTGCGTAATTCACCGGCGAATTGAACTCATATTTGGTGGTGTGGGAGATTTTCAGGATCATGGCGCGTCAGACGTAAAAGCGATAGTCGGTTTCAACCTGCAGGCCGAGCGAGTTGTTCGCCTGCAGGATCGACTGGATGAATTCATGCAGCCCGCCATCGAAAATCTGCTCGATGTCGGCCCCCTTCAGCCTTCTCAGCGTATCTTCGCAAAGCTGGCGTGACGGCTTGGCTTCGCCATATTCCTCTTCAAGATATCCGAGGTTTCGCGACAGGTTCGTATAGCAAAAGCTGATCGAGCGCGGCAGACGCCGGTCGAGGATCAGAAATTCTGCAATCGCGCGCGGACCGCTTTCCTTGTTGAGCCAGGCAAAACTGCGCTCAGCCGCGGCAGACCGCAGGATCGCTTCCCACTGAAAATTGTCGATCGAACCGCCCACCATCGAAACCGATGGAAGCAGGACGAAATACTTCACGTCGAGAATTCGCGCGACATTGTCTGCGCGCTCAATAAACGTCCCGACGCGGCAGAAATTGAAAATGTCATTGCGCAGCATGGTGCCATGCAAAGCCCCACGCACCTGCGCGCTTTGCTGGCGAATAAGCTCCAGCACATTCGGCAGATCCGTGTCCCGCACCGGCCGGGCCAGAGCGTCTTTCAGCTTCATCCAGGTATCGTTCACCGCTTCCCAGACTTCTCGCGTCAGTGCCACGCGGACCATGCGGGCATTGTTGCGCGCCGCTTCAACGACAGACATGACGCTGGACGGATTGCTGCGATCTCTAAGGATGAAATCGATAACCGTGCTGCGCTCAACGGTGTCGTGCTGGGCGCTGTAAAGCGAACGGACATTGGCGGTGCTGAGGATGGAGTCCCATTCGGCATGCGCCGCGGAAGACCGCGTCATCGTCATCCGGGACCCGGCCTCGATGAGGCGCGCATTGTTTGCACTGCGTTCAAGGTAGCGGCACATCCAGAACAGGCCGCCAGCTGTTTTACCGAGCATCATGATTCAAGCACCCAGGTATCCTTGGTTCCGCCGCCCTGACTGGAATTGACAACCAGCGAGCCCTTTTTCAGCGCAACGCGCGTGAGACCGCCGGGCGTAATATCGACGCCGTTTGGCGAAACGAGCACGAATGGCCGAAGATCAACATGGCGAGGGGCGAGGCCTGCTTTCGTAAATATCGGGACGGTCGAGAGCGCCAGAGTTGGCTGCGCGATATAGCCGTCCGGTTTGGCTTTCAGCTTGGCGCGGAAATCAGCGATTTCCTTTTTAGAGGCTGCCGGCCCGACCAGCATGCCGTAGCCGCCAGATCCGTGAACTTCCTTCACGACCAGATCGGCCAGATTATCGAGCACATAGGCCAGCGAGTCCGGCTCCGAGCAACGCCATGTCGGCACGTTCGGCAGCTTGGCCTTCTCGCCTGTGTAGAACTCGACGATGTCCGGCATATAGGAATAGATCGCCTTGTCATCGGCAATACCTGTGCCCGGGGCGTTGGCGATCGTGATGCCCCCTGCCCTGTAGACGTCGAGGATACCGGGAACACCGAGCATCGAGTCCGGATTGAAGTTCATCGGGTCGAGAAAGTCGTCATCGACGCGGCGATAAAGAACATCGACCGGCGTATAGCCTTGCGTTGTGCGCATGGCGACACGTCCGTTCACGACCCTGAGATCATGTCCCTCGACGAGTTCAGCGCCCATTTCATCAGCTAGAAACGCATGTTCGAAGAAAGCAGAATTATGGATACCCGGGGTCAGCACGGCGATTACCGGCTTGCCCTTGCACGCAGGCGGAGCGCAGGCCGCCAATGAGCGACGCAGACGCTTCGGATAGGTCGAAACCGAACACACCTTGTTCTGGAGGAAGAGTTCGGGAAACATCTCGAACATCGTTTCGCGATTTTCGAGCATATACGACACGCCGGACGGTGTGCGCGCATTATCCTCAAGAACGTAGAACTCATCCTCGCCGGTGCGGACGATATCCGTCCCGACAATATGCGTGTAAATGCTACCGGGCGGCTCCACGCCGATCATCTTGGTCAGATAGGCTTCGTTGCCACTGATCATTTCGCGCGGGAGACGGCCCGCCTTGATGATTTCCTGGCGGTGGTAAATGTCATGCAGGAACGCATTCAGGGCCCGTACCCGCTGCTCGATCCCTTCAGAAAGCTTGCGCCACTCACTGTTGGACAGGATGTGTGGCACGATGTCGAAGGGAATGAGACGTTCGTTCGCTTCTTCGCGTCCATAAACGTTGAACGTAATCCCGGTTCTGCGGAACGCCTGCTCGGCTTCGCCGGCCTTTCGTCTCAGTCTGGAGCGGTCTTCGCCCTCAAACCAGCGGTGATAATCCTCATAGGGACCACGAGGTGTATCACCGTGCCCGAACATTTCATCATAGATCGGTTTATCGTCCGGCATACGGCTCCTGGGCTTTAACTAACATATCTGGGCCAGACTAATTTGGCGCTCTTAGCAGCAACAAGCGAGACCAGCTTCCTCAAAGCAATTAGATTGGCGTTGCACAAAAACCAGTCGAAAAAGCAAACGACTAGTCAACAGACCAGCTTCCATCGCCCTGATTCGTTATCGATAGCCCGCAACTGACCTGTGGCGAAAAAGCAACACCCATTCCTACGACATGTTTACAAAGATGCAACCGTCCGGCGGAAACGGCGTTTGGTCTTTCATGAAACAGATGCACCACAACAATCCAATCGCACCGGTTGAGGGGCCGGAAGACCAACCACCCCTGGAAGTGGCTCTCCTTACATGGGAGTACCCACCCATTCCGACCGCGAAGGGCCGCGTTGCCTGTGAAGTTGCTCACGGACTTGCCGCTCATGGCGTTAATGTTCGCGTGTTCACCATGGACCGCGAAGACGTTGTGCGGACGGACCACGAACGGATCGAAGTGATCGGTTGCGCAAACCGGATCACGGGCCTGCGCCGTTTAATGCGCCGCATTCCCGGCCTTGAGCAGATTGCCGCCGCTGCAGCCTTCCGTGAATGCGTTCACGAAGAACATGAGCGTCGCCCGTTCGACATTATCGAAACGACCAATTGGGGGGCACCATCTTCCATGTTGATGGATTGTGGCCTGCCGGTTGTCGTGCGCAACTCAGCGCCTCATGATCTGGACGACCTTCGCACCAAAACGCTGGCGCAAAAATTTTCTCGCCGCATTGCGAATGGCCTTGAAGCGCGTGTGAACGTGCAGGCTGATGCGGTCATTTCAAACGGCCGCGCGCATGCAAATGCAATCCGCGACTGGTATGATCTGCGCCCCGGCCTGATCCATATGGTCACGCCGCTGTCAGTTGAGCCAATCATGCGCAAAGCTGGAAGCGAAATGCCCTTCCCGCCAGCGCATGCCCGCCTTCGTCTGGCCTATATTGGCGACGACAGCATTCGCAAAGGCTTTGAAGAGGCTCTAGCCGGCTTTGCCCAAGTCGTTGAGCACGCCCGTCAGACTGACACGCTGCTGCCGGAGCTCCACCTTATGGGCCTTGAGAACGGCGCCCTCGAAGCACATCTACAGGCGCTTGAGATCGATGCTGAAACGCAGGAACAGATATATGACTATGGCCGCGTCACCGACGATGCCATGACGCACGTTATGAAGCGGTGTCATGCCGTTCTTGCACCATCGCGCTATCAGTCATTCGGATCGGTTTATCATGAAGCGGCCGCTATGGGCCGTCCATTGATTGCCTGCGCCGAAGACCCGACTGCGACTGAATTCGTTCGACGCAATGAGTGTGGTGTTCTGGCGCGGGAATGCACGCCGGAAGCGATTGCAGACGCCGTCATCGGCCTGTTTGCAGATCGTCAGGAAATGATGGAGATGCGCCGCGCCGGCCTTCGTAAGTCTACCTCCTGGACACGTCAGGCCCTCGGCGCTCGCACGCTTCAGGTCTATCGCCGCGCCATGCGTCTGGAAGCGATCGACATTCCTGGCGAGCGTTATCAGGGTGTTCGCCAACGCGCGCTCCAACGCTATCACGCCTGATTGAGCCTTTAAGGTTCATCTGTTTCAAAGCCCCGTCACGCTTGCGTCGGCGGGGCTTTTTCATTCTGCGGCTTATGAGTTGGTTGGAATGTCCAGAAGAACAGATATGAAAGGGCGAACGACAGCGCGGACGCTGCACGTGTTGGCCTGTGGCAATGCCCTGCCCGACCGCCGGAGAATTGGATGCCATGACTGACAAAATGGATCTTGAGACCCGGCTGAACGCATTTCTCGACGGAGAGCTTGCGCCTGATGAGCGCGAATTGACCGAACGGCTGATTGAGGCCGATCCAGTCATTGCCGCCAGGGTCGACGCGCTCACGCGTACACGCGCTCTCTCCGAAGGTGCCTCGCGCGAGAGAGCCGAGCGGCCTGGGGCACAGCCAATAGATGCGCTGATTGAACGGCTTGAACGAGAGCTTGGCGCACCCGCCCCGCCACCGATGCCGGAAACACGGGAAGCGCCGCAAGTGCCTGTGCGGCCTGCAGCGCAGCGCAATGCGAATATCAAACAATCCGCACAGACAGGACCATTAGCGCTTTTGAAAAAGCACAGAGCCATCGCAGCCGGCTTTGCCGTTGCGATCGGAATCTGGGCCATGCTTATGCTGATGCCTGCGCAGACCGCTGATAAATCTGTGGCCGGTGCGAGCGGACGTCTCGCGCCGGACCAAGGGGTTGGCGCCGTCTTCGAAACAGTCCCCAGCGGCGATACGGCTGATCTGGGCGAGAATATTGAGGCGGCTCCGCAATTCTCTTTCGCCACCGCAGACACATATTGCCGTGTCGTCGATATTGCGGGCCCGCAAACTGATAGCCGTCTTGTCGGTTGCAAGGCCGGAGACGGCTGGCAGATCGAGATCGCGACCTACACCTCGGCCAGCGCTGCTGCTGTCGACACATATGTTGAAGAGATGATGGCAGGCGATACGCCCCTGTCCGGCGATGCAGAAGCAGAGCTGATCAGGACTGGCTGGGCCGCGTCACCCGGCGCCCTACCCCGCTGAACCAATGCACGTACTGGCGGGACGAATGTCCCGGCAGCAATCTCGTGCGAATGGAAAAGGTTTGGTACGCCCAACAGGATTCGAACCTGTGACCTACTGATTAAAAGTCAGTTGCTCTACCAACTGAGCTATGGGCGCTCCGAAGCGAGGTTCCTAGTCGAGTGTGCCGGGAAGGTCAACGCGCACAATGGTGCAAAATACATGTCAGTGCATGCCATGCTTTTGCCCCGAAGATCGCCTTGAATCATCAGCATGAAACAAGCTGCGATTTTCTCTCTCGTCTTTGCCTCGCTTATCGCCGGTTGTGCGGCTCAATCGGCCGGCAAGGCGGCGAGCATGACACGCGATGGCCTGGCCGATGCAGCGCTGGCGCCGCTTGAGGATCTTAACATCCGCAGAGACGGGATTCCGCTTGTTCTGGCGAAGATCCAGAACCCCTATGACGTCCCGGAAACGATCACCTGCAAGCAGATCGAGGCAGAAATTGTTGAGCTGAACAAGGTTCTGCCGCCGGACTGGGACGCCGGACCGAAGCCTGAGCAAACCGAATCGCTAAGCTCGATGGCTGCGTCCGAGGCATCTGAACAGCTGCTCAAGGCGGTCGCGTCCGAGGCGACGGGCCTCATCCCCTATCGCAGTTGGGTGCGCAAGCTGAGCGGCGCGAACGGCTATGAGAAAAAGGTCAAAGCCGCTGTCGAAAAAGGTCGCCATCGCCGGACGTTTCTCAAGGCACGCGGACAGGGCATGGGGTGCGCTGACGTCGCCGTTCCGACGCTTCGCGCAAATTCACGCCAGCAAGTCGTGCTGTACAAGGGCGACCAGCCCGAAGGCGTGATTGTTTACGATGGCAATGCGTCCGACCCGATGACCTCGCCGACGTCCAAGGAGGCTGACAAGACGCACGAAGCCGAGCGTCTGGCCTCCAGCACCGTGCAGACGGGGCAAGTATCGGAAGAACCGCTCAGGTTTTCCCCGAAGCGGCCTACCAGCCTGATCAAGCGCGAGGAGAAGACTTCGTCTCAGACCAGCGATCGCTGAGCTCTGCGCGCAGGTCTGCAAAACTGCCATCGGCAATGGCCACGCGCATCCGGGCCATCAGCGCCTGGAAGAACGCGGTATTGTGCCAGGACAGGATCATCGAGCCGAGATACTCTCCCGACCGGATGAGATGATGGAGGTAAGCCTTTGAATAATCATTACTTGCCGGGCAATTCACAGCCTCGTCCACGGGTGACAAATCTTCTGCAAACTTGGCGTTTTTCAGATTGATCGGCCCATCCCACGTCCAGGCCTGACCGTGGCGGCCTGCCCGCGTCGGCAGCACGCAGTCGAACATATCGATGCCGCGCGCGACACTCTCTACGAGGTCAATCGGTTTGCCAACGCCCATCACATAACGCGGCAGATGGTCTGGCAGGTGCGGCATCGTCATGTCGATCGTCGCGCACATCTGGTCATGCCCCTCGCCGACAGCGAGACCGCCAAGTGCGATCCCCCCGAAACCTTGCGAGACCACACCTTTCGCGGATTTCTCGCGCAGATCAGCAAAGTTTGATCCCTGTACAATACCAAACAGGGTTTGCGCGTCGCGCGTGCCGAAAGCATCAAGGCTCTTCTGCCCCCAATCCAGAGACAGGTCGAGGCTGCGTTCCGCCTCTTCATGGGTGCAGGGAAAGTCAGTGCATTCGTCCAGCTGCATGGAGATGTCGGCGCCGAGGAGGTCGGCCTGGATTTCGATACTGCGGGCGGGCGTCAGCCGGTGTTCGGAGCCGTCGATATGGCTACGGAACGTCACGCCATCCTTGTCCATTTTGCGCAGCTGCGACAGCGACCAGACCTGAAAGCCGCCGCTATCGGTCAGCATCGGGCCCGACCAGCCCGAGAATTTATGCAGGCCACCAAGCCGATGAACGCGCTCGGCGCCCGGGCGAAGCATCAGATGATAGGTATTGCCGAGGATGATATCGGCGCCGGCCTGCTCGACCTGGTCCATATACATCGCCTTGACGGTCGCGGCGGTCCCGACCGGCATAAAAGCAGGCGTGCGGATATCGCCGCGCGATGTTTTGAGCACACCTGTGCGGGCAGCGCCTTCGCGCGCATGAATTTCAAAAGGAAATGTGGCCATAGGCCGAGCGTTTGACCGAAATAAACGTGCAAGGCAAGGCGGCGCGCGCGTGAGAACTGCTGCACAAATGAAAACGGGCGCAGGTATTAACCCGCGCCCGTCATCGACAAATTCGGAAATGCCTGACTAGCTTTTGATATCGGCGATGAGGGCGTCGATATCGCCGCCATTCTGGTCAAGCAGAGCATCAAACTGTGCGCGTTGCTCGATCGCGAACCAGACGTCCTGCACCTGGATGTCAACAATGCCGCCATCGATCAGGCGCCAGCTGACAGTCTGGCGGTCGTCATCAGTGGTGACTTGCGTCTCGACAATCGTGTCCTTTGGACCGCGGGACACCACATCGGTCACCTCAACGCTGGCTTGCGAGAAACCGGACAAATGCTCGCGCAGCTGTTGTTTCGCATAGGTGTGAAACGCGTCCAGATAGTCTGACTTCTGCGCGTCGCTGAGGTCCGCCCAGTGATTGCCAAGCGAGAATTGGGCAACCTTGTCGACATCGACCATCTCAATGATGCGTTCGGCTTCGGCATCCGTGATATTGGAATCTTCGAGCGCAGCAATCGTGCGATCAACCGTTTCTGTGACGGTTGTCGCGGCAGCACTGTCCATGGTGTCGGCGTTTGCTGCCGGGATCAGCGCGAAGGCGCAGGACGCGGTGAACAGACCTGCAATTACGCCGCCCTTGATACGCTCAGCAGTGGTTTTCACTGATTGGGTCATTTTCTATTCCTTCCGTGCATCGGCACGTGTTCTGGTTTCTCCAGCTTCGCGGCCATAGGCTACGTTGCGAACCATAGAAACGCGCTTTGCCCGAACGGGTTGCACACGGGCGTCAGCGGCGCCGCTGGCACTCACGCTCGGGGCAGAAGCAGGCAGGCATCGCCATAGGAATAGAAACGGTATTCATGCTTGATCGCATGCGCATAGGCGGCCTGCATCACGTCGGTCCCCATCAGCGCGCATACCAGCATGAAGAGCGAGCTTTCCGACAGATGGAAGTTTGTCACCAGCGCATCTGTGGCGCTCAGCTTATCGCCGGGCTTTAGAAAGATATCCGTTGGCCCCGTCGTTGCCATCAGCTTTCCGTCTTCGTCGACTGAGCTCTCAAGCGTTCTGAGCGCCGTGGTGCCAACCGGAACGAGACGCCCACCTGCTGCGCGCGCCGCATTCATGCGTTCAGCCGCTTCCGGGCTGATACGGCGCCATTCCTCATGCAGGCGCCCGGAGGTCAGCTGGCTTTCCTTCAGCGGTGAGAAGGTGCCAAGCCCGACATGAAGGCGGACTGTTTCCTGCGTGATGGCCGCCGCCTCAAGCTCCGCGCGCAAGCGCGGCGTGAAATGCAGGCCCGCCGTCGGCGCGGCCACCGATTGCGCGTCATCGCCGGCAAAACTGGTCTGGTAGGTCTCCCGGTCCGTCCGGTCAGCGGCTCGGCGGCGGGCAATATAGGGCGGCAAGGGCATCGCGCCATGCGCGTCCAGAGCCGCATCAAGGCTCTCGCCTGACACATTGAATTCAAGCGAGATTTCGCCCGTTTCGGCTTTGCCCTTTATCTCGGCGAGGAAATCTGGACCAAACCTGATCGTATCGCCCGGCTTCAGCCGCTTACCGGGCCGCGCCAGAGTGCGCCAGGTCGCCGGACCGACCCGTTCAACCAGATTGGCATCGACGTCGACATCCATGCCCTTCTCATCGCGCGCAAGACGCACGCCTGAGAGCGCCGCCGGGATGACACGTGTGTCGTTAAAAACCAGCATGTCGCCAGCCGAAAGCAGGCTGGGCAAATCCCGAACCGACTTGTCTTCCAGCCTGCCGTCGCCGTGGACGACAAGCAGCCGCGCGGAATCCTGCGGGTCCGCCGGACGCAGCGCGATCAGATGTTCTGGAAGATCGAAGGCATAGGCAGAGAGGTCCACGTCAGGACCTACTCCGCGATGACGGCCGGAACCCGCATGACATCACAAATATCGGCGTCGGCCTGATCTGCTGCTGCCAGACGTTCAGTCCATTCGGGCGTATCGGTGCGCTGTACCCACGCCGTCATCTGCTCGTCAGCCGGCAAATCAGAAACGACATAGGCCTTCTGCAGGATATCTGGCTGAGCGATGGGCGATCCGTTCGGCGGCGGGCCTTTTTTGATGGCCCGCACGACGTCAAACCCGTCAATCACACGGCCCCAGGCGGTGTATTGCTTGTCGAGATGATCAGCCTGATAGCGCATCAGGAAGAATTGGCTATTGGCGGAATTCGGGTCATCGGTCCGCGCGGTCGAGACGATACCGGGACAATGCGGGATCCAGCGATCTACGCTGGCATCGCCCGTCATCTCAGACAGGAAAGCGGCCTGCGTCGCGATCGGAAAGCCTTTGTAGAGGCCGCGTGTGGCGGTATCCATCGGGCCGACCGGATTGATTTCCATCTCACCCGGCTGGACACGGAAGGTGAACTCGCCCTTCAGATCCGGCAGACCGGATCCGACGCCATTCACCATGCGGATGTCGCCGCCCTGGTCCATAAAGTCGTCGATCACCCGGTGGAATGGCGTGCCCGCGTAAAGACCGGACTTCGCAATCGCGCTGAACTGTTTGACGTGGTTCGGCGCGGCCACAGGCAACATCTCGATGACGATGCGGCCCTTTGTGGTTTCGAAGACCAGCAGGTTTTCCGGCTCGACCTCGCGCCAACTATCTGGGTTTGCCTCAACGTCAGCGACGGCAAACTCAGGCGGCTCTGGTGAGACGTCGGCCTTGGATTCCTGCGCGCAGGCAGCAGCCCCCGCCAAGCCTGAAATAAGCAGCGTGCTGGCAACTAGATTTCTGAACTTCACTTATACTTCTCCAGAAGCTTTTCCCTGACACGCGGTGTGACAAAGGAAGTTATATCGCCCCCAAATCTCGCAATCTCCTTCACCAGCCGTGAAGCAACTGCCTGATGCTGAACATCCGCCATCAGGAAGACGGTTTCAATCTCCCTGTTCAGTTGTTCGTTCATGGCGGTCATCTGGAATTCGTATTCAAAGTCGGACACAGCGCGCAGACCGCGGATGATGACTTGTGCCCCGCAGGCTTCAGCGAAGTGCATCAGGAGATTATCGAAAGGACGTACTTCGATCTTCACGCCGCGTGGATTGTCGAGATCTGCGGTCTCTTCGGTCACGATTGCGACACGTTCCTCGAGTGAGAAGAGCGGTTTCTTCGCTTCATTCACGGCGACACCGATAATGAGCTTGTCGACCAGCTTCAGCCCGCGCCCAATAATATCCAGATGCCCGGCCGTAATGGGGTCGAAGGTTCCCGGATACAATCCAACACGTTCCATGATAGCTCCCTGCACGACGTCGTTTTAACAGGCAGGCCCGCTGCGGGACGTCTGCCTATCCTTCGGCCTCTTCTGTACCGTCTTCCTCGTCTTCTACAAGACGGGCAACCGAAACAACCCGCTCGCCTTCATTGGTGCGAAGGACCCAGACGCCCGATGTCGCGCGTCCGGCGATGCGGATCTGGTCCACATGCGTGCGGATGAGCTGACCGGCATTCGTCACCAGCATGACCTGGTCATTGTCGTCGACCGTGAAGGATTGCGCGATCTGTTTGACCGGCCCGGACTTCTTGTCGCCGCCCCAGATATTGTGGGCCACAAGGCCTTTGCCGCCGCGCCCGGTGACACGGTAATCATAAGAAGACGAGCGTTTGCCCATGCCATCATCAGCGACGGTGAGGATGAACTCCTCCGCAGCGCCCATTTCGGCGATACGCTCAGTGCTCAGCGAAGCATCCTCGTCTCCGTCATCGCCATCATCATCGGAAATGGCATCGACGCTATCATCCTCGTCCTCGCCCGAAATGGCGCGGCGCTTGGCCGCTTCGTGCTTGAGGTAGGCGCGCGCTTCAGCTGAGCTGAACTCGATGTGGTACAGAATGCCCATCGAGATGACTTCGTCGCCCTTGTCGAGGCGGATGCCGCGAACGCCGGTCGAGTTGCGTCCAGCAAAGACGCGCACATCATCAACGCGGAAACGGATACATTTACCAAGCACGGTGGTCAGCATGACGTCATTGTCGTCATTACAGATCTTCACCGAGACAATGCCATCGCCCTCGTCGAGCTTCATGGCGATCTTGCCGTTGCGGTTCACCCGCGTGAAGTCGCTGAGCTTGTTGCGGCGGACGGTGCCCGAGCGTGTCGCGAACATCAGATCAAGCTCGTTGCGATCGGCCTCATCGTCCGGTAGCGGCATGACGCTCTCAATGCGCTCATCCTTGGCCAGCGGGAAGATGTTGACCAGTGCCTTGCCGCGCGATTGCGGCGAGCCGACCGGCAGGCGCCAGACCTTCTCCTTGTAGACCATGCCTTCGGAGCTGAAGAACAGGATCTCGGTGTGCGTATTGGCCGTAAACAGCCGCGTCACGAAATCCTCGTCCTTCATCGAGACGCCGGAGCGCCCCTTTCCGCCGCGATGCTGGGTGCGGTAGGTCGATAGCGGCACGCGCTTGACGTAGCCGCCATGCGTGACCGTAACGACCATGTCTTCGCGCTCGATCAGGTCTTCGTCGTCCATGTCCGCATCGGCGAAAGTGAACTCCGAGCGGCGTGGCACGGCGAACTTCTCTTTCACCTCGCGCAGTTCGGCCCGGATAATGTCCTGGATACGAGTGCGTGAGCGCAGAATGTCGAGATAGTCGGCGATCTTTTCCGAGAGGCCCTTGGCTTCATTGCCGATCTCATCACGGCCAAGGCCGGTAAGACGCGACAGTTGCAGCGCGAGAATGGCGCGGGCCTGCTCATCGGAGAGGAAGATCGTGTCGCCTTCGCCCTTACGGGTCCGGCGGTCAGCGATCAGCTCCAGCATCGGCCCCATATCCATGACCGGCCAGGCCTTGGAAAGGAGTTGCTCACGGGCCGCATTCGGGTCCGGTGCGTGCCGGATGATACGGATGATCTCGTCGATGTTGGCCACAGCCAACGCAAGACCGACCAAGACGTGCGCGCGGTCACGGGCCTTGTTGAGTTCGAACTTGGTGCGCCGGGCAACCACTTCCTCACGGAACTGGATAAAGGCCTGCAGCACCTGACGGAGGTTAAGCTGTTCAGGGCGGCCACCGTTCAGCGCCAGCATGTTGACCGGGAAGGAGGTCTGCAGCTGCGAGTAACGGAACAGCTGGTTCAGCACGACTTCCGGGCTCGCATCCTTCTTGATCTCGACGACGACACGAATGCCGTGACGGTCAGACTCGTCGCGGAGATCTGCAATGCCCTCGATCCGCTTGTCGCGCACGAGCTCGGCAATCTTCTGCACCATGGTGGCTTTGTTCACCTGGTACGGAATTTCTGTGACGATAATCGCCTGACGCCCGGATTTGACTTCCTCGATCTCGGTGCGCGCGCGCATCAGCACAGAGCCCCTGCCCTCGAGCAGCGCCTTGCGGGAGCCAGCATAACCGAGGATCAGACCGCCCGTCGGGAAGTCAGGCCCCGGAACGATCTCAAGCAGAGCTTCGTCATCGATGTCCGGCTCATCGATCATGGTGAGCGTCGCGTCGATCACTTCACCGAGATTGTGCGGCGGAATATTCGTCGCCATGCCGACCGCGATACCGCCGCCACCATTGACCAGAAGGTTCGGGAACTGGGCCGGAAGGACCATCGGCTCCTGCTGGGAGCCGTCATAGGTGTCCTGAAACTGGACCGTATCCTTGTCGATGTCCGCGAGCAGGTATTGCGCCGCTTTCGTCATCTTGGATTCGGTGTAACGCATCGCGGCTGGCGGATCATTGTCGATCGAGCCGAAATTGCCCTGACCGTCGACCAGCGTCAGCCCCATCGAGAAGGGCTGCGCCATGCGCACAAGGGCATCATAGATCGCGCTGTCGCCGTGCGGGTGATAGTTACCCATCACGGCGCCGACGATGTTGGCGGACTTTTTGTACGGCTTGTCAGGCGTGTTCCCGTTGACCTGCATCGCATACAGGATGCGACGGTGAACAGGCTTCAGCCCGTCGCGCACATCCGGCAGCGCGCGGCTGACAATCACACTCATCGCATAGTCGAGATAGGAGCGTTTCAGCTCATCCTCGATATCGACAAGATCGACGCCTTGCTCGCGGGGTGTTTCCGGGATTTCGGGTTCTTCTGGCGGAGTGTTTTCGTCGCTCACGGAAGACCTGCCTCTTGTTGCCTGTGGCGGGCCTCGAATCGCCCGCTGAATAGAGCTTTCACCCTAGCAGTCAGGGGGCCGCGACACAAACCGCAACCCCGCATTTCAGCAGCGTTTAAGACGACCTCGAAAGAACTTGATTTTCGCGGCTTGCATCGCAAAACTGCAAGTAGAGGGGACCTACCATGTCAGTATCGGAAGATTTCAAATTTCTTGTCGAGCGAGGGCTGTCCGCCACGCTGCGGGAGAAAGAAATTTCGAAGGCTTGCAGAGGCTGGCTCCGCGATGAAATTGGCTGCAAACCACCCCTTAATCACGGTCTCTACATGTGCATGCTCTGGGCCATCGATCTCGGCCAGCAAGCGATTGGGTCGCGGATGCTTGAGAAGCTCGAGAATGACGCTCGGTTTGGCAAACTTCTTACTTTCGTAGCCAACGCTTGCAGGCAAACTCAACACCGCAACGAATTGAAGACTAAACTTGTTGAGGATTTCAACGCTGGTCTAAAGCCAGGACAGGAAGCGATCGAGGAATCAGTCCCAGATGATGTGATCCAGCAACTTAGAGCGGGTCAGCGACTAGACGGGATGGAGAATTCTCTTTCAAGTCTTCTTGAAGACTTAAGTGAGTTACACGCGAATGTACGAAAAGCACTCGATTCAATCGTAATAAACTGGGACCGTCTTCCTCATGGTGATGCGACAGCGTCGTCGGCCGTAAGATATAATTCCGAAGTTTTTCCGATCGTTGGCCGCGAACGAGAATTCGATATCCTAAACCGCTTTCTCGGCGATACCAGCAATCGGGGGAAAGATGGACTCTTCAAGTGGCTTTGCATCACCGGGCCGGGTGGAGAGGGTAAAACCCGGTTGCTTTATGAATTTGTTGGGGAGCGAATGCCTTTTCACTGGATAGGCGGAAAGTTCGATCAATTTGATTCCATGCTTGACGGAAACCTTTGGCAACCCTGCGCACCAACGCTTTTGGTCATCGATTATCCAGCACAAAGCCCATCCAAGGTTGGAAAGGTCCTAGATCATCTACGAAAGCGAGCAAATCTAGAAGCTCAAAGCCCACAGAGATTAAATCATCCTGTCCGTGTGGTTCTTCTCGAGCGCAGCGGAGAAGGCCCGTGGATGGATGAAATGCTGGTTTCCTCTTCCGACGGCACTGCACTTCAACAGAGTGTCTTCAATTCGTCCGAATGGCAGTACGGCATGCCGCTTAGCCCGTTAACGATGCCAGCAACCATTGAATTGATGGCAGCTCGTTTTAGGCGCGCCGGGCTGCAACCTCCAACTCCAGAAATACTGGAAGATGCAGTTACACGCATCGATTCTCGGCGACATTACCTTTCCGACGAAGCGCTTTCGAACTTGCACAAGTATTTAGAAAACACACGGAGCAATACTGTCCCGACACCACGGCCCCTGTTTGCGGCAGCCGTTGCGGAATTGGCGGTTCGCGCGATTGAAGACGGGACAGTCGATCTAAACGATCCTTTCGAGCATATCGAAAAGACTGATCTTTTTGACCGATTGCTAAGAGATAATCGCAAGAAACACTGGTTCCGCCGCAGCAAAATAAGTGAAGAGATCCAATACTTGCATGAAAATGCACTAGCAGCAGCAACCTTCATGCGAGGCTTGGACCGCAGCCAGATTGCCGCATTCAAAGACTGTGAAGCCTGGCTGCCGCGCCTTAGACCCGGGCAAGGTAACCGATGGAGCACAGAGCTTATCGCCGCAATGGGTGGCGCGCAAGACGGCTCCAAACTGAGGGGACTTGAACCAGATTTACTGGGTGAGTTCCATATGCTTCAACAAATTCGCTCAATCGATGATCATGCTGACCGCGCCGCCTTTTGCGCAGCTTGCCTTCACGCCGGCGGTGAGGCAGCACAAGTGACCATCATTCTAGCTAACCGGGACTATCCAGACGAAGTTGCCAAACTCGACTTTCTCGCACCAACCGCAAGCGGCAATACACTATCAGCACTTCGATGGATGGAAGCTTCTAAACAATTGGTATTCGATACTGCGAAAAATAGGCGCTTCGATCTTGTTCAGCCAATACTCGACCGGGCCGCTATCCTGCAATCGAGCTTTCCCCACGACGAAGCCGTCGCACTTAAGGCGCTGCAAGTGCTCACATCTGCTATCCGCACCCTCGGAGCGCACCAGAAATGGCC